>DATBAE010000001.1:0-89875 GCA_036271655.1 Solirubrobacteraceae bacterium
GGCATGCGGCGCCCGAGCAGCGGGTGTCCGGCGCCGAGCTCGTACTGGATGTCGAGCCCGGTCTGGATTCCGACGAGGCGTTTGCGAGGCTCGTCCATGCTCGCAAGCTCTGACGCCTCATCGACCACCGCCTGCATGCGATCGTCGCGGCGCTGGAGCGCGCCCAGCGCCATCGTGTGCCGGAGGACGCGGGCGACGACCGGATGACGCTCCGCGTGGTAGCTGTCCAGGAGGCTCGACGGGGCGCTCCCGTGGACCACCTGCGCGAGCTTCCATCCGAGATTCACCGCATCCTGCACACCGAGGCCCAGGCCCTGTCCACCCGCCGGGTAGTGCACGTGTGCCGCGTCGCCGGCCAGGAGGACCCGTCCCGCGCGGTAGGCCGCCGCCTGGCGCGTCATGTCGGTGAACCGGGAGATCCAGGTGGGGTCGTGGATCCCGAAGTCGGTACCGAACACCGCGATCAGCGCCTCGCTCAGGTCGCCCAGAGTGGGCTCGCCGCCCGTCCCGATCTGCTGCTCGGTCACGATGACGCGAAAGGTCTTCCCGTCCTCCATCCTGTTGAGTCCGTGGATGCCGGCCGCGTCGTGACGGACGCCGCTCGGCGGCTCCTCAGTCAGCTCGACCTCGGCGATCAGGTTGCTCTTCGTCGGATCCCATCCGGGGAACTCGATCCCCGCCGCCTTGCGGATCAGGCTTCGTCCTCCATCACATCCGACGAGATACCGCGCCCTCAGCGGCTCGCCGTCGGACAGCTGGACATCGACGCCGGCGGCGTCCTGCGCGAAGCCCGTCACCTCACGCCCGTAGTAGATGTGCACCGGCAGCTCGGCGATCCAGGCGGCCATGATCCGCTCGATCTTGTTCTGGAAGATCCCCAGCGTGTACGGGTGACGCGTCGGAAAGTCGCTCATGTCCAGCATGGCCGTGCCGAACATCGCGCCAACCTGATGCAACTGACCCTCCGCGAGGAACCGATCGGCGACCCCACGCTGATCGAGCACCTCGATCGTGCGCGAGTGAAAGCCGCCGGCGCGTGAGCCGGCGAGCACGTGATCGGGACGCCGCTCGACGATCGCGACTTCGACCTTCGCCAACGCCAGCTCGGCCGCCAGCATCATCCCCGCCGGGCCTCCTCCGGCGATCACCACAGCATGCTCGCTTATACGCATGTTCGCACCTTCCATCTTCCGTAGGTCCTGACCTGCGGCGGGCGATTATGCGGCACAACCGGAGGCGTCATGACGGCCCCGTGTGCGATGTCGGCGACTGCTGCTCCACGAGCCCGAGAGGCGCGTACGGCCCTCTCCACGTCCAAAGTATCCCTACCAGGGGGGCTTGTTTCAAGCCCCCCGGTGTGCCTCATACTCGCTCGCCGCAAGCGACGAAGGGAGCAGCAAGATGCGCACGCAAGAGCATGCGGTGGCGATCGTTGGAGGAGCCTTGACGAGTGCCGGTGCCGACACCTTGGAGTCCGCCGGCTACGTGTTGGATCTCGAGGAGATCGACAGGACGCAGGTCGCAATCGGCGGCGGCAAAGGCGCCCACCTGGGGGAGCTGTCGCAGATCGACGGCATCCGCGTGCCGCCCGGCTTCTGCGTCACGACGACCGCGTTCCGGCGAATGCTCAGGCAAGCCCCGTCGGTCGATGCTCTGCTCGATCGGCTGTCGCACCTGGATCCGGGCGACCGCGGCACCATCGGCGAGCTCAGCGCGGAGATCCGCCGGACCCTCGAGCACACGGCTATCCCCGACGACGCCGCGACGTCGATCACTCTCGCGCTGGCCCGTCTCGGCGACCAAGCCGCCTACGCCGTCCGCTCGAGCGCGACGGCCGAGGACTCCGCGAGAGCCTCCTTCGCAGGCCAGCACGACACGTACCTGAACATCAGCGGAACGGCCGCCATCCTCGAGCACGTCAGGCGGTGCTGGGCCTCGCTGTTCACCGAGCAGGCCGTGACGTACCGTCTGCGCAACGGCGTCGACCACCGCAGCGTGCAGATGGCCGTCATCGTGCAGCGGATGGTCTTCCCGCACGCGGCCGGCATCCTCTTCACGGCAGACCCCGTGACGTCCAACCGGAAGGTCATCTCGGTCGAGGCGAGCTTCGGGCTCGGTGAGGCCCTCGTCTCCGGCCTCGTCAATGCGGACGTCTACAAGGTGCGCGATGGCGAGATCGTCGCCAAAGCGATCGCCACCAAGCTGCTCGCCATCCAGGCGTCGCCGTCAGGCGGAGCCCAGCAACTCACGATCGAAGAGCACCGCCGGGACCAGCCCGCACTGACGGATGGGCAGGTCCTGCGGCTCGCGCAGCTCGGCCGGCGCATCGAAGCGCACTTCGGCAGCCCGCAGGACATCGAGTGGTGCCTGGTGGACGACTGCTTCGAGATCGTCCAGAGCCGCCCGATCACCACCCTGTTCCCGATCCCCAGAGCCATCGACGCCGACAACCACGTCTACGTCTCCGTCGGTCATCAGCAGATGATGACCGACCCGATGAAGCCCCTGGGGCTGTCTCTGTACCAGCTGATCGCGCTCCCGACGATGCACGAAGCCGGCGGGAGGCTGTTCGTCGACGTCGCTGCGCGCCTTGCCTCGCCGGCGACGCGAGCGGCGGTCATGGAGGCCCTCGGGAAAGGCGATCCGCTGATCGGGGACGCGCTGCAGACGATCCTCGACCGCGGCGACTTCGTCCCGTCGATCCCCGAGGACGCGGGACCCAGCGCGCCGCAGACCGGCGTCGCGCCGACCCCGATCAAGACAGATCCCGCCATCGTCGCCGAGCTGATCGAGCACAGCCAAGCGTCGATCGCCGCCTGCAAGCGCGACATCGCGACGACGTCGGGATCGGGGCGGCTGCAGTTCATCCGGGAGGACATCCAGGAGCTGAGGCGGGTCCTGTTCGACCCGCGCAGCATGCAGGTGATCATGGCCGGGATGGAGGCAACCTGGTGGCTCAACGACCAGCTGGAGGGGTGGCTGGGGGAGAAGAACGCCGCCGACACGCTGACGCAATCCGCCCCCGGGAACATCACGTCGGAGATGGGGCTGGCGCTGCTGGACGTCGCAGACGTGATCCGCCCGCATCCGGACGTGGTGGCGTTCCTGCAGCACATCGAGGGCGACGACTTCCTCGACGAACTGGCCGGGCTCGACGGCGGGCGGCAAGCGCGCGACGCGATCCGCGCCTACCTCGACAGGTACGGCATGCGCTGCGTCGGCGAGATCGACGTCACGAGGCCCCGCTGGAGCGAACGCCCCTCGACGCTCGTGCCCGTGCTGCTCGGCAACATCAAGAACTTCGAGCAGGGCGCCGGTGGGCGGCGCTTCGAGCAGGGCCGGCGGAACGCGTGGGAGAAGGAGCAGGAGCTGCTGGAGCGCTTGCGGGCCCTTCCGGACGACGGCATGCGCAAGGCCGAGGAGGTCAAACGGATGATCGACCGCGTCCGCACCTTCATCGGCTACCGGGAATATCCGAAGTACGGGATCATCCGCCGCCTCTTCGTCTACAAGCAGGCATTGCTGGCAGATGCCGAGCGCCTCGTGCAAGCCGGCGTGCTGCGTGAGGTCGAGGACATGTTCCACCTCACCTTCCAGGAGCTCGACGACGTCGTGCGCTCGAGCGAGGCCGACGAGCAGCTCATCGCCGAGCGCAAGCTGGCATTCGCATCCAATCACGCGCTCACGCCGCCCCGGGTGATCACGTCGGAAGGCGAGATCGTCGCCGGGATGTACCGGCGCGACGACGTGCCGGCCGGTGCGCTGGCCGGCCTGGCCGTCTCCGGCGGGACCATCGAAGGGCGCGCCCGCGTCATCCTCGACATGAGCGACGCCAACCTCGGACCGGACGACATCCTCGTCACGGCGCACACAGATCCCAGCTGGACGCCCCTGTTCGTCGGGATCGCAGGTCTGGTGACGGAGGTCGGGGGGCTGATGACCCACGGCGCTGTGATCGCACGCGAGTACGGTCTGCCGGCCGTCGTGGGCGTGGAGCACGCAACCCGGCTGATCGGAGACGGCCAGCGGATCCGCGTGCATGGGACGGACGGGTTTGTCGAGATCCTGGCCTGACGGCCTTGCGCAAGCCCCACCGGCGCGCGCGTATCAACCCTCGGGTTGACGCGCGAGCCCACCCGCAGGACCCACCCCTGAGCCGACGACGCGGGGCGATCGCGAGAGCAGGATGCTCGTCATGGACACGACCACATACCTCATCAACATCGCGCTCATCGCACTCGTCATCAGGCAGGTGCGCGAGCGCCGCCTGGACCTGCAGAGCCTCGTGCTGCCGATCGTGCTGGTCGGCTTCGCGGCACGGCACTACCTCACCGATGTCCCGACCGCCGGCAACGACGTCGCGTTCGACGTCATCCTCGCCGGCGCCGGCGTCGCGCTCGGCACGATCTGCGGCGTCTTCACCCACATGCGCCTGGACGACGAGGGCTTCGTCCTCGCCCGCGCCGGAGTGATCGCGGCGGGTGCCTGGATCGTCGGCATCGGCACCCGCATGGGCGTCGAGATCGCGTCCGATCATGGGCTCGGCCCGGCGATCACCCGCTTCAGCGTCGATCACCACCTCACGAGCGCCGGCGCGTGGACGACCGCGTTCGTGCTGATGGCGCTCTGCGAGGTCACCGTCCGGCTCACGATCATCCAGCTGCGACGCGTCCAGATGGAGCGCACGGCACGCTCTCACACCAAGCTGGTCGCTGCGTAGCATGGCCGCGATGGCGACGACCGGCCCAGCGCTCGACAGCGCCCGCGCGGCCGCCGTCCGCGAGCGCGCGCTCGCGCGCAACGCCGGCGGGGGCGTGGCGCTGCGGCCGGTGACGCTGACGGTCGGCACGATCATCGTGCTCTCCGTCGCGACGACGGACCCGGCGCCGGCCCTTCACGGCCTCGGCCTCGGCGTCGTCGCGGCGCTCGTCGTCTGGGCCGCGGGCGTCGCTCGCGTGTCGATCCCGGGCCGGCCCGCCCGGGCTGACGTCGTTGTCGTCGCGATCGCCGCCGCTGCCGTCGCGCTCGCGGCATTGCAGCCGCACGGCGTCGGCGGGGTCGCCTCGAGCGTCCCTGTGTTCGTCGCATTCCTCTGGCTCGGGCGCGACACCGCACGAGCGATCGGGATCGCGACCGCCGCAGGACTCGTGCTCGTGGACGTGCTCGGCTCGTCGGGCCGCCTCGCAGATGTCCTCGGGACGCTCGTGCTGCTCGCGCTGATGGCCGCGACCGCGACGCTCATGCGCCAGGCGCGCGACGGCCAGGAGGAGACCGAGCTGCTGTATGCGCGGCTGCAGGACGCCCGCGACGCCCAGGCGCAGTCGGCCGCGCTGGCAGAGCGCACGCGGATCGCAGGAGAGCTGCACGACGTCCTTGCCCACTCGCTGTCGGGCGCGGCGATCCAGCTGCAGGGCGCGCGCCGGATCCTCGCCGGCGCCGGGGCCGACGCAGCCGCCGCGCAGGCTCTCGATCGCGCCGCCGAGCTCGTGCGCGACGGTCTCGGCGACGCACGGCGGGCCGTCGGCGCGCTGCGCGGCGACACGCTTCAGACGATCGCCGAGCTGCCCGCGCTCGTCGCGCAGCTCGCGCTCGATCTGCGCGTCGACGTCACATTCGAGTCCGCCCCGGACGGCGCCGCGCCGCGCGCCGTCGGCCCGCAGGCCGGCGTCGTGCTGTACCGCGCGACGCAGGAGGCGATCACGAACGCCGCGCGACACGCCCCCGGCTCGCGGGTCGTCGTGCGCCTGCAACAGGACGGCGTGTCGACAACGCTGACCGTCGACGACGACGGGGCCGCCCCAGGTGCGAGCAGCCACCAGATCACAGGCGGCGGCCATGGCCTGGAATCGATGCGCGAGCGCACCGCGAGCGCGGGCGGCCGCTGCGAGGCTGGGCCGCGCGACGGCGGCGGCTGGCGCGTGCGCCTGGAGCTGCCGGCGTGATCCGGCTGCTGATCGCCGATGACCAGCGCACGGTCCGGGACGGGCTCGCGCTGCTCGTCGGGACGCTCGACGGCGTCGAGGTCGTCGGCGCCGTCGCCGACGGCGCGCAGGCGATCGAGCAGGCCGGCGCACTACGGCCCGCGGTCGTGCTGATGGACCTGAAGATGCCAGGCGTCGACGGCGTGGCGGCGACACGCGAGCTCGCGGCACGACACCCCGAGATCGCCGTGCTGATCCTCACCACGTACGCCGACGACGCGTCGCTGCTGCCCGCCCTGCGGGCCGGAGCGCGCGGCTACCTCACGAAGGACGCAAGTGCCGAGGAGATCGAAGCGGCGATCCGCGCGGTCCACGCCGGCGAGCGCTATCTCGACACCGCCGTGCAGGACCGCCTGATCGATCTGGCGACCCAGACCCAGACCCAGACGCCGGGCTCCGCGCCGGTGGCCGCATCCCCGGGGTCCCAGCCGGCCGAACTCCCCGACGAGCTCACCGCACGCGAGGCCGAGGTGCTGGCCCTCATCGCGGAGGGCCTCTCCAACGGCGAAATCGCCGAGCGGCTCGTCGTCAGCGCGGCGACCGTCAAGACGCACGTCAACCGGATCTTCAGCAAGACCGGTTCGCGCGACCGCGCCCAGGCGGTCCGATACGCATACGCGCACGGGCTCTTCACGCCCTGAGTTGACGTGGGCCGCGCTGTCGCCCGCGAGCGGCCGCGAGACAGCCTGCTCAGTGAGATTTCAGCAGGTTGCGCAAGGCTCTGGCTCGGTTGAGTCTGGCCCGGCGACGGCACCCTTCCCCGGTGTGCTCGTCGTCGGGCCAGACTCAACCGAGCGCCGGCATCACGTGCCCGCCTTGCGTCATCGCAGCGACCGGCTGGCAGTTTTTGTGAACTGGGAGAAGGAGTACGTGCGCCACCGCAGCGACAACCGCGGGCGGACCTGATCGTGCCACACCGGACAGCTGATCTGCCGACCTGGGGCGAATTCACAGCACGACCCGCCGTAGAATTCGAGCCGCGAGCACCAGCGGACGAGCTGGCAATCGTGCTACGACGCTTTCGGGCTGACCTCGACCGGGCGGGTCGCGCGTCGGCCGCGCAGCACGTGGGCGCGCTGCGGGCACTGGCCGAGCAGGCCGTGTTCACAGTCGAGCTCGAGAACCTGCTCGAACGTCACGGACCGCAGTTCGATGCAACCGCCCTCACGACCGCACACCGCGCGCTCGACCAGCTGAAGGACCGCATGTTGGCCCACATGGAGGCAGCCGGGCTGGAGATCCTCCGTCTGCGCGGGGCCGCCGCAGGCGATGTCGCCGACGACGTCGAGATCGACGCCTGGCGCTGCGACGACATCGGTGCCAGCCCACTCGTCATCGAGGAGCTCGAGGCCGCGGTTCGGCTCAACGGGACGCCGCTGCGCCGCGGCCGGGTCATCATGGGCGGACCGGGCGACGGTGACCTCCCAGACAGAGAATTGCCACTGCATGAGGCACTCGGGGACGGTGCCAGCGCGCGCGCCGCCAACCGCGAGCTTCATCGGCCGCCGCAGATCATCTGTCCGATCCCCGGCTGCCGCGCCGAGAATCCGATCGGAGTTGATGTGTGCGTCGGCTGCCTCACTCCGCTGGCTGGCTTCGGTCGCCTGCTCCTTCATCCCGCGTCATTGTTCAATCAGGGTCTGCGCGCCGCGCAGGTGGGTAACAGCGCACTCGCGCGCGAGTGCTTCGCGGCCGTGGCGCTCTGGCTGCCGAACGATCTCGCGACGCGCAACGCGCACGCGCTCGCGTGCGTTGATGCGGGCGACCCAGCGGCCGCCAGATGCGGTTGGGAGGAGGTGTTGCGGCGGTCGCCTCGCGACGATCTCGCGTTGCGTGGCCTCGCTGCGCTCGGCGATCCAGCGCACTGACGGTTGACCGCAGCTTCACGCTTTGATTAGGTGGGATTAACCGTGGGTGTCGCCGTCGGGTGGCGATGGCAACCGTTACGCGATGGCAGACGCCGACTACGTCATTCTTGGATCGGTGACCGTGCGCGCGTCGCCGGCGTCGCCACCGCTAGCACCCAGTGATCAGAGCAAGCTGCTGCTGGCACGGCTGTTGGTCGCGCCCGGCAAGCGGGTGAGCACCGATGCGCTGATCGACGCATTATGGGGCGACGAGCCCGGCAAGCAACCGCGTAACGCCGTTCAGGTGGCGATCAGCGCGACGCGGCGGCTGCTCGGTGACAGCGGGCGGCGGCGACAGGTGATCCACACGGACGGCGACGGCTATCGCCTCGTCGTGGAGGACCCACTGTGCATCGATGCCGAGCGCTTCGTGCGCTTGGCCGCACGCGGCCACGACCTCGTCACGTCCAATCCGCGTGCCGCGCACGCGTTGCTCGGGGAGGCCCTGGACACGTGGGGCGGGATGCCATTCGGTGATCTCGGCGATCGCAGCTGGGCGATCGGGCGGCGGCACGAACTCGAGAGCGGGCGCGATCGCGCAGAGGTTGATCACAACGAGGTGCTGCTCGTGCTCGGTCGCCACGCGGAGCTGGAGGGCTCGCTGCGCAGGCAGATCGCGCGGGATCCACTGGACGAACGACGGCGCGGCCAGCTCGTGCGCGTACTTGATGCGAGCGGCCGGGCGGCCGAGGCACAACTCGCCTACCGCGAGGCATATCGCGAGTTGGGCGCCCTCGGGCCAGAGCTGCGACGGATCGGCGAAGACGTCGCGCGAGGTGCGCCGCGGATCGGGCCGGCGCCGCGATCGGGCCCGCTACCGGCGATCTCGCTCGAGGGCGGCGGCAGCCCTGACGGACCGCTCCTCTGCGCAGTGATCGCCGCGCGGCGTCGAGGGCCTGGACCAGGCGACCGCTCGACCGTGGCCCCGGGGCTCGGCATGCTCACCCTACTCGTCGATCGAGAGGGAGGAGAGCCCCATCCGGTGGGCCCTGACATGCTCGTCTCGAGGTTTGGCGATGCCGACTCGGCGCTACGGGCCGCGGCGGCGATCGTTGCCGCAGGATCACCTCCAGCGCGTGTCGGTGTGCACGCAGGCGGCTGGGTCCATCTGAGAGATGGCCTGGCCGGGTCGGGCGTGGCGCGCTGCCGCCAGCTCGCACTGGCAGCGCATCCCGGTCAAGTGCTCCTGTCAGCGAAGGCGCGCGCGCGACTTCGTTCGGAGCCGGAGCTGCGCAATCTCGGCGAGCAGCGCTTCTTCGACCTCGGCCCTGGCGAGCAGATCTTCGAGCTGGTCGCCGGTGCGCCACCTGGCGGCTTCCCACCGCCGGCCACGCTGAGCCGGCTGCGCCACAACCTGCCGGTCGAGACGACCCGCTTTATCGGACGGGAGGACGAGCTCGCGAGACTGTCGCGGCTGGTCGCCGGAGGCGAGCTCGTGACACTGACGGGCGCCGGCGGCTGCGGCAAGACGCGGCTCGCGCTGCAACTCGCCGCGCACCACGCCGAGTCTTTTCCCGACGGAGTGTGGTTCGCGGAGCTGGCCGAGCTCCCAGCAGGCGCAAGCACCGAGCGGGTCGCCACGGCGGTCGCCTCCCAGCTCGCCGTCCGCGCGCTGCCCGAGGAGACGCAACAAGCAGCGCTCACCCGCCACCTTTCCGATCGTCGCGCGCTCCTCGTGCTCGACAACTGCGAACAGGTCCACGCAGCGAGCGGCGAGTTGGCCGCCGCGCTGCGTACTGCCTGCCGCGACGTCTGCCTCGTCGCCACGACGCGCCGGCCGCTGCGGATCTACGGGGAGCAAACGTTCAGCGTGGCATCCCTGCCGGTCGAGGACGACGATCGCTACGGGCTGCCGCCGGCGGTGCTGCTGTTGCTCGAGCGCGCGGGCCTGCTTACCGGCGAACAGCCGGCGAGCGACGAGACGCTCGCCCTGGCGACCCGCATCTGCCGCGCAGTCGACGGGCTGCCGCTGGCGATCGAGCTCGCGGCGGCGCAGGTCCCTACGCGTGGGTTGCACGCGGTCGCCGAAGGCGTCGAGGCAACGATTCGCGGCGAGCGCGACCTCACCGACCTTGGGAGCGGCGATCCGACCCGGCCTGACCGCCAGCAGACGATCGAGGCGGCGATCGACTGGAGCTACCGCCTGCTCGCGACCGAGGAGCAGCGGGTGTTGCGGCGACTCTCGGTCTTCCACGGCACGTTTGCGATCGCGGAGGCTCAGGCGGTCGCCGAGGCTGATATCGCGAGCTTGCAAGCGCTCGTTGACTGCTCGATGGTCGCGGTGGCCCCCGCGCTCCAGGGCACTGCACGGCTACGCCTCGTCGAACCGATCCGAGCGTTCGCGCGGCTGCGGCTCGTGGCCGGCGACGAGCTGGAGAACGCGCTCGCCGCGCACGCCGCGGTCTTTTGGTCGCTGGCCACCGAGATGGCACCGCGCCTGTTTGGTGCGCAGGAGCAGGACACGCTGCAGCGGTTGGAGGCAGAGCACGACAACCTTCGCGCGGCGCTCGCCTGGTACGTCGAGCGGCGCGATAGTCACGGCGCACTACGACTCGTCGGCGCGCTCTGGTGGCTGTGGTTCTCCCATGGTCATCTCGAGGACGGCTGTGCGTGGGTGAAGCGCGCACTAGCGATCAGCGAGGAGCCCACCCGGGAGCGGGTCCGGGCGCTGCGCGCCGGCTCCCATCTGTCGTGGTGGCGGGGCGACCACGCCGAGTGCGACAGCTACAACTCGGCGCTCCACACGTGCGCGCTCGCGATCGGGGACGACTGGGGCCTGGCCTGGGTCAAGATGGGATTCGGCGCGACCGCGATCTTCCGCGATCCAGTCAGCTGCTTGCCGCTGTTTCTGGAGAGCAAGCGTCGCTTCGACGAGCTCGGCCATCGCTGGGAGTCGGGCTACACGCTGCATCTCATTGGTGGTGCTTACTGGTTCGGCGGCGAGCCGCGTGCCGCCAGTGCAGCGTTCGAGGAGGCGGTCGAGATCTTCGCGCAGCTCGGCCACCGCTCGGTGCTCGCGTCGCTGCAGCGCTGCGCCGGGCTCATGGCCGCGCGCTGCGACAGCCCCGCGCGTGGGCGCGCCCTGTGCAACGACGCTCTGCGGCTGAGCGATGCGATCGGCGACCGTGCCGGCAGCGCGCAGGCACTGAACTTCCTCGGCGCGATCAGCCGCGACGAGGACGACCTCGACTCGCTCATCGATCGCCACGCCGAAGCGCTGCGGCTCGGCCGTGCCGCGGGCGATCTCTGGGCGACCTGCTGGGCGCTCGACGGGCTTGCCGGTGCGGCGCTCCAGCGCGGCGAGGGCGAGATCGCAGCGCGCCTCTTGGCAAGCTCGACGAGGCTCGCTCAGCGCTCGTGGTACATGCCCTCACCACGGGAGCGCGAACTGCGCGAGGCGGACCTCGAGGTACTGCGCGAGGCGCTTGGCGTTGCGGACTTCGAGCATGCCACCACGGAGGGTGAGCTGATGGGCGTGGGCGAGATCGTCGCATGCGCGCTCGCGTTCGCCGCGCGTCACGCGCAGTGACCTACGTGGCGCGGCCCTCTCCCGCGGCAATCCGGCGAACCTCGCGCATGTAGTCGGCGAACACATCGCTGCTGAGTTGCTGCGGCCCATCACTGAGCGCGTCGTCGGGGGACTCGTCGACCTCGACAATGAGGCCGTCCGCGCCGACGGCCGCCGCTGCCTTCGACAGCCGCAGCACGAGGTCGCGGCGTCCAGGTGCGTGGCTGGGGTCGACGAGCACGGGCAGCCCGCTGCGCTCCTGGAGGATCGGCACCGCGGTGAGGTCAAGCGAGAACCGGTAGCGGCTCTCGAACGTCCGTATGCCCCGTTCGCAGAGCAGCACATCGTCGTTGCCCTCGCCACGGATGTACTCGGCAGCCCCGATCGTCTCGTCGATCGTGGCAGCAAGGCCGCGCTTGAGCAGGACAGGACAGCCTGCCCGCCCGAGCTCCCTCAGGAGTCCGGTGTTCTGCATGTTGCGTGCGCCTACCTGGACAACGTCCGCCACCGTCAGCACGAGATCGAGGTCGCGCACGTCGAGCACCTCGGTGACGATCATCAGTCCGGTCGCGGCCTTGGCTTCGAGCAGCATCGCTAGGCCGAGCTCGGCGAGCCCCTGAAACGAGCGCGGGTCCGACCGTGGCTTGAAGGCTCCGCCCCGGAACATCGTGGCGCCAGCCTGCTTGACGGTTTCCGCGACGCGCAGCGTCTGCTCGAAGCACGTCACCGAGCACGGCCCGGCGATGACGGTAAACGTGTCCGGGCCGATCCGATGCGCCCCGATGTGGACGGGCGCGGTGTCCTTCGACCGAGCGCCATCAGCAGCAGCTCCCACGATCGGCGCGGACGTTGCGAACACGGACATGCTCATGCTCCGCTGGCAACGAACAACGTGGCCACGCTCTGCGCGCGTTCGTCGAACGGGGGCACGACATCGGGATCGATCTGGACGTCGACGACGAACACACCATCGCATGCCAGGCCCTCTGCCAGCGCATCCTCAAGCTCGCCGAGATCGGTGACCCGGCGACCACCGACCAGCGGCGAGCCGGTCCGCGTGAAGTCCCACTCGGGCAGGTCCGTCGTGGACTGCGTGCCAAGCGCTCCGATGCGGCCGCTGCCGAAGTACGGAAGTCCCAGCCTGTGATCGTTGAGCACGACGACCGTGATGCGGTGGCCATGCTTGAGCGCAGTCGGCAGCGGGCTCATGAGATGCAGCGAGCCGTCGCCCGTGAGCAGCACGGCGCGCTGGCCGGTCGCCTCGCAGAATCCGCAGGCCCCGCCGATGGCGTGGCCCATCGATCCGTAGTGGGTCATGACCCGTACGTACAGGCCAGCGGGATCCTCGAGCCCGGCGACCGCGCGGGTCGCATAGAGCATCGACGAGCTGGACTCCGCGAAGAGCGCGACCGTCCGTGGCCGGCGGGCCACGGCGCGCGCCACGAGATCGGCGGCCTCCTGTGGATGGACGGTGGCGTTCATGTCACTCCTTGGTCTGCAGGTCATTGTGGTCATCGCTGGTCAGCGCGGCATGAGGGCATCGATGAACTCGCCGAGGTCGGAGGTCACGGCCAGCACGGGTCGGCCACGCATGGCCATCGCGTTGCCGGCGACGGCGCCCGCGTCGATGTCGACGTGTACGACGGCACACGCTTCGGGCAGCAGCTCGGGGTTTCCGCCACCCGAGGCCGTACCGAGGCGCGTCCCGAGCACGATCAGACAGCGAACGTCGAGCTCACGCAGACGGCGCGCAACGTCACCCGAGCCCGCGTTACCGATCACGCCGAGGGAGCCGGGCAGGACGCCAACTGCGGCCGGCGTGCTGAAATGCACGGCGTCGAGGCGCGCAACAAGCGTGTCCAACCGGGTGCGATGCGGGACGCAGCCGTTGCCGAGCAGGAACGCCGTCCGGCCGCCACCGCGCTCCATGAGCCCGACGATGCGCTGCACGGTCAACGCGCTCGGCGCCGGCAGGGCGACCTGCAGGTCGTGGAGCCCAGGCAGCTGTGGACATGGCTGGGCGAGGATGTTCGTCGGCACGCTGACGTGGACCACTGCGCCCTGCGGGCGAGCGAAGAGATGACGTAGGCGTGTTGCCAAGCGCGGCATCTCCGCTGCATCGCCGAGCGGAATGAACGCGTCGTAGAGCTCCGCGCCCACCGCGTGCAGCGGATGAAAGTGCGAGGACTCCTGGATGTCGTACGCGCCCAGAAGCGCGGCCGGCGTCCGCGGTGTCAGCACCAGCACGCTGGCCCCCTGCGACCGCGCCCCGGGGATCGCCGGCAGTACGCCCATCGTCCCTGGTCCCGAGCCCCCGATGACCA
Source organism: Solirubrobacteraceae bacterium (assembly GCA_036271655.1). GTDB lineage: Bacteria > Actinomycetota > Thermoleophilia > Solirubrobacterales > Solirubrobacteraceae > CADCVQ01. Next base: position 13,721 of record DATBAE010000001.1, read on the forward strand.
CCTGCAAGCGACCGGTCGCAATCGATGCCTCGATCGCCCCGAAGCCGGCCATCGTCTCGACCGAGACGTCCACCGCCCGAATCCTCGGATCGGCGACCGCTGCCTCGACAAGGTGCACGCTAGCGGCCGAGACGAGGAAGAACGCACAGCTGGCGACACCGCCGCCATGCGCGCCCTGCCAGCGCGGCGGCCGGGCGCACACGTCCGACAGCGTCGCGGCGACGTCGATCAGAGCTTGGGCAACGATCAGATCAGTGCTTGCGCACTCGGGAACGTGAGTATCGACGGTCATCTCAGACCACACTCGGCGGGTCGGCGCGAACGAACCCTGAGGCGATCGCCGCATACGTCAAGCGCGCGCGGTCCGGGCTCTCAAGGCCAGCGACCGGTGCGATGCCCGGCTCCGGCTCGACGCCCGCGATGACGGCGGCAACCGTCCAGTACGTGCCGGTGGCGATCTTCACGACCAGCTCGTCGGTGCCGAGTGCGGAGCGCGTCGCATCACGCAGCGAACCGCTGTGCAGCAGCTCGTCGACGGCCCGCAGGACGATGGCGTCGTACCCGGCGAACGCGGCCGGTCCCGCAGCAACCGCCGCGATCTCTTCCCATGACAGCACCACGCCGCAGGCGATCCTGACGTGGCCATGCCACGCGTATGCGCTGTCGAGCTCTGCGCTGACACGCAGCGCCACGAGCTCGCGCGTCCGCGCCGGCATCCCGGCCAGCAACGCGTCGCAGAGCCCGCAGAGCCCGTCGCCGATCACCGGATTCGAGGACACCGTGTCGAAGAAGGCGCGGGGACGTTCACCCTTCCACTCGGCTCGTTCTCGAGCTTCTCGTTCAACGAGTTTGCTGTGTCGTGCCATGGCAGTGCCTCCGTCGATCACGGGACCACTCCCGCCGTGACCGGTGACGGCCGGCCGGCACGTGGTCCACATGACGGTTCGTGTGTGCAAATCGCCGCCGCCGGCTTCGATGTTCCGGTGCTCAGCGTCCCCTTTCAGGGGTGGACTCAGGATCGACAACGGGGGCGCGGCCGTGGTGCGCCAGAGGTACACCCTTCGTATACCTCCGGCGATGCGCCCTACCCTCCGGCGCGACCCCGGTGGACGCGTGCAGGGGCCGTGCGCCCCTCGTGAACGGTGAATACGCTGGCAGATGGATGTCTCGCGACGACCCTCACCGCGCGCACGCGTCGACCCCGGCCGAGCTGAAAGCCGTTGCTGACATGACCCGCTCCGGGTGCGTGTTCGTCACGTGGCGAGTTGCGACCGGACTCAACCTGCGCGCGCTTGACCCGGGCGTGGCCCGAACGACGATCGGGCGGTCACCATCGTCAGCGATCATCCTCAGCGACTCGGCGGCCTCCTGGCTTCACGCCGAGATCACCCGCATCGACGAGGAGTGGCTGATCGTGGACGACGGCCTGTCGACTAACGGGACCTTCGTCGATGGACGGCGCATCCATGGGCGCGCCCGCCTGCGCAACCGGGACCGAATCGTCATTGGCGACACGGTGATCGTCTTTCATTTGCCAGGCGAGCGACTTGCGCCGACGAAGCGTCTCGGTGCGCACATCGCGCGCACCGACCTCGGCGATACCGAGTTCGACGTGCTCAAGGCCCTATGCCGACCGATCGTCGTCGACGGCGGGCGCGTGACCGCAACGAACGAGGCGATCCGGGCCGAGGTGCACATGACGCTCAGCGGCGTGAAGCGATGCCTCACGCGGCTGTTCGCGCTCTATGGCATAGATCGCAGGGCCAGCAGTAAGCGGCTGCTGCTCGCGCAGGCTGCCGTCAGGTCGGGCGTGGTCGGCCCCCGCACATATGTGTGAGGCCCGACCACGGGCGGACGCCCGAGACGCGAGCTGGTATCCGCGACGGCCTGTACGTCAGCCGATCACGATCGGTGATGGTCAGCGCGCCAGCCACCGGACGCGTCCCACGGGACAGAGACGACTCCGCGCCGGATCAGCGTGACGGCGAGATGCGTCCTGTTCGTCGTGCTCGTCTTACGCAGCAGCGAGGACACGTGCGCCTGGATCGTCCGGGTGCTGAGCACGAGCTTGTCGGCGATTCCCTGGTTGGTCAGCCCGTCCGCCACGAGGTGGGCGACCTCGAGCTCCCGCCCCGAGATCGGGAATATCGCGCACGGCGCCTTCCCGCCCGATCGGTCGTATTCGCGATACAGCTCGCGCTCGCTCGCAACCGCAACGAGACGAGGGGCGGTAGGGGACGGAGCGCCAAGCGACGCGCCAGCAATCACGCGCATCGGACACCTCCAGACCTGTCGCACCGCTGCCGCTTCCCAGCGGCAGCGCGGGGGATCCCATCACTGGCGTTCATCGCGTCTCCTTGTTGGTTGATCGCGCAGGCGAGGCACCCCGAATCCCCGGACGCTGCCGCGCGCGACGTCTGACATCACCGACTCCCGACCGTCGTGGACAACCAAACCAGGCGCTACTGAACCCCCACTGAACCTTGCCCGGCCGCACGCTTCATGCGGATAGTCCGAACGTCACAAGGCCCGCGTTTACACCGCGCCGCTGCCTCGCTTCCTGCGCGCGCGCAGCGGCATTCCCGCATCCTGCAGGGGCACGGCAATCGACCAGGCCCCGCCGAAACGGGTGGCCACGCGATCGGGCAGAAAAGGAGCGGAGCGATGCACAGCGAGACAATCGAGATCACGACACAGGACGGGGTGGCGGACGCGTACCTCGTGCAACCGCAGGACGGCGAGCGCCATCCGGCCGTGCTGCTGCTGATGGACGCGTTCGGCCTGCGTCCGCAGATCGAGCGGATGGCCGACCGCATCGCGGCGCGCGGCTTCGCGGTGCTCGCCCCGAACGTGCTCTATCGCGCCGGGCCGTTTCCTGCACTGGCGATGGAGGACCTCGCCGACCCCGGCCGGCGCGGCGCGCTGCTGGCGCAGGTCATGCCGCTCGTGCAGGACCTCACCCCCGAGCGGATCGTGCGCGACGGCGCCGCCTACCTCGACCTGCTCGAGGAGGCCGGTCGCGGACCGGTCGCGATCACCGGCTACTGCATGGGCGGCCGCCTGGGGTGGCGGATCGCGACCGCCTACCCCGATCGCGTCGCGGCGCTCGGCTGCTTCCACACCGGCGGCCTGGCAAACGACGGTGCCGACAGCCCGCACCTCAGCGCCGGCGAGCTGCAAGCCGAGCTCTACCTCGGCTACGCCGACAACGACCAGAGCATGACCCGCGAGCAGATCGCCACCGTCGAGCACGCGCTCGACGATGCGGGGGTCCGCTACGCGTCAGCGATTTACGAGGGAGCCGCGCACGGTTACACGATGGCCGACACGCCGGTCTACGACGAGGCCGCCGCGGAGCGGCACTTCAGCGAGCTGTTCGCGCTGCTGGACCGGACCGTCGCCGTTCCCGGATGACGGGACAGCGAAAGCGAGCCCGCCTACGGGGTCGCGCGCTCGATCAGCAGCGTCGTCGCCTTCATCGTGACGACGGCGTCGGCGCCCTCGACGAGCTCGAGGCGCTCGAGCGTGTTGCGCGCGACCTGCGCGGTGATCTCGAACGGGCCCGCCTGCAGCTCGACGATCGTCTTGATGCCGTGCGACCGGATCGATCGCACGACGCCGCGGACGCGGATGTGGGCGGCGAGATCGTCGCCCGCCTTGTGCAGCTCCGATTCGAGCAGCAGGCGGTGGACCTCGGTGACCGGGATGCGGCGCCGGTTGCCCTCGTCGCGCGTGACCTGCAGCTTGCCCGTGCGATCCCAGCGCCGCAACGTGTCCATGCTGACCCCGAGCGCGGTCGCCGCCTCTCCCATCGATAGGTCCACACCGGCACCGTAGCGAGAGGCGGCGAGCATGTGCAATCGCCTCGCAGGGCGTCGAAACGGCCCGCGAGCAGGCCGGGGCGCGCCGCAGCACGGTCGGCCACTGGCGGCGAGGAGCGCCGCGTATGCTCGCTCGCAGTCGCGGAGATGCATCCGCGGCGTCGCAGGCTGCGCATCAACCAGCCCGTGCAATTTCTGACATCGCGAGTTCCGGAGGCAGCATTTCATGGCACAACCGACGCTGGAGCAGGGATCCGAGGGCGCGGAGGTCGAGGGGCTGCAGGAGGCCCTGATCGAGCTTGACTTCAAGCCCGGCGAGGTCGACGGCGCCTTCGGCGTGTACACGTCGAGTGCCGTGAAGTCCTTCCAGCGCTGGGCGACGCTGACGGCCGACGGCATCGTCGGCCCGGCGACGTGGGAGAAGCTCGACGACGCCGACATGTCCGACCCGACCTTGAGCAGCGGCTCGGCCGGCGTCGCGGTGCGCGGACTGCAGCGCCGCCTGATCGGCGCCGACTTCGAGATCGACAAGATCGACGGGCGCTTCGGCGCGCAGACCGAGGCGGCCCTGCGGGCGTTTCAGGAGGCCAACGAGCTCACCGCCGACGGCGTCGCCGGCCCGCAGACCTGGCAGCGCCTGACCGCGCTCACCCAGGGAGGCTGACGACTCGCGGGCCACGCCCGCCAGCCGACGCCTGCGCGTGCGTCCGCTGCTTTGATGGGTGCCACACACCCGCCGCACGAGAGGACGACATGCAAGCTGCAGTCACAGCGGAGGGCCTGGAGCCGGCGTTCTGGCGCGAGACGCTGGCCCCCTACGCGAAGCCCGACGTGCGGCGCGCCCTGCTGGACGTCGCGACGTCCGTCGTGCCATACCTCGGCCTGACGGCGCTCATGTACGCCGCGCTGCAGGTCTCGGCGCTGCTCGTCGTCGCGCTCGCGATCCCCGCGACGGGCTTTCTCGTGCGCACGTTCATCGTCTTCCACGACTGCGCGCACGGATCGTTCCTGCCGTGGCGGCGGGCCAACACGCTGCTCGGCGTCGGCTGCGGTCTGCTCGTCTACTCGCCGTTTCACGCCTGGCGCCACGAGCATGCCATCCACCATGCGACGGCGGGGGACCTCGACCGCCGCGGGATGGGCGACGTCGACACGCTGACGGTCGCCGAGTACGCCAACAGCACGCCCGCCCAGCAGCTCGGCTACCGGCTGATGCGCAACCCGCTCGTGCTGCTCGGCGTCGGTCCGCTGTGGGCGCTGATCCTCGAGCCGCGGCTCGTGCCGAGCTGGGCGCGCAAGCGCTTCGCGCGCAAGATCGTCGCGACCGACGTCGCACTCGTCGTCGTCCTCGGGGCGCTCTGCGCGCTGGCCGGCTGGCGCGCCGTGCTGCTGATCCAGCTCGTCCCGGCGCTGCTCGCCGGCGCCGTCGGGATCTGGCTGTTCTACGTCCAGCACCAGTTCGAGGACGTCTACTGGGAGCGCAAGGAGGAGTGGTGCTACGCCGCTTCGGCGCTGCGCGGCAGCTCGCACCTGCGGCTGCCCAAGCCGCTGCAGTTCTTCACCGGCAACATCGGCCTGCATCACGTCCATCACCTGCAGGCGCGGATCCCGAACTACAACCTGCAGCGCGCGCACGACGACAACCCGGTCTTCCACGACGTTCGCGAGCTCGGCATCTGGGAAGCGATCGTCGCGCTGCGCCTGAAGCTCTACGACGAGACCAGCGGACGGCTCGTGACGTTCGCCCAGGCACGCGCGTAGCCCACGCTCGCGCCAACGGCCGGCGACGAGGACTGCGACGAGGCGGAGCGCGGGGCCGGTACCCTCGCTCTCATGTGCGGTGCGTGCGCAATGGCAGCGGCAGCGGGGGCGAGCGGGGCCCGGACGTGGCTGCAGGCATGCCACGCGACCTGGCTCACGCCGGGCCGCATGAGAGCGGCGACGATCGGGCTGATGATCGCGGCGTTCGTCGTCTCGACGGTCGGCCTGAGCAGCTCCTGACCTCATCGTGCGTCGCCGCGAGCTGACGGCGCGATGTTCTTCTCGACCGACAGCCTCGCGCTGACCGTCGCCCAAGCGGCCTGCGTCGCACTGCCCGGCGCCGGCATCGGCGCGTGGGCGGATCGCCTGCGGACGCCGTTCTGGGCGCTCGTGCTGCCGCTGCCGATCATCTTGATCATCGCGGCGGTCGCGCTCGTCCCCTCGACGGCCGGCGTCATCACCTGGGTCGCACTGATCCTCGTGCCGCTCGGCGGCGCGCTGGCGCTCGGCTGGGCCGCACATGGCGCACGGCCGTGGCTCGCCGTGCTCGCGCCCGCGCTGCTCGCACTCGCCTGGACGCATGCCGGCGACCGCGGCGGGCAGACCGCGGCGACGCTGCTGATCGCCGGCTCGGCGGTGACGCTCGGCCGGCTGCTGGCAGGCGCCGCGCCGCGGCAGATCCTGAAGGCCGGCGTCGTCGCACTGGCCGCCGTCGACGCGTACCTCGTCTTCTCGAACACCCTGCAGGCCCCAAACGACGCGCTCGACGCCGCGGTGCCAGCCCCCGGCCTGCCGCAGCTGCAGTCGGCCTCGTTCGGCTTCGCCGGCCTCGGCTACGACGACTTCTTCGTCGCTGCGGTCGTGGGCGCGCTGCTCGCGACGCAGCCGCGCCGCCAGCTCGCCGCCGCGCTCGCGCTCGTCGCGGCATCGCTCGCCTGGGACCAGCTGTTCGCCTTCTACGACGTGCTACCGGCGACGGTCCCGCCGGCAGTCGTGCTGCTGCTCTGCGATACGTGGCGGCCGGCCGCGCGCCGCGACACCGCGCGGGCGGCCTGGAGGCGCGCCGCGTAGGAGCGAATTCGTGTTTGCGCACCGATCGTGGCGGGTATCTGGCCGCGGCTAGGAAGCGTGGGGCGACCGACAGGTGGGGGGCAGGCACGATGGCAACGGGCGCAAGGACCGCCACCGCGCGCAGGAGCGCGGCGGCCACCGGCAACGGGTCGGCTGACGATCAGCGCGACGATCCTGCGCTCGAGGAGCTGCTGCGCGTCCTCACCGCCGCCCGCGACGGCGACTTCAGCGTCCGCCTACGCGCACGCCGCCGCGACGTGATCGGCGAGATCCAGCAGCGCTGCAACGAGCTGATCGCACTCAACGCACGCCAGGCCAAGGAGCTCGCGCGGGTGAGCCGGATCATCGGCCGCGAGGGCCGCATGACCGAGCGCGTCTCGCTCGGCACCGTCGACGGCAGCTGGAACGACACGGTCGAGTCGGTCAACGCGATGATCGACGACCTCGTCCGCCCCACGACGGAGATCTCGCGCGTCATCGCGGCCGTCGCGAAGGGCGACCTGTCGCAAAAGATGGCGCTGACGATCGAGGGGCAGCCGGTCAAGGGCGAGTTCGCGGCGATCGGCAACACCGTCAACGAGATGGTCGATCAGCTCGGCTCGTTCGCCGACGAGGTCACGCGCGTCGCGCGCGAGGTCGGCACCGACGGCAAGCTCGGCGGCCAAGCGCAGGTGAAGGGCGTCAGCGGCACCTGGCGCGACCTGACCGAGAACGTCAACTCGATGGCCTCCAACCTCACCGACCAGGTGCGCCAGATCGCGGCCGTCACGACCGCCGTCGCCAACGGCGACCTCAGCCAGAAGATCACCGTCGACGCACGCGGCGAGATCCTCGAGCTGAAGAGCACGATCAACACGATGGTCGACCAGCTCTCCTCGTTCGCTGACGAGGTGACACGCGTCGCGCGCGAGGTCGGAACCGACGGCCAGCTCGGCGGCCAGGCCGAGGTGAAGGGCGTCAGCGGCACATGGCGCGACCTGACCGAGAACGTGAACTTCATGGCCTCCAACCTCACCGACCAGGTGCGCCAGATCGCGGCCGTGACGACCGCCGTCGCGCAGGGCGATCTGACGCAGAAGGTGACCGTCGAGGCGAAGGGCGAGGTCGCGACGCTCGCCGAGACGATCAACTCGATGACGGACACGCTGCGCGTCTTCGCCGAGCAGGTGACCGGCGTCGCGCGCGAGGTCGGCACCGACGGCGTGCTCGGCGGGCAGGCCGAGGTCTCCGGCGTCGCCGGGACGTGGAAGGACCTCACCGACTCCGTGAACGTCATGGCCTCCAACCTCACCGACCAGGTGCGCCAGATCGCGGTCGTGACGACCGCCGTCGCCAACGGCGACCTCTCGCAGAAGGTGACCGTCGAGGCGAAGGGCGAGGTCGCGACGCTCGCCGAGACGATCAACTCGATGACGGACCGGCTGCGCGTCTTCGCCGAGCAGGTGACCGGCGTCGCGCGCGAGGTCGGCACCGAGGGGCGCCTCGGCGGCCAGGCCGAGGTCGAGGGCGTCAGCGGCACATGGCGCGGGCTGACCGACAGCGTGAACCTGATGGCCAACAACCTCACCGACCAGGTGCGCAACATCGCGCAGGTCACGACCGCAGTCGCCACCGGCGACCTCAGCCAGAAGATCACCGTCGACGCGCGCGGCGAGATCCTCGAGCTCAAGCAAACGATCAATACGATGGTCGACCAGCTCTCCTCGTTCGCCGACGAGGTCACGCGCGTCGCCCGCGAGGTCGGCACCGAGGGCAAGCTCGGCGGCCAGGCCGAGGTCAAGGGCGTCAGCGGCACGTGGCGCGACCTCACCGAGTCGGTGAACTTCCTCGCCTCGAACCTCACCGATCAGGTGCGCAACATCGCGCAGGTCACGACCGCAGTCGCGACCGGCGACCTCAGCCAGAAGATCGACGTCGACGCCCAAGGCGAGATCCTCGAGCTCAAGCAGACGATCAACACGATGGTCGACCAGCTCTCCTCGTTCGCGGCCGAGGTGACACGCGTCGCCCGCGAGGTCGGCACCGAGGGCAAGCTCGGCGGCCAGGCGACCGTCGAAGGCGTCAGCGGCACGTGGCGCGACCTGACCGAGAACGTCAACCAGCTCGCCGACAACCTCACCGATCAGGTGCGCAACATCGCGCAGGTCACGACCGCCGTGGCGACCGGCGATCTGTCGAAGAAGATCACCGTCGACGCGCAGGGCGAGATCGCCGAGCTGAAGGACACGATCAACACGATGGTCGACCAGCTCAACGCGTTCGCGGCCGAGGTGACACGCGTCGCGCGCGAGGTCGGCACCGAGGGCAAGCTCGGCGGCCAGGCGACCGTCGAAGGCGTCAGCGGCACGTGGCGCGGCCTGACCGACAACGTGAACCTCATGGCCGGCAACCTGACGAGCCAGGTGCGGTCGATCGCGCGGGTCACGACGGCGGTCGCTAACGGCGACCTCTCGAAGAAGATCGACATCGAGGCCAAGGGGGAGATCCTCGAGCTCTCGGACACGATCAACACGATGGTTGACCAGCTGCAGTCCTTCGCCGACGAGGTCACGCGCGTCGCCCGCGAGGTCGGCACGGAGGGCGTGCTCGGCGGCCAGGCCGAGGTCAAGGGCGTCAGCGGCACGTGGCGCGACCTGACCGAGAACGTGAACTTCATGGCGTCCAACCTCACCGATCAGGTGCGCAACATCGCACAGGTCGCGACCGCCGTCGCCAACGGCGACCTGAGCCAGAAGATCACCGTCGACGCGCGCGGCGAGATCCTCGAGCTGAAGAAGACGCTCAACACGATGGTCGACCAGCTCTCCTCGTTTGCCGACGAGGTCACGCGGGTCGCCCGCGAGGTGGGAACGCAGGGCGTGCTCGGCGGCCAGGCCGAGGTCGAGGGCGTCAGTGGGACGTGGCGCGACCTCACCGAGAACGTCAACCAGCTCGCCGGCAACCTGACCACGCAGGTGCGCGCGATCGCCGAGGTGTCGACAGCGGTGACGCAGGGAGACCTGACGCGCCAGGTGACCGTCGAGGCCGAGGGCGAGGTCGCCGAGCTCTCGGACACGATCAACCAGATGATCGCGAACCTGCGCGAGACGACGCAGAAGAACGCCGAGCAGGACTGGCTGAACACGAACCTCGCGCGGATCTCCGGCCTGATGCAGGGCCAGCGCGACCTGGCGACGGTCTCGCGGCTCATCATGTCGGAGATCTCGCCGCTCGTCTCGGCGCAACACGGCGCGTTCTTCCTCACGCACCTCGACGACGACGGCGAGCCCGAGCTGCGCCTGATCGCAAGCTACGGCTACAAGAAGCGCAAGTCGGTCTCCAACCGCTTCAAGCTCGGCGAGGCCCTCGTCGGGCAGGCGGCGCTCGAGGGCAAGAGCATCCTCATCTCCGAGGCGCCCGCGGACTACGTGAAGGTCGCGTCCGGGCTCGGCGAGGCCGCGCCGGTGAACATCGTCGTGATGCCGATCCTCTTCGAGGAGCAGGTGCTGGCGGTCGTCGAGCTGGCATCGCTGCGGGCGTTCTCCGACGTCAACCAGGCGTTCCTCGAGCAGCTCGGCGAGACGCTCGGCGTCGTGCTGAATGCGATCATCGCCAACCGCCGCACGGAGGAGCTGCTCGAGCAGTCCCAGTCGCTCGCCGAGGAGCTGCAGTCGCAGTCCGAGGAGCTGCAGAGCCAGCAGGAGGAGCTGAAGCGCTCGAACTCCGAGCTCGAGCAGCAGACCTCGTCGCTGCGCGCCTCGGAGGAGCTGCTGCAGACCCAGCAGGAGGAGCTGCAGCAGACCAACGAGGAGCTGCAGGAGAAGGCCGAGCTGCTGAGCCGCCAGAACCGCGACATCGAGATCCAGAACGCCGAGATCGAGCGCGCGCGCGTCGACCTCGAGGAGAAGGCCGCGCAGCTCGCGCTGAGCTCGAAGTACAAGTCGGAGTTCCTGGCGAACATGAGCCACGAGCTGCGCACGCCGCTGAACTCGCTGCTGATCCTCTCCAAGCTGCTCGCCGAGAATCCCGACGAGAACCTCACCGACAAGCAGATCGAGTTCGCCTCGACGATCCACACCGCCGGCGCCGACCTGCTGTCGCTGATCTCCGACATCCTCGACCTGTCGAAGGTCGAGGCCGGCAAGATGGAGATCACCCCGGGCCAGATCGAGCTCGCGTCGCTGCGCGACTACGTCGAGCGGGCGTTCGGCCCGGTCGCCGAGCAGAAGGGCGTCGCATTCGACGTCGAGGTCGCCGACGGTTCGCCGGTGACGATCTTCACCGACGAGCAGCGCGTCCAGCAGGTGCTGCGCAACCTGCTGTCCAACGCGTTCAAGTTCACCGAGGCCGGGCGCGTCGCGCTCGAGATCGCGGCGGCACCCGACGACACGCCGCACGAGCTCAGCATCACCGTCCGCGACACGGGGATCGGGATCGCGGCGGACAAGCTGCGGCTGATCTTCGAAGCGTTCCAGCAGGCCGACGGGACGACGAGCAGGCGCTTCGGCGGCACCGGCCTCGGGCTTTCGATCAGCCGCGAGATCGCGCGCGCGCTCGGCGGCGAGATCCGCGTCCGCAGCACGCCGGGCGAGGGCAGCGCCTTCGAGCTGCTGCTGCCCGCCTACAGCGAGCCGGCCGCCGCAGCGCAGCCGGCCGCTCCGCACCTCGTGGCGGCTCCGCCGCGGGACGCACCCGCCGCCGGCGCCGAGCCTCCGGCGGCGGCGGGCGCCGAGGCGGACGGCGCATCGCTGGCCGTCGCCGACGACGACCGTGGCCGGATCGCGCCCGGCGATCGCGTCGCGCTGATCGTCGAGGACGACCCCGATGCGGCGCTGCGGGCGCTCGTGCAGGCCCGTGAGCACAACTTCCGCGCGGTCGTCGCGCCACGTGGCAACGCCGGCGTGACGCTCGCCCACGAGCTCTCTCCCGACGTCATCGTCCTCGCCGTGCCGGTCGCCGGCGGCGCCGGCGTGCTCGACCAGCTCAAGCACCACGCGCGCACGCGCCACATCCCGGTCTTCGCAGCGGGCGCGAGCGAGGAGCGGATTGCGGCGTTGCGGGCCGGCGCCGCCGGGTTCCTCGAGCGCCCGGTCGAGTCCGACGCCCTCGCGCAGGCGTTCATCACCGCCACGTCGTTCCTCGAGCGCCGCCTGCGGCGGCTGCTCGTCGTCGAGGACGACGAGGTCCAGCGCCAGAGCGTCGTCGAGCTGGTCGGCGCCGGCGACGACGTCTCGGTGACGGCCGTCGGCTCAAGCGAAGAGGCGCTCGCGGCGCTCGCGGAGGAGACGTTCGACTGCATCGTGCTCGACCTCAAGCTGCCCAAGACAACCGGCTTCGCGCTGCTCGACCACCTCAAGGAGGACCCGCGCCACCGCGACGTGCCGGTGATCGTGCACACCGGCAGGGAGCTGACGCGCCGCGACGAGACGCGCCTGCGCCGCTACGCGGACTCGATCATCATCAAGGACGCCGCGTCGCCCGAGCGGCTGCTCGACGAGACCGCGCTGTTCCTCCACCGCCCCGAGACGGCGCTGCCGGCCGACAGCCGCCGCGTGCTCGCGGAGCTGCACAGCGCCGACGACATCCTGAGCGGCAAGCGCGCGCTGATCGTCGACGACGACGTGCGCAACGTGTTCGCGCTGACGAGCGCGCTGGAGATGCGCGGGATGCTCGTCCGCTTCGCCGAGAACGGTCGCGACGCGATCGACTCGCTCGACGCCGACCCACGCGTCGAGATCGTCCTGATGGACGTCATGATGCCCGAGCTCGACGGGCACGAGACGACCCGCGCGCTGCGCGCCGACAGCCGCTTCGCCGAGCTGCCGATCATCTCGCTGACGGCGAAGGCGATGAAGGGCGACCGCGAGAAGTCGATCGCCTCGGGTGCGTCGGATTACATCACCAAGCCGGTCGACATCGAACAGCTCATCTCCCTCATGCGGGTATGGCTGTACGGGTGAACGGCGATCGCGAGGAGGCCCGCGAGCTGCTCGAGATCGAGCTGTTGCTCGAGGCCATCCAGCGCGTCTACGGCTATGACTTCCGCGGCTATGCGCTCGCCTCGATGCGCCGCAGGCTGTTTCACCGCGTCTACGGCGAGGGGCTGCAGACGATCTCCGGCCTGCAGGAGCGCATCCTGCACGATCCGTCGTGCATGGACCGCCTGCTGCGCGACCTCTCGATCAACGTCACCGAGATGTTCCGCGACCCGAGCTTCTACCGCGCGCTGCGTAAGCACGTCTTCCCGCTGCTGCGCACGCATCCGTTCATCCGCGTCTGGAACGCGGGCTGCTCGACCGGCGAGGAGATCTACTCGCTGGCGATCGCGCTTCGCGAGGCTGAGCTGCTCGACCGCGCCCGCATCTACGCGACGGACATCGACGAGTCAGCGCTGGAGCGCGCTCGCTCGGGCGCCTTCCCGCTCGGGCGGATGCAGCTTTACACCGAGAATTACCTGCGCGCCGGCGGCAGCGAGTCGTTCTCGGCCTACTACAGCGCCGACGGCGAGCTTGCGCGCTTCGATCCCGCGCTCGCGGCGGGCGCCGTCTTCGCGCAGCACAACCTCGTCACCGATGGCTCCTTCAACGAGTTCCAGCTGATCGTCTGCCGCAACGTGCTGATCTACTTCGGCGCCGACCTGCAGGAGAGCGTGCTCGGGCTCTTCGGGGAGAGCATGGCGCGCTTCGGCATCCTTGCCCTCGGCCGCAAGGAGTCGCTGCGCCACTCGCGCCACGCCGACGCGTACGAGCCCCTCGTCGAGACCGAGAAGATCTTCCGGCGGCGCTCGTGAGATGGGCGATCACATGGGAGCCGCGCTCGTGACGCCGGTCGAGCTCGTCGCCGTCGGTGCGTCCTGGGGCGGCCTGGCCGCAATCGAGATCGTCCTGCGAGCGCTGCCCGCCGGCTTTCGCGCCGCCGTCGTGATCGCCCAGCATCGGCAGATGCGCGGCAACGACGGCATGCTCGAGCGGCTGCTCGACGCCCGCTGTGCGCTGGACGTCCGCGAAGCGGAGGACAAGGTCCGCCTAGCGCCGGGCATGGTGCTCGTCGCGCCGGCCGACTACCACCTGCTCGTCGAGCCGGGCTCGGTCTCGCTGTCGGTCGACGACCCGCTGCACTACAGCCGCCCGTCGATCGACATCCTGCTCGGCTCGGCCGCCGATGCCTATGGGGAGCGCGCGGCGGGGGTCGTGCTGACTGGCGCCAACGCCGACGGGGCGCTCGGCCTTGCGCGCATCGCGGCCCGCGGCGGGCCGACGATCGTGCAGGACCCCGCGACCGCGGAGCGCAGCGAGATGCCGGCCGCCGCGCTGTGGGCGACGCCCGAGGCACGCGTGCTCGCGCTCGGGGAGATCGGCCCGGCCCTCGTCGAGCTCGTGCAGGCTCACGCGGAGCCGGTCCCGTGAGCGCCGCGCCACGCCGTGACACGGCGATCCTGCTCGTCGACGACCACGACGAGAACCTGCTCGCACTCGAGGCGATCCTCGAGCCGACCGGCTACCGGCTCGTCCGCGCAGGCTCCGGCGACGAGGCACTGCGCGCGCTGCTGCGTGACGAGTTCGCCGCGATCCTGCTCGACGTGCAAATGCCGGGCATCGACGGCTTCGAGACCGCGACGCTGATCCGGGCGCGCGAGCGCACGCGCGGCGTGCCGATCATCTTCGTCACGGCGATCAGCACGTCGGAGGCGCATGTCTTCCGTGGCTACGACGCCGGCGCCGTCGACTACCTCTTCAAGCCCGTTGATCCCGTCGTGCTGCGCTCGAAGGTCGAGGTCTTCGGCGAGCTCTACGAGCGCGGGCGGGCACTCGCCGAGCGCGAGGAGCTGCTGCGCGCGATGTTCGAGGACGCGCCGATCGGGATGGCGCGCGCAGACGCCGACGGTCGCCTGCGCCACGTCAACGGCGCGCTCGTCGAGACTCTGGGCCGCAACGACTCGGAGCTGGTCGGGCGGACCCTCGACGAGCTCGGACCGGCAGCCGACGCCGGCATCGACGACGCGCAGCGCGAGCATCTGCTGAGCGGGCAGACCCGCCACTATGAGGTCGAGCGGCGGCTGACGGGGCCGCGCGGGACGACGATCCCGGTGCTCGTCAGCATCTCGCTCGCGCGCTCCACCGGCGGCGGGCGACCCGACCTCATCCTGCAGCTGCAGGATCTGCGCGAGCGCCGCCGCGCGCAGCGCGATCACGAGCAGCTGATCCGCGCCGAGTCGGCACGTGCGCACGCCGAGGTTGCCGCCGAGCGGCTGCAGATCATGCAGTCGATCGCGACCGCCGCGCTCGGCGCCGAGGGCCTCGAGGACCTGCTGCGCGAGCTGCTCGACCGGATCCTCGAGGCGCTCGATGCCGACCGCGCGTCCGCGGTGCTGACCGACGAGGCGCGCGCGGTGGTGGCGCGCGCGGCGGGCGGCGTCGACACGATCGTGCAGCGCGAGCCGCAGGGCGCCGTCGACGAGCTCGTCGAGCGTGTGACCGCGGAGCGCGGGCCGGTGACGATCGCGGACGTGCCGGCCGCCGGGATCGACGCCAGCTCGCTCGGGCCGGCGATCAGCTCGCTGCTGGCGATGCCGCTCTACGACGGAGAGCGTGTGATCGGGTCGATCCAGGTCGGCACGCTGACGCGGCGCGACTTCGATGCCGAGACAGTCGGTCTGCTGCGCCTCGCCGCGGACCGCGCGGGACTGGCGATCGCCCGCACGCGCCTCTACGAGCGCGAGCGGCGGATCGCCCAGGAGCTTCAGCGCTCGCTGCTGCCCAAGCGCCTGCCCGATGTGGCCGGGGTCACGCTCGGCGCGCGTTACGAGCCGGGCGAGAACGGCACCGCCGTGGGCGGCGACTGGTACGACGCCGTCGCGCTGCCGAGCGGCCGGATCGCAGTCGCGATCGGCGACGTCGTCGGGCGCGGCATCGCGGCCGCCGCGACCATGGGCCAGATGCGCAGCGCGCTGCGCGCGATCCTCATGCAGGCCGACGACACCGGGACGATGGCCGACCGGCTCAACCGCTTCACCCTCGCGCTCGGCTCCGACGAGGCGATCATGACGACGGTCGTGCTGGCGATCCTCGAGCCGGGCGCGCAGCGCCTGCACTTCACGAACGCCGGCCACCCGCCGCCGCTGCTGATCAGGCCCGACGGCAGCAGCGCCTACCTCGACGAGCGGCCGGCGCCACCGATGGGCGTTCTCCCGACGCCGCGCTACGAGCAGCACACGACCGCGTTCGAGCCCGGCTCGACGCTCGCGCTCTACACCGACGGCCTCGTCGAGGAGCCCAGCGAGGTGCTAGACGTCGGCCTGGCGCGGCTGCGCGACGCCGCGCAATCGGCCGGGACCGACGTCGACTCGACCTGCGAGCTGCTGCTCGCCAGCCAGCCCAACCCGGACGCGGCCCGTTCCGACGACGTCACGCTGCTCGTCGTACGCCTGCAGGAGACGCTCGGCGAGCGGATCTCGCTCGAGGTCGGCAACGAGTCCGGCGGGCTGTACGCGATGCGCCAGATGCTGCGCCGCTGGCTCGGCGAGCACGCCGCGACGAGCGAGGAAACCGAGGACATCATCATGGCTTGCAACGAGGCCTGCGAGAACGCCGTCGAGCACAGCTACGGCATGGGCAGCGATCTCTTCGACGTCGAGCTCAGCCACACCGACGGCGACGTGGCGGTCTGCGTGCGCGACCGCGGCGGCTGGCTGGAGCCGCGCGAGCGGCCCGACCGCGGGCGCGGCCTGTCGCTCATGCGAGCGATGATGGATGCCGTCGACATCCAGCCGCGCGCCGGCGGCACGACGGTCCTCATGCGCCGGCGGCTAGCCGCCGCGGCTAGCGCAGCGGGTGCGCCGCGACCGCCAGCTCGCTGAGGCGCTGCTCACTGGCCTCGCGCAGCTTGCCGATCGTCTGGCGCAGGATGCGCGAGACCTGCATCTGACTGACGCCGATCAGCTCGCCGATCTGCACCTGCGTCATGTCCTGCTCGTAGCGCATGCGCAGGATCGCGCGCGCTCGCGGCGAAACCGACGCCAGCAGGCGATCGAGCTCGGCGCGCAGCTCGGCGCGCTCGATCTCCTCGTCCTCGGCGCCAAGCGTGTCCTCGAGCGAGCAGGCGTCGGCGGGATCACCCTGCGGCGCATGCAACGAGAGCGCGCCGCGCGCGCTGCGTGCCTGCATCGCCTCGAGAATCTCCTCGTCGTCGACACCGACGGCGGCGGCCAGCTCCCGCGTCGTGGGGGCGCGATCGAGCTGCTGGGTGAGCCGCGTGAGCGCGCCCTCGACGCGCAGCGTCGTCTCCTGGATGCCGCGCGGCGGACGGACCATCCAGGTCTGGTCGCGGAAGTGGCGCTTGAGCTCACCGGAGATCGTCGGCACGGCAAACGAGCTGAACGCGCAGCCGCGCGCCGGGTCGTAGCGGTCGATCGCCTTGACGAGCGCGACGGATGCGACCTGGACGAGATCCTCGAGCGGCTCGCTGCCGCGCTGGTAGCGCCGAGCGAGCGAGCGGGCGAGCGGCAGGAAGCGCTCGATCAGCTGCGCCCGGGCGCGGCGGTCTCCACGATCGATCCACGCGTGGAAGAGGCGCAGGTCATCGCGCGCCCGGCGCGGATCCGAGGTCTCCACGTGCGTCGGTGCTGCCGGCTGAGCATCGCTGACAGCGACGCGTGCGTCGAGTGCGGCCACGTTCTCACCTCGTACCGAGTCGTCCCTTCGATAACCGGTCTGGCCTGTCGCTGACAGGCCGACGGTCGTCCCTGTCGGTTGCGCTACCCAAGCCGGCGATGGCGGTAAACACGAGCTCACGAGCTGGCGTGGCCGCCGCCGGGCGCCCGCCCGGCTTGCGGCGCGGCGAGATTTGCCAGCCTGGAGGCGATGACCCCGCTCGTGCGCCGCGTTCTCGTGCTGCTCGCCGTCGTCGTCCTCGCCGCCGCCGCGGTGATCGCATTGTTCGGCGGCAACACGTCGCACCCGCAACTCGTCCCGGGCACGGGAGCAGACAACGACCCACTCGCCTACACGTCCGGTCGCGAGGCGCAGTTCGTCGCGCAGGCGGCGCGCGGCAACGCGCACGTGATCTACGCCAAGAGCCCGGGCGGCGTGCGCGCCAGCGCGGCCCGCACGGCCCGCTACCGGCCGCTGATCGAGGCCGCCGCGAAGACCGCCGGGATCGACCCCGACACGCTCGAGGCGATCGTCCTGCTGGAGAGCGCGGGCCGCCCGGACGCCACCGCCGACCCGCAGCTGCAGGGCGCCGTCGGGCTGACGCAGATCCTGGCCGAGACGGGCAGCTCGCTGCTGCACATGAAGGTCGACCCGGCTGCGGCGCTGCGCATCGGCCGCTCGCTGGTGCGCGCCGAGCACAAGGGCGACCGGGCACTGATCGCCCGCCTGCAAGCGCGGCGGCGGCGCGTCGACGAGCGCTTCGATCCGCCGAAGGCACTCGCCGCGACGGCGCGCTATCTGCTGATCGCACGCCACGACCTCGGCCGCGAGGACCTCGCCGTCGAGAGCTACCACATGGGGATCGGCAACCTGCAGACGGCGCTGCGCGACTACGGGCATGGCGAGGTGTCGTACGCCCGGCTCTACTTCGACTCGACGCCGCTGCAGCATGCTGCCGCCTACGAGAAGCTCGCCTCGCTCGGCGACGACTCGGCGACATACCTCTGGCGGGTGGCGGCGGCGCGCGAGATCATGCGCCTGTACCGCTCCGACCCGGGCCAGCTCGATCGCATCTCGGCGCTGCAGAACAACAAGAACTCGGCCGAGGAGGTGCTGCACGCGGGCGACGAGACGGAGCAGTTCGCGACGCCGGCGGATCTGCACGCCGCGTTCGCCGATCACAGCATCGTCGCGCTGCCGCGCGCGGCGCTTGCCAAGCGCGGCATCGCGATCGACCGCGGGATGGGCGAGTTCGCCGACCGCCTCGGCGAGCACCGCACGACGTACCGCGGCCTACGCGAGCCGGCGCTCGCGCTGCTCGGCTACCTCGGAGCCGGCGTCAAGGCGATCTCCGGCCAGGCTCCGCTCGTCGTGACGAGCACGGTCCGCGACGAGCGCTACCAGCGGATCCTGCTCGCGACCGACAGCCAGGCGACGCCGAACTACTCGCTGCACACGACCGGCTGGGCGTTCGACATCGCGCGCACGTACCGCTCGCACAAACAGGCGCTCGCGTTCGAGTTCATGCTCGACCGCCTGCAGTCACACGACCTGATCGCCTGGGTCCGCGAGCCCGCCGCGATCCACGTCACCGTGTCTGCGGATGCGAAGGCGCTCGCGCAGGTGGTGAGCCCATGAGTGAGCGAGCGCTCGGCGTTCGTGGCAGGTTGACCCCTGTCTGCGGGGACAACCTGCCACAACCACGCGGCCCGTCGACCGGGCCTAGCTCAGCAGCTCGCGCACATGCGCGGCGACGTTCTCCGGCGTGATGCCGAACTCCTCGAGGATCCGCTCCGCGGGCGCCGAGGCGCCGAAGCGGTCGACCGAGACGATCGCGTCGGCGTAGCGCTCCCAGCCCATCCGCACGCCGGCCTCGACCGAGACCGTCGGCAGCCCGACCGGCAGGACGGACTGCTTGTAGTCGTCATCCTGCTGCTCGAAGAGCTCCCAGGAGGGCATCGAGACGACGCGCACCGGGACGTTGACGAGCTCGGCGGCCGCGAGCGCGACCCATACCTCGCTGCCGGTGGCGATGATCGTCGCCTGCGCGTCGTCTGCGTCCGCGAGGACGTAGGCGCCCTTGCCGACGCCGGACACCGCGCCGTAGACCGAGCGGTCGAGCGTCGGCAAATCCTGGCGCGACAGCACGAGCACCGCGGGGCCCTCGAGATCCTCAATGACGACCCGCCAGGCCTCGGCGGCCTCGGGTCCGTCGGCGGGCCGCAGCACGACGAGGCCGGGGATCGCGCGCAGCGCGGCGAGGTGCTCGACGGGCTGATGGGTCGGGCCGTCCTCGCCGAGCGCGACCGAGTCGTGCGTGAAGACCCACACCGACGGCAGGCCGGTCAGCGCCGACAGGCGGATCGCGCCGCGCATGTAGTCGGCGAACTGCATGAACGTCGAGCCGTACGGCCGCACGATGCCGCCATGCGCTGCCATGCCGTTCACCGCGCCGCCCATACCGTGCTCGCGCACGCCGAAGAAGACGTTGCGCCCGGCCGTCTCGGCGGTGAAGCGCCCGGACTTCGGGAACTCGGTCTTCGTCGACTCAGAGAGGTCGGCGGCGCCGCCGACCATCGTCGGCGTGAACGCCTCGAACGCCGCCATTGCCTTCTGGCCGGCGCTGCGCGTCGCGATCTTCTCCGGCCACTCGATCGCCGCCAGCGCGTCGCCGAGGCCGGGCAGCGCCTTGCCCTGCCATGCGAGGTCCCACTCGGTTGCGAGGTCCGGGTTGGCAGTCCGCCACGCCGCGAAGCGCTCGTGCCACTCAGCGTGAGCGGCAGCGCCCTCCTCCTTCATCGAGACCGCAGCGTAGACCTCGTCCGGCACGTAGAAGTGCTTGTCCGGATCCCAGCCCATGACCTCCTTCGTCGCGCGCACCTCGTCCTCGCCGAGGGCGGCGCCGTGGGCCTTGCTCGTACCGGACTTGTTCGGCGACGGGTAGCCGATGATCGACTTCACGCGGATCAGCGACGGCTTGTCCGTCACCCTCTGCGCGGCCCGGATCGCCGTCTCGATCGCGACCATGTCGTTCGCGTCGTGGACGTCCGACACATGCCAGCCGTAGGCCTCGAAGCGCTTGTCGACGTCCTCGCGGTCGAAGCTCAGCGACGTCGGGCCGTCGAGCGAGATGTCGTTGTCGTCGTAGAGGTAGATGAGCCGGCCGAGGCCGAGCTGGCCGGCGAGCGACGCGGCCTCGGCGGCGATGCCTTCCATCAGATCGCCGTCGGAGACGATCGCGTAGACGTGGTGGTTCTGGACCTCTTCGCCGTAGTGCTCGCGCAGGTACTTCTCGGCGAGCGCCATACCGACGCCGTTGGAGAAGCCGGCGCCGAGCGGGCCGGTCGTGACCTCCACGCCGGGCGTCACGTGGACGCGGTCGCGCTCGGGGTGGCCCGGCGTGAGCGAGCCCCACTGGCGGAACTGCTTGATCTGGTCCATCGGGAGGTCGTAGCCGGTGAGGTGCAGGATCGAGTAGAGCAGCATCGAGCCATGGCCGGCGCTGAGGATGAAGCGGTCGCGGTCGGGCCACGCGGGTTCGGCCGGGTCATGGCGCATGATGCGCCGGTAGAGGACGAGAGCGGCCGGCGCCATCGCCATCGGAAGACCCGGATGACCGGAGTTGGCCTTCTGGATCGCGTCCATCGCGAGGGCGCGGATGGAGTCGACGCAGAGCTGATCAGAATCGGAAGTCATGCCAGAAGTATCGAGATCATCGCCGCGCGCTGCTGAGACGTCACTCGGCGGCCCCATTCTGACGGGATCGCGAGCATGCCCGAGCAGCTGAGCTGGGATGCCGTGCTGGCCTGGCGGATGGCACGTCACGGCCTTGCGAGACGGGCCCCTGCGAGCGGCTGGCCGGCCGTCGTCGCACGCATCGGCGGCCTGCACGCGCAGGTCCAAGCTTCGGCCGAGCTGACGCTGTGGGCGCGCGTCGACGGATTGGATCCGGCGACGGTCGGCCAGGCGCTGTGGACCGATCGCACGCTCGTCCGAACCTGGGCGATGCGCGGCACGCTGCATCTGCTGCCGGCCGGCGAGCTCGCACTCTGGGTCGGGGCGCGGGGCGTGATCAAGCCGCGCTACGAGATGGCGAGCTGGCGCAAGGCGTTTGGCATGAGCAGCGCCGAGGCGGTCGACGTGCTCGACGCGATCCGCAAGGCGCTCGCGGGCGAGCCGCTGACGCGCGACGAGCTCGGCAACGCGGTCGCCGAGCTCCTGGGCGACAAGCGGCTGGGCGATGCCGTGCGCGGCAGCTTCGGCACGATGCCCAAGCTCGCGGCGTTCCGCGGGGACGTCGTCTTCGCGCCGCCGGCTGGGCAGAAAGTGCGCTTCACGCGCCCCGATCGCTGGCTCGGCGAGGGCTGGGAGCCGCAGTCGCCGCGCGAGGCGATGGCGGCCGTCGTCCGCCGCTACCTCGCTGTCAACGGTCCCGCGTCGCGGGAGGCGTTCGCGCGCTGGTTCGGCATGCCGTCCGCCGCGCAGGCCGGCAAGCTGATCGGCGCGCTTGGCGACGAGCTGGTGCAGGTCGACATCGCGGGACAGGCCGGCTGGATGCTGCGCACCGACGTCGATGACGCGGGCGCCGCGCGACCGGTCGGAGTCGTCGCGCTGCTGCCCGCGTTCGATCAGTACGTCGTCGCCGCCCCACGCGACGACGGCCCCGTGCTGGCGGCCCGGTACAAGGCACAGGTCTATCGCCGGCAGGGCTGGCTCTCGCCCGTGCTGCTCGTCGACGGGCGAATCGCCGGGACCTGGAAGCACGAGCGTGCGGCCGGCCGCGTCGCCGTCACGATCGCGCCGTTCGCTGTCCTCGACGACGCGGTGCGGACCGGCGCGGAGGCCGAGGCGCAGCGGCTCGCCGGGTACCTCGGCGGCGAGCTGGCACTGCACTGGGCGACGCCTCTCGGGTAGGCACGCGGCGATCGAGCGGCGCGTCACCCAAAGCCACGGTGGCCTAGGCTTCGGCGCCGGATGGCGAGCCGTCAGGAAGAGAAGGAGCAGCGCAAGCGAGAGCGTCTCGAGCGCGAGGCCAAGGCGGCGGCCACCGCCAAGCGCAAGCGCTTGCTGCAGCTCGTCGGAGGCGTCGTCGTGGCCCTCGCGATCGCCGGCGGGCTGGCCTTCGCCGTCTCGCAGGGCGGCGGAGGATCGACGAGCGCCAAGGTCGACACGGCTCGGCTCAACGCTGCCGCCTCCGCGGCAGGCTGCACGTACCGCGCCTTCCCGTCGGAGGGCCGCAACCACGTCACGCGCACCCTGACGCCCGCCGACTACAAGACGAACCCGCCGACCTCCGGGCAGCACAACCCCGTCCCCGCGGGTGACGGGCTCTACGTCCCGGGCAACGAACCGGCGTTGCAGAACTGGGTCCACACGCTCGAGCACGGACGCGTCGAGTTCCAGTACCGGCCCGGCACCTCGGCCTCGGTCATCGCGCAGCTGACGAAGCTCTTCAACGAGAACGTCAAGGGCAGCGGCAACGGCTACCACAGCATGCTCTTCCAGAACAACACGAAGATGCCATTCGCCGTGGCAGCCGTCGCCTGGCAGCACTACATGGCCTGCAAGACGTTCACCGCGCAGTCGATCGACGCCATGCGGACGTTCCGCGACGAGCTGATCGACAAGGGCCCCGAGACCGTTCCGTAGCGAGCATCGGGGCGAGTGCATCCGATCGGACGCTCGCTGCGCAATGCAGTGCAGATGACTGACCCACTCCCGCGCATGAAGATCACGATCACCGGCGCGACCGGCTTCGTCGGGTCGCAGCTCGTAGCCGCCCTGCAAGCTCGCGGCGACGACATCACGGTCCTGTCGCGCGACGCCGAGCGCGCGAAGGCACGGCTCGGCGGCGTCGACGCCGCCGCCTGGGACTGGAAGGAGGGGCCCGCACCGGCCGCCGGGCTCGCCGGCCGCGACGTCGTCGTGCACCTCGCCGGCGAGCCCGTCGCCCAGCGCTGGAACGACGCCGTCAAGCGGGAGATCAACGACAGCCGCGAGCTCGGCACGCGCCGGCTCGTCGCGGGCCTCGCGGCCGCCGAACCGCGACCGCGGCGCCTGATCTGCTCCTCGGCGGTCGCGTATTACGGCGACCGGGGCAACGAGATCGTCGACGAGGCGTCGCCGCCAGGCGACGACTGGCTGGCCGACGTCTGCGTTCGCTGGGAGCGCGAGGCGCGGGCGGCGGAGGAGCTCGGGATGACCGTCGCGACGCTGCGCACCGGCATCACCCTCGACACCGGAATGGGCGTGCTCGCGAGCATGCTGCTGCCGTTCAAGCTCGGCGTCGGCGGGCCGCTGGCCGGCGGGCGCCAGTACGTCCCCTGGATCCATCGCGACGATCTGCTCGGCCTCTACCTCGCGGCGATCGACGCCGAGGATTTCGCCGGCGCGATCAACTGCTCGGCGCCGGAGCCCGTGACGAACCGCGAGTTCTCGCGCGCGCTCGGTCGCGCTCTGCATCGCCCGGCCGTCGTGCCGGTGCCTGGGCTCGCCGCGCGGCTCATGGTCGGCGAGGTCGGCAAGTACGCCGCGATGGGAACACGGATGGTGCCGGGGCGCGCGGCCGAGCTCGGCTACGAGTTCCTGCATCCGGTGATCGACGAAGCGCTCGACGACACGCTCTCGTAGCCTGGCTACCGCGGGCGCCAGCCGCCGGTCTCGCCCTTGTAGAGCCCCTCGCCCTGGACGACGAGCCGCGCGCTGCGCCAGAGGATCCTCAGGTCCAGCCGCCAGCTGCGGTGCTCGATGTACCAGAGGTCGAGCTCGATGCGCTGCGCCCAGGGCAGCGACGCGCGGCCGTTGACCTGCGCCCAGCCCGTGATCCCGGGCCGCACGGCGAGCCGCCCGCGCTCGCGCTCGGTGTACTGCGCGACCTGCGCCGGCAGCGTCGGCCGCGGGCCGACGATCGCCATCTCGCCTTTCAGCACGTTGATGAGGTTCGGCAGCTCGTCGAGCGACGTGCGGCGCAGGACCTTGCCGGCGCGCGTGATGCGTAAGTCGCCCGCATCGACGGCCAGCCCGGCGCCGATGTGCTCGGCGCCGTCGACCATCGTGCGCAGCTTCAGGACGTCGAACTCGCGGCCGTGCAGGCCGACCCGCCGCTGGCGATAGAAGGCACCGCCGCGCGACTCGAGGACGACGGCGAGCATCGCGAGCGCCAGCAGCGGCGAGGCGACGAGCAGGCCGCAGGCGGCGACGAGCACGTCGAAGGCGCGCCGCGGCACGGCTACCTCGTCCCCTCCGCCGGCTCCCAGCCGGCGGGCGTCCCGTGGCGCAGCCAGTCCCACAGGCCGACGGCGACGGATGCCGTGGTGAGGACGTAGTAACGCGCGACGAGCAGTGGGCGCAGCGGCAGCAGGCGCGCGAGCAGCGCGGCGACGATCAGCCCGAGCTGGAGCGCGAGCGCGACGGCATACAACGCGCTCGTGCCGCCGAGCGCGAAGCTCGCGATGAGCGCGCCGAGATGCAGGAACGGCGCGCCGTAGCGCAGCACGCGGTGGGAGACGATCATCAGCGCGTAGAGCGGCGGGTAGCCGCGCGGCGAGAGCAGGCCGCCGCGCAGGACGATCGGCCACGTGTGGCTCATCATGCGCCGCTTGCGGGCGAACTCGCCCTCGAGCGAGGGCACCATCTTCTCCGTCGCACGCGCCTGCGGCACGTAGACAGCGCGCCAACCGCGCTTGACCATGTTGAACGGAAACGAGAGGTCGTGGCCCATGATCGGGTCGACCTCGATGTACGCCTCGCGACGCGTCGCGTAGATCGCGCCGTTGCCCGCCGTGATCGACTGCAGGCGCGACTCGAGCCCACGCAGCCCCATCTCGTAGCGCCAGTAGAGGCCCTCCTGGTTCGTCCCCGGGTGGGCGGGATCGTGTCCGAAGCGGACCTGGCCGCAGGCGTAGCCGACCTTCGGATCGTCGAACGCGGCGACGAGCGTCGCGAGCGCGCCGGGCTCCCAGCTGCTGTTCGCGTCTGAGAACGCGACGATCTCGGAGGTCGAGGCCGCGACGGAGGCGTCCTGCGCGCGAATCTTGCCGCCGCGCGCAAGGTCGAGGACCCGATCGGCACCCGCATCGCGGGCCCGCTGGACCGTGGCGTCGCTCGATCCGTCACTCGCGACGACGACCTCGAGCCGGTCGCGCGGGTAGTCGAGCGCGAGTGCGTTGCGGACCTTGTCGGCGATCACCGGCTCCTCGTCGTAGGCGGCGACGATCAGGCTTACGGTCGGCTGCTCGCTCGCGCCGCTCCCGGTTGCGATCGCGCCACCGGTCGCGCCACCGCGCGCCGTGGCAAGCGCTGCGAGCAGCAGCGGGTAGCCGGCCTGCGCGTAGACGAGCAGGGCGACGCAGAGCCAGAAGACGATCTCCCACGCGATCACGCGGCCATTGTCTCCGGTCAGCACAGATCGCCGTAGAGCGCGAGGTGCGCCGCTGCGATCGCCTCCCACGAGTAGCGGCCCGCGGACGCCGTGCGGGCGCCGTCGGCGAGCTCGGCGCGGGCGGCGGGATCGCCGAGCAGCCGAGCCAGCTCGGTCGCGAGCGCACCCGAGTCCCCGGGCGCCACAAGCGCCGCGGCGCCCCCGGCGGCGATCTCGGGAAAGCCGCCGACGGCGCTCAGCAGCATCGGCGCACCGAAGGCGAGCGCCGTGAACAGCACGCCGGACTGGTCGATCTCACGGTAGGGCAGCACGACGAGGTCGGCACGGCGGAAGTAGGCCGCGACCTCGTCGTCGGCGACGAAGCGCGGCACCCAGCGCACGGATGCGGGCGCCGCCGCCCGCAACGCCGCGATGTCCATCCGCGGCATGCCGACGATCCACAGCTCGGCGTCGAGCTGCGCAGCACGCCATGCGTCGAGCAGCACATCGATGCCCTTGTACGGGCGCAGCAGGCCGAAGCAGAGCACGACCGGCTTGTCGACCGCCGCCAGCTCGGCCGGTAGCGGCCTCGCACCGGGCACCGCGCCGAGATGCGAGAAGGCGCCGTGCGGGATGACGTGGACGCGCTGCCGGTCGATCCCGAGGGCGTCGACGAGCCGGGCGCGACCGTGCTCGGAGTGCACGACGACGGCGTCGACGCGCTCGTACAGGCGCCGCTGGGCGGCGAGCTGCCCGCGACGCGGCTCGCGCGGAAGCACGTCGTGGGCCGTCAGGACGAGCGGGCGCCCGCGCGGGAGCAGGTGCACGTCGAGCGGCTGCACGGTGAGCCACTGGAAGTGGACGACGTCCGCTGCGGCGGCGGCGTGGCGATAGGCGAGCATGTCCGGCACGTGCTGGGCGAGCTTGGCGGCGAAGCGGGCCCGCGAGCCCGGGAGCCCGGGCGACCGCCGGTAGAACCGCTCGACGCGCTCGTAGCCCGCGGGCGCCGGTACCGGGCCATAGCCGAAACGGCTCGTCTGCAGGCGCACGCCGGCGCCGGCGCGAGCGAGCGCGCTGCACAACGCGTGGTCGTATGGCGGCGTGAAGGCCGAGGGATCGACGACGTCCACGCGCACGCCACGAGCCTAATGCTCCGTCTCGCGAGGCCGGGCGCGCGACCGGCCGGGCACGCGCTGGCTAACGTGGCCGCATGGCCGTCGAGGTGTCCTTCTGCGTGGTCAACACGGAGTCGCGCGAGCTCTTGCTGCGCTGCCTGGACGCGATCTCGGCCGAGCAGCTAGCGCTCGACTTCCCGACCGAGGTGCTCGTGCTCGACAACGCGTCGGCCGACGGCTCCGCCGGCGCGGCGCGGCGCCACCCGGCGACGACCGAGGTGATCGCGCTCGAGCAGCGCCGCGGCAAGGGCGAGAACGACTCCGATCTGCTGCAGCGCGCACGCGGGCGGCTGTGCCTGCTGCTCAACGAGGACTCCGAGCTGCTGCCGGGCGCGACGCAGGCGCTGCGCGCGGCGCTCGACGCGCGGCCGGCGGCCGGCGCGGCCGGCGCGCGACTGCTGCGCCCGGACGGTCGCCAGCAGCCCTCCGCGTGGCGCTTCCCGACGCCGCTGACGGCGCTCGTCGGCGCGCTCTTCCTGCATCGCCGCTACACCGTCCAGAGCCGCGGCGACGCCGCGCGCGAGGTCGACTGGGCACAGTCGGCGGCACTGCTCGTGCGGCGCGAGGCCGCCAAGGAGATCGGCTGGTTCGACCCGGCCTTCTTCGTCTACTCCGACGAGGTCGACTTCTGCAAGCGGCTGCGCGACGCCGGCTGGCGGACGCTCTACGTGCCGCAGGCGGGAGCGATCCACCACGAGCAGCTGTCGACCGGAGCGGTCCCGGAGCGGCGGATCGTCGAGCTGTCGCGCAACCGCGACCGCTACATGCGCAAGCACCACACGCCGCGCGCTGCCTGGGCCGTCCGGCTGCTGACCGCCTTCACGTACGCCGCGCGCTCGCTGGCGGCGATCCCGCTGCCAGGCCATGATCCGCGCCGCTACTGGCGCCATGTGACGGCAACGCTGCGGCCCGCGCGTGGCGAGGGCCTGCGCGAGGCGGCGTCGGACTACAACCGCGGGCGGCGGCTCTAGTCAGGCACCGGCCGCGGCCGGGAGATCGCCGGACCGATTACGAGCAGACGCCCTCGCTCGGCGCGAACGCGTGCGTGACGACCCCCTCGCCGGGGACGAGCAGATAGACCGTGCGGCCGTCGACCGCGAGATCGGTGGCGAGGAAGTCATCTGACTCCGCTGCGCTGACGAGCCGCTCGCGCGACTCACAGCCAGTCGGCTCGGTACGGAAGATCGTGGCCTCGTTCGGATCGCCGGCGTGCGAGGCGTCGGTCAGGCTCCACATGTCGTTGCGGCTGCCGAGCGCGAGGCCGGGCGAGCGCTCGTCGCTGTCGCCCTCCGACGCGGCCGCGAGGAACGAGCTCATGCCCTTGCCCGCGGTCGTCTCCGAGAACGCGTACGTGTAGATGTCGGCCGCAACCGCTGCGACGCGAGTGGCACGCAGGTCGACGGACTGGACGTTCATGACGCCGTACTTGACCGCGTCGTGCGGACGCGGCAGGCGGACGGGCGGACGCGAGCCGTTCTTGATGTAGAGGCCCGTGCGCTTGCGGCTCGTGACAGAGCCGGTGCACGACAGGCCGTAGGCGACGCGCGTGCGCCACTGCGCGGGCGCGGTGCTGACCGTGCAACCGGGCGGCGTGAGCTTGCGGAACGTCGCCCGCCGTCCGTCGAGGTCGTTCCAGAGCGCCTTGCAAGCGGCGCCGGCGTCACAGCGCAGGTACGTCAGCAGGAGCCTGCCGTCGCTGTTGTGGCCGAGGTCGATCGAGCTGTAGCTGCGCGAGAGCGGCGCGCCCTTCACCGCGGCGATCGTGCCGTCGGGCGTGCGCTGCATGAGCGTCTGGTGGCCGAACCTCCCGCTCACCCAGACGACCGTGCCGTCGAGCGCGGCGATCTGCTGGGCGAGCGGGTCGGGCGCCACGAGGACGTCAGCTGCGGGAGCCGGGCCGGGCACGGATGGCAGTGCCGGCGCCACGGGCGGATCGGCGGCGAGCGTCGCGGCCGGGGCGGCGAGCGCGGCGGCGGCGGCGGCGAGGAGGGAGACGGCGAGCAGGCGGGGCATGACGTCATCGTCTGCGATCGCGGGTGGCGCCGGGCAGCACCAAGGGCTCGCGTGTCCACACCTTTCGCGCGGCGCGGAGCGGGAACGGCTCAGCCCGGATACCGGCTCAGAAGAGCTTGCCGATCTCGTTGATCGCCGCGCTGCCGAGGAACACCGACAGCGCAACGCCGGCGACGCCGACGACGAGCGCGACGATCGCGACGAGCACGTCCTCGAGCAGGACGGCGAGCGACAGCAGCACCACGCCGAGCGCCGGCAGCGTGTCGAGCCCGGTGAACGGCGGTGCGAGAAACGCCGCAGCCGAGCCGGCGATGACGAGCACGCCGAAGACGATGTTGCTGAGGCGGTGATCGAAGAGAAAGCGCATCCGCGGGCGCGAGAGGCGCTCGAGGCGGCGGATCATCTTCATCAGGCTGGCGATGAAGCGCCGCTGCTTGTCGCCGCCGAGATCGAGCCCGCGCCAGCGCTCGGGCAGCCAGATCTCGTCGCGTCCGGCGATCAACTCGAGCGCGAGCAGGACGGCGATCGCCTCGAAGACATGCGTCGCGCCGGCCGTCGGGATCGGCAGCGCGGGCACGCCGAGCAGGATCACGAAGAGGATCGCGAAGCTCTTCTCCTCGAACAGCTCGATCAGGCTGCCGAGGGTCTTCGCGCGGTCACTCGCCAGCCAGCCCTCGAGCTCATCACTGACCTTCTTGGGATCGGAGTTCGAGGCTTCCAGCGCACCGTGCAGGCTAGACGAGCGGTCGACTGGACCGACCGCGTACCGTTCCCGGCAGCGATGGCAACCGTGCGTACCGACGAAGCCCCGCAAGCCGACCACGCCGCCCGCGAGCGGCGCCCGGCGATCCTCGCCGTCGACGACGAGCCGGCAGTCCTCGCGGCCGTCTCACGCGACCTGCGGCGCGGCTTCGGCGAGCGCTTCCGGATCCTGCGCGCAAGCTCCGGCGCCGAGGGCCTCGACCTGCTGCGCCAGATCCTCGCACGCGGCGACCAGGTCGCGATGCTGATCGCCGATCAGCGGATGCCCGGGATGCCCGGCACCGAGTACCTCGTCGAGGCGCGCAAGCTCGTGCCCGACGCCAAGCGCGTGCTGCTGACGGCGTATGCCGACACCGAGGCGGCGATCGCGGCGATCAACGAGGTCGCGCTCGACTACTACCTGCTGAAGCCCTGGGATCCGCCCGAGGAGCAGCTCTTCCCGGTCGTCGAGGACCTGCTCACGACATGGGAGTCGGGCGCCGCGCTCGAAGCCGGCGGCGTGCGGATCGTCGGCCACCGCTTCTCGAAGGACACCCATGACCTGCGCGACTTCCTCGCCCGCAACCGGGTGCCGGCGCGCTGGCTGGACATCGAGCGCGATGCCGAGGCGCGCGAGCTACTGACGATCGCCGGCGTCGACGCCGAGGGCCTGCCGGTCGCGCTGCTGGAGGACGGCAGCGTGCTCGAGCGCCCGACCGTGCTCGAGCTCGCCGAGCGGCTCGGCGTCGCGGGCCAACCGGCGCAGGACCACTACGACCTGATCGTCGTCGGCGGCGGCCCGGCCGGCCTGGGCGCGGCCGTCTACGGCGCTTCGGAGGGACTGCGGACGATCATGGTCGAGCGCGAGGCACCCGGCGGTCAGGCCGGCCAGTCGAGCAGGATCGAGAACTACCTCGGCTTCCCGGCCGGGCTGAGCGGCTCGGATCTCGCGCGCCGCGCAACCGACCAGGCGCGCCGGCTCGGCGCCGAGCTGCTGACCGTGCACGACGCCGTCACGCTGCGCGTCGAGGGCGCCGGGCGCTTCGTCGAGCTCAGCGGCGGCAGCGTGCTGAGCGGCAACTGCGTGATCATCGCCTCGGGCGTGTCCTATCGCCAGATGGATGCGCCCGGCTTCGCCGAGCTGACCGGGGCCGGCATCTACTACGGCGCCGCGATGACCGAGGCACGCGCCTGCTCCGACCAGCACGTCGTCGTCATCGGCGGCGCGAACTCGGCCGGCCAGGCCGCCGTGCACTTCAGCGGATACGCCCAGCAGGTGACGATGCTCGTACGCGGCGCGTCGCTCGAGAAGTCGATGTCGCACTACCTCATCGAGCAGATCGCGGCGCTGCCGAACGTCGAGGTCCGCACTCACAGCTCGGCGATCGCCGCCCACGGCGACGACGGGCGGCTGCGCTCGCTGCGCGTGCACGGCTCGCAGGCCGATGGCGAGTACGACATCGGCGCCGACGCCTGCTTCGTGTTCATCGGCGCGGTCCCGCACACCGACTGGCTGGAAGGCGTCGTCGCCCGCGATGGCCACGGCTTCATCCTCGCCGGCCCCGACGCACGCGTCGCCGGCTGGCCGCTGAAGCGCGATCCGTTCCTGCTCGAGACGAGCGTGCCGGGCGTGTTCGTCGCCGGCGACGTGCGCTCGCGCTCGATCAAGCGCGTCGCGAGCGCCGTCGGCGAGGGCTCGATGGCCGTCTCGCTGATCCATCAGTACCTCGTCGAGGCATGACCTCCGGACCCGTCGTCCTCGCTGAGCTGCGCCGTGTCGACCTGTTCGACGGCGTCGACGACGAGCAGCTCGGCGAATGGCTCGCCGTCGCGGTGCTGCGCGAGGCGCAGCCCGGCGAGCTGATCGTCGAGGAGCAGGACCACGTGCCCGGACTCATCCTCCTGCTCGAGGGCACGGCGACGACGCAGATCGCGCGGCGCGGGCAGCCCGAGCCGATGGGACACCAGCGGGCGCCGACCTGGATGGGCGCGATCTCGGTGCTGACCGGAGATCCGCTGCCGGTGCGGATCGTCGCCGACACGCCCTGCCGCCTGGCGATCGTCCCGTCCGAGGAGTTCCTGCGGCTCGTCTTCACGCAGCGACCGGTCCACCAGACCGTGATCCGCCAGATCTCGCCGGTCATGCAGCGGTTCGGCAACATCGAGCAGAACCGCGAGCGGCTCGCCTCGCTCGGCACGATGGCCGCCGGTCTGACGCACGAGCTGAACAACCCGGCGGCGGCCGCCCGGCGGGCGGCGGCGCAGCTCGCCGAGGAGGTAGCGGTCGTCCAGTCGACGCTCGTGAAGTTCGTCAAGTCCGGCGTCGAGCGCAGCGACGCAGAGCGCCTCGTCGAGCTGCAGGAGGAGGCGATCGAGCGAGCCGGCGCGGCGACGGCGCTCGACACGCTCGACGCAGCCGACGCCGAGGACGAGCTGCTCGAGCTGCTCGAGGACCTCGGCGTCCCGGAGCCGTGGCGACTCGTGGAGCCGCTCGGGTCCGCCGGCCTCGACCAGGCGTGGCTCGATCAGGTCGCCGCGCATGCGGGCAAGGCGACGCCGGCGGCGCTGCACTGGGTCGCCGCGACGATCACGATCGGGCGCGTCTCCAAGGAGCTGTGCGAATCGACGGATCGCATCTCCGCGCTCGTCAGCGCAGTGAAGAGCTACGCCTACATGGATCGCGGCGGGCTCGTCGAGATCGACGTACACGAGGGGCTCGAGACGACGCTGACGGTGCTGGGTCACAAGCTCAAGCACACGGCGATCAAGGTCGTGCGCGACTACGACCGCACGCTGCCGCACATGACCGTGCGCGGCTCGGAGCTCAACCAGGTCTGGACGAACCTGCTCGACAACGCGATCGGCGTGCTCGGCGACAGCGGCACGATCACGATCCGCACGAGCTGCGAGAAGACCTGCGCGGTGATCGAGATCTCAGACGACGGCCCCGGCATCCCCGACGACGTCCGCGGGCGGATCTTCGACCCGTTCTTCACGACGAAGGACGTCGGCCTCGGCACCGGGCTGGGGCTCGCGACGGCGCGCCAGATCGTCGTCGAGCGCCACGACGGCTCGATCGTCGTCGAGTCCGAGCCAGGCCAGACGACCTTTCGCGTACGACTTCCCCTCAAGCAACCCTGACCGGAGGTGCCATGGCCACCTGCAGCCACCTCGCTGCTGTGAAGATCACCGAGCTGCCCGACAGCTCGGACGGCTGCGTCGACTGCCTCGCGATTGGCGACCCGTGGTGCCATCTGCGGATCTGCCTGAGCTGCGGCCATGTCGGCTGCTGCGACGACTCGCCCAACCGCCACGCGAGCGCGCATGCCGCGGCCAGCGGGCACCCGCTGATCCGCTCGATCCAACCCGGCGAGGACTGGTCCTGGTGCTTCGTCGACGAGACGAAGCTGCGGATCGCCGGCGTGCAGGGAGCGCCGAAGATCCCGCGCTCGCCGATGGGCTGCCCGTGATCGGGTGAGTCCGTGAAGCGGATCGCCCCCAAGCGGTTGGTGCTGCTGGCGGCGATCATGGGCTCCTTCGTCGCGGGGCTCGACGCGACGGTCGTCAACGTCGCGCTCCCGGCGGTGCAGCGCGACCTCGGCGGCGGGCTGGCCGGCCAGCAGTGGGTCTCCAACGGCTACCTGCTCGCGCTCGGCGCGCTGATCCTGATCGGCGGGTCGCTCGGCGACGTGCTCGGCGAGCGGCGCGTGTTCTCGATCGGCGTCGGCGGCTTCGGCGCGGCATCGCTGCTCTGCGCGGTCGCGCCGAGCATCGGCTTCCTGATCGGCGCGCGCGTCCTGCAGGGCGTCTTCGGCGCACTGCTCGCGCCGAGCGCGCTTGCGGTGATCGTGTCGGCCTTCCCGCCCGACGAGCGCGGTGCCGCGATCGGCTCGTGGACGGCGTGGTCCGGCATCGCCACGGTCATCGGCCCGTTCCTCGGCGGCTGGTTGATCGATGCCGCGTCGTGGCGCTGGATCTTCGCGATCAACGTCCCGTTCGTGCTCGCCACGCTGGCGCTCGTCGCCGTCGCGATCCCGCCGCCCGAGCCGGGCCGCACACGGCGCACGATCGACTGGTCCGGCGCGGCGCTCTGCGCGATCGGCCTCGCCGGACCGGTCTACGGGCTGATCCGCCAGCCTGCGGCCGGCTGGTCGTCGCCGCAGGTGCTCGGCCCGATCCTCGGCGGCGTGGCGGTGCTCGGCGCCTTCCTCTGGCGCGAGAGCCGGACCGCCGATCCGATGCTCCCGCTCGGGCTCTTCAGGCGGCGCAACTTCGCCGTCGGCAACCTGCAGACGCTGTCGATGTACGGCGGGCTGTCGATCACGTTCTTCTTCCTCGTCCTCTACCTGCAGCAGGTCGCCGGCTACGACGCGCTGCACGCTGGCCTCGCGACGCTGCCCTCCACGCTCGTCATGTTCACCCTGTCCAAGCGCTTCGGCGCGCTCTCGGACCGTTTCGGGCCGCGCGCGTTCATGGGCTGCGGTCCGCTCGTCGCGGCGGCTGGACTGGCGTGGTTCGTCCGCATGCCGGCGGACGTCTCCTACGCAACGGACGTGCTACCGGGCCTGCTCGTCTTCTCGCTCGGCCTCGCGATGACCGTCGCCCCGCTGACGATGACCGTGCTCGCCGACGCCGACGAGCACAACGCCGGGATCGCCTCCGGGATCAACAACGCCGTCGCGCGCGTCGCCGGCCTGCTCGCGATCGCCGCGCTCGGCGCCGTTGTCGCCGCGACGTTCGGCAGCGCGTTGGACAAGGGGCTTGCAGCCCGCGAGCTGTCGCCCGCGGCGGCGCGCGCGGTCGCCGTCGCGCGCGACCGGACACTGGCCCAGGCCGACACGACCGGGTTGGCTCCAGGCGAGGCGCATGTCGTGGCGCAGGCCGTCGAGCGGGCCTCCGTGCACGCGTTCCACACCGGCATCGGGATCGCCGCGAGCCTCGTCGCGCTCGGTGGCCTGCTCGGGCTGGCCGGGATCGTCAACCCGCGGCGCGTCGTGTCGGCGGCGGGCTGCGCCGGCGGCCAGCTCGTCGGCGCGCCCGAGGAGGTCGCGCTGCGCCAGGGACTCGCGTCGGCGGCTGGCGGATCAGGCCTCGTTACGGCGGCGGCAGGCGACATCCTGTAGCGCGTGCACGACGTCGAGCTCGTCCTCGTCAGCCTGCTCGTGGCAGTCGCCGGGCTCGCCGCAGCGGCCCGCGCAGCGAACATCCCGTATCCGATCGTCCTCGTCGTGGGCGGCCTCGTGCTCGGCTTCGTGCCGGGTGTGCCGGACGTCCAGCTGGCGCCCGAGCTCGTGCTCGTCGTCTTCCTCCCGCCGCTGCTGTACTCGGCGGCGTTCTTCGCCAACCTGCACGAGCTGCGGCGCGACGTGCGCTCGATCTCGATGGCGGCGATCGGGCTCGTCCTCGCCTCGACCGCCACCGTCGCGGTCGTAGCGCACCTGCTGATCGACGGCATGTCGTGGGCGACGGCGTTCACGCTCGGCGCGATCGTCGCACCGACCGACCCGCTCGCTGCGACCGCGATCGCGCGGCGCCAGAACGCGCCGCGGCGGATCGTCTCGCTCGTCGAGGGCGAGAGCCTGATCAACGACGGCACGTCGCTCGTCGCCTACAAGGTCGCGGCTGCGGCGGCCCTCGGCGGCGGCTTCTCGATCTGGCACGCGAGCCTCGAGTTCGTGCTCGGTGCGACCGGCGGAGTGCTCGTCGGCCTCGTCGCCGGCTACGTGATCGGCGAGATCCGCCGCCGGCTCGACGACGTGCCGGTCGAGATCACGATCTCGCTGCTCAGCGGCTACGCCGCGTACCTCCCGGCCGAGGCGCTCGGCGCCTCGGGGGTTCTGGCGGCCGTGACAGCGGGCGTCATCGTCGGCTGGCAAGCGCCGCGGATCTCGAGCGCGAGCATGCGTCTGCAGGGCTACGCGGTCTGGGAGACGCTCGTCTTCCTGCTCAACGCGCTGCTGTTCGTGCTGATCGGACTGCAGCTGCCACTGATCCTCGACGGTCTCGGGGGTCAGTCGGCGCTCGCGCTCGTCGGCCAGGCCGCCGCGGTCAGCGCGACGGTGATCCTGACGCGGATCGCGTGGCTGAACACGATGCCGTTCGTCGTCCGCGCACTCGACCGGCGCCCGGCGCAGCGTCAGCGGCGCGTCGGCTGGCGCATGCGGATGATCGTCGCGTGGTCGGGCATGCGCGGCTCGGTGTCGCTCGCGGCCGCGCTCGCGCTCGACCCGGGCTTCCCCGCGCGCAACGTCGTGCTGCTGATGACGTTCGCGGTGATCTTCACGACCCTCGTCCTGCAGGGGCTGACCCTGCCGACGCTGATTCGGCGCCTCGGCGTGCGGGGCGACGGCGTCGAGGAGCGCGAGGAGCTCGCCGGTCGCCGTGCAGCGGTCGACGCGGCGCTCGCACGGCTCGAGGAGCTCGGAGGCGCGGAATGGACGCGCGACGACACCACCGAGCGCATGCGCCTCACCTACGAGTACCGGCGCCGGCGCCTGGCCTCACGCGCGGGTGAGGCGGAGGGCGACGACGACGAGGACTACGAGCATCGCTCCCGCAAGTACCAGAAGATGGTGCGCGAGGTGCTCGACGCGCAGCGCGCCGAGCTCGTGCGGTTGCGCAACGCCGGGACGATCTCCAACGAGGTCATGCACCGCCTCGAGCGCGAGCTCGACCTCGAGGACGAGCGCCTCGAGATCTGAGCGTGCGCGAGCCTGCTGGCGTCGCGCGGCTCAGCGCAGCGGCGGCGGGTCGCCCTCGGCGCTCGCCGGCAGCTGCGGATCCCAGCCGCAGACGAGGCATGCATGGCGGAAGGCGGAGCGCGCGAACTCGAGCGCGACGGCATGCGGATCGTCGCTGGCGCAGACATCGTCCCAGTCGAGCAGGTACTCGCCGAGCTCTGCCTCCCAGCGCGCGGCCGGCGGCGACAGCGTCGCCGCCGCGAAGTCCGCCGGCGCCGGGTGCGCGTAGGCGTAGAACGCGGCCTTCCCGTAGCGCGTGTCACCCGGCCACCAGCCGACGGCGACCTCCTGGGAATCCATCGCGTTGCGCATGATGAAGTCGTCCGACGGCGGGTCGGCGGGCAGGCCGGAGAAGAGGCTGACGGCGAGATCGAACGAGCCCCACCAGGCGTTGACCGGCGTGCTGCGACCGCGAAACGGCGCACGGAACTCGGCGAGCACGAGGGCCGCCTGCGTCGCCGCGGCGAAGTAGTCGGCTACCTGCCCGGCGTCGTACGTGCGGTGCTCCTCGTCCTCGTCGAGCGGGACCGTCCAGGCGACCTCCTGCGGCGTCGGGTCGATCGCGACGGCGCCGGCCAGATCGCGCAGCGCGGCGAGCAGCTCGCGCGTGACCTCGCCGACTGGGCGGTCGGGCCCGAGCGGGATCCGCCGCGATCGTCCGTCGCTGTGCTCCGCGACGGCCTCGTGGGCGTGCAGGTCGAGCGCGACGACCAGCGCCCCCGACCCGTCTGGAGCGGGCAGCGGCGCCGTCTCCCAGCCGCGCGCCGTCAGGCGCAGGGCGGCGTGCTGGAGCTGCGGCTCGGGCGGCGCGAGGACGACCGCGAGCTTGCCGAGCACCTGGATGTGCGCGTGCAGCGTGTCGCACGTCGCGCTCCAGTCCTCGTAGCGAAGGGCGGGCCATGCTGAGGGCATGCCCCCACGCTAGATGATCGATTCCGAATTCGCCCGCCAATCCGAAAATCACCATGTACCGGCCGGATGCAGGACGAGCGTTAGGGTTCGGCACATGGGTCGAATCATCGTCGTACAAGAAGGCGCCATCGGCGCCTCAGCAGAGCTGACATACGGGCTGATCGCCGACGACGCGCATCACGTGAACTTCCTGCCCGACGGCATCTCGGACTTCCAGGTCGTCGAGGGCGGCGTCGGCGCCGGGACCGTTCACCGCTTCAAGGTGACGGCGGGCGGGCGCGAGCGCGATTACCTCATGCGCGTCGACGAGCCCGAGCCCGGTCGCGTCATCACGGAGACCGACCAGAACTCGTCGCTCGTGACGAGCTTCACCGTCGCGCCGACCGGCGAGACCTGCAGCGTGAAGATCGAGACGCAGTGGAACGGCGCCGGCGGGATCGGCGGGTTCTTCGAGCGCACATTCGCGCCGAAGGTCATGCGCAAGATGTACGCCGACGAGCTGTCGCGGCTCGACGCCTACGCGCGCTCGCAGGCAGCCGGCGCGTCCTAGCAGGGGCGCTGCGCCTACCGCCCGGTCGTGCGGTGTGCGGCGCCGCGCGTGTGCCCAGAGCGCTTCTGCCCGGCGCCGGCGCCACCATGTGCCGAGCCGCGCGCCGGGGCCGGCGTGCGCTTGATGAGCATGCGAAGCACGCGATCGTCGGCGCCGTCGGCAGCGCGCTCGCTGAGCGTCCGCGGGTGCACGGTGCGAAAGACGGGCCCGCGGCCGCGGTCGACGACGGCGACCACGACCTTCGACGCGCTCGGCGTGTCGAACACGATCCCGTCGAGCTTCGGGCCCTCGCCTGCGACCGTCACGAGCGCTCCAACTTCGGTTGAGTCCATGCCTCCAGGGTACTTCGCCGGGCGCGGGCGATCGCTCACCCTCAGCGCGCGGCTGTCTGGCGCAGGGCGTCGGCCAGCCGCACGAGCTCGTCGCGGTCCGGCGCGCTCTGGGCAGCCCGCTCGAGCCGGCTGGCCTCGGCGGCGACCGCGTGCGCGCCGACCGTCCGGCTCGCCCCGGCGATGCGGTGAGCGTGACGGCGCAGATCGCCGACGTCGCCGTCGCGCAGTGCGCGCCCGAGCGCGTCGAGATCCTCCCCGAGCGAGTCGAGATAGCGCGTCACGATGTCGCGGCCGAGCGCCGCATCGCCGCCCGTCAGCTCGTCGAGCGCCGCCCGGTCGATCGCCGGGCGTCCGTCCACCGTTCCTGCCCGCGCGGCTGGCGCTGCCAGCGATTCGGCGGGCTCCCACTCGACTGCGGGCAGCCAGCGGCGCAGCGTGCGCGCGAGCGTCGCCATCGTCGCCGGCTTGACGACGAGGTCGTCCATCCCCGCCGCCGCGCAGCGCTCGCGCTCGCCACGCAGGGCGCTCGCCGTCAGCGCCACGATCGGTGCGCGCGCCCGGCCCGCATCGGACTCCAGCGCGCGCAGCCCGCGAGCAAGCTCGTAGCCGTCGGCGCCGGGCAGCTGGATATCGGTGAAGACGAGCCCGTAGCGCGTGCCCGCAAACGCCTCCAGCGCCTCGGTCGCGTCGGCGGCCGTGTCGGTCACGAAGCCGATCGCCTCGAGCTGTCGCGCGAGGATCTCGCGGTTGACGGCATGGTCCTCGACGAGCAGCAGCACGCTGCCCTCGCGTTCGGCGCTGGCGCGCGACGGCAGCGCGCGGCGGGCAGCCGCCGGTCCCGCGCCGAGCCCGTCATCGGGCTCCTCTACCTCGGCGACCGGCAGCGTCAGCAGGACGCGCATCGTCGTCCCCTCGCCGAGCAGGCTTGCCATCTCGACGCTGCCGCCCATCGCCTCGACAAGCTCGCGAGAGATGACGAGCCCGAGCCCCGTTCCGCCAGCTCGCCGTGCCGCTTCCGAGCTCGCCTGCTCGAAGGGCTCGAAGAGACGTGCTTGGTCGGCCTCGGACACGCCGATGCCGGAGTCCTGCACGACGATCGCGAGCTGCTGGGCGGTCCCGCCGTCGGCGACGACCTCGGCGCGAACCTCGACGAACCCGCGCGGCGTGAACTTCACGGCGTTGCCGACGAGGTTGCCGAGCACCTGGCTGAGGCGCACGGGATCGACGTCGTGCCGCGCGGCCAGAGCCGGGTCGACCGTCGCGCGCAGCGCGACCGAGCTGCGCGGCGCCACGAGGCCGTGCTGGATGACGACGTCCTCGACGAGCCTGCCGACCGAGGTCGGGCACGGCGCCAGGTCGAGGTGGCCGGCCTCGATCTTCGAGAAATCGAGCACGTCGCCGATCACGCCGAGCAGAGCGCGCGCTGAGCGCGTGGCTACGTCGACGAGGGCGCGCTGATCGCTGTCGAGCGGCCCGAGCGCGAGCACCTCGAGCGTGCCCGTTACGGCGACGAGCGGCGTGCGCAGCTCATGGCTGATCATCGCCAGGAAGGCGGACTTCGCGCGGTCCGCGCTCTCGGCCGCCTCGCGCGCACGGCGCAGCTCGTCCTCGAGCACCTTGCGCTCCGTAACGTCGGCGACGTAGCCGTACAGCTCGCCCGAGCCGTCGCCGGCAGGCAGGCCGATCGCCTGCGCCTGCATCCAGGCAACCTCGCCGGTCTTCTTGTGGATCCTGTACTCGTGGCGCCACGGACCGCCGGCACGCGCGGCGGCGACCATCGACTGCAACCAGGCGAGGCGATCGTCGGCCTCGACCGCGCGAGCGACCGAGGGGAAGTCGACGTCCTGGTTGCCGGCGACCCCGTGGACGCTGCCGTCGCGGCTGGCGAAACGCACCGACAGGCCGCCGTCGACGTCGACGTGGAACTGGAAGACCGAGCCCGGCACGCGGTCGGCGATCGTGCGCAGGCGCTCGGAGGCCTCGCGCGCCTCGCGTTCGGCGCGCCGCCGCCCGGCGAGGTCGTTCTCGACCGCATCGGCCATCTCGTTGAAGTCGCGTGCCAGCTCGCGCAGCTCGGCGGCGCCCTCCGCGGGGGCGCGCTGGGACCAGTCGCCACCGGCGATCCGCCGCGTCACCGCAGTCAGGCGGGTGAGCGGGCGAGCGATCGTGCGGATCGCCAGCGCGAGCGTCACGAGCAGCGTGATGCCGAGCAGGACCAGGATCCCCGTCTGCGAGACGAGCAGCCGCTCCGTGCGCGACTGCAGCGCGCCGGCCTGCGCGCTCGTGCGGCTGTCGACGAGCGCCGTGAAACGCTCGATCGCGGCCATGATGCGCCCCTTCTCGCGGTGGTAGGCGTCGTCCACGAGCAGGCGGTACTGGGGCGCGATCTCGGCGAGGTAGGAGGGATCGTCGCGCTGCGCGGTGCGCGGGGCGACCTCGTCCATCACCCGCTTCTCGAGCTGCGCGAGGTGATCGGAGGCGCCCAGCGAGGCGTTCAGCGCTGCGAACTCCGCAGCAGAGAAGTGCGCGCGGCGCATGAGCTCCTGCAATGACGTTGGCGGTCCCGTACGCACGTGAGCCTCGCCGTTGGCGAGCACGCGATCCCAGAACGAGCTGTCGTAGTTGACCGGCCGCGGCGCGTCGCCGCGACGAATCGCGAGGATCTCGTCGTAGTAGCGCCGGTAGCGCGACTCGCCGGTCGTGACGTAGAGGCGGACCATCCGCGTCAGGTCGTTGGAGCTCTGGCGCATCTGATCCGAGAGGCGAAACGACGTCACCCGCTGGTGCTCGGCCGCGGTCCGCCG
This sequence comes from Solirubrobacteraceae bacterium, assembly GCA_036271655.1. Classification (GTDB taxonomy): domain Bacteria; phylum Actinomycetota; class Thermoleophilia; order Solirubrobacterales; family Solirubrobacteraceae; genus CADCVQ01. The sequence goes on from DATBAE010000001.1 coordinate 54,628, forward strand.
CGCGGCCGTGTCGCGCTGCAGGATCGTGACCGAGAAGAGCCCGGCCGCGAGCAGCATGACGAGCGCCAGCAGCGTGCCGAACAGCGCCCGGATCGTCGGCGGGCGGCTCGGGATCACGCGACGCCGCTCCAGCTCGCCAGCCAGCCCGCGAGCTCGTCCGGCGCAAGCGACGGCCCGACGAGCGCCCCCTGCGCACGGCGGCAGCCGGCCTGCAGCGCGAGCTCCCACTCCGTGCGCGAGTCGCAGCCGTCGCAGACGACGTCGAGGCCCTGGTCGCGCAGCGCCTGCACGGTCGCGGTGAACGCCTCCGCGCCGCGCAGCGAGGCCGTCGCCGCGGCAACTCCGGCGGCGGCGATCTTCACCTCCGTCAACGGCAGCTGCCCGAGCTCGGGCAGCGTCACGCGAGCTGCGCCGAAGCCGTCGATGCCGAGCCCGAAGCCGTGCACCCGCAAACGCGTCAGGACGTCGAGCGGCGCGCTCGCCGGCGATGCGTCGCGCGCGTCAGGCAGCGCCACGCAGATCCGCGCGGGCTCGATCGCGGCCGCGACGGCGAGCTCGGCAAGACGCCGCACGAGCGCGTCGCCTACGAGTGCCGCCGGCGGCAGGACGAGCGTCACGCCGACGAGCTCGCCGGCGTCGCCGAGCAGTCGCTGCGCCTCCAGGCCGGCCTGGGCCACGCGTTCGGCGATCTCGCCCGCCGCGTCGCCCCGCGCGGGCCCGTGCGGATCGGACGCCGCATCGATGCGGTCGGAGGCGTCGAACCGGTACGCGCGCACCTCGATCGCGCCGAGCCGGCCGGAGGCGAGCTCGACGCTCGGTCGCAGGCTGACGATGACCCGCTCCTCCTCCAGTGCCGCTATCCACGGATCGTCGACGGGATCTGCCGGCGGCGGGGCCGGACCCGATTGCGGGCGATGCAGGCCGACGGCCTGCAGCAGCAGGCGCGCGGTCAGCGGCTTGCGAATCGCGCCGAGCACCTCGAGGCCGTAGCCGCGGGCCGTCGTCTCCGCGGAGCGCAGGACGCTCTCGTCGAGTCCGCTGGCGATGACGATCGCGGTGCCCGCCCGCAGCTCGGAGACATGGCGCAGGAACTCGACCCCGTCCATGCCCGGCATGTCGAGATCGCAGACGACGATGTCCGGGCGCGGATCGGCGTGCAGCAACGCCAGTGCCCCCTCCCCGTCGGCGGCCTCGAGCAGCCCGCCGGCGCCGAGGTTGGCGAGGATCTGCAACGTCGTGCGGCGCTGGAACTCGTGGTCCTCGACGACCATCACCGTGCAGTCGGCAAGGGTCATGGCGAGTCCTCGCGCGTGCCGCCGAGGCCATCTGCGAGCAATCCGAGCTCGCGCCCGCGGCTGACCGCCTCGTCGCGCGTCCCGGCGCCGAGCTTCGCGTACAGCGCGCGCGTGTGGGTCTTGATCGTGTTGCGCGAGATGTAGAGCGCGTCGGCGACCTCGCGCAGGCTGCCCGGTCCCGCGATCGCGCGCAGCACCTCGACCTCGCGCGCGCTCAGCTGCTCGCCGCCTCCGGCGCCTCCCGTCGAGGACGGGGCAGCGTTCGCTCGGCGAGCGCGGGCCGGGCGCGCGGCCCCGCTCGCACCCGCACCCGCACCCGCACCCGGAAGCTCGAATGCCTCGAGGGCGGCCGGCAGCGCCCCCGCGTCGCGCGCGCCGGCGAGCCGCGCGCGACCGGCCCGCGCGGCGGCGTCGGCCTCCGACGGCCGGCCGGCCGCGTGTTGCGCACGGGCGAGCTCGAGCAGGGCGGCCGGCACCATCAGCGAGGAGTCGCGCCAGTCGCGCGCGAGCTCGAGGCCGGCCGTGCAGCGCGCGACGGCCTCCTCGGCACCGCCGCGCAACGTGAGCAGCCGGGCGCTGGCGCAGGTCACGGGCAGCGAATGCGGGGCGCCACGCAGCGGACCGGCGTCACGCGCGAGGACCGCGTCGCGAACGAAGCCCGCCGCGATCTCGAGCTCGCCGCGCTCGCAGGCGCACAGCGCGAGCACCGCAACCGGCAGGTAGGCGACGAGCGGCAGTCCGGAGGACGGAAGGTGCACCTGACCCGCCAGCGCCTGGCGAGCGAGCGACTCCGCCTGCCCCGCGTCGCCGAGCAGGTGCGCATGCCAGGCGCTCAGCGCCTGGACGGCCGAGCGCAGCGGCGAACCGGACGGCAGGACGGCGAGCGCCTCGTGCGCGGCGGCGAGCGCGCCGCTGAGATCGTCGAAGCAGATCATCGCCTCGAGACAGAGGCCGGCGAGACGCAGCGACGCCGTGCCGTCCGGCATCGGACCCTCCCAGCCGGCGCTCTCGCCCGCGGCCAGCCACGCGTCTCGACGGGCGCGGTCGCCGTCCAGCGAGGCGAGCAGCGCGCTGACGTAGCAGAGCCGCGCATCGCCGCGCACGACCTCGGCCGGGAAGCGCGCGAGCCAGTCGCGCGCCCGCCCGCCGAGCGCGCCCGACTGCACGAATTGGATGCTGTGACGGGTGAGCAGCTCGGACGCGAGGTCCCATTCCTGCGCAGCGAGGTAGTGGTGCATCGCCTCGTGCAGCTCGCTCTCGCCGCCCTCGGTCTCAAACCACGCTCCGGCGCGCACATGCAGCTCGCGGGCTCGGGCGGGATCGTCGCCGACGAGCCGCTGGTGCAGCACGTCGCGCAGCAGGTGATGGCAGCGAAACCATGTGCGCCCGCGATCGAGCGGGCTGAGCAGCAGCGAGGTGCGCGTCAGCGTGCGAAACGCGCCGCGCGTGGTCGCGTCGTCGCCCAGCACGCGCGCACAGAGGTCGGCGTTGAAGCGGTCGAGAACCGAGGTCTCGAGGATGAAGCGCCGCTCGTGGTCGGGCGAGGAGCGCAGCACCTCGTCGGTCAGCGCGCCGAACAGATCCTCGCCGCTGGATGCGAGCTGCTCCATCACCTCGCCGACCTCGTCGCCGAGGCGCAGCCTTAGCGCGGCGAGGTAGAGCGCGGCCGGCCAGCCCTCGGTGCGCTGCTCGAGCGCTGCGACGTCCGCCGGGTCGAGCGCGAGCCCGAGCCGGTCGCGCAGGAAGCGCAGCGCCTCGTCGTCGGCGAAGCGCAGGTCGTCGGCGCGCAGGTCGAGGACGTCGCCCTGGATGCGCAGGCGCCCGAGCGACGGCAGCCCGAGCTCGCGGCGACTCGCGAGCAGCACGCGATGCGGGCTGGGCAGGCGCGCGAGCACCCAGTCGAGGCTGTCGCGCGTGGCGTCGTCCTGCAGCGCCAGATGGAGATCGTCGAGCACGAGCGTGACCGGATCGCCGGTCGCCGCGAGGGCGTCGAGCAGCGCGATCAGCACCCCGCTGCGCAGGTCGGCGTCAGGTGCGTCGGCCGCGTCGAGCGCGGCGTCGAGGTCGCTGCCGAGCAGCTCTCGCAGCCCCGTCAGCACCGCCGACCACAGCCGCGCGCCGCCGTCGTCGGCGTCCAGCGACACCCACGCGACGCGCTCGGGCTCGGCACAGCACGCGCTCCACTGCGCGAGCAGCGTGCTCTTGCCGAACCCGGCCGGTGCCGTCACGACCACGATGCGCGCCCTGCTGGCAGCGATCGCGTCGAGCAGCAGCGACCGCTCGACGTGCTCGTCGCGGCCCGACGGCCGATGGAACTTCGTCTGCGGGAAGACGGCGGGGCCGGCACCGGCACGGCCGTCGCGCGTCGGGAAAGGCGACGGCATCGCACGGTCACATCCCGTCGACGGACCGTCGGAGGCGCTCCGCATTCGCCGTCCCGCTGCTGCTCACCGACGGCATGCTCGTTCACGGGCGGCGTGCCGGCAACGGCCGCAGGGCCAAATCACCCGGGGTGAATCTGTCCTGGGGGGATGTGCGCTCACCCCGCTTGCGTCGACCGTGGCGGCAACGCAACTCGATTGCAAGGAGACCATCGTGGAACCGGACATCACCGGGGTCGAAGAGACCAAGCTGGATGGCGTCATCGACCTCGATCACGGCCCGCCCGCGCCCGGCGGGACCGCGACGATCGCGCCGCCGGCCGCGCCGCCGCAGGACGCGCGCAGCAAGGCGAACAGCGAGATGCTCGAGGACTACTCGCTGCGCTACGCGCCGAACAGCTACCGCAAGTGGACCGAGTTCGCCGTCGCGAACACCGCGCTCGGCGGGATCGCGTACCTCGCCGACTTCGCGATCGGCGGCTCGCTGGCGGTGACGTTCGGCTTCACGAACGCGTTCTGGGCGATCCTGCTCGCCGCGACGGTGATCTTCCTGACGTCCTTCCCGATCGCCTACTACTCGGCGAAGTACTCGATCGACATGGACCTCATCACGCGTGGAGCAGGCTTCGGCTACTTCGGTGGCACGGTCACCTCGCTGATCTACGCGAGCTTCACGTTCATCTTCTTCGCGCTCGAGGGCTCGATCATGGCCCAGGGCCTGCATCTCGGGCTCGGCATACCGCTCTGGATCGGCTACGGCTTCTCGGCGCTGATGATCCCTCCGCTCGTCGTCTTCGGCATGACGCTGCTATCGAAGATGCAGATGTGGACGCAGCCTGTGTGGCTTGTCGGCATGTTCCTGCCGTTCATCGTGATCGCGATCGAGGACCCGTCGGCCTACTCGCACTGGACGCATTACGGCGGAGCCAGCGGCGGCCATGTCGCCTTCAGCTTCATCTCGCTCGGCGCCGGCGCCGGCATCGCGCTGTCGCTGATCGCCCAGATCGGCGAGCAGGTCGACTACCTGCGCTTCATGCCGACGAAGACCGCCGAGAGCAGCAAGCGCTGGTGGGCAGCGGTGATCGCCGCCGGCCCCGGCTGGGTCGTCCTCGGCGCGCTGAAGCAGCTCGGCGGCGCGTTCCTCGCCTTCTACATCGTCGGCAAGGTCGGCTCGGCGGTCGCCACGGAGCCGGTGCAGCAGTTCCTCGCCGGCTTCGACAAGTTCCTGCCCTACAGCCTCGCGCTCGGCATCGCGGTCTTCTTCGTCGTGCTGTCGCAGGTGAAGATCAACGTGACGAACGCCTACTCGGGCTCGCTGCGCTGGACGAACTTCTTCTCGACGGCGCTGCGCTGGTACCCCGGCCGGGTCTACTTCGTCTTCTTCAACGTGGCGATCTCGCTCGTGCTGATGGAGGCGAACATGTTCAGCTTCCTCAACAACCTGCTCGGCTTCTACTCGAACGTCGCGATCGCCTGGATCGGCGCCGTCGTCGCCGATCTCGTCATCAACAAGCCGCTGCTGAAGACGAGCCCGTCGTTCATCGAGTTCAAGCGGGCGCACCTGCCGATGTTCAACCCGATCGGCTTCGGCGCAATGGTCGTCGCCTCGGCGGCATCGATCGCCGCGTACTACGGCGCGTTCGGCCCGACACTCGACGCCTGGTCGCCATTCCTCGCGCTGGCGATCGCGATGGTCCTCTCGCCCGTGCTGTCCGTGCTCCTGAAGGACCGCAACATGTACGTCGCCCGCGAGCCGGCCGTGCCGTCGGCTGAGCGCTCGATGGTCCACGTGGAGTGCAGCGTCTGCACCGAGCAGTTCGAGATGCCCGACGTCGCGCTCTGTCCGTTCCACAAGGGCCCGATCTGCTCGCTGTGCTGCACGCTCGAGAAGTCCTGCAAGGACGTCTGCAAGACGGATGGGCCGGGTGCCGACCTGACCGGCATCCAGCTCCCGATGGCGGGAGTCAGCGCCTGAACGACCGCACCCGCGCCGGGCAGATGGCCCGGCGCGGGAATGCTGCGGTCAAGCGGTGCAGCGAGTGATCAGCCGTGCGCGAACGCGGGCTCGGCTGCCTGCGCGGCGACTTCCTTGCTGCGGCTGCTCAACAGCGCCGAGCAGACGACGGAGCCGACGGCGAAGATGCCCGTCGCCCACCAGAAGGCCGTCGTGTACCCGTGCACCGCGGCATGCGCGAGCGCCGCCGCATCCGGACGGGTCGTCGCGCTCGCGAGCTCGCTCGTCACGGCGGACGCGGCCAGCGTGCTGAGCAGCGCGGTGCCGACCGAGCCGCCGATCTGCTGCATCGTGTTCACCATCGCCGACGCGACGCCGGCGTCGCTTGGCTCGACCCCGAAGGTCGCCGTCGCCATCGCGGAGCTGAAGACGAGCCCCATGCCGGCGCCCATCACGAGGATGCCGGGCAGGACGTGGCTCACGTATGCGGTGTCGACGCCGATCGTCGTCATGCTCAGCAGGCCCAGCGCGGCGAGCAGCATCCCGCCGCCGATCAGCGGCCGCGGCCCGATCTTCGGCAGCAGCTTCGTCGACGCCATCGTCGCGGCGATCACGATCGAGCCGGTCATCGGCAGGAACGCGAAGCCCGTCTGGATCGGCGAGAAGCCGAGATTCTGCTGCAGGTAGTACGTCAGGAACAGGAACACCCCGAACATGCCAGCACCCGACAGCACCATCGCGAGGAACGATCCGCCGCGATCGCGGTCGAGCACGACGCGCAACGGCAGCAGCGGATGTGAGCTGCGCGTCTGGATCCCGACGAACGCGGCGAGCAGCACGACGCCGCCGACGAGCATCCCGATCGTCGTCGAGTCAGACCAGCTATGCGTCTCGGCGTTCGCGAGCCCGTAGACGATCGCGAACAGGCCCGCGGTCGCCGTGACCGCACCGGGGATGTCGATCCGCGCCTTGTGCTCTGCGAGGACGTTGTGGAACAGCGCGGTTGCGCCGACCGCTGCGGGAACCGCGAACACCAGGTTCACGAACAGGCACCAGCGCCAGTTGAGGTACTCGGTCAGCAGCCCGCCCATGATCAGGCCGATCGCCGCGCCACCGACGGCGACGGCGCCGAAGACGCCGAACGCCTTGCCGCGCTCCTCGGGGTCGGTGAACGTCGTCGTCAGGAGGGAGAGGGCGGCGGGTGCGAGCAGCGCGCCGAACATGCCCTGCAGCGCGCGGGCCGCGACGAGCACTTCGAAGCTCTGCGCGAATCCACCGAGCGCGCTCGCGCCGGCGAAGCCGGCCGCGCCGATGACGAAGGCGCGCTTGCGCCCGAAGAGATCACCGATCCGGCCTCCGAGCAACAACAGGCTGCCGAATGCAAGCGCGTACGCCGTGATGATCCACTGGCGCTGGTCGTTGCTGAAGCCGAGCGCCTTCTGTGCCGACGGCAGGGCGATGTTCACGACGGTCGCGTCGAGGACGACCATCAACTGCGCAATCGCGATCACGAACAGGATCAGCCAGCGCCGTTCGTGGTGGGGATTGGTGTGGGGCTCTTGCATAGGGGGACCTCGTGTGTCGCTAACCGGAGTGCTACGCTCCATGTGGAGGAGTGATCTCAACTTGTGGTGGGGACGGTACCACACAAGTGGAGCCCCTGTCTCCACTTTCACAAGGAAATTTCGTGGCGATCACTCCGACCTCTCCCGATCCGGCCTCTCCCGACCGTCCGCTGCGCCGGGACGCCGAGCGCAACCGCCAGCGCATCCTCGAGGCCGCGGCTGCAGCATTCGCCGAGGATGGGCTGTCGGTCACGCTCGACGAGATCGCCCGCCGCGCCGGGGTGGGCATCGGCACGATCTACCGCCGCTTTCCAGACAAGGAGCAGCTGATCGACGCGCTCTTCGAGGACGCTATGACGCAGTTCGTCGCCGAGGCCGACCGCTCGCTGCTGGACGCCGATCCGTGGAACGGCCTCGTCGGCTTCATGGAGCGCGCGACCGAGCTGCACGCCTGCGACCGCGGCTTCAAGGAGGTCGCGCTGTCCGGAGTGCACGGCCTCGAGCGCGTCGCCCGCGCACGCGAGCTCATGTTCCCGCTCGTCTCCAAGCTCGTCGAGCGCGCCCAGGCCGACGGCAGTCTGCGAGCCGACCTCGAGCCGACCGACCTGCCGCTGCTGCAGCTCATGCTGGGCTCGCTGAGCGAATGCACCCGCGATGTCGACCCGGAGGTCTGGCGACGCTACCTCGGGATCCTCACCGACGGCCTGCGGGCCAGCCGCGACGCTGCATCGCCACTCGAGCGCCCCGCGCTCACGGCCGAGGAGACGCAGAGCACGATGCGCTCCTGGCGTCCCTGCGGACGCTGACCGCCGGTAGCGCTACAGCTCGACGTAGGAGCCCATCGTCACGATCCGGTGCTCGGGCAGGCCGAAGAACTCGACCGGGCTCGTCGATGTCCGCGAGAGCAGCAGGAAGAGCTTCTTGCGCCAGCGACTCAGTCCCGGCGTGTCGCCGCGCACGATCGTCATCTGCGAGACGAAGTACGTGGCGCCGTCGACGTCGATGTCAACCTCGAGGCCCAGCTCGGCCGCCTGGCGCAGCGCCGCCGGCACGTCCTGGTCGTCCTGGAAGCCGTAGTTGATCGTCACGTGGACGATGCCGTCGTCCTCGTAGCCGAGCTCGTCGATCACGACGCGCTCGGAGCGGCGGACGCGGGGCACCATCCGCGTCTCGACGGAGACGATGACGACGCTCTCGTGCAGGACGTGGTTGTGATCGAGGTTCTCGCGCAGGGCGAGCGGCGTCGTGCGCTTGCCGGCCGTCAGGCAGACGGCGGTCCCCGGGGCGCGGAAGACGGGCGGGTCCATCGCCCGGATCTCCTCGACGAAGTCGCGCAGCAACCCCTCCGCCGCGGCCCGCTTGGCCGTGACGAGTGCGCGGCCGCGCTGCCACGTCATCAGGATCGTGAACACGACGAGCGCGAGCAGCAGCGGAAACCAGCCTCCGGCGACGACCTTCGGGAGGTTCGCGGAGAAGAATGCGAGGTCGACGGCGAGGAACGCGGATGCGCCCGACACGACGAGCCACAGCGGCTTGTGCCAGAGCGCGCGCACGACGACGAAGAAGAGGATCGTGTCGATCGCGAGCGTGCCCGTCACCGCGATCCCGTAGGCCGACGCGAGCTTGGCCGAGGAGCCGAAGCCGATCACGAGCGCGACGACGGCGACGTACAGCAGGCCGTTGACGGCGGGGGCGTAGATCTGGCCCTCGGACTCGGACGTGTGGCGGATCCGCAGTCGCGGCAGGAATCCGAGCTGGACGGCCTGGCGGGTCACCGAGAACGCTCCCGAGATGACGGCCTGCGAGGCGATCACCGTGGCGAGCGTGGCGAGCAGCACCATCGGGATCCGCGACCAGTGCGGCAGCAGCAGGAAGAACGGGTTGGCGATCGCGGTGGGCGATTCGAGGATCAGCGCGCCCTGGCCGAGGTAGTTGAGCGTCAGCGCCGGGAAGACGAGGAAGAACCAGGCGCGCCGAATCGCCGGCCAGCCGAAGTGGCCCATGTCGGCGTAGAGCGCCTCGGCGCCCGTGACGGCGAGCACGACCGAGCCGAGGGCCAGGAAGGCGACGCCGCCGTGGTGCAAGAAGAACGCGACCCCGTATGTCGGCGAGAGCGCCCGCAGGATCGCCGGGCTGTCGATGATCTTCGCGAGGCCGGCGACGGCGAGGATCGTGAACCAGCCCGCCATCACGGGTCCGAAGACGCGCCCGACCGCGTGCGTGCCGTAGCGCTGGATCGCAAACAGCGCGGAGAGGACGACGAGCGTGATCGGCAGCACGAGCGACTCGAGGCCCGGCGCCGCGACCTTCAGGCCTTCGACCGCCGAGAGCACCGAGATCGCGGGCGTGATCATCCCGTCGCCATAGAACAGCGCAGCGCCGAAGATGCCGAGTGCGACGAGCACCGAGGTCGCCCGTCGCTTCAGTGAGGCGCCCTGGACGAGCGCGATCAGCGCCATGATGCCGCCCTCGCCGTCGTTGCCGGCGCGCATGATGAACGTCACGTACTTCAGCGACACGATGATCGTGATCGACCAGAAGACGAGCGAGATGACGCCGTAGACCCCCGCCTGTGTCGGCTTGAGGTCATGTCCGTGCGCCGAGAAGACCGCCTGCAGCGCGTACAGCGGGCTCGTGCCGATGTCGCCGAACACGACGCCGAGCGCGCCGAGCGTCACTGCGGCGAGCGCCGCGCCGCTCTTCGCCGGCGCGTCAGGCTGCACGGCAGGCCAGCACGGCGAGCTCGTCACAACGCTCGTTGAGCTCGACGCCGGCATGCCCCTTGACCTTGCGCCAGCTGACCGTGTGCCGTTCGACCAGCGCGAGCAGCGGCTCCCACAGATCCTGGTTCTTGACCGGCTGCTTGGCCGCCGTCTTCCAGCCGCGCGCCTTCCAGCCGACGTACCAGCGCTTGACGATCGCGTCCATCACGTACGTGCTGTCGATGTGCACGGTCAGCGTCGTCGGGCGCTCGAGCGACTGCAGGCCACTGATGACGGCCTGCAGCTCCATGCGGTTGTTCGTCGTCGCCCGCGCGCCGCCGGAGAGCTCGGTCTGCTTGGCGATCGTCCCGTCTGCCTCGCGCGCGACGAGGATCGCGGCCCAGCCGCCCGGCCCCGGGTTGCCCGAGCACGCTCCGTCGGTCCACAACTCGATCGTTGTAGCGCTCATCGCCGCAAGAGGGTACGCAGGCCGGCCAGCTCGGCAGGCCGCAGGAAGCCCGTGCCGAGGAACAGCAGCGGGATGAGCGCGGCCGCGGCGGCCCGCTCCGCGAAGCCGGCGAAGCCTGCGCCCGGCAGCAGCAGCTCGCCCGCGACCGACACGCCGCCCAGCAGGACGACGGCGTGCAGCAGGCGCCCCCATTCGAACGGCACCGAGAAGAGCCGGCGCGTCAGGAAGTGCAGCATGACGAGCATCACTGAGTAGGCGCCCACGAGCGCGATGCCGGCACCGGCGATCCCGAGCGGGCCGACGAGCGCGACGAGCAGCACGACGTTGACCACGACGCCCGCGAGCGCGGCCGGAAACGTCCGCGACGTGATCCCCGCGCGCCCGCCGATCGTGACGAGCACGAGGAAGAGCCCGTACATCGCCCAGCCGAGCGCGACCCACGGCAGCGCCTCATGCGCCGGGAAGTAATCCGGCGGGGAGAGCAGGCGCACGACCCAGCGCCCGAGCAGCGTCAGCCCCGCGACGACGTAGCCCGCGACGACGACGTACCAGGTCGTCACCGCGGCGTAGAAGCGGCGGGCCTCGGCGTCGTCGGAGATCGAGTAGGCGAGCGGCGGCCACACGAGCTGAAAGCCGCGCACGGCGAGGATCACCGCCGTCGCGAGCTTCACGGAGAGCGCGAACAGCGCGGCGGTCGGGGCGCCCTGTGAGCGCAGGATGTAGGCGCGGTCGACGACGTTGAGCGCGAAGACCGTCGCATCAGCGGGAACCGTCGGCAGGCCAAAGCGCAGCAGCGGGCGCAGCGACGTCCGCGGCCAGAGTGCGATCCGGCGGCGCTGCATCCACCACAGCGCGAGCAGCACGACGACCGAGGCGACGTAGTTGCCGGCAAGGTAGCTGCGCGCGCCACCGTTGAAACCGACGACGAGCGTCACGGTGAGCGCGACCGTCAGCAGCACGTTGCACAGCGACGCGACGACGTACGTGCGCCGTCGCTCGTCGACGCGCAGCAGCCCGTAGGCGATCTCGAGGTTCGTGAACGCCCACAGGCCGAGCACCGCGATCCGCATCAGGCCGGCGTTCTCGAAACCGAGGATGAGCTTGGAGAGCGGGCCGGCGAGCACGACCGCGAGCAGCGAGGCGGCGGTCGTCACGAGCAGCACCGACGCCGTCGTCGTGCGCGCGAGCCCGTCGCGCTCCTCCTCCGGGGTCTGGAAGTAGAAGCGCACGAACGCCTCGCCGATCCCCAGCCGCAGGAGGATCGAGGCGAGGATGATGAACGTCAGCAGCGTCTCGGCGACGCCGAAGTCCGAGCGCGTCAGCGCGCCCGTGTAGAGCGGCAGCGTGATGATCGCCAGGGCGGCCGACAGCACGCTTGACGCCTGATAGGCCGCGCCTCCCGACAGCAGCCGCGTGAAGAGGCTGCGCACGGCTAGCCGCCTCCCTCGTCGGTGCCTGCGTGCGTGGATGCGGAAACGGCCATGCCCGACGCCACGCTACTGTCCGCACGTGCCGGATCCGCGCGCCCTCCTGCTGCTGCCGCGCTCGCTCGATGGGTTCATCCTCGCCGACCAGGCCCGCGACCTGCTGCGCGCAGAAGCCGTCGTGGCCAGCGGTCCGCCACGCGTGCCCTACGGCATCGTCGCGCGACTGCCACAGCCGCTGCGAGACCTGCTCGCGCGCCAGATGGCGCAGCGCATGCTGCGCGCGTTGAACGGCGACCTGCGCGCGGTGGCGATCTTCCACCCCGTCCAGTGGCCGCTGGCGCGAGCGCTGCTGCGGGCACGGCCGGAGGCCGAGCTCTGGTACGGGCGCTGGGATCGCTACGAGGTCGCCTACGACGCGACCGCGGCGATGCGCCGCCGGCTGGCGACGCTCCACGAGCAGGCCGCGACCGCGTCGGCGCTGACGTTCGTCGCCTCCGGCAAGCTCGCCGAGCTCGAGCACGAGGCCGGGCGCGACGCACGGATCGTCGGCCTCGCCGCGGACTCCTTCCCCGCCCCCGAGCCGGGCAGCGCGGTGATCGCCGTGTCGCTCGGGCACCTCGGGCGGCGCACCGACTGGACACTGCTGCGCGCCGTCGCCGAGCGGATGCCGGAGCTCGTGCTGCTGCTCATCGGCGCCTGGCACGACGACGAGTGCGCCGACGACGCCGACTACGCCTGGTGCCGCGCAGCGGCGAACCTCGTCTGGCTCGGACGGCGCAGCGACGACGAGTCCGCGCGGCTGATCCTCTGCGCGGACGTCGGAATCCTGCCCTTCCGCGTCGAGCCCTTCAACGATGCCGCCCTGCCGTACCGGATCCTCAAGTACGCCCGGCTCGGACGGCGGACGATCTCACCCGAGCTCGCGGGCGTCCATACCTGGGATCGCGCCGTCACGACCGCCGCCGATCCCGACGCGTTCGCCGCGGCCCTGCGCGAGCAGGCCGGCGCGCGGCTGCGGCCCGACGCCGAGCTGCGCGCCTGGGCGCTCGAGCAGACCGCCGAGCACGTCAACGCGCCGCTCTGGGAGCGACTGCGCGCGCTCGGGCTGGCCTAGAGGCCCTCAGGCGACCGGACGCTAGTGCAGCGGGAGCGGCTCGCTGCGCGGCGTCTTGAACGTCGCCATGCAGCGGATCTCACGGTCGCCGCCCGCCCAGCTCTTCGTCGTCGGGTAGACGAACTTGAAGCCGAGCTCGCCGACACCGAAGGCGCCCACGACGACGTGCCGGCGCAGCCGCGCCCGGCAGCCCCGCTGGCCCTTCGCGGTGACCGCCGCGGTGCCCGGGTACTTCGCGCCCTTCGCCCCCCGCACCACAATCAGCGTGTAGACCTCGCCGTCATGCGGCTTGTCACAGGACACGGCGCCGAACGTCGTGACGTCACCGACGGTCGACCTGGCGTCACCGACGCAGTCGCCGACCTTCAGCGCGTTGGCGGCGATGCTGGGGCCGGCCCTCTTCGCGGTCGTCGCCGTCGCCGGCTTGGCGACGCTCGCGCTGGGCGTCGTGGGCGCCTGCGCCGCCGTCGTCTTGTGACCGTCGTCGCCGCCGCCACATGAGAACAGCTCAAGCACGATCAAGACGAGAATCGCGATCAGGATCGCGAAGACGAGCAAGGGCCTCCATAGGATCGCCATCCCAAGCGAGACTAGCGCGGACGCGCCGGGCACATGACATATGCCGTGAACGGGCCGTCGACGAGTGACGCCCTCCCGTGCGGCAGGCGGTTCGTCGCACGCGACACCCCGTCGGCCCGTCCGAAGCGGCGCTCGAACTTCGCGTCGCCGGCGATGTAGACCGCCACCGCCCCCGGCGGCCGGACGCCCCCGGAGGCGCCTGCTCTCGTCTGGATCGCCCCCGCGCCGGCGTCCAGCAGCCAGCGCGCGTCAGGCACGAGGCGGTACGTCGGCAGCGTCAGCGGCCCGCAGCGCATGCCCCCACGCACATACGGATCGTCGAGCAGCGCGCTGACGTCCTCGTGCGTGCGATCGATGAAACGCAGCTCACTGCGCAGCGCGCCGAAGCTCGGCAGCTTGACGGCGAGGAATGCGAGCCCGCCGACGAGCGCGCAGATCGCTCCCGTGCGCCAGCGGGTGCGTGCAGGGCCCGGCTCCAGCGTCGTGAAGCCGAGCATCGCGTAGCCGGCGAGAACGCAGAGCGCGACGGCGGGAACGGTCAGGTAGCGCGGGATCAGCGACAGGCCTGCAACGCCGATCGCGACGAACGCCAGCGCGCCCGTGCCGGCGAGCGCGAGCGGGACCGCCATCCGCTGCACACCGAACCTGCGCAGCCCGAGCAACAGGCCGGCCACGCCGGCGAGCGCGACCGGCGGACGCGCGAGATCGGCCAGCGAGACCACGAACGTCGACGGCACGTGCCCGAGCCCGCGCTCGCGCTGCAGCGTCTGGGCGAGCGCGTGCGTGTTCGTGAGACTGAAGAGCGGGTTGCCGGTCACCGCCAGGTCGACGAGTCCCCAGGCGACGGGCGCGACGAGGACGAGCGCGAGCCATCCCGCGCGGGCGCGCATGCTGCTGCCCGGCAGGCACCACAACCAGTACAGGCCCGCCAGCGCCCAGGCGTCCGGCCGCAGCAGACCCGCGACGGCGAGCAGCGCGAGCGGAGCGAGACCGCGCCGCGGGTTGCGGGCGGCAAGCGCCGCGGCCCAGAAGACGAGCGCGAGGAACGGGACGTCGACGAATGCCCGCACCGCGTAGAGCAGGAAGGCGAAGCTCGAGCCGACGAAGAACGCGCCGGCGGCCGCGGGCGCCGCGCCGAACAGCGCCCGGCCGAGCGCGTAGGCGCCACCTATCAGCGCGACGAGGCTCAGCAGGATGCAGAGCACGAGCAGCCGGTCGGCATGCTCGCCGGTCAGCGACAGCAGCGCGCAGAAGGCGATGTACAGCGGGTGCGGCGTCGAGGCGAACGGCGCCTGGTAGTCGGGCGTGATGCCGTGCAGCAGCTCCCGTCCCCAGAGCAGGTGGTAGTACGCGTCGTAGTCCGGATAGGTCGGGACGAGCGCCCACGCCGCGACGGCGACGAGCGCGAGCGCGGCGAACGCCGCCCGCGCCCTCACGGCTCGCGCGCCATCGACGAGCCGAGCCCGAGCAGCGCCCAGGTGAGCGGATCCTCGAGGAACGCCGCATAGAACATCGTGTGCACGACGAGCGCGACGAACGCCGCGGCGACGGCGGCGCGCGGGATCGACGAGCGCGCGCGGCGCAGCAGCAGCCGGATCGCGGTCAGCACGAGCGCGACGTAGAGCACGAGCCCGCCGATCCCCTGTTCAGCGGCGATCGTGATCGGGATCGTGTGCGACGCCGCCGAGGCGCGCTCGCTCGACGAGCGGCGGTGCTTGCGGTACTCGGTCCGGAACGACGCCGATCCCCACCCGGTGAGCGGACGGTCGGCGGCGAGGCGCAGGCCACCGCTGACGAGCGACGAGCGCCCGCTCGAGACATGGTCCGCCGATCCCTTCAGGCCGACCGCACCCGGCGCCGCGACGACGACGAGCAGGCCGGCGACGGCGAACGCGGCGACCACGAGCACCGCGCGCCGCGTGCCCCAGCGCAGCCCGCCGAGCACGGCAAGCCCGACGAGCAGTGCCGTGAAGGACGATTGCGAGAGCGTCAGCAGCAAGCCCGCCCAGAGCAGCGCCAGGGCCGCCGCGCAGCCTGCGACGAGCGCTTGTCGCCGCGTCCACAGCAGGACGGCGGCGATGCCGATCATCACCGTCGCGAGGAAACGCCCGTAGATGTTCGGGTCAAAGAAGAGCGAGTTGACGCGGAAGTACGTCTCGAACTGATTCGAGCTGATCACCTTCGGGTTGAGCAGCAGCCGGTGGGTCGCGTACTCGACGAAGCCGATCCCGACGAACGCCGTCGCGAGCGCGAGCAGGACGACGAGGCAGCGGCCCGCCAGCTGCGCCGTCCACGTGATCCGCACGAGCAGCGCGTAGAGCAGCGCGAACGGCACGTAGAAGAAGATCGTCTGCGCGAGCGCTGCGTCGAAGTCGCTCGTGTACGTCGCCTGCGCGGCGTAGAGCACGACCGCGCCTGCCAGCAGCCAGTCCAGTGGCGCGCGGGCGTGGTCGCCGGCGCCGGCGGCATCGGCCTCCTCGAGCCCGCGTGGAGGACGCAGCCGCGGCACGGCGTGGGCCAGCACGCCGGCGGCGATCACGACGTAGAGCGGCACGAGCAGGTTCGACGTCTGGCCGCCGGATTCGATCGGAACGCGGAACGGCAGCGTCGCCGCGGCGGCGTAGACGAGCAGATCCGGCCGGCGGTGGATCGCGAGCGCCCCGCCCGCCAGCACGGCGACGGCGCAGCAGCCGGCCACGAGCGCGAGCAGCGGACGCGAGCGCAGCGGCTCGAACTGCGGCGTTGACCAGATGTTCGCGACGAGCAGGACCGGCGTCACCAGCAGCGCGCCGAGCATCGCCGCGGCGCGGGCGCGCGGATCGCGGCCGAGCAGAGCGACCGCCGCGAGCAGCGCCGCGACGATGACGCCGGCGGTCTGCGCGAGCTCACCGAGCGTTGTCACGGCGGCGATCATCGGCTCGCCAGCAGGGTCCAGCTGCGATCGAGCAGCGTCGCGAGCTCCGGATCGCCGTGCAGGCGCGCCGAGAAGTCCGGCAGGCCCGGCCGGATGACGAGCCCCTTGCCAAGGCGCGCCGCGACGATCACGAGCCGCCGGCCGTCCTCGGTCGCGGCGGCCGCCGCTACGGCATGCGAGCCGCCCGGCACGTCGAGCGTCTGCTCGAAGGCCCCGATGCCGCCGAAGGCGCCCTCCCCGCCGGCGAACAGGTCGATCGTGTCGCGCACGCCGGCGAGCGTGACGGGCGCCGGCGGGCGCGCAACCGGCCGCAGGCGGGCACCGAACAGGTCGCGCGGGGTCGGCTGCGTGGGATCGATCGCCCGTCCGCCGGGCGTCAGGGTCACGCTGCGCCGCAGCGACGACGTGCCGATCGACAGCACGCGGCCGCCACCGCGGACGTAGCCGCGCAGCGCGCGCGCAAGCCCGGCGTCGAGCCAGCGGGCGTCGCCGGCGACGACGATGCCGCGGTGCGCCGCGAGTGCCGCCGCGCCGGCCCCCTCGCCGCTGGCGAGCGCCACGTCGGTCGTGAGGTCATAGCGCCGGCCGCTGCGATCGAGCTGCTCGAGCAGCAGCGCCTCGTGCTGGCGGATCTGCGGCGGCAGCCCGTCCTTCACGTAGGGCTGGTTGACGCGCACGGGCAATCCGGCGCTCAGCGTGTCGGGGCGCCCGTCGCCGTCGCCGTCGACGGGGTTGAGGCCCTGCCACGTCGTCACCGGCAGGACGACGAGCACGTCGCTGTGCTGCTCGGACTGCACGACGAGCGGCGCGGCGGTGCGCCGCGTGCTCGTGTGGACCTCGAACAGGTACAGCCCCGACCGGCCCGCCGGGGCCCGGAAGCGAACGATGCGCGAGCGGCTGCCGCTGCCGTGCGCACGGATCGCGTTCGAGCCGACACGCCGCAGCATCCAGCTGAAGCTCGCCCCCGCAGATTCGACCGCGACGCTCGCCTGCGAGCCGGCCGTGACGGGCGTCGACGGCGCCTGTGCGCGCAGGTAACGGACCGTGATGCCGCCGCGGCCCGGCAGTGCCCGGCCGTACTGGAAGCGCAGCGGCAGCGGCACCGAGGAGCCGATGTTGCCGGCTCGGTCGCGGCCGCTGACGACGACGACGTACGTCCCGGCGGCGACGTGGCGGCCACCGACCGTTCCGTTCCACGACCAGCTCGTCGCATCGTCGGCGATCGCGACGGGCGTGGCGAAGAGCGCGCGAGCGGGGCGCACGTCGGTGCGGAAGACCTGGATCTGCTTGTGCGCCTTGCGGCGCCGCGGGGCAAGGAAGTGGACGACGGCCGGCTTGCCATCGGCACCCGGCAGCAGCTCGGGCCCCGGCACGTGCGCGGGGCCGATCGACGTCACGACGATCCGCGGCGGCGTCGTATCCTTGCGGATGTTGCGCGGCAGCAGCACGGCGCGGCCCTGGTGGCGCAGGCTGAGGCGGATGCGGTAGATGCCGTCGCGAACCTCGCGGTGATCGGCATCGGTGCCGTCCCACACGAGGCGCATCCGCTGCCCGGCCCGCAGGCGGCGATCGTCGGCGAGCACGCGGATCTCGTTGCCGGCGTGGTCGAGCACCGTCGCCGTCACGTTGTCGGCGCGCTTGAGGCGAAACGACGCGTGGGCGCGGTCGAAGCGCCCGTCCCGGTTGGGCGAGAAGAATCCCGTCACCTGCAGGTCCTGGACGTTGGGCGGGCTGTGCTTGAGCTCCTGCGCCACGAAGAAGGCGGCGAACGTCGCGCAGACGAGCACCGCGAACGCGATGCGCGCGGTCGCCGTCACGGCCTGCTCGACGCCGGCACCGCGAGCCGGAACACCGCGCAGTTGCCGATCCGTCCGTCGCCTGGGCGCTCGAGTCCGTCGACCGCGCGGATCGTGCCGCCGTGCGTCACGACGAGGGCCGGCAGCGGGCCCGCCGCGATGTCCGCCAGCGCCGCCGCCATCCGCTGCGCCTGCTCGGCGACCGACTCCCCGCCCGGGAAGCGGAACGTCGGATCGACGGTCCGCCAGCGCTCGAACTCACCTGGCTGCTCGGTGACGATGTCGGCGATCGCGCGGCCCGTCCAGGCGCCGGCGTCGGCTTCCACGAGCCGCTCGTCGAGCACGGCCTGCAGCCCGATCGCCTCGCCGACGATCCGCGCCGTCTGGAGTGCGCGCAGCAGCGGGCTGGCGTAGAGCGCGCGCAGGCCCTCATCGAGCAGCGTGACCGCGAGCGCGTGCGCCTGCTCCTGCCCGCGAGCGTTGAGCCGCGTGTCGAGGCGGCCCTGGAAGCGAGCAGCGGCGTTGTCGTCGGTCTCCCCGTGGCGCACGAGCAGGACCTCACTGGAGCCGGCCATCCGGATCCTTGCGTTCGGGCTAGCCGCTCTTGTCGAAGCCGACGATCACGACGACGTCGGCGTCGGGTGCCGCCGACGTGGTCGTGCCGGCCGGCTGCACCGACGAGCGGTCGACCTGGACGACCTTCGCCACTTCGAGCGCGGCCTCCTTGTTGCCCGGCGTGTAAGAGATCGTCGTGGTCTGGATGTCCTGATCTGAGTTCGTGCCCGCCGCCGCGCCAGCGATCGTGAAGCCCTTCGCCTCGACCGTGTCGGCGACCGCGCGGCCAAGCCCGTTCTGGGTCGTGCCATTGAGCACGGCGACGTTGGTGGCGCGCTTCTGCGCGCTCGTCAGCGCCGTCGACGATGGCGAGCTGGCCAGCGATCCGCTCGTGCTCTTCTGCGGCGAGTGCGTCGCCGGCGTCGCGCCGACCTTGTTCGGTGCCGGCGGCGACGACTTGCCGGTCATGCTGAGCACGACCACGACGACGATCGCGATCACCGCGAGGGCGCCGCCGCCGATCAGCCCGATGCGCGCGAGCGAAACGCCGTACTCCTCCTCCTCGTCCAGCTGGCGCGGTGGCGCGGGCAGCGGGGCGGGGCGGGGCGGCGGGGACTCGCGGGTCGGCTGGTTGAGCGAGCCGTTGCCGAAGAGCGGCGCCGAGGGCGCGCCCGCAGCACGTGCCGGCTGCAGCGGCGGAGCACCCGCTGGCGAAGGCGACGGCGCGGCAGGTGCTGCGGTGGGTGCCGCGGGCACTGCCGCGCTCGGAATGGCGCCGGCCGGTGGACTGAGGATCCCCGCCGCGGCTGCAGGGGCCGCAGGGGCCGCCGCGCTCGGCGGCGGCACGGGCCGTGCGAGCTGGCCCGGCGGCGGGGCGCTGCCCGGCGCGGTCGCGCCGACGCTTGCGTACAGCGCGGCGGTCGCGCTCGCGGCAGCAGCGTTCTGTGCGGCGCTCGTGGCAGGCGCGATCGGCTGCGCCACGACGCGTCGCTGCGGGTCCGTTCGCAGGCGCTGCTCGAGCTCGTCAGCGCGCTCCGGCGCACGCCCGGCCCACTCGCGCAGACGTTTGACTTCGCGCGCCTGGGTGAAATAGAGCAGTGCGAGCACCCCAAGCCCGATCACCGACGCGTAGCCCGCGTAGGAGCCGAATCTCTCGACGACGCCGCCGGCCGAGACAGCGAGAACCAGCGCGCTCATGACTGCGCGCCGTCGCTCGGTGCTCGTTCGTTGGCGGAGATCACGGCAGCTTCGGCATCGGACGGCGGGATCCTAGTGGTCTGGACCTCGGGAATCGACGATAGCTCCGAGACCTTGGCGGCGAGCCCCGCTGCATCGCCTTCCAGGACGAGCAATCCGATCTGGTCGAACATCTCGTCGACGACCTGCGGCGAGCGCGGCTCGCGCTCGGCACGCAGGATCTTCTCGGCCGGCGTCGGCTGCGGGCGCTCATAGGGATTGAAGAGCTCCTCGTGGAGCTTCTCGCCTGGGCGGCGGCCGACGATCTCGATCGCGATGTCGCGCTCAGGGTCCAGGCCGGAGAGCTCGATCATCGTCCGTGCGAGGTCGAGGATCCGCACCGGCTCGCCCATCTCGAGCACGTACACCTCGCCTCCGCCCGTGGCGCTCTTGCCGAGGCCGCCAGCGCGGATGATGAGCTGGACGGCCTCGGGGATCGTCATGAAGTAGCGCGTCATCCGCTCATCGGTGACGGTCAGCGGGCCGCCGAGCGCGATCTGGCGGCGGAAGATCGGCACGACCGAGCCCGACGAGCCGAGCACGTTGCCGAAGCGCACCGCGCAGTAGCGGGTCTCGGCGAAGCGCGCCTGCTCAGCCTCGAGCGCGAACTCGGCGAGCGCCTTCGAGGCGCCCATCACGGTCGCCGGATCGACGGCCTTGTCGGTCGAGACGAGGACGAAGCTCTTGACCTTCATCTGGCCCGAGATGCGCGCCATCAGCCGCGTCGCGATCGCGTTGTTGCGGACCGCCTCGACGGGGTTGCGCTCCATCAGGCCGACGTGCTTGTAGGCGGCGGCATGGAAGACGATCGTCGGGCGGTAGAGGTCGAAGACCTCGCGCATCCGCTCCTCCTCCTTGCAGTCCGCGAGCACCGCGTCGAGCGTCGCCGGATGCACGTGGCGGTCGTGCTCGAGCTCGCGCTGGATCGTGAAGAGGTTGTCCTCGGCGTGGTCGAGCAGGATCAGCCGGCGCGGCGCGACGCGCGCGATCTGGCGCGAGAGCTCCTTGCCGATCGAGCCGCCGGCGCCGGTCACGAGGACGACCTCCGAGCTGAGGTAGGCGCCGACGCGATCGAGCTCCATGCGAACCGGCTCGCGCCCGAGGATGTCCTCGACCTGCACGTCGCGCACCTGGCGGACGGCGGTCGTGCCGCTCTGCAGCAGTTCGAAGACCGTCGGCAGGGTCCGCACCGGGATGCCGCGCTCGCGGCAGGAGCGCACGACGTTCGCGCGCAGGATGCCCGGCGCCGAGGGGATCGCGATCGTGACCTCGTCGGGCTCGACCTCGTCGAGGATGCGCCCGAGGTCGCTCGTCGTCCCGAGCACGCGTACCCCGTCGACTCGCAGGCGCCGCTTGAGCGGGTCGTCGTCGATGAACCCGACCGGCTTCAGGCCCAGCTGCGGGTTGCGCAGGATCTCGCGTAGGACGAGCCGGCCGCCATCTCCGGCGCCGACGATCAGCAGGCCGCGCGCGTCCTTGCGGGCGCGAAATCCGCTCAGCGGCCGCTCGTAGATGCTGCGCGCGACGAAGCGCGCGCCGCCGACGAACGTCAGCATCAGCAACAGGTGCATCGCGAGCACGCCCGACGGCGCGGTGACCGCCGTCGCGAAGCCGTTGACGTGACGCGTCACGGGCTTGGCGATGACGATGTACAGCGCCAGCGCAACCGCAGCGACGACGACTGCCTGGAGGATCTTCGTGTAGTCGCGCTGCGTGACGTAGCGCCACCACTTCGCATAGAGGCCGAACGCGGCGAAGATGACGACCGAGCCGACGACGACCGGGATGATCGTGGCGTCGAAGAGGTCCTCGTAGCGCGCCGGAACCTTCGACGGGGCGTCGAAGCGCAGCCGGTAGGCCAGCCAGTACGCGAGCGCGACCAGCGCCCCGTCGACCGCGACCTGGGGGAGCGAATGACGGTGCAGAGGCAAGGTCGCCGAACGGATCCGTCGGCGCATCGCCGCCGATTGTACGGCGCGCGGCGCCAGAGCGCGCGCCTGGCGGCTCGCGACCCGCTACGCGCACCTCCCCGCGAGGTCGGTCGTCAGCAGGACGCGGCCGAGCGCGACCCACGCGGCGCCGTAGTACGTCGGCGTGCTGCGATCCTGCGCGGCCGCGGCGTCGAGCAGGCGGGAGACGTCCGCGGGACGCCCGGCGGCCTTGGCTGCGCCGGCCGCACCGACGAGAGCGACCGGGTTGCGCACCGCGCCCCCGTCGGCGGCACCGTCGAGCCGGCGCGGCAGCAGCTGGTCGTCGCCGCCCGACAGCACGGGCCACAGGCGCGCGGCGACCGCGCGCGACGCGCTGTCGCAGGCGCTGCCCATCCGGATCGCGACGCGCGCCGCATCGAAGCCGTAGCTCGGCGGCCCGGCCGCTCCGCCGGGCGATGCGATCGCCTGCGCATGCAAGGCGCTCTGCGCCCGTGCCCAGTCGGGCGGCAGGGGCGACTGACTGAGCAGGTCAGCGGTGGAGCTGAGCGCCTGCTCGTGCAACGCGTGCCAGGCGGGTTCGTCGCCTGTCGCCGCCAGCGCGGAGTAGGCCCGCGGGGAGAAGTAGCTCGGATTGACGATCTCGCCGCTTACGGCCCAGGGCCCGGCGACGAGCAGCCGCCGGCCCTGCCCGTCGGTCGCCGTCTCGCCCGCGAGCACCGCGCGTCCGATCCGCTGCCCGTCGGCGGTGAGCTGCGGTTGCGAGAAGCGCCGGCCGGCGAGCACGAGCGCCTGCGCAGCGTCGAGGTCGGCGTCCGTCGCCGGTTGCGGGTCGCTGATGCGCCCGTCGTGCCAGGACCACGACAACAGGCCGTCGGGGCGCTGGAGGTTGGCCTTCGTCCACGACCAGATGCTCGTAAAGCGCGCCTCGTCGCCGGTCGCCGCGGTCAGCAGCATCGCGTAGGACTGGCCCTCGCTGACGGTGTCGCCGCCCTGGTCGCGGCGCACGACGCGACCGTCGGCCTCCAGGTAGCGGTCGAGGAACGCGCTCGCGGCAGCGCGCGCGAGGCTCTCGTCGGACGGCGCCGTCGCCGCGCTCGCCGACCCGCCGCCGGCGCAGCCGGCGGTGGCGAGGACTGCGGCGAGCAGCAGGGCGGCGATCGGCAGGCTGCGCGCTCGGCTCATGCGACGAGACGCTCCGGCGGGACGGGACGGCGGCGGTCGCCGAGACCGGCCTCACCCGCCGCGCCGGCAGCGGCCGCGGCACGCGGCGGCACGAGCGCCGCCCAGACGCCGCTCAACAGCACGACGATGTGCAGCACGGCGAACGCGACGTTGTTGAGGTTGCCCGGCGAGACGCCACGGTGCAGCCCCCAGAGCGCCGCTGCTACGAGTAGCGCGAGCATCGCGAGCGCCGGCCAGACCGGACGCAGCTGGCGCTCCGCCCGCCCGCGCTTGGGCGTGACGACGAACGTCCCGCGGCGCCCGAGCAGCGTCAGGATCGTCGCCTGGATGTGGATCCAGAAGCTCGCCGACTGCAGCGCGAAGGCGCCGAACGTGTACGAGCCCGCGCCGGCGATCGAGACGGTCAGCAGCGCCCAGCCGAAGTACGGCGCGAAGTGCAGCAGGAACTGGTCGGCGGTCGAGCCGTTCAGCGGCTGGGCGCCCGTCGTGATGCGGATGATCGGCATCGCCATGTAGACGAGCACGGTCCAGCCGGTCAAGAAGTACATCGACGACAGCAGGTACTGGGCGCGCACGCGCAGCGGCAGCCGGGCGCGCAGCGTCGCGCGCGACGCGGACAGGCAACCGCGCGCCCAGCGCTGCTGCTGGCTGACGTAGGACGCCATGTCCTCGGGGCCGAGCCCGCGGGCGAGCACCTCCGGCACGTAGGCGCTGTGCCAGCCGCCCGCGTGCAGCGCGACGGAGAGCTCGAAGTCCTCCGTCAGCGGGCCCTCCGGGAAGCCGCCGGCAGCGTCGAGCGCGGCACGCCGGAAGACGACGTTCGTGCCGGCGCAGAACATCGCTCCGTGGCCGTCCTTGCCGCGCGCGATCGCCCCGAAGAAGAGCGCCTGCTGCGCCCAGGACGCTGCCTGGATGCGCCCCTGCGTCGCGTTGGCGTAGTACTGCGGGGTCTGCACGAAGGCCAGCCTCTCGTCCTCGCCGAAGTGGCCGAGCGTCGCCTCGAGGAAGCGTGCGTCGGGCACGTGATCGCAGTCGAACACGACGACGTACGGCGCCGACGTGAGACCGAGCGCATGGTTGATGTTGCCCGCCTTCGCGCCCTCGTGGCGGGCGCGCCGGACATAGCGCGCGCCGTGGCGCTCGGCGAGCGCGAGCATCGCGGGGTCGTCGCCGTCGTCGAGCAGGAAGACCGTCACACGCGCGCCCTGCATCCCCTGCGCCGCGGTGATCGTCGGCTCGACCACCTCGACGGGCTCGCCGTAGACAGGCACGAAGACGTCGACGCGTGGCGGCGTCCCGCCCTCGGGCAGTGCGACGTGCGGCCGGACGGCCTGGCGCGCCGTGGTCCACCAGAACCCGGCTGCCTGCACGAGGTTGAAGAGCTCGGCCGCCACGAGCACCCCGTAGAGCAGCGGGTTGCCGACCCGCCCGGGCTGCAGGAGCCAGGCGAAGTACAGCAGCGTCAGCGGGAGCGCAATCACCATCATCAGCCGGATCGCGCGGACCGAGCCCGTGTTGCGGCCGTCCCAGGCGGGCGCCTCGAGGCGGACGTCGCCCGCCGGCTCGTCGCCGATCACCCGCGTCGCGGCGCTCACTTGCCGAACTCCCAGACGCGGATCTGCTGCGCGCGCACGCTGCCCAGCGGTCGCCACGTCCGCCGCAGGCGGGCCAGCCCCGCTCGCGTCGCGCGGACGTTGCCCTTGTCGGTCAGGAAGCTGCCGAGCAAGAAGACCCGGCCGGCGTCGCGGCGCTGCGGGACGCCAGCGCTGAGCGGGCCCATGCGCAGGTCCGGCGCGTAGTACGTGATGACGTCGCCGAGGTCGTCCGGCTGGTAGAGGAGCACGTCGCCCGGATGCCAGCGCCGCTTGATCTGCGACAGGGCGCCGGGGAAGTCGTACGTGCGCGGATTGGAGCGGTTGAGCTGCTGGTCGGCGTCGGCGACCGACAGCGTTCCGAGCAGCGCGGCACTCAGCCCGATGGTCGCCGCCGTGCCCCGCACCCAGCCCGTCGCGCCACGCGCGAGCAGGACGAGCAGCAGCGGCACCGCCCCGGCGAAGTAGCGGATCTCGAACAGAAACGGCTTCGCGAAGCCGATCGCGAAGAGCGCGAGCGCCGGCAGCACGGCGCAGGCCAGGATGAGCCTGCTCAACGGCTGGCGATCGCGGCCCAGCGCGAGCAGCCCGGCGAGCATCCCGAGCGGCCAGAGCGCCGCGAGCTCGGCCATCGTCGCGTCGGAGTGATAGCCGCCGACGCCCCAGACGAAGTTCGTCAGCAACGCGTAGATGCCCGGGGCGGGCTGGGCGCCGGCGGATACGCCGCCGCCCGCGTTCGTCGGAGCGTTGAAGCCCTTACCGGCGGACTGGTTGGCCTGGAACTGATCGAGTGCGAACGGGACGATCGGCGCAACCGCGACGACGATCAGCGCCGCCGTGCCGAGCCAGGCGAGCACAAAGCGGCGCGCTGGGCGCCCGCTGCGGCGCAGTCCGTAGGCAGCGGCGAGAAAGCCGACCTGCTGCACGCCGACGAAGAGGACGCCGAAGTACTGCGTCCACAGCAGCGCCGCGGCTGCGGCCGCGTAGAGCAGCCAGTAGCGCTTGCCGCCGCGACGCAGGATCAGCACCTGCGCGTACGTCGCCAGCGCTGCGAACAGCATGAACAGCGCGTACATCCGCGCCTCCTGCGAATACCAGACGACGAACGGCGCGACCGAGCCGAGGGCTGCGGCGAGCATGCCCGCGCGGCGGTCGTACAGCTCGCGACCGAGCAGGTACAGGACGGGAACGAGTGCCGTGCCCGCGACGAGCGACGGCGCCCGCATCGCGATCGCGCTCGTGCCCGCAGCATGCGCGATGCACCAGAGGATCAGGAAATACAGCGGCGGATGGACGTCTGTCGAGCGCAGCACCTCGAGCATGTGGCCGACCGGCATCTGGGCCTGGCTGATGCTCGTCGCCTCGTCGAGCCAGATGCCTCGCGTGCACGCGAGGCGCACGACCGCGGCAATGACGAGCAGGACGGCTACGGCGACCCAGTCGGGGATCCGGGCGATCGCGCGGTGATCGATGCGGGGTCGCTCGGCCGGATCCCGTCCAGGCCCTGGATCCGGGTGCGGGCCGAGCGCGTCGCCCGTGCTGCCCGCCTGCGGAACACCGCTGGCCGGCACGTCGTGGGGCGCGGGCGACCGGGTGCGCAGGCGCAACAGCTCGGGCAGCGCCGTCGTGCCGGCGAGCGCGAGCATCGTGCAGAGCGTGATCGTCGCGACGCTGCCGGCGTCGTCTGCGGTCAGCACGAGGGCGAGCGCCTGACCCACCGCGATCGTGCCGACCACCGCGACCAGCCGGCGCCCGCCGCCCTGCGCGCAGCGATGCGCGACGAGCACCCGGGCGACGCCGAAGAGCGCCATCGCGCCGACGTACGGGACCGCCAGCGCGCCGACCGCTGCGTAGCGGTCGCCGAACGCGAGCCCGACAAGGCCGGAGGGGACGAGCGCGACGGCGGCGACGGCGCCGCCGCCGAGCGCGACAGCGATGGCAAGCGCCGCGGCCAGCGCGCCGCGTTCGCCGCCCGCAGCGCGCGGAAGCAGCACGAGCGGGACCGTCGTGGTCGCGAACGCGGCGAGGCCGCCGAGCGTCGACAGGACGGCGAAGCGCCCGGCCTCGCCGGGCTCGAGCAGGCTGTTGGCGAGCACGACGTCCTGGTTCTGAAGGATCGCGAGCACGAGGAAGGCCGCCGTCGCCAGGCCGGCATACGTGCGTTGTGCGGTCCCCGTCGCAGGCACGGATCGCGCTGCCGCACCCGCCGGCGGCCCGGACGACCGCACGGATCGTGCGACGGCCAACGCCGCCCAGCCGCCGAGCACGACCCCGACGGCCCCGCCCACCGCGCCGAGCGCCGCAGCCAGCGGCAGCCCGAGCGCGAGCCGCAGGAGCGGCTCGATCGCCAGGCTCGCGGCAACACGACCGTGGCGCTCCGCGCCGTACAGGCGGCCGCGCTCGAGCGCGAGCCAGGGCGCGAGCGGCACGACGGTCGCGAGGACGAGCAGCAAGCCGACCGAGACGCCGGCGACGTTCGCCAACGGCAGAGCGGCTCCGGCCAGCAGCGCCCCGCCGCCCAGGCCCCAGACGAGCGCGCGGCGACGCGTGCGGGCCGCAAGCGTCGGCGACAGCGCGCTGCCCGCGCTCAGGCTCGACGCGGGCACGTGGATCAGCAGGTAGAGAGCCAGGAACGCGACGAGCTCTGCGAACGGGCCAGGTGCCAGCAGGCGCGCCGCGACAAGCGCGAAGGCGAGATTGCCGACGCCTGCCGCGAGCTGCGCTCCCGCGACGAGCCCCTGCTCGCGCAGCATTCCGCGGCTCGGGCCGGCCGCGACGGCGCGCAGCGCCGCGACGGGCCGAGCGATCTGGCCGATGGCGGCGTTCAGGACGACCACGCTCCGGGCGCAAGCGGCAGGGTGCCGATCGTGTCGGCCTCCTCTGCGCGCCCCCGGCTGAGCAGCAGGCGCAGCAACCGCATGCTCTGCTCCGAGCGCGCGATCTCACCGCGAACCGCGGCAGCGCGCGGCTGGGTCCCGGACTGCAGCGCCTGCAGGATCGCTGCGGAGAGCTCCCGCGGATCCAGGCCCTTCCCCTCAGCTCCTACGACCGGCTGACCCAGCCGGCGCGCGACCGCGGCGAGCTTGGGCTCATGGGCGACCGCGATGAAGCTCGTCCCGGCCGCGGCCGCGGCGACGAGCGCGTGGAAGCGCAGCCCGACGACGAGCCGCATGCGCGCGAACAGCGTCTGCGCCTCGTGCAGATCGACCGGTGGCAACAGCAGCTCGGCCGCTCCGCCGAGACGTTCGTTGACGGCGCGGGCGAGGTCGAGGTCGTCGGGGCGCACCGTCCCGCCGATCTGCCACGGCTGCAGCGCGACCGGATGCTGCGCGGTCAGCACCGGCACGAGCGCGGCCGCGAGATCGTCAGCCAGCCGGCCGCCGCCGGCCTCGTGGCTCAGCGCCACGAGCACCGGGCCCGAGCGCAGCTCCGGTAACCGCGGCGGGGCATCGAACAGCGTCCAGGCCGGATCGGCGCCGATCCGGAACGGCGCCGGGGCGCCGGCGTCGACGAGGACGTCGGCCGACTCCTCGTCGCGCAGGACGAGCAGGTCGGCCTGCGCGACTAGGCGCCGCATCAGCACCCGGCCCTGGCGCGAGGCGATCGGCGACGCGCCGACGCCGACGAGCGCGAGCGGCTTGCCGAGCGCCTTCGTCCCGTAGGCGAGCGCGAGCGCCCGGCGCAGGAGGTCGAGCGGGGGGCGCCCGGTCTCTTGCCGCAGGCCCTTGAAGACGGTCCCGCCGGCGAAGACGACCGCATCTGCCGATGCCGCCATCCGGGCGACGCGACGCGGCTCGGCGCTGGGAACGACGCGTCCGGCGTCCTCGGCGGGCAACGACTGGGGTCCGACGGTCGCGACGACATCCCAGTCGGGCAGGCCGCGCGTGAACGCGTCCAGGAGGGCATCGTCGCCAGGGTTGCGCTGCCCGAAGGCGCCGGCGAGCAGGACGGCGGGCATCAGCGCGCTCCCGCGTAGATCTCGAGGTGGCGGCGGGCGACGGCCGGCCATGAACGGTTGTTGCCGAGCGCGGCGACGTCGCCGCGCAGCTCTTCGAGTCCCGCCGGTCGCGCGGCGGCAAGCGCCGCCAGGCGAGCGGCAAGCCGGCCCGCCGTACGCGACACGACGAGCGCGTCGGGCGCTCCGACGGTGGCCGCCAGCTCGGGCGACAGCAGCACCGGCGTGCCATGCGCGATGGCGAGCGCCAGCCCACCACTCGCCGACACGGGGCGCGGGTAGAGAAAGAGCGCGATGTCGGCGGCTGCGAACCAGGCGCCGACGTCCGCGTCCGGCACGTAGCCCGTGAAGCGAGCATATGGGTGCTCGCTGCGCAGCCGCTCCGCGTAGCCGTCGCCGGCTGCCGCCAGCCGCGGATGCTCGCCGCCTGCGACGACCAGCTCGACGCCGTCCTGCAGCGTCGCCGCCGCGGCGAGCGCCGGTTCGAGGCCCTTGTAGGGCGCGACGAAGCCGAAGCACAGCACGGTCAGCCGATCGCCGGCGAGGCCGAGGCCGGCGCGCGCGACGGCCTGGGCGAGGGTTGCCGGCTGCTCGACTCCGTGCGGCACGACCGTTGCGCCACGTACCGCGTCGGCGAAGGCGGGCTCGTGCACGATGACGCGATCGGCGAGCCTCCGGATCGTCCCGCGGACGCCGCCGAGACCGGCGCGGGCCAGCGCGGCGGGCGCCGCCACCCGGTGCAGGCGCGTGAACGAGGCATCGACGGCACCGGCCACGACGTGATGCATCGTGACCACGGTGCGCGCCGGCGAGCGGCGCATCGCGGTGAGCGCGGGCAGCAGGCCGGGCACCGAAGACGCGCCGCCGTAGAGGAACGTCTCGTGCTGCAGGTGCACGGTCTGCGCGCCTGTCGCGCGGGCGGCGCGCAGCGCGTCGGGCAGCGCCCGTGGCCCCCTTCTGAACGGTCGGCGGACCGTGACCGCGCCGTCGCTGGCGAGCGCAGGGGCGCCCGGCTCGGCCGGAGCGATGACCTCCACGGCCGCGCCCGCCTCGCTCAGCGCGAGCGCGAGCGCGGCCGTGTAGGACGCGACGCCGCTCGGGCCGCCGTGCCGCACACCAGCTGTCGGATAGGGCGAGACGAGCGCGATGTCAGGCCGCGGCATCGGCAACGACCTCCAGTGGCGGCCCGAACCAGCGGCGGCGCAGGGCCGCTGCCCAGAGGCGGGCGAGCGAGACGCCCATCTTGCGCGTGTCGGCGATCGTGTTCACGCGCGAGCCCTCCTGGTCGATCCAGACGGTCGGCACCTCGACGACTCGATGGCCGGCATCGCGTGCCGTCAGCAGCAGGTCGACGTCGAACAGCAGGTCGGTCTTCGAGATCCTCGCCATCACCGAGCGGGCGGCGTCGCGGCGCAGGACCTTGGCGCCGCATTGCGTGTCGGTGTAGGGCAGCTTCAGCAGGCGGCGGACGCTGAACGCGAAGCCCGCGCTCGTGAGGCGGCGCGCGAACGAGCGGCCCGCAGGGAGCACGGAGGCCGCGTGGTGGCGGCTCGCAATCGCGCCGTCGACCTCAGCACCGCCGCGAGCCGTCGTCTCGGCGAGGCGCATCAGCTCGGCCGGCGGGGTCGCGCAGTCGGCGTCCACGAAGCCGACGTACTCGGCGTCCGAGCGCCGGAAGGTCTCTGCGATGACACCGCCCTTGCCGAGCTTCGGGTACTCGTGCAGGCTCACCCGGTCGTCCTCGGCGCGGTGCGCACGGACGATCTCGGCTGTGCGATCCGTGCAGGCATCGAGCGCTACGAGAAAGCGGATGCCCGGATGCGGGCATCCCGCCCGGTACGCACGCAGCGTGCGTCCGATGCGGTGCTCCTCGTTGTGAGCCGGGATGACGATGTCGAGTCGCAAGACAACCTCCTCATTCGAGGGTGGGGATACGTGCATGTGCGGCGACGCCGGTACAACCGCGTCGCTGCGGTACGTCGAAAACTGCACCCAGCCCACTTGCCACAACCGCCAAGCCCAGGCAGCGGATCGTCCTAGCGACAACACGGCGGACGCTCGTCAGCGCACTTCGCTACCCGGTGGTCAACCGCCCAAACGGCCGAAACACGATCTTTACGAACGTCCCGATCAGGCTAAGCCTGGCTAAGACGCGGGTATGACCGGGCGCGCGAGGAGCCCGGCGAGCAGCGCGGGGTCGCGCCTGACGCGGTCATGATCCCGCGCGGCGGGCGGCCGCTTGGCGAGCACGACGTCGGCGGCGCGCTCGAGCAGCCGCAAGCGTCCGTCGGCGATCAATGCCTCGTCGACGGCGCCCAGGCGGCCCTGGAACGTCGTCCAGACCGGGGTGCCGAGCGCGACCGCCTCGCGGTTCATCGTCCCGCCGGCGGAGACGACGAGGTCGGCGTACGCGATCAGCGACTGCGCGTCGATCGCCTGCTCGGGCACGATGAAGTCGCCGCCGGCAAGCTCAGCGCGCTGCTGTGGCGTGCGCGGCAGCACGACCGTCTGCGTGCCGCGCAGGCGATCGAGGACGGCGCCGAGGACGTCGTTCTCGAAGCGGTGGTAGAGCGAGACCGCCGGCGGCGTGCGGATCACGGCGATCGGAGCGGCCGGATCGAGCCCGAGCTCGCCGAGGACGGCCGGCTCGGGCTCGAAGTCGGCGAGGTAGTACTCCTCCTTCAGCCCGGCGTAGCCCACGACCTTGCCGTGCGCGCCGTAGCGGTCGAGGCGCCCGGGCGGGATCGCGTCGGGCACGACGACCGTCTGGGCGAGCCTGCAGTTGACGTTGTGCTGGACGGTCGCCCACTCGTAGTCGAACATCGTCGAGCAGGGGATCCGCAGCAGGCGCGCGGCAACCGTCACGTCGTTGGAGCCGTGACCGAATGCGAGATCGAAGCGGCGGCCCCGCGCCCAGCGTGCGAGCGCGCTCGATCGCGAGACGAGGCCGAGTCCCTTGGCGGCGAGCTTGCCGCCGCGGTGATGGCCGACGACCGTGTGCTCGATCCCGAAGCGCTCCAGCAGCCCGAGCGTCTGCGCGAAGTCGCGCGCGGTGAGCTGCACGTCGTGGCCCTGCGCGCGCAACGCGGCGACGATCGGGCGCAGCACGAGCACATGCGGGCTGTTCGTGAGATCGACCCAGACGCGCACCGCGCCGAGGCTAATGCACCTGGCTCGCGCTACGGCGACCCGGACGGGGCGTCCCGACGACATCGAGCACGTACAGCTGGCCGTCGGCGATGCTGCGGGTCAGCTGCCGCTCGGCCATCGCCCTCCAGGATACGCGCGCCGGGTGCCCGCCCGGTAGCCTCCGCCACCGTGTTCGTCGTCGCGTCCCTGACGGACCAGATCGTCGAGTTCGCGACGAACGTCGTCGCAGACCTCGGCCTTCCGGGCGTCTTCCTGCTGATGCTGCTCGAAAGTGCCTGCATCCCGATCCCGAGCGAGGCGACGATGCTGTTCGCCGGCTTCAACGTCAGCGAGGGCCACTACAGCCTCGTTGTGCTGACGCTCGTGGGGGTGTGCGCGAACCTCGTCGGCTCGTCGATCGCCTACGCCGTCGGCTACTACGGCCGGGTCGACCTGATCGAGAAGCACGGCCATCTGCTCTTCATCAAGCCGCACCACCTCCACTCGGCGGACCGCTGGTTCGAGCGCCACGGCGACGCGACCGTCTTCTTCACGCGCATGCTGCCGGTCATCCGGACATTCATCTCGCTTCCGGCCGGCGTCGCCCGCATGCCGTTCGGGCGCTTCGCCGCGCTGACGTTCGTCGGCTCGCTGCCATGGGTGTTCGCGCTCGCGTACATCGGCGATCAGGTCGGACACAACTGGACGAAGTGGAAGGACTCGCTGCACTACGTCGACTACGTCGCCGCCGCACTGCTCGTCGCGGGCGTCGTCTACGCCGTCTTCAAGATCTGGCGCAGTAACCAGGATCGGCCGGCAGGCCCTGCCGAGCCGGCCGTCGATGCAGGCGGGCCGGCCAGCTGACGGCACGACGGCAGCGGCCGCATGTGGCAGCTCCGTCGCACCGCCTGCGCACTCGTGACGCACTCGCGCTCGGGCTGCTGCACGGTCCTGCCGAGCTGCTGCCGATCTCCTCCTCGGGCCACGTCGCGCTCGTTCCGTGGTTGTGCGGCTGGCCTTACAGCCGGCTCGACGGCGACCTGCGCAAGGCGTTCGAGGTCGCGCTCCATGCGGGAACGGCCGCGGCCCTGCTGATCGGGCTGCGCGACGAGGTGGCCGACGCGACGCGATCGCTCGACCGCCGCCGGCTCGAGCTCGTCGTGCTGAGCTTCCTGCCGCCGGCGATCGTCGGCCTCGTCCTGGAGGGCCCGATCGAGCGGCGGCTCGGGACCCCCGCGACGATCGCCGCCGGGCTCGCGGCGGGCGCGCTGGCGATGATCGCGGCGGACGCGACGAGCGACGAGCGGCGTAGCCGCGAGGACGCAGGCGCCGCCGACGCGCTCTGGCTCGGTCTCGCGCAGGCCTGCGCGCTGATGCCGGGCGTCTCGCGCAACGGCGCGACGCTCGCCGCCGCCCGTGCGCGCGGCTTCGCGCGCGAGGACGCGAGCGTCCTGTCGCGCCATGTGGCGCTGCCGATCATCGTCGGAGCGACGCTGCTGAAGGGCACGCGGCTCGCGCAGCGCGGCCTGCCGGCCGGCGCGGCGCGCGGCTTCGCGACCGGCATCGCAGCCTCTTTCGCGACGACGCTCGCCTCCATCAGGATCGTCCACCACGTCGAGCGCGGTCATTCGCTGATGCCCTACGCGGCCTACCGGCTCGGGCTGGCCGGGCTCGTCGCGCGGCGCCTACGCCGGACCAGGCGCTAGGTTCGGGGCCGAATGCCCGAGGACGCCTACGCAGCAGCCGGGGTCTCGATCGCCTCCAGCGACGCGGGCGTACGGGCGCTCGTCGACGTCCTGCGCACGATCGATCCCGGCCGGGAGAGCCGCTCGCTGCTGGGCTCCGGCCACTACGCCAGCGTGCTGCGCGTCGCGCCCGACCTCGCGATCGCGCTCTGCACGGACGGCGTCGGCTCAAAGCTTGTCGTCGCCGAGCAGACCGGACGGCTGGACACCGTCGGCATCGACTGCATCGCGATGAACGTCAACGACCTGATCTGCGTCGGCGCCGAGCCGATCGCGATGCTCGACTACCTCGCGGTCGAGCAGCCCGACCCCGCCGCCCTGGCGCAGATCGCGCGCGGCCTGAAGGCCGGCGCCGAGCTCGCGGGGATCGAGATCCCCGGCGGCGAGCTCGCGGTGCTGCCCGAGCTAATCCGCGGCCACCCGAGCCCGCACGGCTTCGACCTCTGCGGCGCCGCGTTCGGCACGGTCGCTCCCGACGCGCTCGTCACCGGCGCGACGATCGCGCCCGGGCAGGTCGTGATCGGGCTGCCGTCGAGCGGGCTGCACTCCAACGGCTACACGCTTGCCCGGCGCGCCCTGCTGGAGCAGGGCGGCCTCACGCTCGACGACGCGCCACCCGAGCTCCGTGGCGCGACCGTCGCGGACGCGTTGCTGGAGCCGACCGTGATCTACGTGCGGGCGATCCTCGAGCTGCTCGCCTCCGACACCCGCGTCCACGGGCTCGCGCACATCACCGGGGGCGGGCTCGCGAACCTCCTGCGGCTCAACGAGCGCGTCGGCTTCGCGATCGACGCGCCGCTCCCCGTGCCCGCTGTGTTCGATCTGATCGCGCGCTGCGGCGGGGTGCCGGAGGGCGAGATGTGGGACGTCTTCAACATGGGCTGCGGCTTCGTCGCCGTCGTCGGCGAAGCCGACGACGAGGCCGCGACGGCGCTGCTCGATCTGCATCATCCGGGCGCTGCCCGGATCGGGCGGATCACGGATCGGGCGGGCACGATCGAGCGCGGCTGACGGCGCAACATTCGTTGCCGATCGCCGATCCTGTCTGCCATCGCGAACACGACCGGCCAGCGACTGCACAATAGAGCGATGGCTTCGCCCGTCGGCACGCTGCTGTCCAACCGCTATCGGCTCGACGAGCAGATCGGGATGGGTGGCATGTCGACGGTCTACCGTGCGTTCGACACCGTGCTCGAGCGGCGCGTCGCGATCAAGCTCATGCATCGCGAGATCGCCGGCGACTCCGACCAGCTCGAGCGCTTCCGCCGCGAGGCGCGCGCCGTCGCCCAGCTCAACCATCCGCACATCGTCGGGGTGATCGACGCCGGTGAGGAGGGTGATCCCGACTCGCCGACGCCGTACATCGTCTTCGAGTACGTCGAGGGCGAGACGCTGAAGGACCGCATCCGGCGCAACAGCCGGCTCTCGATCGCGGAATCGGTCGCGTACGCGATCGAGATCGCGCGCGCCCTCGGCATCGCCCACGAGCGCCAGATCGTGCACCGCGACGTCAAGCCGCAGAACGTGCTGATCGACGAGGAGGGCGCGGCGAAGGTCACCGACTTCGGGATCGCGCGCACGTTGCATCAAGAGGGGCTCACGGCGGAGGGACGCGTGCTCGGGACGACCGACTACGTCTCGCCCGAGCAGGCGCTCGGCCATCCGGTCTCGGGGCAGTCCGACCTCTACTCGCTCGGGATCGTGCTCTTCGAGATGCTCACCGGCGA
>DATBAE010000002.1:0-56475 GCA_036271655.1 Solirubrobacteraceae bacterium
CGCATACCGCCACAGGACACCCGCCACGATGACGACCGCCGCAACGCCGACCACCAGCGCCAAGAACCCGAGAGTCATGTTCGAGGCTCTCCTGGTGCCTGGCTCGATCATGCCCTCAGCAACCCGGCCGCCACCAAACGACGCGGAGCACCGTGGTAGCTCAACGCACCAGTCCACGAGATGGTCCAGGTCAGGCAGCCGAGAAATGAAAATCCCGCCTGCGCGGGGAGATCCGCAGAAGCCCTCCATCGGACTCGAACCGATGACCCCTTCCTTACCATGGAAGTGCTCTACCAACTGAGCTAGGAGGGCAGGACGCGAAGCGTAGCGCCAGGACTGTCCGCACGGCGACGTGACTCGGGGCAAGCGCGCGCTACCGTCCGGCGCCGATGCCGAGCCTGAATCCAGCACTCGAGGATGTTCGCTTCTGCCCACGCTGCGCGCAGCCGGCGCGGATCGAGTTCCCGCGGAGCCTGCAGTGTTCGGCCTGCGGCTACGCGGCGCTGTTCGGCCCGGACCCCGTCGCCGCCGCGATCCCGCGCGACGCAGACGGGCGCATCTGGCTGCTGCGGCGGACGCTGCACGAGGGCGCCGGGCTGTGGTCGTTCCCGGGCGGATACGTCGAGCTCGGCGAGTCCGTCGAGGAGGCCGCGCGCCGCGAGACGCGTGAGGAGATGGTCATCGACATCGCGCTCGGCGATCTCGTCGGCGTCTATTCGCGCGAAGACACGCGCGCGGTGCTTGTCGTCTTCGCGGCGCGGGCACTCGGCACCCCGCGCGAGACCGCAGAGGCCTCCGAGGTGCGAGCCTTCACGCCGAGCGAGCTGCCGTGGGACGAGCTGGCCTTCTGGTCGACGCGTCAGGCGTTGCGCGACCTGCTCGCGTAGGCCTACGAAGAGCGGCCGGCGCCGAGCCGGATCCCCTTCGCCGTGACGGTCGTGATCGGCACGCCGAGCGGAGTGAGCTTGCTCGGCAGATCCGCGTGCAGCCAGCGAGACACGGTCGTGGGAAGCGTCGAGATGATGATCTCGTCGTAGCCGTCGATGTTCATCGCGTCGGCGATCGCGTCGGCCGGATTCGGATCGCCGATCTTGCCCTCGACGTGCGAGTTGGCGGCCTCGTCGAGCAGCGGCAAGGCAAGCTCGAGCACCATCTGGGCCTCCGTCTCGTCGGTGTCCTCGGGATCCATGACGCGGTGCAGGCCGTGCGCGGCGCGCGGCACGAGCAGCGTGAACGTCGCCGGGCCTTCGGCGGCGCGCGCCGCAACGGCCTGGAGCAGTGCGGGCGTGGCGGCTGTCCGGTGCGCGACGACGAGGACGCGAGCGGGCGCTGAGGACTCCATACGACTCCTTCGGCCGGGAACGTGGCGATCCTCTCAGGCCCGCCGCCGCTCTCCAAACAGCCTCGACAACCGCCCGCCGACCGTCGAATTCGCACGGCCGGGAACGGCAATGGCGGGGGCAGGATTCGAACCTGCGAAGGCAGAGCCACGTGGTTTACAGCCACGCCCGTTTGACCGCTCCGGAACCCCGCCGTGGGTCGCGCAGTCTAGCGTTACGCGCACGATTTCAGAACTCCGAGAGGACGACCGCGCTCCACCTCGTAGGCCTGGTACTTGGGACCGCCGAGCAGCAGGCCGCTCCCGGCCCGGCCCCCTCAGGAAGCGTCGCGCAGCGTCTGCGCCTCCGGCAGCGACTCGAGCTTCTTGAGCGTGTGGTTCTCGATCTGGCGGATGCGCTCGCGCGTGACGTTGAACGCGCGCCCGACCTCCTCCAGCGTGCGCGGCTGCGCGCCGGTTAGGCCGAAGCGCATCTCGATCACCTCGCGCTCGCGCTGGGGCAGCGCGGCCAGCGCGCGTCGCACGTTCTCGCGACGCAGGTTCTCCGACGCGCAATCAAACGGCGACTCGGCCGTCTCGTCTTCGACGAAGTCGCCGAGCTCGGACTCCTCGTCGCCGACCGGTCGCTCGAGCGAGATCGGCTGCTGGGACATGCGCAGGATGTCGCGCACCTCGCGCGGCGTGCAGTCGAGGTCGGCGGCGATCTGCTCAGGCGTCGGCTCGCGGCCGAGCGACTGGACGAGCTGGCGCTCGACCTGCACGACCTTGTTGAGCTTCTCCACCATGTGCACAGGGATGCGGATCGTGCGGCCCTTGTCGGCGATGGCGCGCGTCACGGCCTGGCGGATCCACCACGTCGCGTACGTCGAGAACTTGTAGCCGCGGCGGTAGTCGAACTTCTCGACCGCGCGGATCAGGCCGAGCGAGCCCTCCTGGATGAGATCGAGGAACGTCAGCCCGCGCCCCAGATATCCCTTTGCGATCGAGACGACCAGCCGCAGGTTCGCCTCGACCATGTGCTGCTTGGCCTCCATGTCGCCACGCTCGATGCGCTTGGCGAGCGCGATCTCGAGCTCCGCGGTCAGCAGCGGCACGCGACCGATCGACCGCAGGTAGAGCCGCAGCGAATCCAGCGACGGCTCGACGGTGAGGTCGAGCTCGGCCTTCTTCGGCGCCTCGGCCCCCGGCCCGTCCTTGCGCGCCTCGGCGGCAGCCTCGATCCGCGCGCCGTCCGACGATGCCTGGCGGCCGTCGGCGCCGACCACGTCGATGCCCTGCTCGGAGAGATACGCGTGCAGCTCCTGCACCTGCTCCTTCGTGACGTCGACCTCTTCGAGAGCCGTCGCGATGTCGTCGAATGTCAGGACGCCGCGCTCCTGGCCGTCTGCGATCAGCGTCCGCAGCTCGTCGAGCTCGTGGATCGGCGCCTCGTCCGCCAGCAGAACATCCATCTTGATCCCTCGGCCCCCCTCAGATGCCGGTTCACTCACATGCCGGTGCTCTTGATCCTGGAAGCGACGGCTTGTGAGTGATAGCACAATATCTCGCTGCCGCAAGGGTCAGAAGCCCGAGAGCGCCCGGTACCCTGCGTGCATGCCATCCAGGCTGAGCGCGCCCACTGCCACGAGCCCCGACGTCCAGGCGCAGGCGCCGAGCCTGCGCGTCAGCCTCTCTCGCGTCGGCGTGACGGAGATCGAGAAGATCGTCCGCATCCGCCAGAACGGCGAGGAGCAGCTGTTTTCTGCCCGGCTGCAGTGCTTCGTCGATCTCGGAGCGCAGCAGAAGGGCGCCCACATGTCGCGCTTCGAGGAAGTCGTCAACGAGGCGATCGGCGAGGTCGTGCTCGGTGAGGCGACGTTCAAGGCCGAGGCCCTCGCGACGCGCGTCGCCGAGCTCGTGCGCGAGCGCCAGGGCGCCGAGCGCGCCGAGGTGACGGTCGCCGCGCGCTACCCCGAGCACAAGCCGGCGCCCGTCTCGGGGATCCTGACGCAGGAGATCTACACGCTCTACGGCGTCGCGGTCGCCTCGGCCAAGGGCACCCGCCGCTGCGTCGGCGTCGCGGCGCAGGGCATCACCGCCTGCCCGTGCGCCCAGCAGCTCGTCATGGGCAGCTCACGCGAGCGACTGCTCGACGACGGCTTCAGCGAGGACGAGATCGAGCGGATCTTCGACCACGTTCCGGTCGCCACGCACAACCAGCGCGGCCTCGGCACGCTGCACATCGGCATGCCCGAGGGCTGCACGAAGGAGATCGACGCCCGCACGCTGCTGGACATCGTCGAGGGCTCGATGTCATCGGAGATCTACGAGCTCATGAAGCGCAGCGACGAGGGCGCCGTCGTCGAGAAGGCGCACCGTCGCCCGCGCTTCGTCGAGGACTGCGTGCGCGAGATGATCGGCGGCGTCGTCAACGAGCTCGCCGACCTCAGCGACGCGCACTTCGTCAGCGCCCGGCAGGAGAACCTCGAGACGATCCACCAGCACAACGTCGTCGCCGAGCGCTTCGGCTTGCTCGGCGAGCTGCGCAACGAGCTCGCGACGGGCGAGCATGCGCCACATCACACCTCGATGCGCGACTGGCTCGACGCCGTCGAGCGCTAGCCCGTCGCTCAGAGTGGCTGCGAGCCGCTCGACTTCGCGCCCGGTGACGGCGCGGCGACGGCCGTCGCCTCGCGCCGCTCCTCCGCCTCGCGCAGCACGCGGCGCAACCCGAAGAAGTAGTCCACGCCGCTCACGACGGTGATCGCGACCATCGCGTAGACGAGCCCGTCGACCCAGGTCGGCGACGGCTCGCCGGCGGCGATCAGGAAGAAGATCGCCGCGACCTGGACGATCGTCTTCGCCTTGCCCCACCAGTTGGCAGCGATCACGACGCCGTGCTGCGTTGCCTGCATGCGCGTCACCGTGACCGTCAGCTCGCGCGCGATGATCACCATCGCGATCCAGGCGGCAAGGCGGTTCAGCGAGACGAGCGAGACGAGTGCCGCGATGATCAGCAGCTTGTCGGCGATCGGGTCCATCAGCTTGCCGAACGTCGTGATCGCGTTGCGCGTGCGCGCGAGGTAGCCGTCCATCGCGTCCGTCGCGGATGCGAGCGCGAACACGATCGCCGCCCACAGGTCGCCGTTGTTCGTCTCGCCGAGCAGCACGACGACGAGCACCGGGACGAGCAGGATCCTCAGCAGCGTCAGGACGTTGGGGAGGTTCAGCGCGAACACGTGCGGACCTCGTCTCTCACGGGTTGCACTGTCTCAGAATGGCGGGCATCCCGTGGCACCAGCGCTGCGCGCGATCGCCGTCCGGCTCCGGAGACGCGGACTCACCCACGATCGCCGCTGGATCCAGGCTTGCCGAACTGCATCGTGGCGAGGATCTGGCGAGCCTGGCGCAGGCGGTCGCGCGACGGGTGCTCGCCCGTCAGCAGGGTCACAACATAGGTCCGGTAGTCGGTGCTCGCGACGAGCACTAGCGCACGGACGGGCTTGCCGTCGTCGCGGCCGGCAAGCTCGAAGCTCGCGGCCTGGCGGCCACCGAGCTTCTCGGGCCCGTCACGAACGACCTTCGCCGGTGAGAACTGCGCGAGCAGCGCGGTCTTCGCGGAGTCCTTGGCCTCGAGCTGCGCCGGACGCGCGAGCGGCGACGACACGATCACCTGGATCGATCGATCGGGACTGCGCAGGCTGAAGACCTGTCCTTCGACGGTGCGCGTCCAGGTCGTCGGATGCGCAAACGCCAGCCCGAGCGCCGGGACCGAGACGATTCGTACCGGCAGGCGGGTCGTGCGTGGCGCCGGGCGGGTGGCCGTCTGCCCGCCGCCGCCGCCGCTCGGCCACAGCACGATCGCGGCGAGGACGATGCCCGCCAGCAGCAACACGGCGCCGCCGAAGCGGCGCCGTGTCAGCGCTACGGTGATGCGGTCCGGCATCTAGCGCGTGCTGCTGATGTCCTCCCGGCGGCGGAGCAGCAGGCCACCCGCGAGAGCGAGCAGGCCGGCGATCGCCATGCCGATGACGTCGGTGCCGGTGAACGGTAGCGTGCCCGAGTTCAGGCTCTGCGCGCCCGAGCCATTGCCGCCCTCGGAGTTGTCGCTGGCGTCGTAGGACTTCGGATTGCTCGCGTCACCATCGGTATGGCAGCCCGGGTCCTTGTTGTCGATCAGGCCGTCGCCGTCGTTGTCGACGCCGTCGGCGCACTGGACGCCGCTGTTCTTGCCGTTGCCGTTGCCGGAGCCGTTGTTGCCGTTGCCGTTGCCATTGCCGCTGCCGGAACCGGTCGTGGCGCGAGTCGTGTCGGCCTCGTCGTTGTCGGTCGCGTCATACGAGGCCGAGTTGGCGGCGTTGCCGTCGGTGTGGCAGCCGGGGTCGGCGGCATCGATCAGGCCGTCCTGATCGTTGTCGATCCCGTCGGCGCACTGCACGCCGCTCTCGGGCGGCGCGACGCTGCTGGACTCCGAGGCCGCCGTCGTCTCCTTCAGGAGCCCGTTGGAGCCGGTCTGCAGCGCGAACACGTCGAGTGCCTCACGCACGGCGGTGGCGCCAGCGATGTCCTCGGCGTTGCAGATGATCGGCAGCAGCGCCGGGATCCCGGCCTGCGTGTCGGGCGTGCCGTCGGCGCAGCCAGCGGCCGGCAGTGCGACACCGGTGCCGCCCAGGCCGATGACCTGCGAGCTGTTCGTCACCTGCGGAGCCTGGCCGCGGCAGGACTTCGAGACGCTGGCCGAGTTCGCCACCTGGGCGAGCGCACCGGTGCTCGTCGTCACGTTGGCGGTCTTCGCCAGGCCGCCTGCCGTCTGGCAGTTGGCGTCCGAGGCGATGTTGCCCTGGCTCTCGGCTGCGCCGACGCCGAGGCCGAGGAGCGACGCGCGAGCGATCGCGAAGTCGTTCGTCGAGCTCGTCGCCGTCGTCGTGGAGTTCGCGGTCAGCACGCTGAGGCAGACCTGCTGGCTCGTCGACTGGCAGAGCGGGTCGAGCACGCTCGTCTGCAGGCCCTGCAGCGGGCCGTGGCTGGACTGGCCGGGCGTGCTGTCGACGCCGGCGAGCTCGTGGCCGAAGAGGCCGACGATCGTGATGTGACCGTGGTAGGCGCCACCGTCGATCTGCTCGCCACGCGCGCGGCCGACGATGACGTCCTCGCCGGAATCAGAGCCGTCGGGCTTGGCGCCGAGCGGACGTGCGGAGCTCGGATCGAGGTCGACGATCGCGGGACCACCCTGGCCGTGCGGATTCGTGCCGTGGACGGGCGGCTGCGTCGGAGGGTCGGTCGCGTTCGCGCGCGGGTCCGCGGTCTTGCGCACCGCACTGGTCGTCTTCGCGACGAGCGCATCGGTCTTGGCGCCTGCCTGCTGGACGGTGGTCGCGAGCCCGGACTGCACCTGCTGGCCCGCCTGCAGAAGGGCGCTCTTGGCATCGCGCAGGTCGCCCGCGCCGAACGATCCAGCCGGCAGCGCGACGATTACAAGGCTGCCAACGGACAGGGCAACTGCCCCGAGCTTCTTACCGGTCATTGCGATGCTTGCCTCCCACTCGTCGTTGCGTCCGCGCGTACTTCGATCCGTGGCGCGGGCGCCGGATCCACCCTCCTCCGTACCCGGGTGAAGCTGCTCCCTAACGTACAGAAATTCGGACCGCGAAGGCGATCACCTGCCGCGGTCCTCCGGCGGCAGCGGAAGCGTGGCCGAGCGTCCTCAATAGGATGCCCGCATGCCTCTCGTCCCCTCAGTCGTTCAGCGCAGCGCGCGCGGCGAACGCGAGTACGACATCTACTCGCGCCTGCTCAACGAGCGCATCATCTTCCTCGGCACGCCGATCAACGACCAGGTCGCGA
This sequence comes from Solirubrobacteraceae bacterium, assembly GCA_036271655.1. GTDB lineage: Bacteria > Actinomycetota > Thermoleophilia > Solirubrobacterales > Solirubrobacteraceae > CADCVQ01. Next base: position 7,163 of record DATBAE010000002.1, read on the forward strand.
ACCTGATCGTCGCTCAGCTGCTGCATCTCGAGTCCGAGGACCCCGACAAGGACATCTCGCTGTACATCAACTCGCCAGGCGGCTCGATCTACGCCGGCCTCGCGATCTACGACACGATGAACTTCGTCAAGCCCGACATCCAGACGATGTGCATGGGCATCGCCATGTCGATGGGATCGCTGCTGCTGATGGCGGGGGCGAAGGGCAAGCGCTTCTCGCTGCCCAACAGCCGCGTGCTCATCCATCAGCCCTCGTCGGGCTTCGAGGGGCAGTCCAGCGACATCGAGATCCACATGAACGAGATCCTCAAGACGCGCAAGCGGATGGACGAGATCTACGCGCTGCATACCGGGCAGACCGAGGAGCAGGTGCACCTCGACATGGAGCGAGACCGCTTCTTCAAGCCCGAAGAGGCCGTTGCCTACGGCCTCATCGACCGCGTGCTCGAGCAGCACTAGCGCCGCTTCGGCGTGCCCCGCCCGCGCGCGGCACGGCGCGACGGCGGGAAGCGCGGCTACAGCCCGTAGAGCGCGCCGTACTTCGCGCGCAAATGCTCGAGCATCGGGGCGGGATCGAGCGGGACGCCGATCGCCTGCTCGACGAGCTCGGGAGGTGGCAGCAGACGGCCGTGGCGATGGATCTTCTCGCGCAGCCACTCGCGCAGCGCCTGCAGCTCGCCGAGCTCGATCTGCGCGTCGAGATCGGGCATGTCGGTCCGTGCTGCGCGCCACAGCTGCGCCGCCAGCACGTTGCCGATCGCATAGGTCGGGAAGTAGCCGATGATCCCCTCCGACCAGTGGATGTCCTGCAGCACGCCGCGCAGGTCGTCGGGCACGTCGATGCCGAGGAACTGCTTCATCTTCGCCGCCCACGCGGCCGGCAGGTCGCCGGTCTCCAGCGTGCCCTCGATCAGTGCGAGCTCGAGCTCGAAGCGCAGGATGACGTGCAGCGAGTACGTGACCTCGTCGGCCTCAACGCGGATCAGCGTCGGGCGCACGACGTTGATCGCGCGGATGAACGCGTCGAGCTCGATGTCGCGCAGCGCGAGCGGCAGGCGCTCGCGTAGGCGCGGCAGCCAGTGCGACCAGAACGCGGGACTGCGGCCGACGAGGTTCTCCCACAACCGGCTCTGCGACTCGTGCACGCCGAGCGAGACGCCCGTGTCGAGCGTCGTGCGCGCGAGCGCCGGGTCGACGCCCTGCTCGTAGAGGCCGTGGCCGACCTCGTGCATGAGCGCGAACAGCCCGGTCAGGCTGTGCTCGTCGAAGCGCGAGGTCACGCGCACGTCGCCGCGGCCTGGCGATGACGCGAACGGGTGGACCGCGTCGTCCAGGCGCCAGCCGCTCTCGTCGAAGCCCATCGAGCGGATGATCTGCAGGCCGACCTCGCGCTGGGCGGCGACCGGCAGGTCCCCCGCCAGCGCCTGACGCGCCGGCCGCATCGCGATCTCCGAGATGAGCGGCACGAGCCCGCTGCGCAGGCGATCGAAGAGCGCCGCGACCTGCGCTGTCGTCGTGCCCGGCTCGAAGCGGTCCAGCAGCGGGTCGTACGGGTGCGCGGCCTCCGGGAAGCACGCCGCGTAGCGCCGGGCGAGCTCGATGTTGCGGCGCAGGGCCGGCTCGAAGATCGCGTAGTCGTTCGCCTCGCGCGCCTGCAGCCAGGCGGCGTAGCCATCAGATCCCGCGCGTGACAGCTCAGCGGTGAGCTCGCCGGGGACGCGCCGCGCGACGTCGTGGTCGCGGCGCACCGCGCGCGCGATCAGCGGCTCGGCATCGGCCGCCGCGTCGAGCAGCACCGCCAGCTGCGGGTCTATCAGGCGCTCGTGATGCATCCGGCTGATCGTCGCCATCGCCTCGCCGCGTCCGGCGCCGCCCTCGGCGGGCATCATGACCTGCTGGTCCCAGCCCAGCACTTCGCCCGCATGACCGAGGTCGGCGAGCTCGCCGAGGCGCTCGCTGAGCTGCGGGTCGAGCCCGCTAGGCGATGGCATGCTCGATCACTCCCAGCGACTCGATCTCGATCCGCACGACGTCACCGGACGCGAGGAAGCGGCGCGGGTCCATCGACATGCCGACGCCGCTCGGCGTGCCGGTCAGGATGAGGTCGCCGGGCTCGAGGGTGCACGTCTGCGAGATGAAGTCGACGACCTCCTGGGGCCCGAAGACGAGATCGCTCGTCGACGAGTCCTGGCGCAGCTCGCCGTTGACGTGCGTCGTGATGCGCAGGCCGCGCGGGTCCGGGACCTCGTCGGCGGTCGTGATCCAGGGACCCCAGGGGCAGAATCCGTCGGCGCCCTTGGCGCGCGTCCACTGCGCCTCGCGGCCCTGCAGATCGCGTGCGCTGACGTCGTCTGCGACCGCATAGCCCGCGATCTTGCCGCCCTCGCCGATGACGACCGCCAGCTCGCCCTCGTAGTCCAGGCGCTTGACGACGGCCGGGCACGCGACGCGCCCGTTCGGCGCCGCGCTGGAGCTCGGCAGCTTCATGAAGACGATCGGGAACTCGGGCAGCTCCTTGCCCTGCTCCTGCGCGTGGGCGGCGTAGTTGAGGCCGATGCCGAAGATCGCGCGCGGCCGCGGCACCGGGGCGAGCAGCGTCACCTCGGAGACCGGCCAAGCATCGCCGAGCGCCTGATCGAGGTCGCTCGTGCGCAGGCGCTCGAGCACGGTCTCGCGGCGTGAGACGAACGAGATCACCTCGCCGTCGCGGACCTGGCCGGCACGCGGCTTGTCAGATCCGGGCGGGATGAACGTCGTCAGGCGCATCGCGCGCTGGAGGTTAGGGCTCCAAGCATCCGGTGGCGTTACGCCGATCCTCGCGCACCGGCGCACCTAGACTCGGCAGCGTGAAGACGCTGTATGAGTGGGCCGGTGGCGAGGGCGCGTTCGCGCAGCTGATCGGCGCATTCTACGACCGCGTCGAGGCCGACGAGCTGCTCTCGGGCTTCTTCCCGGGCGGCGTCAGCGAGGAGCATCGCGACCACGTCACCGCATGGTGGCGCGAGGTCTTCGGCGGTCCCGCGCGCTACACGGGGGAACTCGGCGCCTACGAGCACATGCTGGCCAAGCACCGGGATCTCGGGATCACCGCCGAGCAGCGCCTGCGCTTCGCAACGCTCATGAGCCTCGCGGCCGACGATGCCGGCCTGCCCGACGATCCGGAGTTCCGTTCCGCGCTCGTCGCCTACCTCGAGTGGGGCACGCGGCTGGCGCTGCACAACTCGCAGCCCGGAGCCGACGTAGCACCGCACGCGCCGGTGCCCCGCTGGGGCTGGGGCGAGGCGCCGCCCTACATCCCGTAGCCGGGGGCGCGAGGGAGCGCCACCCGTAATCGCACGGGTATGCTTTCGGCCGCATGTTCTCCGCCCTTGCAGTCGCCACCACCCACGGGATCTGGGACAGCGACACCGTCGGCCTGTTGTTCACCTGGGTCGTCCTGCTGCCGGCGATCGCCAACGGCCTGATCATTGTCGCCGTGATCTCCGCGCGCGGCGACAAGGCGGCCGACGACAAGCTGCGCAGCGGCTGGGGCGCAAAGCCCTCGCCCGACTCCGAGTAAGGCTAGGCCGGACGGCGCCGGACGGCGCCTGAAGCACCGCGCGCCGCCCCGAGCTGAGCGTAGACGTGGGCCGTCTGACGGGCGACATCGCGCCAGTCGAAGCGCAGCACGTGGGCCGACGCCTCGACGACGAGCCGCGCGCGCAACGCGTCGTCGGTCAGCACGCGCCGCATCATCGTCGCGAGCGCGCGCGGATCACGCGAGTGAAAGCGCAGCCCGACATCGGCGTTCGGGACGACCTCGCGCAGCCCGCCGGTGTCGGCGACGATGCACGGGCAGCCGCTCGCCATCGCCTCGAGCGCGACGAGCCCGAATGGCTCGTAGATGCTCGGCACGACGCAGAGATCGGCGATCCGGTAGAGCGAGTGGAGCATGTCGTCGCCGATCCAGCCCATGAACGTGCCGTGCGGCGTGAGGCCGAGCCGCCGGGCCTGCTTCTTCAGCTCGGCCTCATGCGTGCCCGACCCGGCGACGAGGAAGCGCACCCGGCCGGCGCGCCCGATCACCTGCGGCAGCGCGTCGAGCGCGAGCTGAAAGCCCTTCTCATAGACAAGCCGGCCGACGAGCAGCACGAGGCGCTCGTCGGGCCTGGCGAACCGGAGCCGCAGGTCGTCGAGATCACCGACCGGCTGCAGGTCGGCCCGGTCGATCCCATTCGGGATCACCGTGATCCGGCGCTCGTCGATGTCGTACACGTCGGCGACGTGCCCGCGCATGTAGTGCGAGCAGGTGATGACGTGGTCGGCGCGGCTCGCCATCCAGGTCTCGATGCCGTGGATGTAGGACTGCGGATGCTTGTCGACCCAGCCCTGGTGGCGCCCGTACTCGGTCGCGTGGATCGTCGTCAGGTACGGGCGGCGCAGGCGCTCGGCGATCGCCGCCGCCGCACCCGCGACGAGCCAGTCGTGCCCGTGGACGAGATCGAAGCGCAGGCGCTTGGCGAGCTGGCGCCCGGCCGCGTGCATGTGGGCGTTCATGCCCTCGACCCAGGCGACGAAAGCGTCGAGGTCGAGCGGCATGTTGGCCTCGGCGACACGGTGGATGTGAACGCCGGCGCGCAGCTCCTCGGCGACATGGTCGCGCGCGCCGCGCGTCAGGACGTGGACCTCGACGCCTTGCCCGACGAGCGCCTCTGAGAGCTTGCAGACATGGCGCGCGAGGCCGCCCGCGACGATTGGCGGGTACTCCCACGAGAGGATGAGGATGCGTGCGGTCACGGCGGCGCGGGTCGGGCAGGCCCACCCGCGAGGCGATCCTAGCCCGCGGCCGATCCCCTACCCTCGCGGTGCCCGAGATGCCTCGCCGCCTGCTTCCAGCCGCGCTGCTCATCGTCGTCGCCTGTGCCATCGCGCTGGCGATCGCGCTGCGCGGCGAGACCCCCGCGACCGTCCGCGGACCCGGTGGCACCGGCGCGGGCGCGTTGTCGCAGACCGGGGCCGGCCCGGCGGGCAGCGCGATCGTCACGCTCGCTCGCTGGCGCTATCGAGCGGACCCGAACGACAGCGGTCGCCGGCTGGGCTGGCAGCGGGGCGACTGGACGGGGCGCCCGGTGCAGGTTCCCTACTCGCCCAACGCGACGGCGTACAGCGGTGCAGCCGGGCAGCGAGCATACGCAGGCTCGATCGGCTGGTACGCGACGGACATCCAAGCGCCGGTCGCAGGCCTGTACGCAGTCCGCTTCGAGTCCGCGAACCACATCGCGTCCGTCTTCGTCGACGGCAAGCCCGTACGCGAGCACGTCGGCGCCTACGAGCCGTTCGCCGCGCGCGTGGCGCTGGGCCAAGGGCAGCACACGATCGCCGTGCGCGTCGACTGGCGCGGGCCGCAGCGCCAGGCCGACACCGGCTACGCGCGTGCATGGTTCAACTACGGCGGCCTGAACCGGCCGGTCACGCTGATGCGCCTCGGTCGCAGCCAGCTCGGGGCGCTGACCGTGCGCACGCGGCTGCAGGACGGAGCCGCGCTCGCGAACGTCGACATCGGCGTGCGCGTGCGCAACCGCGACACGTCGCGCACGATCCACGTCCGAGGCGCGCTGTCGCGCAACGGGCGAACGGTCGCCACGCTCGACTTCGGGCCCGCGGGCGTGCACGCGGCGAAGTCGCGGATGCTGGCGACGTCGGTCACGGTCGACCACCCGGCGCTCTGGTCGCCGTCGAGCCCGGCGCTCTATGACCTGCGCATCGACGTGCCCGGCGAGGCGACGCTGCGCCGCCGGATCGGCCTGCGCGAGATCGACTGGGATGGCGGCAGGCTGCAGCTCAACGGCGCGCCGCTCGTCCTGCACGGCGTCGCGCTGCCGCCCGATGCCCGCGGCCATGGCGATGCGCTGACGAGCGCCGACGAGGACGCGATCGTCGCCGGCCTGCATGCCGCAGGAGCCAACGCGACGCGCTCCCAGCTGCCGCTCTCCGAGGGCATGCTCGAGCGACTGGACGCCGCGGGGATCCTCGTCTGGCAGGAGGTCGGTCCGTGGGAGCCCAGCGGCCAGTGGCAGGCGCATACGGCGGCGCGGCTCGCCGATGCCCGCGATCGCGCGCTGCGCACGGCCGAGGCCGACCAGGCCGACCCGTCGATCCTCGCCTGGACGCTGACGAACGAGGCCGCCGGCAACGGTCAGCCCGACCAGCAGGCGTACGTCCGCCAGACCGCGGCGCGGCTGCATGCGCTCGACCCCTCGCGCCCCGTCGCAGTCGACCTGTGGGGCAGCCAGCTGCCCAATGACGCCGGCGGCATGTTTCCCTCCGTCGACGCGATCGGCATGACGGACTACGTCGGCTGGTACGACGGCCTCGGTCACGACGCGGCCGGTCAGGCCGCGATCACCAAAGGCCGCCTCGAGCGGCTGCGCAGCCTGTTTCCCGACAAGCCGATCGTCATCACCGAGCTCGGCGCCGGCGGCAGCGCGCGCGTTGGCGGCAGCGGCTTCGGCAGCCTGCGCTTCCAGGCCGATCTGCTCGGCCGTCGCCTGCGCGAGCTGCGCGACGAGCCCGATCTGAGCGGCACGATCGTCTGGAACCTGCGCGACTACGCGCTGCGGCCCGACTTCCGCGGCGGCTCCGTGCTGACGGACCACCCGAAGCTCACCCTGACGCCGGGCCTCAACGAGAAGGGCCTGTACGACTTCGCGGGAACGCCGAAGCCGTCGCTCGCGGCGGTCCGCGCCGCGTTCGCCGGTCGGTAGCGGTCCGCACCGGCGCCGCGGCGCCGATCCGCCCGATCAGCTGGACTCGGCGGCCCGCGCCTCGTAGTTCGTGTCGGCGTGCAGCGCGCCACCGGTCGGCGAGAAGACGGTCGTGACGCCCTCGTCCCAGACGATCTCGTAACGCGGGTTCGGATCGCCGCGCAAGACGCGCGTGATCACGCCATGACGCCCCGGGCGCAACGGCTGACGGGCACTGCGCCGACGGCGACCGGACTTCTCTGCGTAGACGCGGTCTCCAACCTCGAAAGCCATCTGGTCTCCTCCACCGTCACGAGTGTTGCGCGCTGCGCGGCGAAGCCGTCGCGCGCGCGGCGAGCGCTGCAGATGGTAGTCCTAAGCGCATGCCCGATCGTGAATATGTGCTTCGCACCCCGCGCCTGCTGCTGCGTCGCTGGACCGGCGAGGACGTCGCCGCGATGGCGCAGATCAACCGCGACCCGGAAGTGACGCGCTATCTCAACCGGCGCACCGACGACGCCGCCGTCGCCGCATTCGTCGGCGGCGCACAGGCGCACTGGGACGAGCACGGCTTCGGCTTCTACGCGATCGAGTCGCGCGAGCGCGGTGCGGCGCCCGGCCTGCTCGGCTTCGCGGGCGTCGGGTATCCAACATTCCTGCCCGAGCTCGCGACCCGCCCCGAGCTCGGGTGGCGGCTCGCCCGCGCCGCCTGGGGCCGCGGCCTCGCGACCGAAGCGGCCGCCGCCGCGCGCGATGACGCCCTCGGCAGGCTCGCGCTCGGGGAGCTCATCTCAATCATCCACCCCGACAACGTGCGCTCCCAGCGCGTCGCGACGAAGCTCGGCATGACGCTCGAGCGTCACGTCCACAACCCCGTGCTCGATCTCGACGTCGAGGTCTGGCACACGCGCCGCCCGCGTGACCGGTCGACGGTGAGCTAACGGCGACGGCGCAAATCGGGCAGCATGGGTGGCATGCACTGGTCAAAGTCCAGAACGAGCGTTGACACCATCACCCGCTTCGGCGAGCTCGCGGACCGCGGTGAGGATCCCGCCGCGGCGGCGAGCGCATGGACCGATGCGGGCTTCGACGACGAGGGGACCGCGAAGTGGCTCGAGGCGCGCTGCTTCGATCCGGTCGCGGCGCGCGATCTCATGGACCTCGGCGTGACGCCGGGGCAGGCGTCCAAGCGCACGCGCGACGGGCGCAGCGACTCCCTCGACACGATCGCGTTCAAGGTCGCAAACGGCGATCTGTCGGCTCGGCAGGGCGCGGCGCGTGCCTCCTCGAGCCGATGACGGAGGTCCGCGCAGCGCCGCCGGATGACTGGCCGGACCCACACGACTCGCCGTGTGCGGACTGCGGGCACGTCTGGTTCGCCGGCGAGCGCCATCACGTGTATGCGAACGTCGATGCGGCGAGCCCGGAGAGCGCCGAAGTGGTCTGCGTGCTCTGCCGGCGCCAGCGGGAGCGCCCGCGCTCGGACACGCGCTGGGCAGGCTTCTAGGAGCTAGGTCGTCGCCGCCTCTTCGCGCTCGAGCACGTCGAAGGACCAGATCTCGCTCGACGTCCCGATCGGGCCGCCTGCCCGGTGCTGCGCGTGGCCGGCCTTGAAGTCCGGCCCCGCGACCCAGGCCTTGAAGTCCGCCTCCGAGCGCCAGCGCGTCAGCACGAGGCAGAGCTCGCGGTCATCGTTGGGGCGCAGGAGCTCGAAGGACTCGAAGCCCTCGGCGCTGGAGACGCGGCCGGCGCGGGAGGCGAAGCGCCGCTCGAACTCCTCGAAGCGCTCGCGCGGAACGGTGATGGCGTTGATCTTCACGACGCTCATGTGTCAGTACTCCCTCTTGGACAGCAGCCCGCCACCGGGGCCGAGCAGCTCGACGAGATCGCCGGCGTCGTCCCAGATCTGCTTGGAGCGGCAGGCGTAGTAACTCAAGCCGAGCCGAAGCACGCCGCGATGGCCGCTACGACAGCCGGTGACGACCCGCAGCGTGTCACCGCCCACCAGCGTCACCGCGCGGAACTTCAGCGTGTGGTCGCCACGGTCACGGAGCGCGTAGCCGCGCAGGTTGACGGCCCTGCGAGCGAGGTTCTTGATCGTGATCGACTCGGCGCCGGCCGCGCCCTTCGCGTGGACGAGGACGATCGTGAGCTTCGCGCCGTCGCGCTTGCCGCGACAGTCGCCGGCCGTCCAGTGCTTCAGGGCGGCGCGCAGCGCGGCCGCGAAGCCGTGTGCGTACGTGTCGACATCCGACGACGCCTGGTTGCGCACGCCTTCGAGCTGCGCCTTCGTGAAGCGGCACGGCGTGATCCGCTCGTGGCGCGTGTAGTCGCGCACGACCGAGTCCAGGTCGGCGCTCGGGCTGGCGGCCGCGACCGGCACGAGCACGACGGCAAACAGCAGTGCTGCGACGACCATGCGACGGAGCGAACTCATCGGCGCGAGTATGGCGGGTCGGCGAGCGGCGGAGCGTCGGTGCGAGCGGCATCGAGAACCGACCTCACACACGCTCCAGCAGGGCCAGACCGCATGGGTCGACGAGCTGCTCCAGCGCGACCGGGCCCGCGAGCGTGTGGCCAGCACCGCTCAACACGTCGCCGTACTCGCCGGGGGGCAGCTCGACCGTCACGCCGGCTGCGTCGCGCAGCGACACGACGACGAGCACCGCGCCGTCATGGCCGCGGCTGAACGCGACGACGTCCGGCCCCGCCTCGATCGGCACGTACGCCCCGTCCGCGCCCGCGGCGAACGCCTCCGGTCGCCGTGCGCGCAGCTCGAGCGCACGGGAGATGACGTGCAGCTTCATCGTCTCGCGTGACGGCGGCTCGCCTGACCGCAGCGCCTCGAGCGCGGACCGGCGCGCGGCCCAGTCGACGGGCCGGCGGTTGTCGGGATCGACGAGCGAGAGGTCGGGCAGCTCGTCGCCCTGGTAGACGTCCGGCACGCCGGGCACGGTGAGCTTGAGCAGCAGCTGGCCGAGCGCCGAGCGCTCGCCGACAGCGATCACCTCGGCGAGGAACGGCTCGAAGACGTCGACGAACGGCTCAAACGTCAGCAGCCCGACGGCGAAGCGCTTGACGCGCTCCTCCCAGTCGTGGTCCTGGTCGACCCAGTTCGTGTTGCGCTTGGCCTCGCGCAGCGCCTTCTCCACGTAGCCCTCGAGCCGCTCGGGAGCGATCGGCCACACGCCGACGAGCGTCTGGAAGACGAAGTAGCGCTCGAGCCCGTCCGGCGCGCCGTCGACGACGAGCTCGTCGGTCAGCTCGTAGAGGCGGCGCACGCAGGTCGCCCAGCCCTCGGCGAGCGCGCTCAGCGCGCCGATCCGCGCGCGGGCGTCGCCGGAGCGCTTCGTGTCGTGCGTCTGCGTGACAAGCAGGTTCTCCGGGAAGCGCCGCGCCCGCTCGGCGTTGGCGGCGTGGAAGGCATCGACGCCGATCCCCCAGCGCCCGGGATCCCCGCCGACGTCGTTGAGCGCCAGCAGGCGCACGTAGCGATAGAAGGCCGTGTCCTCGATCCCCTTCGCGGTCACCGGCGGCGAGGTCTGCTGGAAGCGCGTGACGAACTCCTCGGGCGCCCCGTCGAACAGCTCCGGGCGCCCAGCGGCTGCGAGCGCCTCGCGATCGGCGCCGGCGTAGACGCCATCGCGCACGTACGTGCGGTAGACGGGCAGGCGCGCGAGCGCCTCCTCGAGGCCGCCCGGGTCGCAGATCCGCGCGAGGCGCTGCACCTCGCGAGCGAACGTGCCACGGGCCTGCTCGAGCTGCGCCTCGAGCGCGACCTCGTCGAAGCCACGGTCCTCGCCCGTCAGCTCGGCGGCCAGCTGCGTCAGCGTTCGCTCGCCGGATGGGTCGACGAACAGGCCCTGGACGTCGTTGAGGAACTCGTAGCCAACGGTGCCGCTGACCGGCCAGTCGCGCAGTTGCTCGGGCGGGTCGGACGGGCTCAGGATCTTCTCGACCCAGACCCGCTCGGCACCGGCGGCCGTCAGGCGCTGGAGGTAGCCGGCCGGATCGGCAAGCCCGTCGGGATGGTCGACGCGCAAGCCCTCGATGACACCGTCGGCGAGCAGCGAGAGCACCTTGCCGTGCGTCAGTTCGAAGACCTCCGGGTCCTCGACGCGCACCCCGGCGAGATCGTCGATGTCGAAGAAGCGCCGGTAGTGCCCGGTCTCGGGATCGACGTCGAAGACACGCACGCGCTCGTCGGGGTCGGCCCACCAGCGGTTCTCGTCACCGGTGCCCATGTGGTTGGGGACGATGTCGAGGATGATCCCGAGGCCGGCCGCGGCGAGCTCGCGTAGGCCCTCCTCGCCGCCGAGCGACTCGGAGACGCGGGTCGGGTCGACGACGTCGTAGCCGTGCGTCGAGCCCGAGCGCGCCTGCAGCGATGGCGACAGGTAGAGGTGGCTGATGCCGAGCGACGTCAGATACGGGACGAGCGCCCGGACGTCCGCGAAGCCCATCCGCGGCCCGAGCTGCAGCCGATACGTCGCGAGTAGGTCAGCCACGCGGGTGCTCGGGCGAAGCGGCGCCGGCCATCACTTCGCGGGGTCGATGCGCTTGAGCACGGTCACCGACCGTGCCTTGACCTCGTGTGGCTCGCGCGCGGCGGTCGTCAGCGTTCCGGGCTCGGCGATCGGATCGGCGGTGCTGAGCTCCAGGCCCCAGATGCGGCCGTAGCGGCGGCCGGGCAGGACGAACGTCATGTCCTCGTGGTGGCCGTTGATCAGCAGCAGGAACGAGTCGTCGACGATCTGCTCCCCGTGGCGGCCGCGGTAGGGGAACTCCTGTCCGTTGAGGAAGAGCCCGATGACGTGGCCGTTCTGCTGCCAGTCGCGCTGCGTCATGCGCCGTCCGTCGGGCCGGAACCACCACGCGTCGGGCAATCCCTGTCCGCTGACGCCCGTCGCATCGCCCGTGAGGAAGTGGCGGCGGCGGAAGACGGGATGGTCGTGGCGCAGCCGGATGAGCCGCTTCGTGAACGCCTGCATCGCCAGCCCGCGCTCGTCGACGTCCCAATCGAACCAGGAGATCTCGTTGTCCTGGCACCAGGCGTTGTTGTTGCCGCCCTGCGAGCGCGAGAACTCGTCGCCGCCGAGCAGCATCGGCACGCCCTGGGACAGCAGCAGCGTCGTGAGGAAGTTGCGCTGCTGGCGCTCGCGCAGGGCATTGATCTCCGGATCGTCCGTCAATCCCTCGTGACCGTGGTTCCAGGAGCGGTTGTCGTCCGTCCCGTCCTTGTTGTCCTCGAGGTTGGCCTCGTTGTGCTTCTCGTTGTAAGCGACGAGATCGGCGAGCGGGAAGCCGTCGTGAGCAGTGATGAAGTTGATCGAGGCGAACGGCTCGCGGCCGTCCTCCTTGTACAGGTCGCTGGATGCGGTCAGGCGCTTCGCGAAGTCGCCGACGCTCGCCTCGCCGCGCCAGAAGTCGCGCATCGTGTCGCGATAGATCCCGTTCCACTCCGTCCACAGGACCGGGAAGTTGCCGACCTGATAGCCGCCCGGCCCGACGTCCCACGGCTCGGCGATGAGCTTGACCTGGGACAGCACCGGATCCTGGTGGATCGTGTCGAAGAACGCGCTGAGGCGGTCGACGTCGTAGAGCTCGCGCGCCAGCGCGCTGGCGAGGTCGAAGCGGAAGCCGTCGACGTGGCACTCGATCACGAAGTAGCGCAGCGAGTCCATGATCAGGCGCAGGACGCTCGGATGGACCGGGTTCAGCGAGTTGCCCGTGCCCGTGAAGTCCATGTAGAAGCGCGGGTCGTCGGGCATGAGCCGGTAGTAGCTCTTGTTGTCGACGCCCTTGAAGGAGAGCATCGGACCGAGGTGGTTGCCCTCCGCGGTGTGGTTGTAGACGACGTCGAGGATCACCTCGATGCCGGCCTTGTGCAGGGCCTTGACCATGCCCTTGAACTCGCGCACCTGCTCGCCCTTGAAGCCCGTCGCGGCGTACTCGGCGTGCGGCGCGAGGTAGCCGATCGAGCTGTAGCCCCAGTAGTTGCTCAGGCCCTTCTCGACGAGGAAGTGCTCGTCGGCCTTGTGGTGGACGGGCAGCAGCTCGAGCGCCGTCACACCGAGCTCCTTGAGGTAGGCGATCGCCGGCTCGGATGCCAGGCCGGCGTACGTCCCGCGCAGGTCCTCGCGGACGTCGGGGTGGCGCTTCGTGAAGCCCTTGACGTGCGCTTCGTAGATGACGGTTTCCGTCCACGGCGTGCCGAGCAGGCGGTCACCCTCCCAGTCGAAGCCAGGATCGACGACGAACCCCTTCGGGATCGCCGCGGCATCGTCCTCGTCGTCCGCCTCGAGGTCGGCGACGTCCGTGTCGTCGGGGATGTACGGCAGTGTGCTCGCCTCGTCCCAGAGGATCTCGAGCTCGATCGCCTTCGCGTACGGGTCGATCAGCAGCTTGCAGGGATTGAAGCGGTGCCCCTCCTCGGGCTCGTACGGTCCATAGACGCGGTAGCCATAGCGCTGGCCGGGCCCGATCCCCGGCAGATAGCAATGCCAGTTGTACGCCGTGCGCTCGACCACCTCGATGCGCGTCTCGATGTCCTCCGGACCATCGAACAGGCAGAGCTCGACACGCTCGGCGTTTTCGCTGAAGAGGCTGAAGTTCGTGCCCTTCCCGTCCCAGTTCGGTCCGAGCGGGAACGGCTCGCCGGGCCAGACCTCGGGCGTGTCCTTGGCTGGGCTCAACGGATCAGCGCTCCGGCCAGCGGGGCGAGCAGCACGCCGTCGTCGCGCAGCTCGGCGGCGCCGTCGGACGTCGCGAGCACGAGCTCGCCGTGCCCTCTGGCGAGCGGCACCAAGCGCGGCACGGCGGCGAAGTTGCAGGCCAGCCGATTGGAGCCTCTGTCGACCGTCAGCCAGCCCGCGTCCTCGTCGAAGTCCGTGGCGACATCGCCGTCGGGAAGATCACGCCGCACGCGCAACAGTGTGGCGTAGAGCTGCACGAGATCCGGATCGGGGATGCGCGTGAGCTTGGAGCGCTCGAACGTCGCGGGATCCTGCGGGTCGGGGACCTCCTCGCCGGCGAACTCCGCGAACGCCGCGAACTCGCGGCGCCGGCCTTCGCGCGTGGCGACCGCGATCTCCTCGTCGATGTGATCGCAGAAGAACTGAAACGGCGCCGGCTCGCCGTACTCCTCGCCCATGAAGAGCATCGGCGTGAACGGCGACAGGAGCGTGCAGAAGGCCGCCAGCGAACGGACCGCGGCCGGCAACCGGTCGCCGAAGGCACGGTTTCCGACCTGGTCGTGGTCCTGGCAGAAGACGACGAACTGCTTGGGCGGCCGGTCATCCGCCGGTGCCCCGAAGCAGCGCTTGCGGAACGTCGAGTACTGGCCGTCGTGCACGAATGGCCGCCGGAACGCCTTGGCGAGGCAAGCGACGGTGCCGAATTCCTCGTAGTAGCCGCCGCGGTCGCCCGTCAGCAGCACGCGCAGCGCGTGATGGAAGTCGTCGGCCCACTGCGCGTCGTGACCGAGGCCGCCGAGCTCGCGCGGCCGGATGACGCGCGGGTCGTTGAGCCCCGACTCGGCGATCACGAGCGCGCCTGCGCGGGCAGCGTGGACGCGCTCGGCGACCTGCGCGAGAATCGGGCTCGCGCTCGTGTCATAGACCGCGTGGATCGCGTCGAGCCGCAGGCCGTCGACATGGAAGTCGCGCACCCAGCCCTCGGCTGACTGCAGGACCCACTCGCGCACGGGGTCGCAGTGCTCGTCGTCGTAGTTGATGGCCTGGCCCCAGAACGTCGAATAGCGCTCGGTGAAGTACTGGCCGAACGCGGCCAGCGCCGTGTTGCCGGAGGCGCCGACGTGGTTGTAGACGACGTCGAGGATCACGCTCAGCCCGTTCGCGTGCGCCGCGTCGACAAGGCGCTGGAAGCCGAGCGGCCCGCCGTAGCTGGACTGCGCTGCGCTGAGGTAGACGCCGTCGTAGCCCCAGCCGTGACGACCTGGGAACTCGGCGACCGGCATCACCTCGATTGCCGTCACGCCGAGCTGCGCGAGTGCGGGAAGGTGCTCGATCGCGGCATCGAACGTCCCCTCGGCGGAGAACGTCCCGACGTGCAGCTCGTAGATGACCTGGCTGGCGAGCGGCTGCGGCTCGAAGGCCGCGTCGGTCCAGGCGAACGCCTCGCAGTCGACGACTCGGGAAGGCCCGCGCAGGCCCTCTGGCTGGTGGCGCGACGCCGGGTCGGGCAGCGCTTCCTGGCCATCGAGGACGTAGGCGTAGTCCTCGCCCGCCTGCGTTGCTACGCGCCCCTCGTGGATGCCGTATCCGACGTGGTCCAGGGCGTGCTGCGTGCTGCCGATCCGCACGCGCACGTCGCCGCGACCCAGCGCCCAGACGCGGAACTCGACGCTGCCGTCGTCAAGCGGGGTCGCCCCAAGCCGTCGCTCCCATGGATACAACTCGTCGGCGGCGCGCACTCGCCCCACGCTACCCGCGAACGTCGGCGCGCAACACCGACGCGCCGGCGCCGTGCGCAACTGCGCGCTCGACCGCGCGTCAGTAGCCGAGCGTCTTGTAGCTGACGTGCGTGCAGCCGCGCAGCTTGTAGTGCTTCGCGCTGCGGTGGCTGAGGAAGATCGTCGCCTTCGTCGATGCGCAGCGGATCGTCCCGCTGCCGAAATGGGCGTGGACCTGGTCGGCGCCGCCGCCGGTGTCGATCACGTTGCGACCGTGGCCGGCGTAGATGTAGTCCTTGCCCGCGCCGCCGTTGATCTGGTCGACCTGGGTCGTCGGCTGGCCGCCCGGGTTGTGGTCGCCCCACAGGACGTCCCCGACGCGGCCCGCGTGGAGCGTGTCGCTGCCATGCCCACCGAGCAGCTCGTTGTGCTTCGTCGGCTCGCCCGTGTACGTGACACCGGCGTCGCTGTGGTCGATCTTCAGCAGCCCGTTGATCGCCGGCCAACCGGCGTGGCTCGTCTTGGCTGCGGCCGTGCCGGCGGCGCCGGCCGTCAGCAGCGCAACGAGGAGAAGGCAGTACAGACGTCGCATGGCACCGAGCCTACGCGCGAGCCGGCAAGGCGCTGGACGATCGTTGCCTGCTCAGGCCCCAGCGAGCGGCGCCGCGATCTCCGGCTCGCGCTCGGGCACGAGCCAGACGACGCCCAGCGGCGGCAGCGTCACCTCAGCCGAGCACGGCTGGCCGTGCCACGGCAGCGGCTCGGCGTCGACGCCGCCGAGGTTGCCGGTGTCGGTGCCGCCGTAGAAGCCCGAGTCGGAGTTCAGCGCCTCGACCCAGCGTCCCGAGCGCGGCAAGCCGAGCCGGTAGCCGGGCCGCGGCACTGGCGAGAGATTCGCGATGCAGACGAGCACGTCGCTTCCCGGGTCCTCGCCGGCCCGCGCGAACGCGACGACGTTCGCGTCAGCGTCGTTGGGCTCGATCCAGTAGAAGCCGCGCCCGTCGAAGTCGACCTCGTAGAGCGCCGGCGTGTCGCGCAGCACGCCGTTGAGGTCGCGGATCAGCGCCTGCACACCGGCGTGCTCGCCGTACTCGAGCAGGTGCCAGTCCAGCGAGCGCGCGTGGCTCCACTCGTCGCTCTGGGCGAACTCCTGGCCCATGAACAGCAGCTTCTTGCCGGGGTGCGCCCACATGAACGCGTACAGCGTGCGCAGGTTGGCGAGCTTCTGCCAGCGGTCGCCTGGCATCTTGTCGATCAGCGAGCCCTTGCCGTGCACGACCTCGTCGTGCGACAGCGGCAGGATGAAGTTCTCCGTGAACGCGTAGATGAGCGAGAACGTCAGCTCGTGGTGGTGGTAGCGACGGTGGATCGGGTCCTCCTGGAAGTACCCGAGCGTGTCGTGCATCCAGCCCATGTTCCACTTGAAGCCGAAGCCCAGGCCGCCGAGGTACGTCGGCCGCGAGACGCCCGGCCATGCCGTCGACTCCTCGGCCGCCGAGATGACGCCCGGCTCCTCGCGGTGCAGCACCTCGTTGAGCTCCTTGAGGAACGCGACCGCCTCGAGGTCCTCGCGGCCGCCGAACTCGTTGGGCACCCACTCACCGGCCTTGCGCGAGTAGTCGCGGTAGAGCATCGACGCGACGGCGTCGACTCGGATCCCGTCGCAGTGGTACTCGCGGGCCCAGAAGAGCGCGTTGGCGAGCAGGAAGTTGCGCACCTCGTTGCGCCCGTAGTTGAAGACGAGCGTGCCCCAGTCCGGGTGCGATCCGCGCCGCGGGTCCTCGTGCTCGTAGAGCGCAGTGCCGTCGAAGCGCGCGAGCGCCCAGTCGTCGCGCGGGAAGTGCGCGGGCACCCAGTCGAGGATCACGCCGATCCCGTGCTCGTGCATGCGATCGACGAACGCCTTGAACTCGTCGGGCTCGCCGAAGCGGGGCGTGGGCGCGTAGTAGGAGGTCACCTGGTAGCCCCACGAGCCGCTGAACGGATGGCCCATGACCGGCATCAGCTCGACATGCGTGAAGCCGAGATCGGCGACGTACGCCGCCAGCTCATCGGCAAGCTCGCGGTACGTCAGCGAGCGGTTGTCCTCGAGCGGATTCAGCCGCCACGAGCCGAGGTGGACCTCGTAGACGGACATCGGGCGGCCGTAGGGCGCGTTCGTGGCGCGCGCCGCGAGGTAGTCGGCGTCGTTCCACGCGTACGCCGAGTCGTGCACGATCGACGCCGTCTGCGGCGGCAGCTCGGTCCTGAACGCGAACGGATCGGCCTTGACGAGCAGCTCGCCGGACTGCGCGCGGATCTCGAACTTGTACCTGGCGCCGTCGCCGACCGCGGGGATGAACAGCTCCCAGATCCCGGAGCCCCCGAGCGCGCGCATCATGTGCAGGCGGCCATCCCAGAAGTTGAAGTCGCCGACGACGGAGACCGAGCGCGCGGCCGGCGCCCAGACGGCGAACGACGTCCCGGTGACGCCGTCGATCTCGCGCACGTGCGCGCCCATCTTCGACCACAGCTGCTCATGGCGGCCCTCGCGGAAGAGGTGCTCGTCGAGGTCCGTCAGCGTCGGCGCGAAGCCGTACGGGTCGCGCGTGACGAACGTCCCGCCGTCGGCGTAGCGCACCTCGAGCTCGTAGCGAAGCGGCGCAGAAAGACCCTCCAGCGACGCACCGGGCAGCTCGCCCCCGAACAGGCCGCCGGGATGGATCCGCTCGAGCTCGACGCCATGCGGCTGGACGACGACCGACTGGGCGGCCGGCTGCAGAGTCCTGATCGTGACCCCGCCAATCGAGGCATGCGCGCCGAGCACGGAGTGTGGATCGTGGTGATCGCGCGCGACGAGGCGGTCGAGGTCGGCGGTGCTGACGGGGGGCTTCGGGGTCGTCGAATCAATCATCGTGGTCCTCCTGCAGCAGTCGTGCAATACCCGCGACGGGGATCGGCACCCAGTCGGGGCGGTTGTTGAGCTCATAGCGCAGTTCGTAGACCGCCTTCTCGAGCTCGAAGATCGCGAGCAGCTTCTCGGTCGCGGGGCGCCCGGCGGGCAGCAGCGACGGTTCGATGGTCTCCATGTAGGCCTCGAGGAACGCGCGCCGCGCGTCGTCCTCCCAGCCCGCGGGCGCCGGCACGCCGCGCAGCAGCTCGGACGCCGACGCTGCGTACGCGAACGAGCGCAGCATGCCGGCGACGTCGCGCAGGGGCGAGCGCTTGCGGCGGCGCTCGAGCAGCGAGCGCGCCGGCTCGCCCTCGAAGTCGAGGATCACCCAGCGCGGCTCATCGCGCCCGCCGTCTGGGCGGATTGCGCCCTTCAGCATGGTCTGGCCGAGGTGGTAGTCGCCGTGGTGGCGGATCAGCCGCCCGCCGACGCCGACGTGGGACATCATCTGCAGGCGATCGCGGACCTCCTCGCCGCGGCCGAGGATCGGCGCGAGCGCCTCGTCGTCGGGCGGCAGGTCGAGGAACACCTGCTCGATCTGCTCGTCGATCGTCGCCGTCAGCAGCGAGAGCGCCTCGCTGCTCGGCTCCTCCGGCAGGAACGCGGGATCCATCGTGTCGGAGGCGAGCACGGTGTGCATCTCGCCGGTCGCCGCGCCGAGGGCGGGGATCCGCGCGAGCATCTCCCGCGGGTCGTCGAGCGCGAGCTCCCAGCCGTCGCGGGCGTCGCCGACGAACTCCTGCATGATCCCGAGCGTCGCCTGCATGAGCTCGCCGGAGTAGTCGTACCAGCCCGTCAGCGTGGCGATGTTCGCAAAGCCGCGCGAGGAGAGGAAGCGCAGCATCTCGAGCTCGGGGTTGATGCCGGGCTCGACGCGGCGGAAGACCTTCAGCACCTGCTGCTCGCCGAAGACGATCGACGAGTTGGATTGCTCGGCGCCCATCGCGCGGATCGCGCCCGTCGGCTCGAGGCCGCCGTGGAACGCGACGCCGTCGACGGTCGTCTCGCTGCCGAGCATCGCGGCCAGCGCGCGCACGCCGTCGTCCTCGCCGGGAAGCAGCTGGTAGAGCTCGTGCGTGCCGGATTGGAAGCGCGTCTCGACGAGCTCGAGCTCAAGCGCCGGCGCGGCGTTCAGCGACACGCGCGCAAGCACGTTGACGGAGGCGACCTCACGCGCCTTGGAGGCAAACCAGCGCTGCTCGGTGACCCACTCCTCGAGCGGGCGGTCGATGTGATCAGGCAGACTCATCGGCGTCCTCCTCGAGGCGAAACCAGAAGAACCCGCGTGGTGCGAGCGTCAGGAGGTAGGGCAGCTCGCCGATGCGGGGAAACGCGGTCCGGCCGAACATCTCGACCGGACGGCGTCCGTTGTAGCGGCCCAGGTCGAGCTCGACGGCCTGCGCCGAGCGCGCGAGGTTGTGGACGCACAGCACGACGTCGTCCTCGTAGGTACGGATCGAGGCGAAGATCTTCGGATTGGCCGGCGCAAGCGCCTCGAAGCTGCCGAGGCCGAAGACCGGATGCTCCTTCCTGAGCGCGATGAAGCGCCGCAGCCAGCGCAGCAAGGAGCTCGGCGTGCGCAGCTGAGCCTCGACGTTGACCGCCTGATAGCCGTAGACGGGGTCCATCAGCGGCGGCGCGTAGAGCTGCGCGAAGTCGGCGCGGCTGAAGCCGCCGTTGCGGTCGCCGGTCCACTGCATCGGCGTGCGGACGCCGTCGCGATCGCCGAGGTAGACGTTGTCGCCCATCGCGATCTCGTCCCCGTAATAGAGGACCGGCGAACCCGGCAGGCTGAAGAGCATCGCGTGCAGCAGCTCGATCTCGTCGCGGCCGCCGTCCATCAGAGGCGCGAGCCGGCGGCGGATGCCGACGTTGATCTTCATGCGCGGATCCTTCGCGTACTCCGTGTACATGTAGTCGCGCTCTTCGTCGGTGACCATCTCGAGCGTCAGCTCGTCGTGGTTGCGCAGGAACAGGCCCCACTGGCAGTTGGCCGGGATGTGCGGGGTCTGCGCGAGGATCTCCGTGATCGGCGTCGCCTCCTCGCGGCGCAGCGCCATGAACATCCGCGGCATGACGGGGAAGTGGAACGCCATGTGGCACTCGTCACCGTCGCCGAAGTACTCGACGACGTCGGCCGGCCACTGGTTGGCCTCCGCGAGCAGGACGCGGTCGGGATACTCGGCGTCGACCGTCGCACGCACCTCTTTGAGGAACGCGTGCGTCTCGTCGAGGTTCTCGCAGTTCGTCCCGTCTCGTTCGTAGAGATACGGCACCGCGTCGAGGCGAAAGCCGTCGAGGCCCGCCTCGAGCCAGAAGCGCAGCACGTCGAGCATCGCCGCGCGCACCTCGGGGTTGTCGTAGTTGAGGTCCGGCTGGTGGTGGAAGAAGCGATGCCAGTAGTAGGCGCCGGCCTTCTCGTCCCAGGTCCAGTTCGACGTCTCCGTGTCGACGAAGATGATCCGCGCCTCGCCGTAGCGCGTCGGGTCGTCTGACCAGACGTACCAGTCGCGCTTGGGGTTATCTGCGCCCCGCCCGCCCGAGCGAGCCTCCTGAAACCACTCGTGGTCAGACGACGTGTGGTTCATGACGAGGTCGGCAATCACTCGGATGCCGCGCTCGTGCGCCGCCTCGATGAACGAGCGCACGTCGTCCATCGTCCCGTAGTCGGGATGGACGCCGTAGAAGTCGGCGATGTCATAGCCCCCGTCACGCATCGGCGACGGGTACATCGGCAGCAGCCAGATCACGTCGACGCCGAGCCACTGCAGGTAGTCGAGCTTCTCCGTCAGGCCGCGGAAGTCGCCGTGCCCGTCGCCGGTGCCGTCGTAGAAGCCGCGCAGGTGGATCTCGTAGAAGATCGCCGTCTTGAACCACAGCGGGTCGGATTCGAACCAGTTCTGAGCCGCCGTCATGAGACCTGCAGCAGATGCGCGACGCGATACGGGTCGAGGCGCACGAAGTTGCGCCCCATCCGCCAGTCGAAGCTCTCGCCCGACAGCAGGTCCGTGACCGTGAAGACCGGTGCCAGGCCGAGCCCGTACGGCACGACGACGACGCCCTCCTGCGCGTTGATCGGGTCGAGCGTCACGACGGTGATGATCGTGTTGTCGCCGCTGCGCTTGGCGTACGCGATGAGACCGTCGTTCTCGGTCGTGAGGAATTGGACGTTGTCAAGCTGCTGGAGCGCTGGATTCTCGCGGCGGATCGTGTTGATGCGCTCGATCAGCGAGAGCAGCGGCCCGTTGAGCGTACGAGCTTTGAGCTCGTACTTCTCTGAGTGGTCGTACTCCTCGCTGCCCGCGCGCACCGGCGTGCGCTCGAAGTTCTCGAATCCGGAGTAGATCCCGTACGTCGGGCTCAGCGTGGCGGCGAGCACGAGCCGGCTGGCGAACTTCGGCGGCCCGCCCTGCTGCAGCTCGGCGGTGAGGATGTCGGGCGTGTTGACGAAGAAGTTCGGCCGGTAGTAGTCCTGCATGCCGCTCGAGGCAAGCTCGCTGACGTAGTCGGTGATCTCCCACTTCGAGCTCTTCCACGTGAAGTACGTGTAGGACTGGTTGAAGCCGACCTTCGCGAGCTGGCGCATCATCGTCGCGCGGGTGAACGCCTCGGCGAGGAAGATGATCTGCGGATGGTGCTTGCGCAGGTCGCCGATCAGCCACTCCCAGAATGCGAGCGGCTTCGTGTGCGGGTTGTCGACGCGGAAGACCGTGACGCCACGGTCGGCCCAGAAGCGGACGACGTCGCGCAGCGCGTGCCAGAGGCCGCGCCAGTCCTCGCACTCCCAGTTGACGTTGTAGATGTCCTGGTACTTCTTCGGCGGGTTCTCGGCGTACTTCAGCGTCCCGTCCGGACGCCGGTGAAACCACTCCGGATGTTCGCTCAGCCAGGGATGGTCGGCGGAGCACTGGATCGCGAAGTCCAGCGCGATCGAGACATCATGGTCGTTCGCGGCGCGCACGAGCGCGTCGAAGTCCTTCATCGTGCCGAGCTCGCCATGCAACGCCGTGTGGCCGCCCGTCGCATCGCCGATCGCCCAGGGCGATCCGGGATCACCGGCCGCGGCGGTGAGCGCGTTGTTGACGCCCTTGCGGTTCGTCAGGCCGATCGGGTGGATCGGCGGCAGGTACACGACGTCGAAGCCGAGCGCAGCGAGCTGCGGGATCTGCTCGGTCACGCCCGCCAGGCCGCCCCAGGAGCGCGGGAAGAGCTCATACCACGCGCCGAAGCGCGCCCGCACGGGGTCGACGTCGACGTCGAGCTTGCTGTCCATCGTCGTCGAGCGGCTGCGATCGGGATAGCGCTCGACGAGCGAGAACAGCTCGGGGTCGAGCGCGATCTCCGCGCTCGGCTTCGGGGCGCGCAGGCTCGCGATCGCGCGCTGGATGCGATCGCGATCCGTGCCGCTGGCACGTTCGGCGGCCTGCTCGAGCAGCGCCGTGCCTTCCGACAGCTCGCTCGACAGCTCCCTGTCGCCCGCCTCGACCTTGCGCCGCAGCTCCTCGCGCCAGCTCGCGAACGCATCCGTCCAGGCCTCGATCGTCCAACGGTGACGTCCCAGGTCCTCGACCGTGAAGCCGCCCGCCCAGCGGTCGCCGTCGACGTGCGCATCGATACGGTGCAGCGGGCTCTCCTGCCAGCGCTTGGCGCCCGGGGCGCTGTGGCGGACGACGGCGCGCAGAACGTCGTGCCCGTCGGCGAAGATGTCCGCGCTGACGTTGACGATGTCGCCGATCGTCCGCTTGGCCGGGAAGCGACCGCAGTCGATCATCGGCGCAGGCCGCGCGATCTGGATGCGCGGCGGGGGCTGTTTGGCGTTCTTCGGCATGGGCACTTCCAACACTCTCTCCGATTCAAAGACTTCGTAACGTGATGTCACAGCTTCCACAGCGATCCGCCGGCGTGCAGCTCCATCCAACCAGCCTCGCCGCAGGGCGGCTCGGCGACGACGCCTTTCGCTTCGTCGACTGGCTCGCCGACGCCGGCCAGTCGTGGTGGCAGATGCTTCCGCTCGGCCCTCCCGACCGCGCTCGCTCCCCCTACAAGTCGTCGTCGGCGTTTGCCGCGTGGCGCGGCCTGCTCGCCGACCCGGCGGCACCCGTGTCCGACGACGAGCTTGACGCCTTCCGGGCGGCAGAGGGGTTTTGGATCGGTGACTGGGAGCGCGTCGCCGGCGGTCGCCGCGCGGCCGCCGACCAGGTCCGCTTCGCACGCGAGTGGGGCGCGCTGCGCGCCCATGCGCACGACCGCGGCGTGCGACTGATCGGCGACGTGCCGATCTACGTCGCGCCGGGCAGCGCCGACCACATCGCCTGGCCGCAGCTGTTTCGCTCGGGCGAGGTCGCGGGCGCGCCGCCGGACGCCTACAGCGACAAGGGCCAGCTGTGGGGCAACCCGCTCTACGACTGGCCGGCGCTGCAGCAACGTGGCTACCGCTGGTGGACCGAGCGGCTGCGGCGTACGCTCGCGCTCTTCGACGTGACCCGCGTCGACCACTTTCGCGGTTTCGTCGCCTACTGGGCCGTGCCCGACGGCGCGCCGGACGCGCGCGGAGGTCACTGGCGCCGGGGGCCGGGGCGCGCGGTGTTCGACGCCGCGGCGCGCGAGCTCGGAGCGTTGCCGCTGATCGCCGAGGATCTCGGCGTCATCACCGAGCCGGTCGAGCGCCTGCGCCGCTCGCTCGGCTTCCCCGGCATGGTCGTGATGCAGTTCGGCTTCGATCCCGACGACCCGCACGGGCCGCATCGGCTCGAGAACCACGAGCCCGACAGCGTCGTCTACACCGGCACGCACGACCACGACACGCTGCGCGGCTGGTGGTCGACGCTCGCGCCCGCGACTCGCGCCGCGGCGGTCGACGAGATCACTGGCGCAGGGTTCGAGGAGGACGAGCCGTGGTGGTCGCTGATCCGGCTCGCCTACTCCTCACCGGCGCGGCTGGCGATGATCCAGGCGCAGGACGTGCTCGGCCTCGGCAGCGAGGCGCGCATGAACATCCCCGGCCGGGCCAGCGGCTCCTGGCGCTGGCGCATGGAGCCGGGCGCGCTGACGAGTGAGCTGGCGAAGCGCCTGCGCGCCGCGACGGAGGAAGCCGGGCGGGCGTAGGCGGGTCAGCCGCTGCGCCGAAGGATCGCCTCGGCCGCCGCGACGATGTCGAAGCCGGTCGTGCTCGGGGCGCCCAGCTCCGCCTCCCAGCGCAGGATCGCGCGCGTCTCGGGCGTCGCGCCGCGCCAGCAGTGCGAGCAGAGGCCGCCGAGCTCGCGAGCCGGCCGCAGGCACGCATGGCTCGTGCAGCAGCGGTCGGTGCGAAGCCTGATCGGACCGTGTCCAGGGGTGCTTCTGACGGCGGGATCTGAATCCCACGATGGGCGCATGAACGACCTCCTGTGCGAGGGGCAGACGTCGCCAGTCGCGCCCGGTTTGTGCTGGTGCTACAGCGTAGAACCGAGTGAGTGATCCGGACATGGACCCGCAGTCGGAAATCGAGGAGCGGCGATGCGCCAGCGCGGCGAGTGTCCGCTAGGAAGCGCCCTGCTCCTCTGGAGAGTGTCTAGCAATGTCTAGCCCCGGGCTAGACATTGCTAGACACATCTGATGGCGGTCCCGAGCTCGCCCCAAGCCGCACGCTGTGCCCGGCGACCCGCCAATAGACTCCCGCCGCGATGGCAGCCCCCGCCAGCGCCGAGGCGATCCGCGACGTCAACACCCGCTATCACGACGCCGCCGCCGCGCACTACGACACGAAGTGGGGCGTCGACTACGGTGAGATCGGGCGCAACCAGGTGCGCGGGAAGCTGCGCAAGCTGCTCGGCGCGCCGCTGCCGACGTTCGGTCGCTCGCTCGAGATCGGCGCGGGCACCGGCTACTTCACGCTGAACATGCTGCAGGACGGAATCGTCCGCGAGGCGGTCGCGACCGACATCTCGCCCGGCATGCTCGATGCGCTACAGGCAAATGCTCGGCGCATCGGGGTCACCGTCGAGACCCTCGCCTGCGATGCCGAGCAGCTGCCGTTCGAGGACGACTCGTTCGACCTCGTACTCGGCCACGCGGTCCTGCACCACATCCCGCATCTCGACCGGGCGTTCGCCGAGTTCCGGCGCGTCCTGCGGCCCGGGGGCGAGTTCCTCTTCGCCGGCGAGCCGTCGCAGACGGGCGACCGCATCGCGAGCTACCCGAAGCGCGCCGCACTCGCCAGCGCGCCGCTTTGGCGCACGCTGATGGGCGCCCGCGCGATCGAGCTCGCGGACGACCGCGGCAGCGATGTCGACCCGTCGGCCAACGACCACGATGGGCTCGACGGCGAGTCGCTGGAGGGGTTCGTCGACGTCCACGCCTTCACGCCTGACGAGATCGCCGCCTGGGCGCGCGGCGCCGGCTTCGACGACGTCCGCGTGCGTGGCGAGGAGCTGCTGGCGAACTGGTTCGGATGGATGAATCGAACGCTCGAGGCCACGGCCCAGCCCGACGACATCCCCTGGCTCTGGCGCCAGTACGCCTTCCGCGGCTACCTCGCGCTGCAGCGCGTCGATGTCGCGCTGCTCGAGGGCCGCCTGCCGGCGAGCGTCTTCTACAACCTCATGGTCGCCGGAAGGACGCCGCGCTGAGCACCGTCGCACCGATCTGCCGCCGCGGGCTCGTCGCGCTCGGAGACAGCATCACCGTCGGCGAGGGCTCGATGGCACTTGGCATCACGCCGCTGTCGTGGGCGCAGTGGCTCGCGCGAGCGCTCGACCTTCCCTACACGTGCTACGCCGTCAACGGCGCCGTCACGCACGACGTCCTGCACGCGCAGCTGCCCCGGGTGCGCGCCGACTACGACCTCGCCGTGCTCTATGCCGGCGTCAACGACGTCCGCTCACCCGCGTACGACGCGGCCGCCTACGAGCGCGACCTCACCGCGATCGCCACCCGGCTCAGCGAGCGCGCGACGCGCCTGCTCATGCTCACCCTGCCCGAGGACCTCGGCCGCCCGACGTCGGCGCCCAAGCCCCGCGACGCAGGCGCGATCGTGCGACGCGTCGCCGGACACAACGATGCGGTGGTCGCCGACCTCGCCGACTTCGGGGGCTGGACGCACGTGCTGCCGGACATCGTCCATCCGACCCCGCTCGGCCAGATCGAGATCGCCGATCGCGCGGCGCGCGCGCTCGGCGCGACGATGCTTCCGTCACAGCTCGTGGCAGGAAGGCGCGCGCACGACGCGCGCTACGCCCCGGCACATGCTCGCGCCGTCGCGCGCGACCTGGCGCGCCGAGCGCGCGAGCGCGCGCGGCCACCGTGCTGAACGCGCGGCCCGGTCGCCTCGCAGCCGGCAACCACGCGTAGCATCCGGCCGATGGCGCTCCTGCGAACCGTGCGCAAGCCGGGCGTGCGCGCCGGGCGCAACGTTGCGCTCGGACGGCGCGTCCAGCTCGAGGTGCTGCCGGGCGCGCTGCTCGTCATCGGCGACGGCTGCCGGATCGGCGATCGCAGCCGGATCGTCGTCCAGCAGGGGCGCGTCGAGCTCGGTGCCGGCGTGTGGCTCGGCGAACGCTGCACGCTCGTCGCCCACAGCGGCATCACGATCGGTGCGGGGGCGCGGCTGGAGGACGGTGCCGTCCTCGTCGACTTCGACCATGTCGTCGACGACGTCGAGCTGCCGATCCGCTCGCAGCCGCTCGTCGCGACGCCGATCGCGATCGGCGAGCGCGCGCTCGTCGGGCTCGGCTCCGGCGTGCTGCGCGGCGTCACGGTCGGTGCGGACGCGATCGTCGGGCCGCACGCCGTCGTCACGCGCGATGTCGCGCCGGGCGTGACCGTCGGCGGCGTGCCGGCACGTCCGATCGCCGACACGACGCGTACGTGAACGCTGCCGACGCCGCCCTGCTGGCCGGCGCCGGCTTCGGCGCCGGGGTGGTCAACGCGGTCGCCGGCGGCGGCTCGCTGATCACGTTTCCGGCGCTGCTCGCCGTCGGCTACCCGAGCATCACCGCGAACATCACGAACTCCGTCGCGGTGCTGCCCGGCTACGTCGGCGGATCACTCGCCTACCGCCGTGAGCTCGGCGGCCAGCGCGCCAGGATCCGCATGCTGTCGGGCACCTGTGCGCTCGGTTCGGCGACGGGGGCCGCTCTGCTGCTGATCGGTCCGGCGAGCGTTTTCGAGGCGATCGCGCCGTGGCTCATCCTGCTCGCCTGCGCGCTGCTCGCCGCGCAGCCGCGGATCGCGGCCGCCGCCCGCGACGCGGCCCGGGCACCCTCCCCCGTCGTGCTGCACGGTGCGCTCTTCGCGGCCACCGTCTACGGCGGCTACTTCGGCGCGGGCATGGGCATCCTGCTGCTCGCGATCCTCGGCGTCTTCGTCGACGACGGCCTCCAGCGCCTCAACGCGCTCAAGGGCCTGCTCGCGCTGCTGATCGCGTTCGTCAGCGCCGTTGGCTTCGTCATCTTCGGCCCGATCGCCTGGGACGCGGCGGCGATCGTCGGCGCGACGTCGATGCTCGGCGGCGCCGTCGGCGTCGCGACCGCGCGGCGCCTGCCGGCCGGCGTGCTGCGCGTGCTCGTGATCGCCTACGGCGTCACGGTCGCGCTCGTCCTGCTCCTGTAGCGCGTCGGCTTGCCTGTCACACGCGGGCGCCCGACCCGGTACAACGTCACGATCGACTCGTTGCGCGGACAGCTGCTGATCGCGGGCGCCACCCTGCCCGACCCGAACTTCGCCCGCACGGTCGTGCTCGTCTGCGAGCACAGCGAGGAGGGCGCCCTCGGCCTCGTGCTGAACAGGCCCGGCGAGCTCGTCGTCGGGGAGTCCGCGCCCGAGCTCTCCGAGCTCGCGGGCGAGAACGCGACGATCGACAGCGGTGGCCCGGTGCAACCCGACGCGCTGCTCGTGCTCGCGGAGTTCGACGATCCGTCCTACGCCGGCATCCACATCACCGAGAACATCGGGCTTGTCGGCGACAACACGAGCATCGACGATCTCGCCTACGCGACGGGACGCGCACGCGTCTTCGCCGGCTATGCCGGCTGGGGACCGGGCCAGCTCGACGCCGAGCTCGAGCGCGAGGACTGGTTCGTGGCGCCGGCCGGGGTCGACGACATCTTCAATCCCGACGCCGACGAGCTCTGGAGCCGCGTCCTGACCCGCAAGGGTGCCCACTTCGCGCTCGTCGCGCGGATGCCGGTCGACCCGAGCGTCAACTGACCGCGGCGACGCGCGGACGAACGTTCGAGTCCGCGGCTTGTCATCGGTCCAATCGATATACACCGCGACCCACGGGCGCTAGTCTCTCGGCCGGACGGATCCAGGTCGCCGAGACCGTCGAAGGGCCGCTTCGCGGCCGACCGCGCATCGGCGACCACACCAACACATGGAGGTCGAGTGGTTCGTCGGTTGAAGAGCAAGCGGGCGATCACCATCCTCGGATCGATCCTGGTCTTGGCGATCGCCACCACTGCGTACGCGTACTTCACGGCGACGGGCAGTGGCACTGGCTCGGCCAGTGTCGGGACCGCGTCGCCCTTCACGGTGACCTTCGGTGCCACGACAGGCGGGCCGCTGCTTCCGGGTAGCGGCCATCAGACGCTGCCCTACACGGTCACCAATCCCGGCAGCGGGTCCCAGCAGCTGACCACGACGACGGCAGCGGTGGCGTCCTCCGGCGGATTCGTCACGCAGTCGGGAGCCCCCGCGAGCGGCTGCCTTGCGGCCTGGTTCACGGCGGAGAACAACCCACCGGCCGCGGTGGACCTCGGGCCGGGGGATTCGACCACCGGCGTCGTCAACGTCACCATGACGGACTCGGGCACGAACCAGGATCCGTGCCAGGGCGTGGCACCCGACATCACCGTCACCGCCAGCTAGCCGGCGGCAGTGGACACCTGGCCATGCCGCGCAGGGGGTCTGGCGGCGGTCGTGGCAGCGCTGCTGCTGGTCGACGGCGCGACGAGCGCGTCGGCGAGCTTCACCGCTGCCGGCACCGCGAGGACGAATGCGAGGGTCGCTTCGATCGAGCCGGCCACGCAGGTGACGCTGGAGCGCGTCGGCGCGGACGTCACCGTCTCCTGGGGCACCGCGACGATGACCCGCGCGGCCAGCGTGCAGGGCTACGTCGTCCGGCGTTCTGACGGCGCGGGGATATGTGGCGACCCAACGCCGGTCACCGGTCGCAGCTGCACCGATGCAGGTGTGCCGGATGGCGTCTACGCGTACACCGTGACTGCCGTCTACAACACGTTCACGGCACTGGCGACGAGCCGGTCCTTGCCCATCGGGGCCGGGCCGGTCCCTGCCCCCGCGTTCGATCCGACCAGCGACAGCCCGCCGAGCATCGGGTTTGGTTTCCCGGGACAGCTGGCCGGCATCGCCGGCGCCGATCCGGAGCCGATCGGCGCCGTCTCGCACGCCGATCCGGCTGTGTCCGACGTGCCCTCCGCAGCGGCGACCACCGCCGACACGTTGCCCACGGCGGGCGAGCCGGAGCCGGCGCCAGCGCCTGTGAACTCGGCGGACAGCGCGAACCCGGCTCGCAAGCATCCCGCCGACGTCGGGCACTCCCACGGTCGGCGGCCAACGGCCCATCCCACGACCAACGACGCCGATGCCGCCGCGCCGGACCCCGACACGGCGGCGCCGGACCCCGACACGGCCACGCCGGACCCCGACACGCCCACGCCAGACCCCGATGACACGACGACGACTGCGCGGTCGCCACAAGCTGCCGTCGTCGAGCCGGCGATCACCGCGCATCCAGGTAACCGGACTGGGCGCCGGCCACCGAGCTTCAGCTTCACCAGTGCGAGCGGGACCGGCGATGAATGCAAGCTCGACGACGGCCGCTTCACCGCCTGCGTCAGTCCGATCTCGTACGCCGGGCTCGTTGCAGGCGTGCACACGTTCCAGGTGCGAGCGACCGACGGCAGCTCGGCCGGGCCGGCCATCTCGTACAGCTGGACGATCCTCGGTCCGGCACCGTCGACAGACGACACGCCCGCCCACGCCGGCGCCCCCGCGGCGGCGCCCGACACCCCCACGCCCACCGCGACGACGCCGGCGCCGCTGCCAGCGCCGGCAGGCAGCGCCGACACTGACGTTGAGCCCGATACGGCGACTGTGACGACGGGAAACGACGACCCGGCAGT
Organism: Solirubrobacteraceae bacterium; assembly: GCA_036271655.1. GTDB lineage: Bacteria > Actinomycetota > Thermoleophilia > Solirubrobacterales > Solirubrobacteraceae > CADCVQ01. Next base: position 37,351 of record DATBAE010000002.1, read on the forward strand.
GCAAGATGCTCCGGCTGCGGCCAGTCCGCCGGCGACGCAAGCCCTCCGTTAGGCGCCTCGCACTGCGAGGATCAAGGAGGAGCGGGTTCGCCGTCCTTGTCGTGGCCGCCTCCGTCTGCGCGCTCGTCGCGGGCCTAGCGGCGTATGCGGCGGTCGGCGGCAACTCGGGGAGCGCGAGCGTCCGCGCGGGCAGCCAGATCCTCACGATCCACGGCGACGTCGATGGCCCGCTGTACCCCGGAGCGCGGCCGCGGCCGATCCCGGTCACGCTGACGAACTCGAGTGCGCAGCCGATCGTCGTGACGGCGCTGACGGTGGTCCTGGGGACGGACGGCCTGCCCTCGGGCTGTCGCAGCACATGGTTTCACCTCGTGCAGCCCCGCGTCTCGGCGCTGCACGAGGTACGCGTCCCCGCCCGGGCGACGATCACGCTGCCAACCGCGGACGCACCGAGCGTTCAGATCAGCGACGTGCCCACGGTTCAGGATGCCTGCGAGGGCGCGACGCTGACGCTCAGCTACAGCGGACGCTCGCGTGCGGGCACCGCTCCCCCGGTGACGCCACGGGTCGTCAGCCCGGCCGACACCGCCGACCACGCCGGCGTCACCGCGACGGTCGATGTGACCGCCACGCCGGCGGGCGGCGCGAGAACCCGGGCAGCGGCCCGTACCGGCGCTCCCCCGGCCACGCGCCCGGCAGTCAGCCCTCCGGCCGCGGCCACCGCGGCTGTCCCCGCCGGCGATCTGCTCGCGATCGACATCGACGGCGAACCGGGCATCCAGGCGTCGAGCGCGCTCGTGCGCATCGCGGGCAAGGGCCTGCTGGCGAGATCGGCCGCCATCCTCTCGGTCGACGCTGACGCACCGGCCCTCGCGAGCGCCCGAGCCGACGAGCACGGCATCGTCTCGATGGTCGCGGCGCTCCCCGTCGGCCTCGATCTCGGCCTTCACCATGCCGAGGTGCGCGGGACGTCGGCGGCCGGCGCCGCGATCGTGAAGGAGATCGCCTTTACGATCGCCAGCGGCGACCGGCTGGCATCGGTCGGCAGGACTCCCCGTCGACCGTTCGCGACGCTTGTCCGATTCGAGCCCGCGGCGCATCCGGACGCCGTGCTTGCGATGACGCTCGGCGGAGCAGCGCTGCTGGGCGCCCTCGGGGCCGCACTCGGCGCAAAGAGACCGCAATCACGAGACAGCCGCGAGGGAGAGGCTCAACGTGAGCGTGAGGAGTCCGAGGGCCCTGACAGCGACGGCGCGTTCCTCGAGGACGTCGAGGTCGAGCGCGAGGCGATGGCGAAGCACGGGCGCGGCCGGGGCGACCGCTCGAGGACATGGTGGTGGCCGTTCACGCGGCATCTCGACCACTTCGCGGTGCACTATCCGTCGCGCTTGGCGATGCTCTCTGCGGTCCTCGGCCGCGTGAGCGTCGACGGCGACTACCTGCGAGCGATGTTCGGCAGCCTGACGCTGCTGCTGTACCCCGCGGCTGTCGGTCTTGGCGTCGTCGCCGCCAGCAGTGCTCACGATTCCGCGCTGCCGCCGAGCTTCGCCTGGTTCGTGGCGATCCTGGCGCTGAGCATCTTCGACGCTATGGCCGGCTACGTCGCCGGGCTGAGCTTCGCGGCGGTCGTGATCCTGTCCGGCGGCGTGACGGACAGCCCGGCGATCCGCGAGCTGTTCGGCATCGTGCTCGTATGGTTCGCCGTGCCGCTGGCGGCCGGGGCCGTGCGCCCGTTGCGGCGCAACACCCGCCCGACGGCGTCCGGGTTGTGGGACCGTGGCGCGGACTTCGTCCTGGCCGGCCTCTTCGCGGGATGGGTGACGGCCGAGATGGTCGAGCAGCTCTCGCTGCTCAGCGGCTACGAGTTGCCGCTGGCCGAGCAGAAATGGACGATCTCGCTCGTCGTCCTCGGGGTCCTCGGCGTCCGGCTGGCCGCGGAGACGACCGCCGCTCACCATTACCCGGATCGGCTTGCCGCCATACGCCATCGCGGCGAGTTGGAGCCGGGGAAGATCCAGATGGCAATCGCGCTCGTCGGCCAGATGCTGCTGTACGGCTTCGTCTCCGTCGCGTACATGAAGCTCGACTGGCCGCTGCTCGTCGGCATCGCCGTCTTCTTCGTGCCACTCGTGCCATGGCTCTTCGCAGACAAGCTCCCCAAGAGCGAGTGGGTTGCCAAGTGGATGCCGCTCGGCCTGGCCAAGTGGGCCTTCGTGATCGTGGCGGGCGTCGGCCTGAGCGTGCTGCTGGAACGGGTCATCCACGATCCGGAGACACTGGAGAACTACGGCTTCGTCGTGTTGCCGATCCCGATCCTCATCTGCTGGGGACTCGAGCTCTTCGTCGACGCGGAAGAGGAAGAGGAAGAGGAAGAGGACATCGACGACGAGCACGACGTCGCGATTGCGACAGATGCGGACGGCGATCTCCAGGCGCACGACGGTCAGCCGGTCGCGGTCCACCACCCGCAGTCCGAGGACGGCGCGAGCCATCCCGAGGAGGAGGCAGGGCGCTTCCCGATGACGTGGCGCCTGCGACTCGCCGGAGTGCCGGTGCTGCTGCTGTGCGTCTACCTCATCCTCAGCGGCGTCGCCGGAGGGTAGCCGGAGTCCGACCGGCGACCGTCAGATTCGATCCCCGGCGCGCCGGCTACCGACGATAGATCACGCGATGGACGTGCGTCTCGGGCTCGAACCAGCGCTCGACCTCGGCTACGACGACGTCCGGCGCGAACGCAGCGCAGCTGAAGAGATCCAGATAGAGGTCGCCGTACATGTCGTTGGTATGCAGGACGACGGCGCTCGTATACAGCAGCTGCACGCCGGAGATGCCGATGTCGTCGCCGTCGCCGAAACGCACCACCACCGGTGCTCCATAGGTGCGCATGCCCACGCGGCCGGGCATCGCCTCGAGGAATGCGCCGACGACCTCGATGTCGCGCAGCGCCGCTGAGCAGCCCGTCGCGTCGAGGAGGATCTGCTGGCCGTAGTGGACCACGCCGTCGTGGAGCACCCGCTTGTACGTCATGCGAGGCCGTGCTCGCGGTAGTAGTCGACGTCGGGATAGTGGATGACGAGCTCCTGGTTCGCCGCGATCATCACGGTGGTCGTGAGCACCGCCAGCAGCCCAGCGCCTTCGTCGACGAGCAGCGCCACCTCCGCGTTCGGTTGCGCCGAGTGGTTGCACAGCGACATCAGGCCGAGGACGAGTACGAAGCCGGACGCCGCGCCGGGACTCTCATGCGCCAAGCCGCGGTCGGAGACGAACAGGTACGGCCGAACCTTGTCGTGGCCGTCGGCCACGATCGCCGGCGCCCGCTCGACGATCGTGTTGGCGCTGAGCGCGCCCGTGGCAAAGACTCCGCGGCCGTGACGCGCACTGGTCCGCCATGTGATCTGCGATCGCGGCGCCAACCCGCGCGCAAGATCAGCGGCTGGGTCGAGATCCGAGCGCGCGTCCACGACCGCTGCCCACGGTGCAATGGGGTCGCTGGGCCTGCTCATGATGGCGAGGATGGTGGCACGTGGTACGGCGCAGCGGACCAACCTGGATCAGACCCGGCAGGTACGATATCGGCTCGTTTGGAGAAGCGCGGAGCACGACGTCAGCGGCCGGATGACCGCGCTCGCCGCCGCCACCCAGCCAGTATCGGCGGCCGACATGGGGGGCTTGAGAGATGACCGGCAACGCCTTCGCTGACTATCGGGCCCTCGGCTACCTGCGGCAGTACTTCGAGATCGTCGACGGAGAGAACAGCGAGCTGCTCGCGTTTCATGCCAGGGCCCAGTCGATGATCCCGGCCGGTGGCCGCATGCTGGAGTTCGGCGGCGGACCGACGATCTACCAGCTGATCTCGGCGGCGGGAAGGCGGCGGGAGATCCACTTCGTCGACTATCTCGAGGACAACCTCGCCGAGATACGTCGCTGGCTGGGCGCTCAGCCCGGCCGCCACGATTGGGCTCCGTTCACGCTGCGGGCGCTCGAGCACGAGGGCGCAGGAGGCACGGTCGACGACCGTCACGCGCTGATCCGCTCCGCCGTCGTGCGGCTCGGGCACTGCGACGCGCTCGCCGACAGGCAGATCGAATGGGCCGGCACGTACGATCTCGTCGCGGTCAACTTCGTCCTCGAGTCGATCACGACGGACCGCGATCTCTGGCGGCAGGCGCTCGCCCGCATGCTCGATCTCATCACGCCTGGCGGTCACCTCCTCATGACCGCGCTCACGGGATCCGCAAGCTGGCGGATCGGCGAGCTGGACTTCCCCTCGACGAGGCTCAGCGCCGCCGACATCCGTCACCAGATCGCTGCCTGCGGCATGACCTTGCTCCTGGACGAGGCGGTGCAACCGAACTTTGCCGATCCGAACGATCCTACGTTCACCGGCTACACGGGCATCTACATGGCCGTCGCGCGTCTCGACGCAGCGCCTGCGGACTCGCCCTCGTCCGCAACGCCGTAGCGTCAACCTGCGGTTAGGCGGCGCGCTGGCGCATGCCGACGTCCCAGCGCGGCGAGGGCGCCTTGCCCCAGCTCGCCTCGCGGGCGTAGCGCATGAGCGACGGGAAGTAGTCCTTGAGGGGAGGCGGGATCGCGCCGAGCAGATCGCGTGCGCGGCGCGCGTCAAACGTGCAGCGCACGCTGAAGTACGGGACGAGCGCGCCCGCCCGATTTTCGGCACGGACGTCCTCGCCGAGGCGCACGAAGCGCGGCGGCTCGGCGTCGAACGCCTCCGCGGCAAGCGTCGCGAGCTCGGCGTTCGTCGGCGCTCCGTCGCCCGCGACGACGTGAAACGCACCGCCGCGCACCGGTCCGACGAGCAGCGCGAGCAGGGCGTTGGCGACAACGTCGACGGGCACGATGTCGAGCCGCGCGCCGGCGTCGCCGGGAACATTGGGGAAGAGCCCACGAGCGAACGCCTGCAGCGGCCAGTAGATGACGTTGAAGGCCTGCGTCCAGCCCGTCGAGCTGTCGCCGACGATCACGCTCGGGCGCACGATCGCGGCCGGCAGGCCGCTGTCGTTGACGAGCTGCTCGGCCTCGAGCTTCGTGCGCTCGTACGTGTTGCGGAAGCCCTGGCCGACGTTGCCGTCGTGCTCGCTGACGACGCCGATGCGATCACCGGCGACGTACGCGGTCGAGACGTGAACGAAGCGGTCCAGCGTGCCGCGCTCGTGCGCCTCAGTGGCGAGCTCGAGGATCTCACGCGTCCCCCCGACATTGATGCGTCGGGCGTCCTCAAGTGCGAGCGTGAAGCTGACCGACGCCGCGCAGTGCACGACCGCCGAGATCGAGCCGGCGATCTGATCGCGCAGGATCGGCGCTATGCCCAGGCCGGGGGCCTCGAGATCTGCCGCGACGACGCGGACGCGCCCGCGATGCGGCCGCGCCGCGGGCGGCACGAGCGTCGTCAGGAGCTCATCCATGCGCGCCTGCGCAGCGGCGTCGTCGTCCGCGCGGACGAGCGCGATCACGTCGCGATCGGTCTGTTCGAGCACGCGCGCCAAGAGCTCCATCCCGACAAACCCGGTGGCGCCGGTGAGAAGGATCGAGTCGGGCTTCATCGCGGGCTCCGGCGGACTGCTGTTCGACATCTCAAGGGTCCGGCTCTCCTGTTCGAGATTCGGTGATCCGCCACGCGCGCCCGGTCCGCGACCAGCGCACACGAGATCGCGGACCGGGCGTGGCGCGTGGACTCGTCGATGCGTTCGGAGGGATCGGCGCGGAGAACCGCGACGACCGCTTCGAGCAGGTCCGGACGCGCGCTGGCCACAGCGTCACGCGTCACGGGAACCTGACTGCCCTGACCGGGGAGGAGGACGGTTCTGGGCTGAGCGTCGAGCACGCGTCCAGCGTGTAGCGCGCGAGCGCCGGTCACAACACGTTCCCCCCACCGGAGGGAAGTGGCACCCCCCAGTCGGGGGGGTGTGGTGCGTTCCTCGCTAGCTGATCAGGCCCATCCGCTGCGCGCGCTGGACGGCCTCGGCGCGATTGCGGACGTCGAGCTTGCGATACAGCGCGCTCGTGTGCTCCTTGACGGTGTGCGGTGAGAGGTGCAGCGCGCCCGCGATCTCGCGGTTCGTCGCGCCGTCGGCGATCCGCTCGAGCACCTCGCGCTCGCGGGCCGACAGCGTCAGCGCGCCCGATGCCGGCGCCGGCGAGGGCTCGAACAGCGCCATGCCGAGCGCGACCATCCGCACCGCGCGGGCGACGTCCGCGGCCGGCCAGTCCTTCGGCACGAAGCCGCTGGCGCCGCAGGCGCGGGCCGTCGCCGGTGAGATCCGCCCGGCGCCGGAGATCAGCAGGACGCGCAGCTCGGGGCGCTCGGTCAGCAGCCGCTCGCAGACCTCCGGGCCCGACTCCTCGCCGAGGAAGAGGTCGACGAGGGCGACGTCAGGGGCGTGCTCGCGCGAGAGCGCGACCGCCTCGTCGCCACTGCTCGCCGAGACGCAGCGCTCGACCCACTCGAGCTCGCCGAGCATCAGCCGGAAGCCCCAGTGGACGACCTCGTGGTCGTCGACGACGAGCACGCGCAGGCGATCGGCATCGGCCGTCACGGCGTGCCGCCGTCGGCGGGCAGCGGCACGACGAGCCGCACGACCCAGGTGCCGGGCGCGCGCTCGCCGAACTCGACGAGGCCGCCTGACTGCAGTGCCTCGAGCGCGGCGAGCCGCAGCCCGACGCCGGTCGACGCGGGACGTTCCAGCGGCACGCCGTCGTTCTCGACCTCGACGACGAGCGTGCCCTCGCCGGTGTGCGTTCGCACGACGATGCGGCGCGCGTCGGAGTGCTTGCGGGCGTTGCGCACGGCCTCGGTCAGGACCGACTGGGCGAGCGGCTCGAGCGACTGCGGGACTGACACGACGGAGCCCTCGACGACCAGTCCGAGGTCGGCGTGCTCGGCGCAGAGGCGATCGAGCTCAGCGCGCAGCGTCGTGCCGGTCGGCGCCGCCGAGCGGCCGAGCGGCCGTTGCAGCGCGGAGCGCAGCTCGCCGAGCGCGCCACCGACCTCCTGCGCGCAGCGCGCGCGAGCCTCGGCCGTCAGCGGCTGCTCGGACGACAGCACGAGCGAGACGCCGAACAGCCGCTGGACGACGCCCTCGTGGATGTTGCGCGCGAAGTCGATCCGCTCCTCGAGCTCGCGCGCCTGCTCGCCGAGCGTCGTCGCGATCCGCGAGGTCGAGGCGAGCGCCAGCGTCTTGCCGAGGATCCAGAGCAGGTCGCGGTGGCGGCTGTCCAGCGGCGCGGCGCCCGGCTCGGGCTCGGCGAGGATCACGCCGAGCCAGCGGCCCGCGGCGACGATCGGCACGTAGACGATCGGGTGCGCGCCGACGAGCTCGGCGAAGTCGTCGGAGATCTCGTGGCCATGGTCGCCGAGCACCTCGATGACGCGATCCTCGGTCAGCGCCTGCCGCGCGACGGGCGCCGCCTCGACCTTGATCTCGCCACTCGTGAAGCGGTCGAGGCCGATCCCGTGCGCCCCCGCGGCGTGCACCCGCCGGCGCGCGTCGTCGTAGCGGAAGATCACGGCGCGGCGCATCTGCGCAAGCCGGCACACGGCCTCCGCCAGGCGCGAGTAGAACTCCTCCGAGCCGTGGTCGCCGTCGACCTGCGCGAGGACGTCGTTGAGCAGCTCGAGCGCGGCGATCGAGTACGCGGGGGCGGGCGCCGACTCCATTGCCCCATCGTGGCAGGCGCGCCCGTCGGCGGCCCCTGGCGCGTGGCGCCGGCGGCTACGCCCGCGCGCGACCGGGGACGCGGCGGGCCAGGCTGCGACGCGGCTGCCGGTCGCCCGCCGCCCGCAGCTGGCGCACCCGCAGCGTCAGCAACTCGACCGCAGCCGCCGTCGGAAGGAACGGATCAGCGATCACGCGATCGTCCTCCAGCGCGAGCGCAGCCCAGATCCGCCCGTCGACGATCGCCACGAGCACCTCGCCCTGCAGCGGCGCCGCGGAGTCGATCACAGCGAGGTCGTGGAGCATCGGCGTGTCCTCGTCGCGGGCGCGGCGGATCGCCAGCGCGGCGCGCTCGTCGATCGGCGCGGCGGCCGAGCAGGGCCGCCGGCTGTGTCGGTCAATCAGGTCGTGGATGCGCGACATGTTGGATCTGGTTCCCCCATTGCGTGTGTCCTGTGGCCACTGTACGATCACACACTCGTATGTCAATGTCATACAAACTGCAGATGTTTGACCTGCAGCGCGAAGGCGAGGTGTCCATCACCCAGCAACTCGTGTCACTTTTCGCGCAGCTCATCGACGACGGCGAGCTCGCGCCCGGCGAGCGCCTCCCGGCGACGCGTGCGCTCGCGGCCGACGTCGCGATCAACCACCTCACCGCAGTGCGGGTCTACCGGCGGCTCGCCGAGCTCGGCTATGTCACGGCCGCGGTCGGGCGCGGCACCTTCGTGCGCCAGCGCGTCCCGCTGCCGGCGACGCCGAACACAGGCGCAGGCCGCGCGGCCGACAACGACGACTGGCAGCTCGGCATGCTCGCGGTGCGGCCGATGACGTACGCCGACGAGATGCTGCGCGACTCGCTGCACGCGCCGCTCGCGGGCGACGTCATCGCGCTCGGCTCGGGCTATCCGGATCCGGAGCTCTGCCCCTCCGCCGAACTTGCCACGATCGCGGCCGAGATCGCGCGGGCCGACCCGCGCGCCGCGACCGACTACCTGCAGGTCGAGGGACTTCCGCAGCTGCGCGAGCGGCTGGCCGAGATCGGGCGCGAGGCCGGCTACGCGACGAGCACCGACGAGATCCTCGTCACGAGCGGCGCGCGCCAGGCGCTCGACCTCATCGCCCGCGCGGTGCTCGGGCCCGGCGACGTCGCGGTGATCGAGTCGCCGACGTTCGCCGGCGCGCTCGCCTCGCTGCAGGCGACCGGCGCTCGCGTGCTGCCGCTGCCGGTCGATGCAGACGGCGCCGACATCGACGCACTCGAACGGCTCCTCGCGCGCCACGAGGTCAAGCTCGTCGCACTGCAGGAGGCCTGCCAGAACCCGACCGGAGCGACGCTCTCCCCGGCGCGCCGCGCGCGCCTGCTGGAGCTCGCCCGCACGCGCGGCTTCTTCGTGCTGGACGACGGCGTCTACTCGACGATGCGCTTCGACGGCCCGCCGCTGCGCCGGATGCGCGCCGATGCCCCGTCGCACGTCATCTACGTCGACTCGCTCTCCAAGACGATCGGCGGCGGCCTGCGGATCGGCTGGATCGCCGCGAGCGGACCGGTGCTGACGCGCCTCGTCCAACTGAAGATCGACAGCGACATCCACACGTCCGCGCTGCCGCAGCATCTCGCCGCCCGCTACCTCTCCGGCGACCGCCACGAGCTGCTGTTGGCCCGGGCGCTGCCGGTCTACAAGCGTCGCCGCGACACGCTGCTCGCCGCGCTCGAGCGCCATCTCGCGCACGACGCCACATGGACGGTGCCCGAGGGCGGCCATCACATCTGGCTGACGATGCGCGAGCCGGTCGACGAGCGCGCACTGTACATCGAGGCGATGCGCGCCGGGATGGCGTTCCTGCCTGGCGGCGCGGTGATGGCCGAGAAGTCGTCGCGCACGAGCATGCGGCTGTCGTTCGGGCTCGTCGAGCCTGCGCTGCACGACGAGGGCATCCGGCGCCTGGCGGTCGCGCTGCGCGAGGTGCACCGCCGCGGCCGCGGCGCGACGACCGGCGCGCTCTCCTAGCCGCAGACGGCGCCCATACGCTCGATCGAGGGCTTGTCGCGCGGCGAAGCGCGCCGCGCGAGGACTACCGTGCGTCGCGATGTCGCGCCGCTTGCAACGGGAGGCCGCGCTCGTCGCCGATCGACTCGAGCGCGGCGATCGCTACTGGCCGGCCCAGCTCTGCGTCGCGCTCGCGATTACGCTCAACCTCGCGCTGCCCGAGCGGATCACGATCGGCCCGACGCTGCTCGTGCCGGCCGTCGCCGGCGCCTTGCTCGTCGCGCTCGTCGTGATCGCGCCGGCGCGTGCCGCCTCTCACACACGAGGCATCCGCCATTTCGCGCTCAGCGTGATCGGCCTCGTCAGCCTCGCGAACGTCATCTCGCTCGTCCTGCTCGTCCGCTTCCTCGTCGAGGGCGGCGCGACGGCGGGCGATCGGCTGATCGGCTCGGGGCTCGTCCTCTGGGTGACGAACGTCCTGCTGTTCGCCGTCTGGTACTGGGAGATGGACCGCGGCGGACCCGTCGTGCGGTTCCTGCACCCCGACGTACTGCCCGACTTCCAGTTCACGCAGATGGACAACCCGAAGTACGCGCCGCCCGGCTGGCGACCGGGGTTCCTGGACTACCTCTACCTGTCGCTGACGAACGCGACGGCGTTCAGCCCGACCGACACGATGCCGCTGACGCTCAGCGCGAAGGCGGTCATGGCCGCCCAGTCGGTCACCGCGCTGCTGACGATCGGTCTCGTCGTCGCGCGCGCCGTGAACATCCTCGGCTGACGCCCGGCAGGGGGTGAGACGTTCGGGCGGTCCTCTGGACGCGCAGGACGTCTCACCCTCGTGGGGTACCGTGCGAGCTCGCCCGCTCCCTGATCCTGAGGTGCCTGATGAAGATGGTGATTGCCTACATCCGCCACGAGGCGTTTGAGCCGATCCGCGCCGACCTGCTCGTGCGGGGCTTTCCCTCGCTATCCGTCAGCGAGGTCAAGGGCTCAGGCCGCCAGCGCGGGATCACCGAGCGCTACCGCGGCGCGGAGCTGACGAACTACCTGCGCCCGAAGGTGAAGATCGAGTGCGTCGTCGCCGACGGCGACGTCCGCGTCGTCGTCGACACCGTCCTCAAGCACGCCCGCACCGGAGGCGTGGGCGACGGCAAGGTCTTCGTCCTGCCCGTCGAGGAGGCCTATCGCGTCCGCACCGGCGAGGCCGGCGAGGAGATCCTGCAGTCGCACCCAGAGGCCGGTAGCGCCTGACGCAGCACGCCGGTCAGCGTCCGCGCTGGCCTGCGAGCGACACCTCGGCATATGTCAGCACGACCTGCCCGAGGACGATCACGTCGCCGTCGTTCAGCTCGGCCTGATCGACGGCGCGACCGTTGACGATCGTGCCGTTCGTGCTGCGGTCGTCAAGGATCCGCAGACGATCGGCGCGCGCGACGACGATCGCGTGGCGCGCCGAGACCGTATGGTCGTCGAGCCAGATGTCGGCCGTGATCCCGCGGCCGATGTGAACGACCTCGGCCGTCAGCGCGAACGCGTGGTCACCGCAGAGCAGGTAGCGACCGGGATCGAGCTCGCTGCGAGCGGCCGTTCCGCGATGGTCGTCGCCGTGCGGCGGCAGGTCGATCGCCGCCGTCGGATGCTCGAGCGCCGCGGACGGCTTGTGCGAGATCGCCGACATCTCCATGCAGTGCACCGCTCCCACATCAAGCTGGGCTTAAGACATCGCCCGGTCAGGGTCTTTCCTACGGAGCTCTTACGTTCGGCTGGCAGGTTCGTCCGAGCACTGAGCACCTACGCCGGACGGTCACCCCCTCACCGTCCGGCGTAGGAAGTGCTCTAGCCGATGCGTCATCGCCGCTGCCCGGCGATGACGCATCGGACGCAGCCGGGGACTAGGGTGCCGCCGGTGCTGAGAAAGGCGTCGGGCAAAGCCTCGAGTGCCGTCGCGGCGTTGCGCAGAGCCGCGACCGTCGTCCTGGCCCTGGTCGTCGTCGCCGCGGCCGCCTACGTCGTCAAGACCCGCCTGCTCGACCGCGACAGCGCCAGCGACTCGACCGCGCCATCGCTCAGCGTGCGCGTGCTCAAGCCCGGGTCGTTCTCGGCCGACCACCCGTACGCGCCGTACTACGTGATTCCGGACAAGCGCTTCGCGGACCCGTCGAAGCTGACGCATCTCGCCCGCAACAATCTGCTCACGCGGCCGGCGAGCGCGCTCTCGAAGGGCGCGCTGGCAGGCAGCCCACAGATCGTGCGGCTGGCACTGCGGACGACCTCGGCGGCGCCGGTCACGATCGACGCGATCCACGTCGAGGTGCGCAGCCGGGCCAAGCCGCTGCGCGGCTGGTACACCGCGCTGCCAAGCTGCATGCTGACGCCCGTCCCGCGCGCGAAGCTCCATCTGGGCTCCACGCAGACCGCCGTGCGCTACGTCACAGCCGCCGGCTCGAGCTCACACACGCTCGCCCTGCATGTGACCAAGGCAGCCCCGAAGATCATCGAGCTGCAGGCATCGACCGCCCACCACCGCGTCGCGTGGACCGCCTCCCTATCAGTGCGAGACGAGCACGGGCACAGCGCGACGATCGCGATCGACGACGGCGGCGAGCCGTTCCGGGTCACGTCGGCCGCCGACAGCCAGCCCTACCGGCCGATCTACGGCGCGGCCGGGATCATCGGCTACGCGCGCGAGCATGCGATCAAGGGCTGCGCCAGCTGAGCAGGCCGACGAGCAGGTCGACGTGGCCCTTCGCGTCGTCGAGCGCATGGTGCGTCTTGGAGTCGCTCGGCCCGAGCAGTGCACTCGGCATGCGGCGCCGGATCACATCGCGGACGGCGCTCCGCGCGAGCGCCGCGTAGGCGGTCTTCATGTCGTAGTGCGCCGATTGGCCGAACGGGCTGCGCCCCGCGTACTCGTGCAGGTAGTACTGCGTGAACTGCCAGACGAAGCCGAGCGGATAGGCGGCGAGCACCGGCTGCGCGTCGTGCTCGGCTGCGAGCGCGTCAATCCAGGCCGCGAACTCGGGCAGCGCCTGCTCCGGCGCCCGGCCGTCGCGCTCGAGCGCGTCACGCTCGAAGCCCGTCACGCGCAGCGCCTTCTCGATGTAGCGCTCGCTGATCGGGCGCAGCACGGCGTAGAACGTGTCCGCCTCGCGGTCGAGCGGCTCGATGCTGCCGTCGTCGGCGCGGATCGCGGCGGCGCAGGCGCCGAGCGAGACGATCGAGTTCACGCCGGGCAGGTGCCCGTCGGGCTCGACGTCGACCGAGAGATACAGCTCGCGCGTCACGGGCGAGCAGGGTTACACAGGAGGCGCCGCGCCGCAGTTGTGGCGACTCGTGCTCGGATATCGAGCACGGCGCCACAACTTCCGTCGCCGGCACATTCGCGTGCAATCCCAACGATGTCACGTTACGATGTGACATCGGTCCACGCAAGATAGCGGGACCACGGCGGGAGGAGCCGAAATGACTGGACAGGTCCGTCCGAAGATCGCCGTGCTCGCGGCGCTGCTGAGCACTACGGCACTCGCCGCATGCGGCGGCTCGAGCGCCGATTCAGCGGGTGGAGGCGACGCCCACGCCGCTGCCGACAAGCTCATCGCGCAGGCGATTGCGACGAATCCGGCGGCGGACTCGGCGCGGATCAGCGGCACCGTCGACGTCGACATCCTGGGTGGCCGGCAGCCGCTCACCGGAGCGACGCAGATCACGGCCGACGGCACGTACGACCTCGCGACCGGCGCATCGGTGCCGGATCTCGACATCGACGTCGGCCTCAAGCACGCCGACCAGGGGCTCGGCGGGGCGATCGTGGTGGCCGACAAGACCGGGTACATCCGGCTCGGCCCGACCGGCTACAAGATCCCCGGCTCGATCACGAGCAAGCTCATCGAGCCCGCCGAGGGAGCGGACAACGGGCTCACGAAGACAGGCGCGATGTTCTTCATCAACCCGCAGAAGTGGCAGACGAACGCCAAGCTCGTCGGCGAGACGAAGCTCGCGGGCGTGACGGTCGAGCACATCAAGACCGACGTCAATGCGAAGGCGTTCTTCCAAGACCTGTCGCGGATCGTGCGGCTCCTGCGGCGACTGCACATCACGCGGGCGCTCGGCCTGCCGAACTCGCTGGGGCCGAAGCAGGTCTCCGCGCTCGCCCGGTCCGTGACGTCGGCCAGTGGCGAGGCCTGGATCGGCAAGGACGACCACGTCGTGCGCCGGATCCGGGCGCACGGCGAGATGGTCGTCGCGTCGAAGGATCGCAAGCTGCTCTTCGGGATCCGTCGCGCGAAGCTCGACGCCGCGCTGGACGTCTCCGAGATCGGCGACGTCCCGCCGATCAGCGCTCCCAAGCAGGTGAACTCCTACAGCTCGCTGCAGCTCACGCTCGACGCGCTCGGCGAGTACGTGCACAAGCTGATCCGCGGGAAGTAGCGCACCACCGCGCGGCGCCACCCCGGCGCCGCGCGGCTCAGCGCAAACGCGGGACGCGCGGGATGCGTAGCCAGCGCCTGCGCCGCCCGCCGTCGATCGAGCGCTGCAGCAGCTGCATCGGATGCAGCAGCGGCAGCGGCTCCCCCTTGCGCTCGAGGTGCGCGGCGATCTGCAGCGTGCAGCCGGGGTTCGCCGCGGCGATTGCCGCAGCGCCGGTGGCGAGCAGGTTGTCGGCCTTGCGCGCGCCGAGCTCACCGGCGGCCTCGGGGCGCGTGAGGTTGTAGATCCCCGCCGAGCCGCAGCACAGCTCCCATTCGGCCGGCTCGACGAGCTCCAGGCCCGGGATCGCGCGCAGCAGCTGGCGCGGCTGCGAGCGCACGCCCTGCGCGTGGGCGAGATGACAGGCGTCGTGGTAGGCGACCTTGAGCTGCACGGGGTGGCGCTTGGCGCGCGGCGCGACCGACGCAAGCAGCTCGTGGACGTCGCGGGCGCGTCCGGCGAGCTCGGCCGCACGTTCGCTCCACTGCGGATCGTCGCGCAGCAGATGGCCGTAGTCCTTGATCGCCGAGCCGCAGCCGGCGGCGTTCACGACGACGTGATCGAAGCCCTCAAAGGCCTCGATCGTCGCCTTGGCGAGCGGCAGCGAGTCGGCCTCCTTGCCGGCATGCAGGCCGAGCGCTCCGCAGCAGCGAGGGGCGCGCGGGGAGTGGACCTCGAACCCCTCGGCCGCGAGCACCGCGACCGTCGCGGCGTTGACGTCGCCGAAATACGCGCGCTGGACGCAGCCCTGCAGGAAGCCGACGGTGCCGCGCTTCTCGCCGACGGCGCGGGTGACCGCAGGCAGGCGCCGGACGGCGTCGCGCAGCCGTACTGGCGGCGCGAGCTCCGAGAGCGTGCGAGCGAGCGGCAGCCGCCCGACGAGCCGCGAGTGCTGCGCCCACGTCGCCAGCCCTGAGCGGCGGTAGGCGACGAGCAGCGGGACGGTCGCACGCAGGCGGCCGGGATGCGGGAACATCGCGAACAGGGCTCGCCGCAGCAGGCGCTCGCGCACCGAGCGGGGGTGCAGGCGCTCGACCTGCTGGCGCGTGTCCTCGATCAGCAGGTCGTAGCGCACGCCCGACGGGCAGGCCGTCACGCAGGCCATGCAGCCGAGGCAGTTGTCGAAGTGGCCGACCATCGTGTCCGACAGGACGCTGTCCTCCTGCAGCCCCTCGCTCATCAGCACGATGCGACCGCGAGGCGAGTCCATCTCCTCGTTCCACAGGACGTATGTCGGGCACGACGGCAGGCAGAAGCCGCAGTGCACGCAGTCCTCGATGAGATCGGCCTCGGGCGGCTTGTGCGCGTCGAAGGCGGTCATCGCGGCACGGCGGTCAGATGCCCCCGACGAAGATGCCGGGGTTGCAGGTGCGCGTCGGGTCGAAGCGTTCCTTGACGCGGCGCATGAGGATCACGCTCGGGTCCTCGACATGGTCCCACGGGTCGAGGTGCGCGCGCACCGAGACGGGTGCGTCGAGCACGACGCACGGCGCCGGCGCGAGGACCTTGCGCAGGCGGGCGATCGCCGTAACGAGCTCACCCGGCGCCGACGCCGGCAACGCCAGCCACCAGATCCCGAGCGCGGCCCGGCCGACGAGCGTGGCACCGGCGATCTGCGCCGCGATGCAGGCGTCGGCAAGGCCTGCCGGGCGGCCCGAGACGCGCACGACCGCGCCCCCGTCGACGGCGCGCTGGTCGGCGCGCTGGGCGGCCCAGAGCGCGTCGTCGTCCTCCGTCGCCGCGGCGTCGAGTCCGAGCTCGGCGAGCAGCCGTTCGGCGGCCTCCGCCTGGCCGAGCGCGGCTACGCCGGCGAAGCGCGCCAGCACCGAGCCGCTCTGTCCCTCCCAGCGGACATCGAGCGCCTGGGCTTCCAGCGAACTGCCCGAGAGAGCGATCGCCGCCTTCTGGAGCACCGCGGGCTCATCGGTCGTGCCGGTCGCCGTCGCCTGCAGCGGCGGGCGCGGATGCAGACGCACGGCGATCTCCGTGATCAGGCCGAGCGTCCCGAAGGCGCCGGTGAACAGCTTCGCGAGGTCATAGCCCGCGACGTTCTTGATCACCTTGCCGCCCGCGCGCGCGAGTGTGCCGTCGGGCAGCGCGACCGTGGTGCCGAGCACGAGGTCGCGCAGCGCGCCGTAGCGATGGCGCAGCGGGCCCGAGTCGGCAGTCGCGACCGCGCCACCGATCGTCGCCGCATCGCCCTCGCCGAGCGGCGCGTCGAGCGCGAGCATCTGCCCTTCGGCGGCGAACAGCTCCCCGAGCTCGCGCAGCGAGGCACCCGGCTGCACGACGGCGGTGAGGTCGCCGCGGTTGTACTCGACGACCTTGCTCAGGCCGGTCGTGTGCAGCTCCACCCCATACTCGGCGCCGGTCCCGCCCCACGGCTTCGTGCCGGCGCCGGCGATCCGCACCGCGATCCCGCGAGCCGCATAGCCGCGCAACAGCTCGGCTGCCTCCTGTGCGCTGGCCGGGCTCTGCGCATGGATCGCCTGGGCCCTCAAAATCGCTCCGCGATGCCGTCGCGCTCGAGCGGATGCGTGCGGTACGGCCCGGGCACCTCGCCGCAGAGGCGCGGCGTCGGCATCACCTTGCCGGGGTTCGCAAGGCCGCGTGGATCGAACGCACAGCGCAGGTGCTGGAAGGCGGCGAGATCGGGCTCGCCGAACATCCGCGGCATGTGGTGCTTCTTGTCGATCCCGACGCCGTGCTCGCCGGTGATCGAGCCGCCCGCGTCGACGCAGGCCTCGAGGATCTTGCCGGCGAGTTCCTCGGCGCGCTGCGCCTCCGCCTCGCCGTCGTAGCAGACGAGCGGATGCAGGTTGCCGTCGCCGGCGTGAAAGACGTTGCCGACACGCATCCCGTACTCGTCGGCGAGCTCGGCGATCCGCGCCAGCACGCCGGGCAGCTGCGTGCGCGGGATGACGCCGTCCTGGACGTAGTAGTTGGGCGACACGCGCCCCATCGCCGCGAAGGCGGCCTTGCGGGTGCGCCAGATCGCGGCGCGGTCGGCGTCGTCGCGGGCGATCCGGATGCTCGTCGCGCCGTTGCGCTCGCAGATCGCCACGACGTCGTCGAAGAGCGCCTCGCATTCGAGCGCCGAGCCGTCGAGCTCGACGATCAGCGCGGCGCCGGCGTCGGTCGGGAAGCCGGCTCCGACGGCCTGCTCGGCGGCCTGGATCGTGAGCGTGTCCATCATCTCGATCGCGCCGGGCACGACACCTCCGGAGACGATTTCGGAGACGGTCTCACCTGCGTCGCCGGTGCTCGCGAAGAAGGCCACCATCGTCTTGACCGTCTCCGGGACCGGGATGACGCGCAGCGTGATCTTCGTGCAGATGCCGAGCGTGCCCTCGGAGCCGACGAACGCGCCGAGTAGGTCGTAGCCCGGCATGTCGAGCTCCTTGCCGCCGAGCGTGACGACCTGGCCGTCTGCGAGGACGACCTCGAGGCCGGTCACGTAGTTCGTCGTGAAGCCGTACTTGAAGCAGTGCGCGCCACCGGAGTTCTCGGCGACGTTGCCGCCGATCGAGCAGACGATCTGCGACGACGGATCCGGCGGGTAGAAGTGCGTCGGGCCGACGGCGGCGCTGACCTCGGTGTTCGTCACCCCAGGCTCGACGACGATGCGGCCGCCCTCAAGGTCGACCTCGAGCACGCGGCGCATGCGCGTGACTGCGATCACGACGCCGTCGGCGACGGGCAGCGCGCCGCCTGACAAGCCAGAGCCCGCGCCGCGTGCGACCCATGGCACGCCCTCGTCCGCGCACGCACGGACGACATCGCGCACCTCTCCCGCGCTGCCCGGCAGGACGACGGCGCCCGGCGTCGCGCGATAATGCAGCAGTCCGTCGGACTCGTACGTGCGCAGCTGGATCGGCTCGGTCAGCACATGCTCGACGCCGCAGATCAAGCGCAGGCGATCGATCAGCGCGCGCCCGAGCGGAGCCGGTTGGACGTTCAGGGTGTTCGGGGCAAGATCTGGCACAAGGACGGCCGGCGAAGGGTACGCCACTGAAACTCATCGCCCTCCGAGGTGTTCTGTCTTGGGCAGCGCATACCGTCGCACTTCCGACTTGGCGAGAGGAGCCACATGCAGAGACAGACCTACGTGTTCAACGCAGAGCTCGTGGGATTCGAGGGGGTTCGCCGTACCGTCACCGTGCGCGAGGACCTGACGCTCGTCGATCTGCACTACGCGCTGCAGTCGGCCTTCGGCTGGGACGACGAGCACCTGTACTCGTTCTGGCTGGACGGCTCGTTCTGGGGGCCGGAGGACGGCCACTACATGCACCCGTACCACGCCGCCTCGCTCGATCCCGTGGGCAAGAGCGCCTGCACGCACCTCGACGAGCTCGGCCTCGAGCAGGGGCAGCAGATCGCATACGTGTTCGACTTCGCACGAGAATGGCGCGTGGCCCTCGAGCTGCGCGAAATCGCGACCGCCCGGTCGCGCGTCGGCGCACGCTGCATCGAATCGGTCGGCGAGCCGCCGCCGCGCGACGACACGATCACGTTCGAGAGCGAGGTCGCAGCCAGCCAGGCGACGATCGAGTTCATCGCGCTGATGGTCGAGGAGGCCGACGCGGCCTGACCGCGTCGTGGCGCCGCCGGGCGCCTGAGGTCGGGCTACTCGCCCGCGACGAGCGCGGCCGGCGGCAGCGCGTAGAACGTCGCGGCGGGTGGTCCGCCGTCGGGCGTCGTGCCGCCGATCACCTCGAGCAGCGGCTTCTGACCGACCATGCCACCGTTGGCCGCGACGAACGCATCGGCTTCGGCGCGCCGCTCCTCGGGCACCTCACCGGCGTTGAGCACGATCATGCCCTCGGGTCGATCGTCGGTCTGAACGAGCGGCAGGTCCAGCAGGATCTCGCGGATGTGGATCTCTTCCATACGACGTCGCAGCGTACCGGAGCAAGCCTGAGCTACCCCGTCTCGCGCTACTCGTGCCGTGCGGCGACGTCGCCGCGCACGTGCGCAAGCGTCGCGAG
>DATBAE010000003.1:0-90757 GCA_036271655.1 Solirubrobacteraceae bacterium
GGCTGGGGGGTCGGCGACCTGCGCGGCGCGACCGACACGGCGCTGCACTACGGGGCGAACACCGTCGTCGTGCTCGTCGGCACGAACGAGGCGGCTCGCGCGCGGATGGAGGAGGCCTACGGCGCCGACGACCGCGTGCAGGTGTGGGGCTTCACCGACCGAATGGTCATGCTGCTGTCCGCGGCCGACGTGCTGATCCACTCGACCGCCGGGTTGACGGTGCTCGAGGCGCTGATGTGCGACTGCCGCGTGATCTCCTACGGCTGGGCGCGCGGGCACATCCGGATCAACAACCGGGCCTACGAGCGGCTTGGCGTCGTGGCGGTCGCGAAGAGCCGCCCGCAGCTGGCGCATGCGCTGATCCACGCCCTTGCGGCTCCGCCGCTCGGCCCGCAGGTGCCCGAGCTGCCGTCAGCTGCCGACCTCGTGCTCGGGCTGATGCAGCGCGAGCCCGCCCACGCCGGCTGACGACGCAAGCAGTGCGCTGCCGGCGATGACGAGCGCCAGGCCACCGAGGACGATGCCGGCTCCGTTCCAATGCTCGCCGATCACGAGCGGCGCGAGGGCGACCGGCACGGCGACCTGCCCGGCGAGGACGACCGGCGCCACGCGCGCCGCGCCACGGCGCTGCAGGACGGCGCTCTCGGCGGCGACGGCAGCGATTCCCCCGCCGGCCGCCAGTAGGCACCAGCCGGCGGTCGACAGTAGCTCCGGCAGCGTGCGTGCGGCCTGCGCGGCGGCGAGCGCGGCGAGCGCATCGGCCGCGATCGCCGCCGCCAGCAGCAACCCCGAGCCCGACCGCGGCGCCACGAACGCGCTCAGCGAGACGATCCCGAGCGCGATGGCCACGGCGACGAACGCCGCTCCAGGCGCGGTGCCATGGCCGCGCCGCGGATCGGCGAGCGCGATCAGCGCGACGCCCGCGACGATTGCCGCCACGGCGCCCACCTCGCGGCGACCGACGCGCTCGCCGAGCACCGTCGCGCTGAAGCCCAGCAGTCCCAGCAGCCCCGTGGCGAGCAACGGCTGCGCGAGCGTGAGCGGGATCCGCCGCAGGGCCAGTACCTCGAGCGCGAAGCCGGCGAGGCTGAGTGCGATCGACGCCAGCCAGAGCGGGCGGGCGGCGAGTCCGCGCAGCGCTTGCACGCTCGCTCGCTCCATCGTCGCGACGGCGCGCACCTCGAGCGTCTGCAGCACGTACGAGCATTCGAAGCAGGCCGCCGCCGCCAGCGTCAGCAGGATGCCCGTCAGCATCGGCTTGCTCGGTGCACGGCGTCGCCCGCCGCGATGAGGCCGCGCGCTGCGCGCGTCGTCGCGTCGACCGCGGCGCTCGCCGCGACGGCGTGGGTGACGCCGGCGCCCGCGGCGCACGTCGCGCCGCTGTGCGACGTACTCGGCATCGCGCGGCGCCTGGACCTCGGCTCAGGCGCGGTCGGCCTGACCTTCGATGACGGGCCGCACCCGCAGGGCACGCCCGCCGTGCTCGACGCACTCGCGGCGGCCCGCGCGCAGGCGACGTTCTTCGTCGTCGGAGACCAGTTGCGGGCGTACGCCTCGCTGGCCGGCGAGATCGTCGCCGCCGGACATCGCCTCGCCGTGCACGGCGATCGTCATGTCTGCACGAGCCTGCGCACCCCGCGCGGCCTGCGCACCGATCTCGATCGCTGCGCGGCACTCGTCTCCGAGCTCGCCGGCGCCGCTCCCGACCGCTACCGCCCGCCGTTCGGGATCTTCTCGCCGCTCGCGCTCGCCGATGCGCGGCGACGCGGCTGGACGCCGCTGCTGTGGTCGACCTGGGGTCGTGACTGGGCGGCGCGCGCGACGCCGGCGCGGATCGCCGAGCGCGCGACGCGGACGATCGCCGCCGGCGACGTCGTCCTGCTGCACGACGCCGATCACTACTCGGCGGCCGGCTCCTGGCAGCGCACGGCCGCCGCGCTGCCGCAAATCCTTGACGAGCTCGCCCGCCGCGGGCTGCATTCGGTCGCGGTCTGAGCCCACGACCGCCGCGTCACTCCTCGCCGGGGCGGTAGTAGAGCGGCGGGCAGGAGTGGTTCTTGGCGACCCAATCGCTGTTGGGCAGATCGTCGCCGGTACCCATGATGCGGTGGCACGGCTGGTCGTAGACGCGGCCCGTCGAGCGCTCGAGCCAGTCGAACACGATGTACTTGTAGAGCCCGGAGACCATCCCGTCGGGCAGCTCGATGTGCGACGGGTGCAGCGGATCGAGCACCGTGCGCGCGATCTCGTTCTTCCAGCGCACGATCTCCGGCAGCCGCTCGGTCTGGACGAGTCCGATGGCCGCGGTGAACTCGTTCATGCGGTAGTTCAGGCCGGCCTGCGCGTGATCGGGCTTGCCGTAGTTGCGAAAGCCGCGCGCGAACTCGATCAGCTCGGGGTGGCGCGAGACGAGCACGCCGCCCTCGCCGGTCGAGATCGTCTTCGTCGCGTACATCGAGTAGATGCCGGCATCGCCGTAGGTCCCGGGCCGGTCGCCGTTCCAGGAGGCGCCATGGGCATGCGCGCAGTCCTCGATCAGCAGCACGCCGCGATCGCGGCACAGCTGGGCGATCGCCGGCGCGTCGAAGGCGATGTGCCCACCGATGTGGACGAGGAAGACGGCGGCCGGATCATGGGCGTCGATCAACCGCTCGGTCTCGTCGACCGACAGGCAGAGGTCGTCGCGGCGGCAGTCGCCGAAGACCGGCGTCGCTCCGGCGCCGAGCACGGCGAGCGGGGTCGCCATGAACGTGTTCGACGGGACGACGACCTTGCGCCCGCGCACCTCGGCCCATTCAAGCGCGGCGAGCGCGCCGCCGGTCCAGCTTGCGGTCGCGACCGAGGGCAGGTCGTTGTGCTCCTGCCAGGCGGTCTCGAACGCGACGGTCAAGTCGCCCTCGCTCCAGCGCTGCGAGTCGATGACCCCGTCCCACAGCTCATGCAGACGCGCTCGGTCGCGCGCGTCAAAGCCGATCGCGAAGCGTTCGTGTGCGGGGGTCAACGTGCGCAGACTGCGACGAGACGAGCCACTACCGCTCGCCCTGCTGGGCAAGCTCGAGCACGCGGCGGCGGCCGCTGGCGGCGGACAGCAGCACGAATCCGGCGCCGATGATCGCCAGCGCGAGCAGCGGCGGGTTGAGCTGCGCCATGTCGAGCACGCCGGTCGGCTCCGGTGGGATCAGCAGCGCCGCGCCGACGGCCGCGGTCAGCCAGACCGCGATGCGGGCCTGGGTCGAGCGCGTCGAGACCGTCGCGACGACGCCCAGCACCGCAACGACGAGCACGGTGTGAAGCTCGTCGTCGAGCACGCCGATCGCGTGCATCAAAAAGCCGTACACCGTGAGGGCGAGGATGCCGCTGACGGTCGACTGCAGATAGGGCGCAAAGCGCTGCACGAGCGGCACCGAGCGCAGCCGGTGGGCGATCGACATCTCCGGCGCGCCGGACGCGACCGCCGTCGCCGGGGTCGGCTCAACACGCTGCTCGCGCGCGGCTGCGTCCTCGCGATGCCAGGCGACGTAGCGCCTGACGCCTTCGGCGAACGGCGTCTGCGCGCTCCAGCCCAGCTCGGCGAGCGCCCGCTCGCCCGAGATGCTGGCGCCGGCGAAGTCCGCCGAGCGGCCCTCGGTGTGGACGATCGAGACCTCGCCGATCGCGCCGCGCACGGCCTCGGCGATCTGACGTACTGAGGTCTCCTCGCTGCCGACGAGGTTGTAGATGCGCCCTGCGGCTTGCGGCTTGAGTGCGGCGACGACGCCGTCCGCGAGATCCTCGACGTAGACGAAGCGGCGCGTCTGCAGGCCGTCTCCGGCGATCGTCAGCGGATCGCCGGCGAGCGCCTTGTTGACGAAGATCGGCAGCACCGCGGCCGGGCGGGCACGCGGGCCATAGGGAATCCCGAAGCGCAGGATCGTCGACTCGACGCCGTACAGCTCGCCGTACGAGCGGCAATACATCTCACCGGCGAGCTTCGTCGCCGTGTACAGGTGCGAGGGCAGGCCGAGCTCGGAGTCCTCGTCGACCGAGCTCGCGCGGACGTCGGAGTAGACCCAGATCGTCGATGCGTAGACGACGCGAGCTCCGGTCTCGCGCGCCGCCTCGAGCACGTTGAGCGTGCCGCGCGAGTTGAGCGCCTCGGAGCCGGCGGGATCCTTCGCGACGAGGCCGACATCGGCCGCGGCAGCAAGATGGAAGATGACGTCGCAGCCCTGAGCGGCCGTGTTGAGGCTGACCGGATCGAGCAGGTCGCCGACGAAGTGCTCGCAGTGCTTGCGCGGCGGCGCCGACGGATCGAGCATGTCGAACACGCGGACCGCGTGTCCTGCGGCCAGCAGCCGGTCGACGACGTGCGAGCCGATGAAACCGGCTCCGCCGGTAACGAGTGTCTTCACGAAGCAGCGCTCCGCGGTACAGCGGGTACGTGTGTTAGCTCAGTCATAAGGATGGGCGCACGCCGATGCGGCGGGTGCGCGACGGCAGCAGTCTCGCACGCACCGCCCTCGGATGCGACGCTGCCCATCAAATCGTCACGCGCGTGGCGTCCCTGCTCCGTCTGGTGGTGCGCACGGACGCGCTGGCTCGCCGGCGCGGTCGCGAACTATCGTTGGTGCATGCAGCAGCCGGTCATCCTCGCCCGCGGCCATTGGGCCGCCGAGTGCGTGCGCGCGCGCTGGAGCGAGGAGCACTATCAGCCGCCGGAGACGAACGCGCGGGCGGCTGACGCCGCGATCGCCGCGCTGCGCGAGCGTGGCTCGCCGAGCCACGACGGCCTGTCGGCGCGACTCGTCGCGCATGCCGTGCGCGGCGGTGAGCTGCTGCTCGAGCTGCAGCCGGTGCGCTGGGCGCTGCGGCTCGTCGAGGGCGACGCGTCGCAGTCGATGGCCGCGCTCACGGTCACGCGTGCCGCTGACGGGCGCTGGCTCGCGGGCCGGCGCTCGGCCTGGCTGTCGTCCTGGCCTGGGCGCTGGGCGCTCGGCGCGGGCGGCGCGGTCGATCTCGGCGAGAGCCCGGCCGACACGCTGACGCGCGAGCTCGACGAGGAATGGGCGCTGCAGCCCGAGCGCCTGACGGTCGAGGCGCTCGTCTGCCTGCCGCACCAGCTCGTGATGGTCGTCGGGCTCGCATGGCTGGCCGACGGCGCGCAGGCGCAGATCGAGATGGACGACGAGCACGACGCCTACGCATGGTGGCCGGCCGAGGTCGCCGACTGGCCCGACGAGGCCGACGAGCCGCTGCGGCGGATGGCCGGCCTGCTCGTCGCGCACAACGCATGAGCAGCCTGCTGACCTTCGCTCGCCTGAAGTGGGGGTCGTTCGTCCACTCCGCGATCTACACGGTGCTGCTCGTCGTCTGGCTCGTGCCCGGTCTGCACGGACTGGAGATGGTCTTCGGCCTCGCGCACGGGATCGGCTGGATCACGATGTCGCTTGCCTGCCTCGTCGCGGTGCGCCTGCGGATCATCGACATGCGGCTCGCAGTCGCCGTCGCGGTGATCGGCGGTGTCGGCCCGTTCGTCGGCTCCTACGAGTTCTGGCGCCAGTCACGCGCGCGCCCGCTCGCGGGCACCGACCCGCCGCAGGCCGTCGGCGCGCAACCAACCATCTAGAGTTGACGTTCGGCATGGCCGTGAACACGACAGTTGCAGTGACCCTGCCAGCGATGGGCGAGTCGGTGCGCGAGGGCACCGTGCTCGAGTGGCACAGGCAGGAGGGCGAAGCGATCCGCGCCGACGAGACGCTCGTCGACGTGTCGACCGACAAGGTCGATGCCGAGGTGCCGGCCCCGGTCTCGGGCGTCGTCGTGAAGATCCATGCCGCTGAGGGCGAGACCGTCGCCGTCGGCGCGGTGCTCGCGGAGATCGCCGTCGACGATGCGGCGCCGGAGATCATGTCCGGCGGATCGCCCGCGACCGTGCCCTCCGATGGTGCCGGGCACGTCGCCGCTCCGACCAACGGCGCCGCGCAGGCGGGGCCTCTGTCCGATCACGACGATGCCCACGTGTCGCCTGTCGCGCGTCGCATGGCCGCCGCCGAGGGCGTCGACCTCGCGGTCGTCGCGGGCACCGGCCCTGCCGGCCGGATCACGAAGGCCGACGTGCAGGCTGCGAAGCCCGTGCCGGGCACCACGCCCGCGGCGCCCTCGCGCCCGCTCTCGCCGGCGGCGAGCACCGTCACCGTCAGCAGCGAGCTGCGCGGCGGGGCCGCGCAGCTGGCGCGCCACATGGAGGCCTCGCGCGAGATCCCGACCGCGACCTCGCTTCGCACGATCGCGGTGACGACGATGGATGTCCGCCGCGCCGAGTTGAAGGCCGCCGGCCACAAGATCTCCTTCACGCACCTGATCGCCTACGCGATCGCGCGCGCGGCGAGCGAGGAGATGCCGGTGATGGCGAACCATTTCGCCGAGGTCGACGGCAAGCCACACCGCGTGGACGACGGCGCCGTCAACCTCGGCATCGCGGTCGACGTCGAGAAGAAGGACGGCAGCCGGACCCTGATGGTGCCCGTGATCCGCAATGCCGGCCGGCTCAGCTTCCCCGAGTTCCTGGACGCATTCGGGCGGCTGATCGGCCTCGCGCGCGACAACAAGCTCACCGCCGACGATCTCACGGGCGGCAACGTCACATTGACGAACCCCGGCGGCATCGGCACGCATGCCTCGGTTCCGCGCCTCATGACCGGGCAGGGCACGATCGTCGCGACGGGTGCGATCGGCTATCCGCCCGGCCTCGGTGCGGTCGGGCCCGTGATCGGCGCTGAGAAGGTCATGACGATGACCTCGACGTATGACCATCGCGTCATCCAGGGGGCCGAGTCGGGGCGCTTCCTGAAGGTCGTCGAGGAGTATCTGCAGGGCGCCCATGGCTTCTACGACCGGCTCTTCGACGAGCTTGGCTCGCGTCCCGGCCCGCTGCCGGCGCCCCCGGCGCCGGCCCTCGCCGCTGCCGCGGCGCGCGACGCCGCCGTTTTGGCCGGCGTTCCTGAGGAGCCCGATCTCGACGAGCTGCTGCGCGCCGTCCAGGCCGCCGTCTCGCTGCTGAAGGCGCATCGCACGCACGGCCACCTCGCAGCCCACCTCGACCCGCTCGGCCGCGAGCCCGAGGGCGATCCCGCGCTGGATCCCGAGCCGCTCGGCCTGACGGACGAGCTGCTGGCCCGCATCCCGGCGAAGATCCTGCGCATCGCGGTGCCAGGCGCGACGCTGGCCGACGCGCTGCCGCACCTGCGCGAGACGTACTGCGGCACGATCGCCTACGAGATCGAGCACATCGCCTCCCATCGCCAGCGCACGTGGCTGCGGGCGAAGATCGAGTCGGGCGAGTTCCGCGCCGCGCTGCGCGCGGACGAGCAGCGTGCGCTGCTCAAGCGCCTGATCGAGGTCGACGCGCTCGAGCGCTTCATGCACAAGGCCTACCTCGGCCAGAAGCAGTTCTCGATCGAGGGCCTCGACATGACCGTGCCGATGCTCGACGAGATGATCCAGCTGTGCGCGGCGCACGGCGCGCACGAGGTCGTGCTCGGGATGGCGCACCGCGGGCGGCTCAACGTGCTCGCCCACAACCTCGGCCGTCCCTACGACACGATCTTCGCCGAGTTCGAGGGCGCATCCACGCTCGAGGCGGTCACGACGATCCCGCAGGGCGGCACCGGCGACGTGAAGTACCACCACGGCGCGCAGGGCTCCTACCAGCTGCCCGACGGCTCGCAGATCCTCGTCAACCTCGAGTCAAACCCGTCGCACCTCGAGTACGTCGGGCCGGTCGTGACCGGGGCAACCCGCGCCGCGCAGACGACGCGGATCGGGCCGCACGCGCGCCGCGACGCGGCCACCGCCGTGCCGATCGTGCTGCACGGCGACGCCGCGCTGCCGGCACAGGGGGTCGTGCCGGAGACGCTCAACCTGCAGGCGCTCGACGGCTACTCGGTCGGCGGCACGCTGCACCTCGTCCAGAACAACCAGGTCGGCTTCACGACCGACCCCGACGACGCCCGCTCGACACGCTGGGCGTCGGACGTTGCCAAGGGATTCGACGTGCCGATCATCCACGTCAACGCCGACGACGTCGCGGCCTGCATCGCCGCCGTGCGGCTCGCGTTCGAGTTCCGCCGCGAGTTCGGCCACGACGTGATGATCGATCTGATCGGCTACCGCCGCTTCGGCCACAACGAGGCCGACGAGCCCGCCTACACGCAACCCGAGCAGGCCGCCCGGATCCGCAACCACCGCCGCGTGGCGGACATCTGGGCTGATCAGCTCGTCGCGCAGCGCGTCGTGACAACGCAGGACGTCCAGCGCCAGAAGGACGAGGTCTGGGACGAGCTCACGCGCCTGCATCAACAGCTGAAAGCGAGGATCAGGCAGGCCGCCGCGGCCGGCCACGTCGAGCAGCCGACCGGCGAGTACACGCTGGACCGCTCGCCGTCACCCGAGGTGAAGACCGCCGTCAGCTCGGAGCGCCTGCTGATCCTCAACGAGGAGCTGCTGCGCATCCCCGAGGGCTTCACCGTCCATCCAAAGCTCGTCAAGCAGCTCGAGCGTCGCCGCGACGCCGTCGGGCCCGACGGCGGGATCGACTGGGCGCACGCCGAGTCGCTGGCGTTCGCGTCGCTGCTGACGGAGGGCATCCCAATTCGCCTCACCGGCCAGGACACCGAGCGCGGCACGTTCTCCCAGCGCCACATGGTCCTGCACGACGCGAAGACCGGCCAGACGATCTGCCCGATCCAGTCGCTGCCCGGAGCGCTCGCTCCCCTGGAGCTCCACAACTCGCCGCTCTCGGAGGTCGCCTGCCTGGGCTTCGAATACGGCTATAGCGCCGAGGCGCCCGAGACGCTCGTGCTGTGGGAGGCGCAGTTCGGCGACTTCGTCAACTGCGCGCAGGTCATCGTCGACCAGTTCATCGCCAGCGGCCTGGCGAAGTGGGGCCAGACGTCGCGGCTCGTCCTGCTCCTGCCGCACGGCTACGAGGGCTCTGGTCCCGAGCATTCGAGCGGGCGCCTGGAGCGCTTCCTGACGCTCGCCGCGGAGGGCAACATGCGCGTCGCCAACGTCACGACGCCCGCGCAGTACTTCCACCTCATCCGCCGCCAGGCGCGGATCGCCAAGCAGCGTCCGCTCGTGCTCATGACGCCGAAGTCGCTGCTGCGCCTACCGCAGGCGACGAACCGCCTCGAGCACCTGTCCGAGACGCGCTTCTTCCCGGTTCTCGGCGAGCCCCGCGTCCCGGTCGAAGAGGTCAAGCGGCTCGTGCTCTGCACCGGCAAGATCTACTACGACCTCGTCGGTCACCCGCGGCGCGCGGAGGTGCCGGGCGTCGCGATCGGCCGCGTCGAGCTGCTCTACCCCTTCCCGCAGGCCCAGATCCTCGAGCTGCTCGGGACGTACCCGAACCTGCGCGAGGTCGTCTGGGTCCAGGAGGAGCCGCGCAACATGGGCGCCCGCGCCTACATGTTCCCGCGCCTCATGCAGATCCTTCCCGAGCCGCTGAAGTTCGGCTACATCGGCCGGCCCGAGCGTGCGAGCCCGGGCGAGGGCTATCCAGCCGCGCACGTCGCCGAGCAGTCGCGCATCGTCGAGACCGCGCTGGACCTCTCGATCCCGGTGACGCTGTACCCGGTCAAAGCTCCCGGCGAGCGCTGACCGTCCCGCTCGCCGCCGTCCTGGCGCTCGCTGCCCTGCTGCTGGCGGGGGCGAGCCCGGCGGTGCGCGCGGCGGTGCTCAGCGGCAACGGGGCCGCGAACAGGATCGTGGGGACGCCGCACAAGGACCGCATCCGCGGCGGTGGCTCGCGTGACACGCTGATCGGCCTGGGCGGCAACGACCTCCTGAGCGGCGGCAGCGCGTCCGACGCGCTGTACGGCGGTGACGGCGCCGACCGCCTCGACGGCGGCTCGGGCAATGACAAGCTCGTCGGCGGCGCGGGCAACGACTTCCTCTACGGCTTCACCGGCAATGATCGGCTCGACGGCGGTCCGGGCAACGATCGCCTCGACGGGTTCGACGGCGACGACACGCTGCGCGGCGGCGACGGCAACGACTTCCTCGGTGAGTCGCGCTTCGGCGACGACCGCCTGCTCGACGGCGGCGCCGGCGACGACGTCCTGATCGGCAACGCCGGCGCGGACCGGCAGATCCTCGGTGGCGACGGCGACGACCTCCTGTCGGGCGGGACGGGCAACGACGGCCTCGACGGCGGCGCCGGCAACGACATCCTGTTCCCCGGTTCTGGCCAGGCGAACGGGCTGCGAGCGCTCGGAGGGCCGGGTGACGACGTCCTCGTCGACTCCGCCTCGGGCGACATCGACGGCGGCGACGGCGTCGACATCCTCTGGATGACGAGCGACGCCCTTGGCACGCGCATGTACGGCGGTGCGGGTGCCGACACGCTCTACGTCGGCGCCTCGGCGCGTGTCGTCGACTGCGGTCCCGGCAACGACCGCGTCGTGCTGTCGCGCTACGCCGACGAGACGATCCGCGACGGCATCTCGCGCACGCAGTTCGTCGGCTGTGAGCGGATCGGCGTCGGCCTCGACTTCGCACAGGTGCCGACGCTTCTCGGCTCGCTGCAGCATTGGCGCGACGTAGGCGTGCCGATCGACGAGCGCACGATCACGAAGGCGCTCGCCTACGAGCACCTGGCGAGCTGCAACCTGCGCCGGCGCCATTGCCGGCCCGGAAAGCGACCGCAGCGGATCCTCGGCACGAAGCACGCCGACGTCATCCACGGCGGCGGTGGCGACGACTTCCTCGAGGGCGCCGGCGGCTCCGACCGGTTGTTTGGAGACGCCGGCGACGACTCGCTGTTCGGCCGCACCGGCAACGACGTGCTCGCCGGCGGCGACGGCGATGACGAGCTCGAGGGCGGGCGCGGCGATGACGTCCTGCGCGGCGGCCACGGCCGCGATCAGCTCAACGGGGGCTTCGGCCGCGACCGGCTCTACGGCGGCCCGGGCGCCGACACGATCCGCGCCGTCGGCGGCGGCCCCGACGTCATCGACTGCGGGCCCGGGATCGATCGCGTCGAGATGGACTCCAGCGATCGCGCGCGCAACTGCGAGATCGTGCTCTAGCCTCGCCTCGCTTCGGCCTGCGGCGGCAGCGACGCGACGGCCAGCGCAGCGGCGTGGGCGACCGCGAAGCGCGCGCGCAGCCACCACGCTAGTCCTCCCGCGAGCGCGACGTCGACGGCGAGCACGAGCGGGCCGCGCAGCGCCATGCCGCCGGCGACGACGAGCGCTGCGTGCAGCGCGATCACGGGCAGGAAGGCGAGCAGGAGGGTGTGCGGCCGGTAGCCGGCGAAGTGCTCGCGCAAGCAGAGCTCGGTGACGACGACGACGAGGACGGCGACGCCGGCGAGCAGGATCGCCGCGCGCTCCCCAAGGAATCCGGCGAGGAACAGGACGAGCCCGACCGCCATGCCGAGCTCGGTGAGCGGAAAGGGCGCCCAGATCGCATCGGGCCGCGGGACGTCGTCGCTCATGAGGCGTCCGTGGGGGTGGTGCGCGAGCACGCGAAGGATGAGAACCAGTCCAGTGCATCGGGGTTCGCGAGCGAGTCGCGGCTGGCGACGTCGGCGGGATCGGCGCCGGCAAGGATGCGCTTGACGGGCACCTCGAGCAGCTTGCCGGAGAGCGTGCGCGGGACCCCGGCGACGGCGTAGACGTCGTCGGGCACATGTCGCGGCGAGCAGTCCTCGCGGATGCGCCGCGCGATCTGCGCGCGCAGGTCGTCATCGAGCTCGGCAGCGGCGCGCAGCACGACGAACAGCGCCATCCAGCCGTCGACGTCGACGATCAGCGCATCGACGATCTCGTCGAGCGCGAGCACGGCGCGATAGATCTCGCTCGTGCCCATCCGGACACCGCCGCGGTTGATCGTCGCGTCGCTGCGCCCGGAGATGATCGCCGTCCCACGCGACGTGATCTCGATCCAGTCGCCGTGGCGCCACACGCCGGGGTAGGCGTCGAAGTAGGCGGCCTGCAGGCGCTCGCCGCCGGGGTCGTTCCAGAGCGCCAGCGGCATCGACGGCATCGGCTGCGTGAGCACGAGCTCGCCGACGGCATCGGTCAGCGGCCTGCCGTGCTCGTCGAAGGCCTGCACATCGCAGCCCAGCGAGCGCGCCTGCAGCTCGCCCTCGTAGACGGGCAGCAGCGGCACGCCGCCGACGAACGCGGTGCAGACATCGGTACCGCCGCTCATCGAGAACAGCCAGGTGTCGTCGTCGAGCTCGTCGTAGATCCAGCGAAACCCCTCCGTCGCGAGCGGCGAGCCGGTCGAGCCGATGCTGCGCAGCGCGCCAAGGTCGCGCCCGGCGCCGGCGGGTTCGGCGTTCGCCTTCTGGCAGCCGGCGATGAACGCCGCGCTCGTGCCGAAGCACGTGATGCCCGCATCGGCAGCGAGCTGCCAGAGCGTGTCGAGCGTGGGCGCGGACGGGCTGCCGTCATAGAGCACGATCGACGCTGGCGTCAGCAGCACGCCGACGAGGAAGTTCCACATCATCCAGCCGGTCGTCGTGAACCAGAACGCGCGATCCTCGGCGTGCATGTCGAGATGGAGGTTCTGGTGCTTGAGCTGCTCGAGCAGGATGCCGCCGTGGCCCTGGACGATTGCCTTCGGCAGACCGGTCGTCCCGCTCGAATAGAGGATCCAGAGCGGATCGCCGAATGCCACCGGCGTCAGCTCGAGCTGCGCGTCGGCTGATCCGAGGAAGCCGTCCTGCCAGCCGCTGCCGTCGAGATGGCCGAGCTGCACGAGCGCTCCGCCGACCTCGGCGTGGATCCGCTCGACGATCTGCGCGCGGTCGAAGTCGCGCCCGCCGTAGCGGTAGCCGTCGACCGCGAGCAGGACCGCCGGCTCGATCTGCGCGAAGCGGTCGACCACCGCCCGGGCGCCGAACTCCGGCGCGCAGCTCGACCAGACCGCGCCGAGGCCGGCCGTCGCAAGGAAGGCGGCGACGGTCTCCGGGAGGTTCGGCAGATACGCCGCCACGCGATCGCCGCGATCGACGCCGAGCGCGCGCAGCCCGGCTTGGATGCGGGCGGTCTCGCTGCGTAGTTCGGCCCAGGTGAGCTCGGCCAGCGGGCGCAGCTCGGAGGCGTGGCGGATCGCGACCGCGTCGTCGTCGCGGTCGCGGAAGACGTGCTCGGGATAGGAGAGCGTGGCGCCCGCGAACCAGCGAGCGTCGGCGACCGTCGAGTGCTCGAGCACCGCTTCAGGCGGGGTGTGGAAGTGGACGTCGAAGTACGTCGCGATCGATGCCCAGAACGCATCGAGGTCGTCGACCGACCAATGCCAGAGCTCGTCGTACGTCGCGACATGGATCCCCCGCTCGGCGGCGAGCCAGTCCATGTACGCGCGCAGACGCGTGTCGCGCGCGAATGTCGCGGTGGGCGTCCACAGCGCGGTCGGGCTGCGGTGCGGCATCACGACCGAAGCCTACGTCCGATGTCGCGTGTCTAGCAGTGTCTAGCCCGCAGCTAGACATTGCTAGACATCTCGCCAGAGGGGTGGTCGATCAGTCGCCGCAGCGTTTCGCCTCGCCGCTGCCCTCGATGACCCCGCGATTCGCGGGACGCGGAGGCGACGTAGGCTGGTACGGATGACCTGGATCCAGCGCGAGATCACGCTCGCAGCGCGCCCGCGGGGCGTGCATCTCGTGACGGCTGAGGTCGTGCGCGCGCTGCCGGAGCTCGAAAGCGTCGGCATCGGCATCGCGCAGCTCTTCATCCGCCACACGTCGGCCTCACTGACGCTCAACGAGAACGCGTCGCCGGACGTGCGCCGCGACTTCGAGTCGTGGTTCGACGTTGCCGTGCCCGAAGACTTCGCCTGGACGCACACGCTCGAGGGCCCCGACGACATGCCCGCGCACATCAAGGCGGCGCTGATGGGCTCGTCGCTCAGCCTCCCGATCTCCGGCGGGCGTTTCGCGCTCGGGACGTGGCAGGGGATCTACCTCTGCGAGCACCGCGACCGAGGCGGACCGCGGTCGCTGCTCACGACGCTCTTCGGCGAGTCTCGCTGACGCCGCGCCGGTCAGGCTCAGCGCCGGCCGGCGGCGCCGTAGCGCTCGGCGCGGTACTCGCGGATGTCGTCCGGCACGGCGCGCGCACGCACGCGCGCGGCAGCGGCGAGGAGCTCCGGCTCGAGCACGGTCTCGATCGCCGTCTCGGCGCTCTCGGTGACCTGGCGCTGGACGCGGTAGGCGTGTGCGCCCGGCCGGGAGCAGACGATCCGGGCGAGCTCGGTGCCCTCGAACAGCAGGCCGACGCCGTCGTCGGCGCCGTAGCCATCGGGGATCGTGCCGCGCGCAACGGCGTCGAGGAACGCCGGCCGGCGGGTGGGGTCGCCGTCGTAGTGCACCGAGAGGCTGCCGGGCAGGAAGCCGAGGGCGGCCGCGGGCTGCGGCCGGCCCGTCGAGCGAGTGATGCCGTGCTCGAACCAGCACATGCCGCCGGCGCTCAGGCCGGCGAGCACGACGCCTGCCTCCCACGCCTCGTGCAGGATCGCGTCGAGGCCGTGCTCGCGCCAGATCGCCAGCAGGTTGCGCATCGAGCCACCGCCGACGTAGACGATGTCCTGGCTCAGGATCAGCGTCCGCAGCTCGGCCGGCTCCTGCTCGAGGCGGAACAGGGAGAGATAGCGAGGACGGCAGGCGCGCTCGCCGAACGTCGACTTGAACGCTGCGATCTGCCCGTTCGGATCGCCGCTGGCGGTCGGCAGGAAGAGGATGCGGGGCTCGCGTGCGCGGGCGAGTGAGAGGATGAAATCGTCGAGCGCGGGATTCTGTGGCTCCGAGGTGAAGCCTCCGCCTCCCATGGCGAAGATCGTGCGGCTACGCCCGGCCATCAGTGGTTGGCCCCGCAACGACGCACCGCGTCAGACGACCGCTGATCACCGCCTGGCGGCGTCCTCGGTCGTCGATGTGCCAGAGGCACACCTTCCTCCCTGCGTCCTGGCCAGTCGGCGCCAGCAGCCGCCTGGCCATGGCACGTAGCCGCGGGGCCGACCACTACGCGGCGGAGAGGGTCCGAGATCCGCCAAGCCAGCGGACCTGCAGCGCCACCTCCGACATCTCACCGCCGACATCCTCGACCCAGTAGGCGGAGGCCTTCGGACGCGACGACACGACGCGGGCCAGCGTCTCGCCGCGAAAGTGCAGCGCGGCCCCGTCGCCGGCCGCGTAACCCGGAGCCATCCCCTCGCTCAGGAAGCGGTGGTAGCTGTCGCGTCGACCTGGTTCACCGTCGTAGTGCACGCAGTTCGAGTATGGCAGCAGACCGAGGCCGTGCACCCGCTGTGGCGGGCCGTGGAACGCCGTCACCGCCTCGCTGAACCAGCACAGCGAACCGGCGCTGAGCCCGCAGAGGACGATGCCGCGCCGCCATGCCTCGCGCAGCACGTCGTCGATTCCGTGCGCCTGCCAGACGCCGAGCAGCGAGACGACGCTGCCGCCGCCGACGTAGATGAGGTCCTGGCTCAGCAGGTGCTCGGCGATGTCGCAGCCGAGGCCTGCTCCCTTGTCACGCCGGAAGAGCGAGACGTGCGACGGCTCGCAGCGCGACGACGAGAACGCTCGGTAGAAACGCACGATGTAGTGGTCCGCATCGCCCGAGGCCGAGGGCAGGAAGCAGACCTTCGGATGCGGTACGCCCGTGAGTCCGAGGACGTAGTCGTCGAGCAGCGCGTTGCCGGCCTCCATTGAGAACCCGCCCCCTCCGAACGCGACGATCTGGGGCGGCACGCGATCCATTGACTGAGCATAAGCAGCACTTTGCAGTTCTGCTCAGATTTGCGCGCCAGGGCCAAACCCGCTGGACCGCATGTACAACGGGTGGCGCCGCGGCGCTCGTACGGCCGTCCGGAGAGCTACGCGGCGAACAGAGTGAGGTCGGGCTCGCGCTCGCCGCGCAGCACCGCGAGGTCGACCTCGACGCAGGCCAGCCCCCGGGCCTCGGCGAGCACCCGCGCCTGCGGCTTGAACGCCTGCGCGGCGAGGATGCCCCGGCAGGACGCCATCGCCGGATCGAGGCGGATGCGCTCGATGTAGCGCGACAGCTGCTCGACGGCGTCGATCGTCGCGATCCGCTTGATCTCGACGGCGATCCAGGCGTCTTCGGTGTCGCGGCACATGAGGTCGACGGGGCCGATGTCGGTCGGCCATTCGCGGCGAACGAGGCGAAAGCCCTCGCCACAGAACTGGGGCGCCGCGGCGAGCGCCTCCTGCAGGTCACGCTCGACGCCGTCCTTCTCGAGCGCAGCGGCCTCGCCCATGTCGTGCGTGACGTCGCTGACGATCTCGGCGATCGCGATCTCGAGGCGGTCCTCGGTGGCGCCGGCGCGCTTGCGCACGACGATCTGCGTCGGCGGCTCGCCGGTCGTCTCGATCACGGTCGGCGCGGTCATCCAGTTGCTCGGCTTGTAGCCGCCGCTGTCGGCGTGGACCATGAACGAGCCGTCGGCCTTGACCATCAGCAGCCGCAGGGCTTCGGGCAGGACCGCGTTCAGGCGGCCGCTGTAGCGGACCTCGCAGCGGGCGACGATCAGGCGCATGGTTCGGGACCGTACCGGTCGGCGCGGACTCGTTCGTGGCGCACTACGCCGCGGGCAGGACGCGCGGCAGCCGCTCGCGCAGGCGATCGAGCAGCCCGGCGACCTCGGGGTCGTCGGCGAGCCGCAGCGCTCGCTCGCAGGCGTCGATCGCGTCGCTGACGCGGTCGGTGCGGGCGAGCGCGTGGGCGTAGCGCGACCAGGCCGGCGCCGATTCGTGGTCGAGCAGCGTCGCCTGCTCGCAGGCCGTCACCTCCGCGCCGAGATCGCCGGCAAGGTGGTAGGCGAGCGCCAGGTCGAGCAGCCCGTCGACCGACGGCACGAGGCCGCGAGCATGCTCGAGCGCGGCGATCGCGCCCTCGCGATCCATCAGCCGCAGGCGCAGGCGCCCGAGGCGCTCCCAGGCATCGGCGTCGCCGGTGCCGCGGTCGACGGCGCGCTCGGCGGCCTCGGCGGCGAGGTCGATCGCGCCCATGTCCTCGTAGATGCGGGCGGCGAAGCGATGGGGCGCCGGCCGGTCGCCCTCGGCGCGTGCCCAGTCGCGTACCGAGCGGCCCGCCGCGTTGAGGTTGCCCGCCTGCCAGAAGGCCAGCGTCAGCAGCCGCAGGACCGTGACGTTGCCGGGCTCGGCGTCGCGCGCGTAGATGAGGCGCTGGGCGGCGAGCGCGTGGTTGCCCTCGAACGTCGCGTGCTGCGCCGCGGTCATGAAGCGCTCGACGCGGTCGGCGGCGGCGTCAGGCTTGGAGAAGTCGACGAACTGCAGCGTCCCGGCGGGCACGGTGCGGACGCCGACGTTGAAGCGGATCCGCGCCCATTGCTGGACGTCGTCGCCGCCGCCCGTGAAGTAGATCCCGGTCACGCTGCCGACGCCCCACTCGGGATAGGCGACGCAGCGCGCGTAGCGGTGCACGACGGAGTGGTCGGGGACCTGCGACGCGAAGGGGTCGTTCGCCTCGCGATCGGCCGCGTGCTCGCGCGCGCGCTGCTGCGCCTCGTAGGCGCGGCGGCCCTCCTCGGCACGCGCGTCGCGGGCGGCAGCGGCGCTCACCTTGACCGCGTTGCGCGACACCGTCCCGCCGCGCGACCCCTCGGCGAGGCGCTCGAGCTGATCGGCCGCCTCGTTGATCGCCTTGAGGTGGCGCTCGTGTTCGAACTGCTTGCCCGGCGGAGCGATGTCGGGGTGCCAGATCTTCGCCTGCCGGCGCCGCGCGAGCTGGACGTCGCGCTTGCCGAAGGGCGGCTGGAGCTCCAGCAGCAGCAGCGATTGCTCGATGTCGAGAACGCCTGGCACGAGCACCCGAGGGTAGCGCGGGCAGGTCCTTGCGGCGCGCCTGTCGGGCGACCCTCAGGGCTTGATCTGAGGGGCTCGGAGTGCTAGCCGAGAGCCCCTCCTCGGCTACGTCACGAGCTTGCGTGTGAGCGCGCGGATCGCCAGCCGCCAGAGGACGAGAGCGAACAGGATCATCGCGCCGAGATGTCCGACGTCGGCCCAGCCTTCCCAGCCGAACGCGGCGTGCCGGACGAGCTCGACGCAGTGATGCAGCGGGTTGAAGTTGCCGAGCACCTGGGCCCATTCCGGTAGCCCGCTGAGCGGGAAGAACGTGCCGGCGGTCAGCATCATCGGCGTCAGCACGCCGCTCGTGATGTAGCTGAAGTTCTCGAAGCTCTTGAGGACGCCGGCGATCGTGATCCCGAAGCAGGCCCAGCCGAACCCGGCGATGAACGCGATGAACGGCACGACGAGCATGTCCAGCCGCGGGTCGAGGCCGAAGCAGATCGCGACGAGCATCGGCACGCAGCCGTACGTCCCAGCGCGCGTGGCGATCCAGAGCGCCTCGGCGGTGACGAGCTCCTCGGTGTCGACGGGCGCAGCGAGGATCGCGTCGTACGTGTGCTGGAACGTCGCCTTGACCATCGTCCCGAACATCGCCGGGAACGCGGCCGAGAAGAGGACCGCCGTGGCGACGGTCCCGGTGCCGACGAAGTCGACGTAGTCGTAGCCACCGACCTTCGACACGAGCGAGCCGAAGCCGAAGCCGAAGGCGAGCAGGTAGACGGTCGGCTCCATCGTCGAGGAGAACGTCGAGCCGCGCCAGTACGAGCTGAAGTTCACCATCTCGCGAATCAGGACGCCCTGCATCGCGGGCCACTCGAGGCGGCCGATCTTCGTGCGGGCGCGCATCAGCGCACCTCCTCGCCTGTCAGCAGGACGAAGACGTCTTCCAAGGTCGTACTGCGCCGCTCGCCGTCGGGAAGGTCGCCGTTGCGGCCCTCGACGCCGAGCAGGGCGACGCTCGTCCCGGTGCGGCGCGTGCGCAGGCCACCCTGCGCCGCGCTGGCCTCGACCTCGGCGAGCCGCGCCGGCGGTCCGTAGACCTCGAGCACCTCGCGGCCGGCGTGCTCGATGACGAGATCGTCCGGGCGACCGGTCGCGACGGCCTTGCCCGCGGACATGATCGTCACCGTGTCGGCGAGACGCTCGGCCTCCTCGATGTAGTGCGTCGACATGAGGATCGACGTGCCCTCGCTGCGTAGCGCGTCGATCAGCGCCCACAGCTCCTGGCGAATCTGCGGGTCCAGGCCGACGGTCGGCTCGTCGAGCAGCAGCAGTCGCGGCCGATGCAGGAGCGCACGCGCGATGAGCAGCCGGCGTCGCATCCCGCCGGAGAGCTTGTCGACCTTGTCGCCGCGGCGATCGGACAGGTTCGCGATCTCGAGCGCTCGCGTGATCGCCGCCCGGCGCTCGCCGCGCGGGATCCGGTACAGGTAGGTGAAGACGAGCAGGTTCTGCTCGACGGTGAGCGTCGTGTCGAGGTTGTCGAGCTGCGGGCAGACGCCCATCTCCGCGCGCGCGGACTTCGACTCACCGGGGAGGCGGTATCCGAGGACGTCCAGCTCGCCGGAGTCGGCGATCACCTGCGCGGTGAGCATCTTCATCGTCGTCGACTTGCCGGCGCCGTTGGGTCCGAGCAGGCCGACGCA
Source organism: Solirubrobacteraceae bacterium (assembly GCA_036271655.1). Classification (GTDB taxonomy): domain Bacteria; phylum Actinomycetota; class Thermoleophilia; order Solirubrobacterales; family Solirubrobacteraceae; genus CADCVQ01. The sequence goes on from DATBAE010000003.1 coordinate 19,531, forward strand.
GGTGCCCTCGGGGACCTCGAGGTCGAGGCCGGCGACGGCCTGGATCTTGCCGTAGCTCTTGACGACGGAGCGCAAACGGAGGGCGAGGTCTGGCATCGGCAGAAGGCTAGTCATGCATCTACGACCGCCCGGTGGACGCAAACTCATCGCACACAGCTCCTGGCCACGTCCGTGGTCGTCGCCAGGCGATCACGGCGCAACTGACGCGAGCGGCATGCGTTAGGGGACGCATGAGCCGCACGTTCCGGGCGTTGATCGTCGTCGTTGCGGCAGGCGTGCTGGGTGCGTTCGGCACGGCGAGCGCTCAGGCCGCGTCGCTATGCGTTCTCTCAGCTGGGTCGTCGGCCTCGCGCCGGGTCCGCTCGACGTCTCGGCGGCGCATGCGGCGATCGTCCAGGCGCTCGGGCAGCACGCCGCGGGGGCGGACCTCGCCGAGCTGACCGAACGCCTGCACGTCGACCCGCAGCCGTACAGCGAAGACGAGCTGCGTGCGACGGGCGACGCGGTCACGAACGCGCTCGTGTCGGCGCAGCTCGGCGTCGGCTGGACCGCAGGCGCCGGGGGGTGCGCGCGGCTGCGCAAGCCGCTCGTCGTGGCGCTGCATGCGACGCGAACGCGCGTCGTCGTGACGCTGAGGCTCGCCGACGGGCGCACGGCGACGCACTCGCCGACGTACGTCCGCTGCGGCTGAGCCCGCAGGCGGTCCGCAGCTGGGCAGCGCCTGCCGCGAGCTACCCTCAGTCGACGATGTCCGCCCAGTACGTCTACACGATGCACAAGCTGTCGAAGGACTATCCGCCCGACAAGACGGTGCTCAAGGACGTCACGCTCGCGTTCATGCCGGGGGCGAAGATCGGCGTGCTTGGCTACAACGGCGCGGGCAAGTCGACGGTCCTGAAGATCATGGCCGGCATCGAGACCGACTACCGCGGCGACGCGATGCTCGCGCCCAAGGCGACGGTCGGCCTGCTCGAGCAGGAGCCCCAGCTCGACGAGACCAAGGACGTCAAGGGCAACGTCGAGGAGGCCGTGCACGAGACGAAGGCGCTGCTGCAGCGCTTCAACGACCTCGCCGCGAACTACTCCGAGGAGACGGCCGACGAGTTCGCCCGCCTGCAGGACCAGATCGATGCCGCTGACGCCTGGAACCTCGACACGACGATCGAGTACGCGATGGATGCGCTGCGCCTGCCGCCCGCCGATGCCGACGTCACGAAGCTCTCAGGCGGCGAGCGCCGCCGCGTCGCGCTCTGTCGCCTGCTGCTGCGCGCGCCCGACCTGCTGCTGCTCGACGAGCCGACGAACCACCTCGACGCTGAGTCGGTCGACTGGCTCGAGCGCCACCTCGCCGAGTACAAGGGCACGATCGTCGCGGTCACCCACGATCGCTACTTCCTCGACAATGTGGCGGGTTGGATACTGGAGCTTGATCGAGGTAGAGGCCTGCCCTACGAGGGCAACTACTCGTCCTGGCTCGAGCAGAAGCAGAAGCGCCTCGCGATGGAGGAGAAGGGCGACAAGGTCCGCCAGAAGACGATCGAGCAGGAGCTCGAGTGGGTCCGCGAGAACCCCAAGGGCCGGCGCAAGAAGGCCAAGGCGCGCCTGAACAACTACGAGGCGCTGCTCGCCGAGGAGCGCAACGTCAAGCTCGACCAGGTCCAGATCCACATCCCCGCCGGCCCGCGCCTGGGCGACGTCGTCGTCGAGGCCGACGGCGTGCGCAAGGGATTCGGCGACCGCCTGCTGATCGAGGACCTGAGCTTCAAGCTTCCGCGCGGCGGAATCGTCGGCGTGATCGGGCCCAACGGCGCCGGCAAGACGACGCTCTTCCGGATGATCACTGGCCAGGAGCAGCCCGACGAGGGCACGCTGCGGGTCGGCGACACCGTCGAGCTCGCCTACGTCGACCAGTCGCGCGACGCACTGGACGACGAGAAGAACGTCTGGGAAGAGATCTCCGACGGCATGGACTCGATCAAGGTCGGCGACCAGACGATGAGCTCGCGCGCCTACTGCTCGTCGTGGAACTTCAAGGGATCGAGCCAGCAGAAGAAGGTCGGCACGCTCTCCGGCGGAGAGCGCAACCGCCTGCACCTCGCGAAGCTGCTGCGCGCGGGCGGCAACGTCCTGCTGCTCGACGAGCCGACGAACGACCTTGATGTGGACACGCTCCGCGCGCTCGAGGAGGCGCTGCTCGCCTTCGGTGGCTGCGCCGTCGTGATCTCGCACGATCGCTGGTTCCTCGATCGCGTCGCGACGCACGTGCTCGCCTTCGAGGGCGACTCGCAGGTGCGCTGGTTCGAGGGCAACTTCGAGGCCTACGAGGAGCACCGCCGCGAGCTGCTCGGCGACGAGGCCGACCGTCCGCACCGCATCACGTACAAGCGCCTGACGCGCACGTAGCTAGGACTGCCAGCGCCGCAGGATCGCGTCGAGCTCGCGCGTGTCGCGGGCGACGGCATCTGCCGCCTGCAGCTCCGCCGCCTCGTAGGGACCGGTCGCGATCGCCGCGACGCGGACGCCGTCGGCCCGCGCGCAGGCGATGTCACGCGGCGTGTCGCCGATCACGATCGTACGTCGCGTCGGCCACGGCTCGCCGTCCTCGCCGCCTGCGCGCCGACGCGCGACCTCAGGGAGCATCGTACGGTCCTCGTGATCGGAGCCGAAGCCGCCCTGGCCCGTCATGAAGTGGTGCCCGATGCCGGCGCGGCGCAGCTTCAGGCGGGCGATCGGCTCGAAGTTTCCCGTCACGAGCGCGAGCAGCGCGTCGTCGCGGTCAGTGAGGTCGGCGAGCAGATCGCTCATCCCCGGCGCGACGTGCGCGGACAGATCGGCGGGACACAGGCGGCCGTAGGCCTCGCAGGCCGCGATCCGCACATCGTCGGCGCGCTCGTCGATCCGCTGCGCTGCGACGCCCGCTTGCGTGAGCAGGTTGCGCGCGATCTCGCCGTCGGTCCGGCCCGCGGTCTCCGCGCCCGTACGCGCCGGGGCGTCGACGCCGTGGACGACGCGCAGCGCCTCGTGGATCGCGTCGCGATGTGCGCCGGCGGCACCGATCAGCAGCGTGCCGTCGATGTCGAAGAGCAGGAGCACGCTGGGCGCGACCGTGACGCTCGCCGGCGCTAGGCGCGCGCGAACGTCGTGTCCGCGCCGAGCGACTGCGCGAACGCGGCGATCAGCTGCGCGCAGGCGTGCACGTCGCCGAGCTCCACCATCTCGACCGGGGAGTGCATGTAGCGCAGGGTGACGGAGACGCCGCCGGTCGGCACGCCGGCGCGTGAGAGGTGGATCGCGTCGGCGTCGGTGCCCGTCGAGCGCGCCGACGCCTGGACGGTGAAGGGGATCTCCTCGCGCGTGGCGGCGTCGTGCAGCAACTCGAAGACGACCGGATTGAGCAGCGACCCCCGCTCGATGACCGGGCCGGAGCCGAACTCGTGCTTGCCGATCTCGTTGACGTCGACGCTCGGCGAGCCCGTCTCGTGCGTGACGTCGACGACGATCGCGACATCGGGCTGCAGGCGGAACGCCGACGTGCGTGCGCCGCCGAACGTGATCTCCTCCTGGACGACGCCGACGGCGGCGACGTCACCCGGCGCGCCGCCGGCCTCGGCCACGAGGCGCGCTGCCTCGAGGGCGATGAACGCGCCAAGGCGGTTGTCCATCGAGCGCGAGATGACGCGGTCGTTGCGCAGCTCGAGCGGCTCTCCGGCGATCACCGCGACATCGCCGACCCGCACAAGGCCGCGCGCCTCGTCGCCGTCCTTCGCGCCGATGTCGATATGCAGGTCGCGCAGCTTCGGGACCTTCTCGCGCTCGTCCTCGCGCAGTAGGTGGATCGCCTTGCGGCCGGCGACCCCGGCGACGACGCCGTCTCGCGTGCTGATCTCGACGCGCTGGCCGACGAGGATCTGCGGGTCCCAGCCGCCGACGCCCATGAAGCGCAGGAAGCCGTTGTCGTCGATGTGCGTGACGATCAGGCCGATCTCGTCGATGTGCCCGACGATCGCGAGGAAGGGCGCCCCAGGGGTCGTGCCCTTCACGCGGGCGACGGCCGATCCCATGATGTCGACCTCGACGTCGTCGGTGAACGCGCGCCCGGCGGTGGTGAAGATGGCGGCGGGCGCGGTTTCGTAGCCGGACGGGCCGGCGGCGGTGAGAAGCTGGCGCAAGAGCTCGGGCAGCGGCATGGCGACGAAGGGTAGCCCGGCCGTCAGGCGCCGACCGTGGGCGCGCGAGCTGCTCGCGCTCGGGCCCGCAGCAGCGCGAGCGCGAGCAGCGACGCGACTGCCGATGCTGCGAGGACCGCGAGCGCAGCACGCTCCTGCGCCGCGCCCTGCGGCAGCGCGAGGCGTGCGATCAGGAGGCTGACGGTGTAGCCAATCCCGGCGAGCACGGCGATCGGTACGACCTCCGCCAAGCGCAGCCCGTCCGGCAGCGCGCCGGCCCCGCTGCGGACCGCGACCCAGGAGCCGCCCAGCACACCGGCGAACTTGCCCGCGAGCAGCCCGGCGAAGACGCCGACGGCAATCGCATCGCTGACGGCGTCGCCGGCGACGCCGAGCGGGATGCCGGCAGCCGCAAGCGCGAAGAGCGGAACGACGATCCCCGCCGAGATCGGATGCAGGCGATGCTCGAAGCGGTTCGCGGGCGACGCGTGCTCGCTTGCTCGCGGACGGACTGGGGTCAGCAGTCCCAGCACGATGCCCGCGACGGTCGCGTGCACGCCGCTTGCGTGGACGCAGATCCAGGTGGCGATCGCGATCACCCACAGCAACCAGGCCGGATCGATGCGTGTGCGCAGTGCGAGGTGGTAAGCCGCGGCTGCCAGCCCGGCACCGGCCAGCCAGAGCGGCGCGAGGTCGTGCGTGAAGAGCGCCGCGATCAGGGCGATCGCGACGAGATCGTCGATCACGGCGATCGAGAGCAGCAGCACCCGCAGGCCGCTCGGCAGCGCGGAGCCGGCGAGGGCGAGGATGCCGAGCGCGAAGGCGATGTCCGTCGCGACCGGGATCGCCCATGCACCGCCCGTTCGCGCGGCGCCGCCGGAGACCGCGAGCGCGACGAAGGCGGGCACGATCATGCCGCCGGCGGCGGCGAAGAGTGGCAGCGTTGCGGCGCGCCGGTCGGCGAGCTGGCCGATCGTAAGCTCGCGCTTGAGCTCGAGGCCGGCGACGAAGAAGAAGACCGCGAGCAGGCCGTCGGTGACCCAGTGGCCGAGCGTCAGGTCGAGGTGCAGCTCGGCCGGGCCGGCGAGCGCGCCGCTGTCCCAGAAGCCGGCGTAGCTGCCGTGCGAGAGATTCGCCCAGAGCAGTGCGGCGGCGGTCGCGAGCAGCATCAGCTTGCCGCCGTTGGTCTCTTCGCGCAGGACGTCGGCGAGGGTGCGCGGCACGGTGCCGAGGGTACCGGCGCGGTGTGCAGCAGACGAGCGCTACGCGTGCCCGACGGCGACGCCGACCGACGCGACGATGATGCCGCCGAGGGTCACCTGCAGCAGCGAGGTCCGCAGCGCGACGCCGAGGAACCGCCTGCGAACCCATGCGATCACGACGAGCTCCACCGAGACGACGGCGTAGGCGACCGTGAGCGCGGTGTGGATGTTCGAGATGAGGAACGGCAGCGCGTGCGCCGTGCCGCCGACGAAGGTCGCCACGCCGGTGATCGTGCCACGCGTGAGCGCTGCCCCGCGGCCGGTGATCGCGCCGTCGTCGGAGAGGGCCTCGGACATGCCCATGCTGATCGCCGCGCCGAGCGCGGCCGCGAGACCGACGAGCAGCGCGGCCCGCGAGCCGGCGATGTACGCGCTCGCGAAGATCGGGGCGAGCGTCGAGATCGTGCCGTCGATCAGGCCGATCAGCGCAGGCTGGATGACCTGCAGGAGGCGCTGGCGCTGGTCGGCGGCGCGCCAGCGGCCGACGAGGGTGAGATCCGCTGTCGTCACGACGCTGATCTTACCCCTACTTGCAAGTCTCTAGTAATAAGGAATCCCTAACCAGGGTGCCCTAACATTGGGCGTGGGATGAGCGCCGATTTCCCCACCGCCCTGCGCGAGCGCGGGCTGCGCGTCACGCCGCAGCGCGTCGTCATGCACCGCGCGCTGCACGAGCTCGACCGCCACGTGACGGCCGACGAGCTGCTCGAGATGGTCGGCGAACGCCTGCCGAGTGTGTCGCTGCCGACGATCTACGCGACGCTCGATCTCTTCGAGGAGCTTGGCATCGTGCGCCGGGTGCAGCGTGCCGGCACGACGCTGTTCGACCCGCGCACCGAGCCCCACCACCACCTCATCTGCACGTCGTGCGGATCGATCGAGGACCTCGACTCCAAGCTCGACACCGCCGGGCTCGAGCGCGCGGCTGCGCTCCACGGGTTTGAGCACGAGCGCATCGAGGCGGTCGTGCACGGCCGCTGCGCGCGCTGCCGCACGACGGGCTAGGGCGCCCTCAGCGGTCGCGCAGCGAGCGCAGCACGTACTGCAGGATCCCGCCGTGGCGGAAGTACTCCGCTTCCTGCGGCGTGTCGATCCTGACGCGGGCCGTGAACTCGCGCTCGCCGGCGCGTACCGTGACCTCGGCCGGCACGGGCTCGCCGGCGTTCATCGCAGAAGCGAGTCCCGTGATCGAGAAGATCTCCTCCCCCGTCAGCCCGAGCTCGTCCGGCGACGCCGGCAGCTGGAGCGGTAGGACTCCCATCCCGATCAGGTTCGAGCGGTGGATGCGCTCGAAGGACTGCGCGAGCACCGCGCGCACGCCCAGCAGACGCGTCCCCTTCGCCGCCCAATCGCGCGACGAGCCCGACCCATATTCCTTCCCGGCGAGCACGACGAGCGGCGTGCCCTCCTCGATGTACGCCATCGCCGCGTCGTAGATCGGCATCACGCGCGGCGAGCTGTACGGGCTGAACTTGCGCGTCATCCCACCCTCGGGGAGCGGATCGCGATCGCCGCCGAGCTTGTTGCGCAGGCGGATGTTGGCGAACGTGCCGCGCACCATGACCTCGTGGTTGCCGCGCCGCGCGCCATACGAGTTGAAGTCACGCGGCCGCACACCACGATCCTGCAGGTACAGCCCGGCCGGTGAGTCGGCCTTGATCGAACCGGCGGGCGAGATGTGGTCGGTCGTCACCGAGTCGCCGAGCAGGGCCAGCACGCGCGCGTCGACGACGTCCTCGACGGGCCCGGGCTCGGCCGGCATGCCGTCGAAGTACGGCGGGAGGTGCACGTAGGTCGAGCGGTCGTCCCACGCGAAGCGGTCGCCGGTCGGGACGTCGAGCGAGTTCCAGCGCTCGTCGCCGGCGAACACGTCGTCGTAGGAGGAGCGGAACATCTCCGAGCGCACCGCGCGCTCGACCGTCTCGCCGACCTCCTGACCGGATGGCCAGAGCTCGCGCAGGTAGACGTCGACGCCGTCGCGATCGACGCCGATCGGGTCGTTGACGATGTCTGCGTCCATCGATCCCGCGAGCGCGTACGCGACGACGAGTGGCGGCGAGGCCAGGTAGTTCATCTTCACGTCGGGGTTGATGCGGCCCTCGAAGTTGCGGTTGCCCGAGAGCACGGAGACCGCGACGAGGTCGTGCTTGCCGATCGCCTCCGAGACGGCGCGTGGCAGGGGGCCGGAGTTGCCGATGCAGGTCGTGCAGCCGTAGCCGACGAGGTGGAAGCCGAGCGCCTCGAGGTCGCCGGTCAGGCCGGCTTGGTCGAGGTACTGCGTGACGACCTTCGAGCCGGGGGCGAGCGACGTCTTCACCCACGGCTTCGACTCGAGGCCGCGCGCGACGGCGTTGCGGGCGAGCAGCCCGGCGGCGAGCATGACCGACGGGTTGGAGGTGTTCGTGCAGGACGTGATCGCGGCGATCACGACGTGGCCGTGGTCGACGCGCGTCTCGCTGCCGTCGGGCAGCACGACCGGGACGCTGTTGTCGACGTGGGCGGCCTCGCGCGCGGCAGCGATCGCAGCGGCGTGGTCGGCGTCGGTCGCATGCTCGGGCGGGCGCATGTCCGGACGTCCGCTGGACGCCGGCGGGTCCGACGCCGGGAACGAGAGCGCGTCGAACTCGATCGTTGCACCGAGCTCCTTCTCGGCGTCGTTTTCCTGCGGCAAGAAGTCCTCGACCGCGATCCTGAACGCGGCCTGTGCCTCGCTCAGCGCGACGCGGTCCTGCGGGCGCCGCGGCCCGGCGAGCGAGGGGACGACATCGCCGAGATCGAGCGCGATCGTGTCCGAGTACGCTGGCTCGGGCGAGCTCTCGTCGTGCCACAGGCCCTGCTTCCGGGCGTACGCCTCGACGAGCTCGATCAGCTCCGGGGGGCGCCCCGAGAACTTCAGGTAGCGGATCGTCTCGGCGTCGATCGGGAAGATCGCGCAGGTCGAGCCGAACTCAGGGCTCATGTTGCCGATCGTCGCGCGGTCGGCGAGCGGCAGCGATGCGAGCCCCTGGCCGTAGAACTCGACGAACTTGCCGACGACGCCGCGCTCGCGCAGCATCTCGGTGACGGTCAGCACGAGGTCGGTCGCGGTCGCGCCCTCGGGCAGCGAGCCGCGCAGCTTGAAGCCGACGACCTCGGGGATCAGCATCGGCATCGGCTGGCCGAGCATCGCGGCCTCCGCCTCGATCCCGCCGACGCCCCAGCCGAGCACGCCGAGGCCGTTGATCATCGTCGTGTGCGAGTCGGTCCCGACGAGGGTGTCGGGGTACGCCAGACCGCTGTCGTCGACGAACACGACGCGCGCGAGGTACTCGAGGTTGACCTGATGCACGATGCCCGTGTCGGGCGGAACGACGGCGAAGTTGTCAAACGCCGTCTGGCCCCAGCGCAGGAAGGCGTAGCGCTCCTCGTTGCGCTCGAACTCGCGCTCGGCATTGCGTGTGAACGCGTCGCGGCTGCCGAACGCATCGACCTGGACGGAGTGGTCGATGACGAGCTCGGCGGGGACGAGCGGGTTGATCAGCGCGGGGTCGCCGCCCATCGCGGCCATCGCGTCGCGCATCGCGGCGAGGTCGACGACGGCCGGCACGCCGGTGAAGTCCTGCATCACGACGCGCGCCGGGGTGAAGGCGATCTCGGTCGACGGCGCGGCGGTCGGATCCCAGTTCGCCAGCGCCTCGATGTCGGCGGCCGTCACGGAGCCGTTGCCCTCCGTGCGCAGCAGGTTCTCGAGCAGGATCTTCAGCGAGAACGGCAGGCGTCCGACGTCGAGCTCCGCCGGCAGTGCGGCAAGTGAGAAGAACTCGACCGTGCGCGCCCCGACGGTCAGCGTGCTGCGGGCATCGAAGCTGTTTGTTGACAAGCGGATCTCCGGGGGATGGGACGGTCTGCACCGCGGGACGATCCCGGCGGGAACGGAAAACGAATCCATGAGTGTGGCAGCACCACCTCGAAACGCCTATCGCCCGAAGGTCTGGTGGCAGCGGCAAAACCGTCCCGCGCCGCTGGACGGGGCTCGTCTACCCTGCCCGCAGGGGATGCGACATGCACGCAGCTGAACCGAGCGACCGTCGGAGTACGCGGCTCGTGGGCCGCGCACGCGAGCTCGCGCGGCTCGAGCGCGCGCTGGATGGCGCGCTCGACGGGCGCGGCGAGCTCTTCCTGCTGACCGGCGACGCCGGGATCGGCAAGACGGCGCTGGCCCGCGAGTTCGTCGAACACGCGTCCGAGCGCGGGGCGGCGTGGGCCTGGGGCAGCTGCTGGGACGGTGGCGGCGCGCCCGCCTACTGGCCCTGGGTGCAGGTCGCGCGCACGCTCGTGCGGCGCGCCGACATGGCCTACGTGCGCGATGCTCTGGGCGCCGGTGCGCCGTGGATCGCCCACCTGCTCCCCGAGCTCGCAGACACGCTCGGAGCGCCTGCGCAGCCGTCCGAGCTTGACTCCGATCAGGCGCGCTTCCGGCTGTTCGACGCGCTCGCGACGCTGCTCGCAACGGTCGCCGGGCAGCGTCCACTCGTCATCGTCCTCGACGATCTGCACTGGGCGGACGTCTCGTCGCTGCTGGCGCTGGAGTTCGTCGCACGCGCGCTGCCCGAGGCGCCGCTGCTCGTCGTCGCCGCCTACCGGGACGTCGAGGCGCATGCTCGCCCCGAGCTCGCCGCCTCGCTCGGCGGGCTTGCGCGGGTCGCGGCGCGGCTGCCGCTCGAGGGCCTCGACAGGACCGACGTCGGCAGGCTGGCGGCGGCGCGCGCGCAGGGGCTCGGCGGCGCCGAACGCGACCCGATCCCGGCGGGCCTCGTGACGGCGGTGCACGACGCGAGCGCCGGCAACCCGTTCTTCGTCGACGAGCTTCTGCAGCTGCTCTCGGCACAGGGGCGGCTGCATGACGCGCGGGCAGCGCAGCAGCCGTTGCCGCTTCCCGATGGCGTCCGCGACGCGATCCGCGGGCGCCTCGAGCCGCTCGCCGCACCTGTCCTTCGTGCACTCAGCGCCGCCGCGGTGATCGGCGGCACGTTCACGCTGCACACGCTCGCCGGCGTCGTCGAACGGCCGCAGGCGGAGGTCCTCGAGGCGCTCGAGCTGCCGCTGCGCGACGGGATCGTGGTCGCGACGAGCGACCCTGGTCGCTTCGTGTTCGCGCACGCGCTCGTGCGCGACACGCTCGTCGACGGACTTGGCGCCGTGCGCCGCGCTCGCCTGCACCTGCTCGCCGCGGAGGCGCTCGAGGTGGCCTATCGCGACGACCTCGAGCCGCACCTCGCCGAGATCGCGCATCACTATCTGCAGGCCTCGACGGAGGGCGGCGCCGAGCGTGCCGTCGATTATGCGGCGCGCGCGGCCGCCCGTGCCGTCGGCCAGTTCGCGAACGACGAGGCCGCCCGCCTCTACGAGCAGGCACTCGACGTCGCGAGCGCCCTGGCGCCCGACGAGGCGCGTGCCTGGCGCCTTGCGCAGGGTCTCGGCGAGGCGCGCATGCGCGCCGGGGACATCGAGGGCGCACGCCGGGCGCTGCGTGCCGCCGCCGAACACGCGCGGCGCCTCGACGATGCCGAGCGGCTCGCGCAGACTGCGCTGGCGAGCACCCTCGGCGCGTTCGCTCCGGGGCTCGTCGAAGGCGAGCTCGTCGCCACGCTCGAGGAGGCGCTTGCGCGGATCGACGCGTTCGAGCCGCCGGTCGAAGAGCGGCGCGCAGCCGTCGATGCGCTGCGTTGCCGGCTGCGCGTCCAGCTCGCGCTCGCGCTGTACTGGTCGCCGCAGCGCGAGCGTCGCGAGCAGCTCGTCGAGGAGGCGATGACGCTGGCCCGCGCGATCGACGCCGCCGCTCGGCCGGACGTCGCCGAGCAGCGCACGCTCGCCGAGCGCACGCTCGCGTTCGCGCTGGCGCAGGGATTCGTCGCCGTCTGGGGCCCGGACACGGTCACGCGCGGGCTGCCGATCTCGGTCGAGGCGCAGGAGCTCTGCAGCCGATCCAACGACGCCGAGCTCGGGATGCTCGTGCGCCTCTGGCGCACGAGCCTGCTGCTCGAGCTCGACGATCCCGTGCGCGCGGACGAGGAGATCGCCGCCTTCGGCACGATCGCGCGCCGGCTCGGGCAGCCGCGGATGCTCGTCTTCGACCCGCTGCATCGCGCGCTCGCGGCGCAGCTGCGCGGCGACCTCGCGACCGCTGAGGCCCTCACGACGGAGGCGTTCCTCCAGGCGCAGGAGATCCCGGGCTCGATCGCCCCGATGGTCGTCGATGCCCAGATGTGCTTCGTGCGCCGCATGCAGGGACGGCAGGCAGACATCGAGCCCTACGTGCGGCGCAACGCCGACCGTCTGCCTGAGATCCCGCGCTGGCGTTGCGGGCTGGCGCTGATCCTCGCCGAGCTGGGGCGCACCGACGAGGCGCGCCGCGAGCTCGAGCACCTCGCGGCGCAGGCCTTCGACGACATCCCGCGCGACGCGCTCTGGCTCGTCTCGATGTCGCTGCTCGCCGAGCTCTGCGCGCTGCTGGACGACCACTCGCGGGCACGGCGGCTGTACGAGCTGCTCGTGCCCTACGACGGTCGCAACGTCGTCTCGATGGGCGGCGCGTACCTCGGACCCGTGGCGCGCTACCTCGCGCTGCTGGCGATGACGATCGGCGAGCACGACCGCGCGCTCGGCCATCTGGAGACGGCCCATGCTGGGGCCGAGCGGATGGGCGCGCGGCCGATCGTGGCGCTCACCGCGCTCGACACCGCCGAGGTGCTCGTGCGCCGCGAGGGCGCGGGTGACGCCCAACGCGCGCGGACGCTCATCCAGCACGCGGGCGGGGACGCGGACGAGATGCAGATGCCGGGGCTGGCCGCGCGCGCCGCGCGCCTGCGCGAGCGGCTTGGCGAGGCGAGTCGGCCGGCCCACCGGGCCGCCGGCCGCCGCACGCTGCGCGCCGCACTGCGCCGCGAGCAGGACGTCTGGCTGCTCGACTACGAAGGGCGCAGCGTGTGGCTGCGCGACGCGAAGGGCCTGCATCATCTCGCCGCGCTGTTCGAGAGCCCGGGCACCGCGATCGCGTCCGTCGCGCTCGCGCGCCGGCTGACCGCTGGGGACTCGTCACCGGCACCGGTCCTGGGCTCGCAGCGCGTGCGGGCGATCGAGCTGCGCGAGGAGATCGCCGAGGCGCGCGCGTTCAACGATCCCGAGCGGGCCGCTGGAGCTCGTCACGAGCTCGAGGCGCTGGCCGCCGACGTGGCGGAGCGGCGCGAGGCGGCCGGAGCGGGCGCAGACAGGGCGAGCAACGCCGACGGCGAGCGGGCGCGCGTCAACGTGACGCGCGCGATCAAGGCAGCCGTCGTGCGGATCGCCGAGCACGAGCCGGAGCTCGGTCACCTGCTGCGCGGCAGCGTGCGCACCGGGTCATCGTGTGCGTATCAGCCCGATCCCGCGATGCCATTGCACTGGGACGTTCACCGGTAGGGCGCGACGCTGACGGTAAAGTCGCGTGGTTGGTCGTATCGGGTGGAGAGAGTGTCCCTGCGTCAGATGAATGAATCGTCGACGGTGCCCGCGGCGGGTCGAGGCCCGCTGGTCGGACGCGCGCGCGAGCTGCGTGAGCTGCACGAGGCCTTCGAGGATGCCCGCCGTGGCCGCGGCGGCGTCCACGTCGTGCTCGGCGAGTCCGGCGTTGGCAAGACGAGGCTTGCCGTCGAGCTCGCCGACCACGCCGGGGAGCGCGGGGCACGCGTCATCTGGACGCGCGGGGCCGGGCGTGGCGCGCCGGCATACGGCCCCTGGGCCGAGATCACACGAGCGCTCACCCAGGACCTCGATGGCGATCAGCTACGCGCCGAGCTCGGACGCGCCGCCCACGAGCTGCTGCGCCTCACACCCGAGCTGGGCGATCGGCTCCCCACGGCGCGCCCGCAGGCATCGCAGGACGAGGATGTCGAAGGCGCTCGCTTCGCACTCTTCGACGCGCTGGGGCTGCTGCTGCGCGCGCTCAGCGCACGGCGCCCGCTCGTCGTCATCGTCGACGATCTGCAGGCCGTCGACGAGGGATCGTTGATCGCGCTGGACTTTGTGTCGCGGATGCTGGGCGACGCGGCGGTCATGTGCGTGCTGACGATGCAGGAGCGCGCCGGTGACCGCACGCCCGAGGCGCAGGCCGCGCTGCAGAACGTCGTTCGCAGCGCGCGGCGCATGGTCCTCGGCGGGCTCGATCGCGCGGACGTCCGCCGCCTGGTCGAGCTGACCGGCGGCGCGACGGCGGACGCGCTGGCCGACGCCGTCTACGACCTCACGGAGGGCAACCCCTTCTTCGCCGGCGAGGTGCTCGCGCTGCTCGCCGCCGGGCAACGCCTGCACGATCCACCGGGCGAGCTGCCGCTGTCCGCCGGCGTGCGCGACACGATCGCGCGCCGCCTGGAGCCACTCGGGAGGCCTGCGCGCGAGACGCTCGAGCTGGCGGCGATCATCGGGCGGAGGTTCGGCCTCGCGACGCTGCAGTACGCGTCGCCGCTCGCCGGCCCGGCTGTCGTCGGCGCACTCGACCACGCGGCGCAGCTCGGTCTCGTGGTGCCGCTGCCCGGCGCGCTCGCGGACTACCGGTTCGCGCACGGGCTGATCCGCGACACGCTCGTGACCGGTATGCCCGCGGACCGCCGCCGGCGCGGCCATCGGGCGGTCGGTGAGGCGCTCGAGCGGCTGCATCGCGGAGCGATCGACGACCACCTGCCGGAGCTCGCGCACCACTTCCTGTCCGCGCAGGAGTACGGCGACCGTGCGATCGCGCTCGCCTACGCCGAGCGCGCGGCCCGTCACGCGCTCGGCAGGCTGGCCCATGAGCAGGCCGCCGACCTCTTCGCGCAGGCGATCGAGGCGCTCAACGCGCTGCCGGGCGACATCCCGCGGCGCGCGGACCTGCTGCTGGGGCTCGGCACGGCACAGGCGCGGGCCGGCCGGCCCGCCGCGCGGGAGACGTTCGAGGCCGCGGTCGCGGCCGCCCGGGCGATCGAGGCGGATGACATCCTTGCCCGCGCTGCGCTCGGCTTCTCCCCGTTCGCGCTGACGCCGGGGTACGTCGACGAGGCGCACGTCGCGCTGCTCGTCGAGGCGCTCGACCGGCTCGGGCCCGGTGACGCACCGCTGCGGGTGAGGCTGCTGGCCGCGCTGGCCGTCGCGCTCTACTGGTCCGATGCGGCGGAGCGCCGCGAGCGGCTCGCGAGCGAGGCGCTCGAGATGGCGCGCCGGCTCGCCGACGACACGACGCTTGCGATCGCGCTGAGCTCGGCGCAGCTTGCGACGTGCGGGCCGGACGCGACCGAGCGCGGGCTCGCCTGGCTCGCCGAGCTGTTTGCGATCAGCGACCGCGCCGGCGAGACGGTCATGTCGCTGGCCGCCCGCAGCCGCCACGTCGACCTGCTGCTCGAGCTCGACGAGCTCGCCGCCGCGGACATCGCGAGCGAGACGCTCTCGCGCGTCGCGAGGGAGGCCGGCGACCCGCGGGCGATGGCGTTCGCCGCGCTGCATCGGGCTCGCCGCGCCGCGCTCGGCGGGCGCCTCGATGAGAGCCAGGCAATGCTCGACGGCGTGGCGCAGACGGCGGGGTCACTGGCGGCGTCGACGATTCCGATCACGCTTGCGTCGCACGCCGTCGTGCTGACGTGGCTGCGGCACGGTCCACGCGAGATGCTCGCGCAGGTCCGCGCCTACGCAGCCGCTGCCCCGGCGATGCCCTGCTGGCGTGCTGGACTGGCCGCCGCGCTCGCCGACGGCGGGCAGGTCGAGGAGGCCGGTGCCGAGCTCGATCGCCTCGCCGCCGGCGACTTCGTCGCGCTGCCGCGCGACAACCTGTGGCTGGCTGCGATGACCCTGCTCTGCGAGGCGATCGCCGCGCTCGAGCGGGGCGACCTCGCGGACGCAGTACACGCCCAGCTCGCGCCGTTCGCCGGGCGCAATGTCGTGCTGCCGACGGTCGCGTTCCTCGGGCCCGTTGAGCTGTGGCTCGGGATCCTGGCGCGCGTTGGCGGTCGCGACGCCCAGGCGCTCGAGCAACTCGGCGCCGCTCGCGTGCGAGCCAGGCGTGACGGAGCCCGCACGACCCTCGCCCGGATTGCCGTCGAGGAGGCGGTCGTCTACGTCGGTGACGGAGGCAGTGCCGCGCGCCGCCGCGCCGAGACGCTGCTCGACGGCGCCGCTCGGGAGTGTGCGGCGATCGGGCTGATCGGGCTTGGCGAACGGGTCGCCGCGCTGCGCGAGCGGCTGCGTGCGCCGGTGGCGAAGCCGGGCCGCGGCGACGGCGTGGCCTTGCCGGACGCGACGCTGCGGCGCATCGGCGCGGTCTGGACCATCACGCGTCATGGGCGCACCGTGCATCTCAACGACGGGCGCGGCCTACGACTGATCGCGCTCCTGCTGGAGCGGCCCGGCGCCGAGCTGCACAGCCTCGATCTCGTCGCAGCAGTCGACGGAGCGGGACTGAGCGACGTTGCCAAGCATCATTCGGGTGGTCAGGAGACCGGCCACTTCGGCGTCCAGGGTGGTGCTGGGCCCGCGCTCGACGCACGCGCGAAGAGCTCCTACCGCGAGCGCATCGCCGAGCTCGAGGCGGAGCTCGCCAATGCCGTCTCACGGCGCGACGAGACGGCAGCGGCGCGGGTCGGCGAGGAGCTCGAGTTCGTGCGCCGCGAGCTCGGGCGCGCGGTCGGGATCGGTGGTCGCGATCGCGAGACGGGCTCACACGCCGAGCGTGCCCGGATCAACGTGACGCGCGCGATTCGCGCGACGCTGAAGCGGATCGCGACGTACGACGCGCAGCTCGGTGCCGAGCTCGAGCGCACCGTGCGCACGGGGACGTTCTGCGTCTACGAGCCGGATCGCTCGGCACCGGCCCGCTGGACCGTCGACCGGCGCTGAGCGCCAGGCCCGAGCAGAAGAAAGGGCGCTCCGGGGAGATGCGCCCTCTCTTCTGCTGCATCCGAGATTCGGGGTGCGACCTCGGGCTATTTCGGGTCTGGCGTGTTCGCCTGTCGTCAAGGCCTTGGCGTTAGGCGCGAGCGAACGGTGTTCATTCGCAGCGAACGATCGGCTTGCGACGATCCGCGGGCGGTCGGCTCAGGCGCTGATGCGCGCCGCGGCCGGCGACTCCTGGGCATCCTCGGCGCGCGAGTCGCGCGGCTTCGGCGCGGCGCGCTTGACGGTCTCGCAGGAGCCGTTCGGGTTGGCCGTCGTAGCGTCCGTGATCACGTCGACGGTGTCGAGCAGCGCGGTGTCGTTGCCTGGCCCGCAGGTGATCTTGTCGACCTCGCCGTCGCGGGCGTGCAGAACGTCATCGCCGTTGCCGCCGTCCAGCGTGTCACCGACGGTGTCGACCGCGCCGGTCGAGCTCGGGGTGACGTCCGCCCGTGCGACCGCCCAGAGCACGTCGTTGCCGTCGCCGCCGTGCAGCACGTCGACGCCGCGGTTGCCAAAGATCCTGTCGTTGCCTGCGCCGCCGTCCTCGACGTCGTCTCCCGTGCCGCCCGCCAACGTGTCGTTGCCGTTCTCGCCCGAGACGGTGTCGTTGCCGCTGCCTCCGTAGATCCGATCGGCCGAGTCCCCGCCCTTCAGCGTGTCGTTGCCGGCGCCGCCGAAGATGCGATCCAGCGAGGTGCGGTCTCCGGCGTCGTTCGCGTCGCCGACGATCGTGTCGTTGCCCGCGCCGCCGTTGAGCCAATCGTTGCCCTGCACGCCGGCGATCGCGTCGTTGCCGGCGTCGCCGAAGATGCGGTCGTTGCCTGGACCGCCGTTGAGCTTGTCGTTGCCGGCGAGGCCATGGATGCGGTCGTTGCCGCCGTTGCCGTTGATCGTGTCGGCGGCGCTCGTACCGCGCAGATGCTCGCTGGCGGGTCCACCGTTGATCGTGGCGGCGAACGCCGCCGCCGGGACGAGCAGGCTCGCCGTGGCGAGTGCGCCGGCGAGCTGTGTCTTGGAGAGCTGCATGTCGAACGTCCTTTCCTGGAGGGTGCTCGCTGCACTGTGTGCGCTGCGGGACGCGGCGTGGGCGCTGTCTCACGCGGGCCTCACCGGGGGTGAGAACTCGGTGAGACTGGAGCGCATGGCTGTGCGGCGCGGCTCGCCTGCGTCATCGTGTGAGCGATGCACCGCCGTGTCGTCCTCCTCGTCCTCCTCGTCACGGCGTTCGCCGGTGCGACGGCGGCGGCCTCCGAGGCACTCACGCTGCGCGGAACGCCCGCTGCCGACGAGCTCGTGGGCACCCCGCGTGCTGACACGCTCAAGGGCCGTGGCGGCGACGACGAGCTGCGCGGCGGGGCCGGCAACGACAAGCTCTACGGCGGCAGCGGGGCCGACATCCTGTCCGGTGACAGCGGCAACGACAAGCTCTTCGGCGGCCCCGGTCCGGACCTCCTGCTCGGCGGGGCCGGCAACGACCGGATCGACGCCGGCGACGGACCGGGCGACGTCGTGGCCGGCGGCGACGGCAACGACACGATCCTCGCCGTCGACGGCGCGCGCGACAAGATCACCTGCGGCAAGGGCCGCGACCGCGTCTTCGCCGATCCGATCGACAGCGTCGCGCACGACTGCGAGGTCGTGACGCGTGGATGATGAGGGCATCGACGGCGCCGGTCCCGTCGTCCTGCTCGTCGACGACGACGCGGCGATTCGCCGCGCCGTCGGCGCCGGCCTCGAGCTCGAGGGTTTTCGCGTGGTGCGCGCCTCGGGCGGGCGGGCGGCGCTCGCCGCGGTCGAGTCGGTCGCGCCCGCCGTCATCCTGCTCGACCTCGCGATGCCCGATCTCGACGGGCTCGAGGTCCTGCGACGGCTGCGCGCCGACGGCGACGACGTCCCGATCTGCGTCCTCTCGGCGCGCGACGAGGTCGACGACCGCGTGCGCGGCCTGCAGGCGGGCGCCGACGACTACGTCGTCAAGCCGTTCGCCCTCGAGGAGGTGACCGCGCGGCTGCAGGCGCTCCTGCGGCGCCGTCCCGCCACGCCCGACGTCGTGCTCACCGCTGGCGATCTGACGCTCGATCCGCGCTCGCACGCCGTGTGCCGCGGGGATCGCGACCTGGGGCTGACGCGGCGCGAGTTCGACCTCCTACGCCTCTTCATGCGTCACCCCGGCGAGGTGCTCGATCGAGCCCGTCTGCACGAGGAGGTGTGGGGCTACACGTTCGATCCCGGAACGAACATCGCGGACGTCTTCGTCGGCTACCTGCGCCGCAAGCTCGAGGCGGACGGGGAGCCGCGCGTGCTGCAGACGGTGCGCGGGATCGGCTTCATCCTCCAGACCTGATCTACTCACGGAGGCATCCAGTGCGCAGCCTCCGTGGTCATCTGACGCTCGGCATCGTGCTCGTGCTCGCCGTCGTGCTGGCCGGAGCGGGGATCGTCGTGTCGCGCTACGTCGACCATTCAGAGCGGGCCGCGCTCGACGACCATCTCAAGCGGACGGTCGAGCTCTCGCGCGAGACGGCGCTGTCCGCTGTGCAGCGCGAGCTGCCCGCGGCCGACAGCCGTCTGGACAACGTCCTGTCGGCGTCCGGGACGTCGCTGCGCCTGCTGCTCGACGGCCGCGAGCTGCCCGCGTTCGGGACGCAGCTGCCGGCAGGAGCGCCCGCCCCGCGACTGGGACTGCACACGTTCGAGCTCCACGGCCAGCGCTATCGCTCCTATGCGATCAAGCTCGAGGCACTCGGAGGGCTTGCGACGCTCGAGGTGATCACCCAGCTCGGGCCGACCGAGAGCAAGCTGGCAGCGCTCAACCATCGCCTGCTCGCGTTCGGCTTCGCCGCGCTGCTGATCGCCGGGCTCGGCGCCTGGCTGGCGGCCGATCTCGTCCTGCGCCCGCTGCGGCGGCTGCGCGCGGCGACGTCGGGGATCGCCGGCACGGAGGATCTCGATCGCCGGCTGCCCGGCGACGACGGGCCCGCTGAGCTGCGCTCGCTTGCCGCGAGCTTCAACGAGATGCTTGCGCGCCTCGCCCGCTCGGCCGGCGACCGCGAGCGCGCGCTGGCGGCGACCCGCCGCTTCGCCGCCGACGCCGGCCACGAGCTGCGCACACCGCTGACGAGCATCCAGGCGACGCTGTCAGCGCTGAGCCGCCATCCCGAGATGTCCGAGCAGCAGCGTGCCGCGATGGTCGCCGACGCGCAGGCGGAGAACCGCCGGCTCGTCGACCTGCTCGTCGGCCTTCAGGCGCTCGCTCGCGGTGACGCGTCGCCGCTTGAGCGCACCGAGGTCGAACTCGCCGACCTCGTCGGCGTCGCGCTTGCCTCGGCGCGCTCTCGCCATCCCGCTGTCGGCTGGACGTGCGAGCTGCCCGACGAGCCCGTGCCTGTCTGCGGCTGGGAGCCCGGGTTGCGGATCCTCGTCGAGAATCTGCTGCAGAACGCCGCCTGCCATGGCGGCGGCGCGGTCGCCGTCGCGCTGTCGGCGGACGGTCCGACGCTGACCGTCGAGGACGACGGCCGCGGCGTGCCGGAGGCCGATCGCGAGCGGATCTTCGAGCCATTCGTCCGCTCCGACGGCACGACGGTGTCGGGCTCGGGGCTCGGGCTCGCGCTCGTCAGCCAGCAGTTGCGCGCCCATGGCGCCAGCATCGACGTCGGTGAGTCCTCGCTCGGCGGCGCACGGTTTCGGGTGCGGTTCGGCGCGTAGCCTCAGTCGATCGTGCGCGTCGCCTCCATGCTCGCCGCTCTCACAGCCGCGGCCGCCGGCCTTACCGGCCTCACCGGCTGTGGCAAGGCGACGGCGCGCAACTCCGCGCGCCCGCTTGCGAAGGTGCGCCTGACGATCGCGGCGCCGGCCGACGGCGCCACGGTGCGCGACGCGAGCGCGAACGTGGAGGGACGTGTGAGCCCGCGCGCCGCCGCGGTCACCGTGCTGGGCCGGCCGGCACTCGTGACCGGTGGCAGCTTCAGCGCCGTCGTGCCGCTCGACCCAGGCGCGAACGTCGTCGACGTGCTCGCCACGGCGTCGCGTCGCGCGCCGGCGCTGGCGGCGCTGCGCATCACGCGCGACGTGTACGTCTCGGTTCCGCAGTTGATGGGCGTCCCCGAGGACGAGGTACAGGGCCAGCTCGACGCGCTCGACCTGCACGCCGACATCCGGCGGGGCGGCGACCTGCTCGAGCTCTTCCGCTCCGGCGAGCGCGCGGTCTGCGAGCAGGACCCCGAGCCGGGCGCGAGCGTGCGGCGCGGCAGCACGGTGCACGTCGTCGTCGCCAAGCACTGCTGACGCGGACGGCCGCTCATCGGCGGGGATCGGCCCCGCGTCCTGCACCGGGCGCCGGCGCGGTCAGGTGCGCGGCGTGACCGCGATCAGGCCGATCCGCGCGCGTCCGCGATCGCGCACGATCGCGAGCACGATGTGGCCGGTGAGCGACGGGCTGCCGGTCCGCCGCACGCGGTAGTCGCCGCTCGCGCGCCCGGCCGGCCCACCGCGCACGTCGAGGTCGTCGATGTCGTAGCTCTCGGTCGCGTTCGTGCGGAACTGGCCCTCGTATTCGCCGACGACTGCCTTGCGGCTGCGCAGCACGCCGCTCGGCAGGACGCGCTCGACGTCGTTGGTCAGCAGCCTGCCGAGCGCGGCGCCGTTCTCGGTCTCGTAGTCGGCGGCGAAGGCGTCGACGACCGCGTGCACCTCGCTTGCCGAGAGCGGCGTGGCGTCTGTGGCAGCTGCGCCGTCGCCGTTGCCGGTGAGCAGCATGAGAAGCGCGACCGTGAGGATGCCGGCGATCGGCAGCGCGATCGCCGCCGCGAGCGTGCGGCCGCGCGGACCGCGGCGCCGGCGCTGCGGCGGGTCGGCGGCGCGTGGCTCGGCGCCGGCGCGGACGCGGGTCGGCGGCGCGTGGGCCGGCAGGATCCCCGTCGCCGCGGTGGCGTCACTCGGCGCGCTCGCGTCTGGCGCCGCCGGGCCGACCGCGACGGTGCGCTCGGACTCGGTGACGGGCTCGCCGTGTGCGGCGGCGAGCGCTGCTCGTCCGAGGTCGCCGGCCGAGGGGTAGCGCTCGTCGGGATCCTTGGCGAGCGCGCGCGCGACGACCCGGTCGAACTGCCCGTCGACGCCGGCGGCCGACGGCTTCGGCGGCACGTCGCGCAGGTGTGCGAGCAGCGTTGCGGGCACGGTCCCGCGCGCGAACGGCGGCGCGCCCGTCAGCGCCGCGTAGAGGACGCAGCCGAGCGAGTAGACGTCCGAGCGCGCGTCGACGCGCTCGCCGCCCAGCTGCTCGGGCGAGGCGAAGTCGACCGTGCCGACCCAGCGCCCGCTCTCGGTCAGCGGTTCGTCCGGGTCGAGTGACTGCATGAGCCCGAAGTCGCTGAGGTATGCGTGCTCACCGGCGCTCGGCAGCAGGACGTTCGCCGGCTTGACGTCGCGGTGCACGAGACCGCCCGCGTGGGCGGCGTCGAGCGCTGCCGCCACCTGCGCGACGACGCCGGCGGCATGGGCGGGCGTCAGCCGGCCCTGCGCCTTGATCAGCGCATGCAGGTCGCTACCGGGCACGTAGCGCATGACGATGTAGAGAGCACGGCGATCCTCCCCCGCGGCGTAGACGGGGACGACGTTCGGATGGTCGATCGCCGCTGCCATGCGTGACTCGCGCTCGAAGCGCTCGCGAAACTCCGGGTCGCTCGCGCGGTCCGCGGCGATGACCTTCAGCGCAACCGGTCGCTGCAGGTCCAGCTGCGTCGCGCGGTAGACGACCCCCATTCCGCCGCGCGCGATGACCGCATCGACCCGGCAGCCGCCGAGCAGCTCGCCTGGGGTCAGCTCAGCCACCTCTTCATTGTGCAGCGTGCAGTCGGCCATGCTCGCGCGACCTCTCGCGCGTGGCGGCGTTGCAGGGGCATGAGACTGCGAACGAGCCTGCTCGCCATCGGCATTGCCGGCGCCTGTGCGGCGCCATCCTCCGCGCTGGCCGCGTGGACCGCTCCGGTCCCGATCGGCAGCGGCACGCAATCCAACCAGGTCGCCTCCGGCGCCTTCGGTGGCAGTGTGCTCACCGGCTGGCTGGGCTCGACCGCCTTCCTGTCGGTGCGTCAGGGCGACGGCATGTTCAGCGCGCCCAAGCAGATCACCGTCGCCGACCCGTTCGAGAAGGTCTGGGACGCCGGCCTGGCAGCCGACGGCGATGCCGTCGTGCTCACGATCCGCAGGCACACGCCGACCCAGCGGATCCGGGCGACGTTCGTGACGGCAGCCGGCGCTCGCAGCGGCCCGATGACGATCTCCGACCAGGCTCACTCGGCGACCGCGCCGCAACTCGACGTCGCTGCGGACGGCACCGCGGTCGCGGCCTGGCAGTGGCACGATCGCGCGGGCTGGCGCGTCCAGGCCGCGATCCGGCGGCCGGGCCAGGCGCGCTTCGACAAGCCGCAGACGCTCTCGCCGCCGGCTCCCACGATCCATCGCAACCAGCAGCGGCCCTGGATCCAGGTCGCGGCCGGAAACGGCGGCCGCGCGGTCGTCACATGGCAGCTCGGCGGCAGCTCTGACCTGCCCGAGTATCCGCTGCACGTCCTGAGCGCCGGGACCGGCTCCGTCTTCAGCGCCGACCAGGCGCTCGCGGGCGCGGGCGGCTTCGCCGACGTCGGCCTCGCGGTATCGCCCTCCGGCGATGTCCAGGTCGCCTACCTCGACGAGCACTTCATGGGCCACGTCGCGGCCTCGAGCCTGCGGGTCGCGCAGGGCGTCGCCGGCGGGCCGCTGTCAAGCCCGGTCGTTCTCTCGGCGGGCGGGCACGGGACGAGCTCGGGACCGCAGGTCGCCGCCGCGTTCTCGCAGGACGGCACCGCGACCGTCGCCTGGGCGAAACCGGGCGACCAGTACGAGCAGGGCGGCGTGCTCGAGGTCTTCACGCGGGCGCCCGGCGGGGCGTTCGGCGCTGCGCAGGAGGTCGCCGTCGGCGCGGAGGGCGTCGTGCTGGCCGGCGGCCCGTCGGGCTCCGCCGTGCTGTCCTGGATGCACGACACCCCGGTCCCCACCCATCCGGTCTGGGCCGTCCACGCCGTGACGCGTCCGGGGGCAGGTGGTCCGTTCAGCGCCGACGAGACGATCTCCTCAGCCGGCCTCAACGCGCTCTGGCCGTCGGTGGCGATGACCGCGTCGGGCGACGCGCTCGCGACGTGGGTGACGAACACGAGCGGCGGCGGCGACGGACAGCTGACCGCCGCGCTGCACCCGGCGGGCTGAACCTACGCGGAGCTCGCTGAGACCGGGCGGTCGACGGTCGCGGCGAGGAACTGCGACAGCAGCCGCTCGACGGTCGGCGCCGCGTCGACGAACGGCCAGTGCCCGCTCGTCGCCAGCACGTGCACCTCAGCGCTCGGGAATGCCTCGCGCTGTCGCCAGGCGTAGCTTGCGGGCAGGTACGCGTCGTGCTCGCCCCAGATGACGAGCGCCGGCAGGTCGAGCTCGCGCAGCCTCCCGGTCACCTCCCGGCTCATCCCGGACGGGTCGCTCGTCGCGCGATACAGGCGCAGGACCGCTCGCCGCGTGCGGCGCCCGTAGTGGCGGTACATGCCGTCGAGGAACGCGCGCGGCAGCGTCTGCGGCTCCTGCAGGTTGACGACGAAGCGGAAGGCGGGCCGCGTCGTCGTCGCCTGGAAGAGCTCGCCGCCGACCGGCGTGCGCCAGATCCGCGCGAGAATGTGCCAGCGGTAGTCGGGCAGCACGCCGGTGTCGATCAGCGTGACGCTCGCGACCGCGTCGGGGTGGGTCGCGGCCCACAGCAGTCCGATCGGGCCGCCGAAGTCGTGCAGCACGAGGTGCACGCGCTCGATCCCGAGCGCCTCTCGCGCCCGCTCGAGGAAGTCCGCATACGCCGCAACGCTGTGGGCGAAGCCCTTTGGCGCGCGCGTCTCGCCGAAGTCGGGCAGGTCGATCGCGATCGCGCGCGCCGTGCCTGCGACGGCCGCCATCGAGCCATGCCAATCGTCGGCCGAACCGGGGTTACCGTGCACGAACAGGACATGCTCGCCCTCGCTGCCGGCGCGCAGCACGCGCAGGTCGACGTCGCCGACGCGGACCCGCTCGTCTGCGGGCGCATCTGTGGATGCCGTCGGGGTCATCGCGTCGCCTCAAGCAGCGGCGTCGACATCGCGGTGCGGTCACGGCGCAGCGCGTGGCGGGCGTTGGCGAGGGCGCCGCGGCGCAGGACCGAGGGGCGCACAAGGCGCGTCGGCTGCACGTTGCGCGACCCGAACGCCGCCGCGAGGTCGCCGAGCTGCTCGTCGCGCGCCGCTGCCGAGAACAGCGTGCGCTCGAGGACGTGCATGCGCCGCCCGCTCGCGTAGGAGTCGATCAGCAGCGAGTGCAGGCGCAGGCGCTTGCGGTGGATCTTGACGTAGCGGCGAAGCGCGTGCTCGAGCGGCTCCTCGCCGCGCAGGGCCGGCGCGACGCTGTCCGCCAGCCACTCGCCGGTCTGCAGCGCCCAGCCGCAGCCGATTCCCCACAGCGGGTCGCTCGCCATCGCGGCGTCGCCCGCGAGGGCGAGCCCGGGAGCGGTCACCTGGCGGTGCATCGTCGGGATCTTCAGCTGGCCGATCATCGCCGAGACGAGCGTCGACTCGGCGATCGGGGGTGCGCCGGGCAGGTCGCCGATGTACGTGCGCAGCGCCGCCTCGGGGTCGCGCTTGAACTCCGGCAGCCGGTCGAGCGTCGGCATGCAGGCGTACATGACGAGGTTGCCGTCGGTCGGGAACGCACCGGCCCATTGCGGGTCGAGCATCCACATCGTCATGTCGGGAGCCGTCGGGACGGGCGGGCCCTCGAAGTAGCCGGCGTAGCCGAAGCGCCCGATGTCCTTGCTGCGCGTCGGCACGCCGGCGAGCTGAGCGACGGTCGAGTGCCGCCCGTCCGCGCCGACCGTGAGCGCAGCGGTGAACTGCCGCCGCTCGCCGTTCGGCGTCACGGTCTCGACGCCGCGCACGATGCCGTCGCGCTCGAGCACGCGATCGACGGTCTGGCCGAGGACGAGCTCGACGCCCTCCTGCTCGCCGGCCATGCCGCGGATCAGCGGGTCGAGCACTTCGCGGCGCAGGTTGACGTTCGCCGGGACCTCGGTGTCGGGCAGCGGATTCATCCAGCCCCAGCGCGTCAGGACGTGGGTCCGTGAGCGCACGCCGCCAGCCGCGATCATCCGCTCGAGCAGCCCGAGCCGCTCGAGGGTCGGGACCGCCGAGGACTGGATGTAGTGCGTGCAGACGCGCTTGAAGGCCGCTGGGTCCGCCCGCTGCTCGACGAGCGCGACGCGCAGGCCGTGGCGGGCGAGCAGCATCGCGGTCGTGCAGCCGGCGAGGCTTGCGCCGACGACGACCGCGTCGTAGCCGGGGTTGTCGGCGATGATGGCGGACGTGCTTGAGCGCGGCATGAGCTGCCTCCAACTGGAGATGGTTCTGAACCAACCGTTCGACACGAACTGTACGATCTGAACTATGGGCCGTCAAGCGATCCGACTCACGAGCACGTCGTACATCGTGCTCGGGCTGATCGACCTCGCCGGTCCGTCGACGCCGTACGACCTCAAGCGGCTGCTCGTGCAGTCCGTCGAGAACTTCTGGCCCGTCCCGCACACGACGTTCTACGCCGAGCCCGAGCGCCTCGCGTCCGCCGGCTACCTGTCGGTGCAGCAGGAGGAGGGTGGCCGGCGGCGCAAGACGTACGCGATCACGCAGGCCGGCACCGATGCGCTCGCCGACTGGGTCGGGACGGCGCAGGCGGCGGCGCCGCAGATGCACGACGAGGGGATGCTGCTCGTCTTCTTCGGCGCCGATCCGCGTCCCGTCAACAGCGCGCGGATCGGTTGGCACCGCGCCAAGCTCGCTGAGCTCGAGGGCTACCTCGAGAACCAGACGAGCTCAGGTGGCGCACCGGGCGTGATCCGGTCGCTGATCGCCGGCACGATGTATCACCGGATGTGCATCGAGTTCCACGAGCGGCTGCTGGCGATGGGCGAGCAGGCGCTCGGCGCGCCGGAGTGAGCGCCGGTCAGTAGCCCGAGGCACGCAGCGTGCCGAACGCGTCCGTCAGCGGGAAGCCGAGCGATTCCCTGACGCCGCCGATGTGGCACTCGGTGGCGTGCGGCGTCGTTGTGACCTGCACGACGATCCAGGTCTGCGGCAGTCGCGTGGGACCTACCCAGACGCCCTTCAGCTTGTCGCCGGTGAACTTCGCGACGCGGTAGGACGCGCCGGCTCGCGTTCCGGATCCGTACGTCTTGCCGCCACTGAGCTGCTGCGCCAGCACGGCTGCCGAGCTCGTCGCCGTCGAGAACACGAGCTTGGGGAGGACGACTCCGGTCGAGCGGCAGGAGCCCATCGGGCCGAAGGTGAGCCGTGTCGCTCGCTCCGAGGGCTTGCGGACCTTGAAGGAGTCCGGCAGGACGATGCTCGTCAGGCGCGCGGAGTGCGTGCCGCTGGCGCCCTCGACCTGTGCCCTGCCGTTGTAGAGCGAATAGCTGTGCCACGAGGCGGCGAGCGCGGGCGCGGCGGCGGCGGCGGCGATGGCCGCCGCGGCAAGGGCTGTCGAGATGATGAGGCGAGGCGGTCGCATGTGAGCTGCAACGACGCGCGTGAGGCAAGGTTGCGCGCGACGGCGCGATCGCGTGCGTCAGGGATGCGGCGACGAGCCGGCCACGTCCTCGCCGTCTCCAAGGGCGAAGAACGTGTCGCGCAGGCGGTCGAGCACCGCCGCGGCGGTCGCCAGCTCGTCCTCGCTGAATTCGGCGAGCGCCCCGCGCCAGCGCGGCTCCAGGCGCGCCCGGCGCTCTGCCAGCAGAGCGGTTCCATGGGCGGTGAGCGATGTCAGCACGACGCGCTTGTCGCCGTCCGAGCGCACGCGCTCGACGAGCCCGGCGGCGGCGAGGCTGTCGAGCATCTGGGTGACGGTGGCGGGTGACAGATCGGCGGCCTCGGCAAGTTCGCGGGCGGAGCGCGGCCCGCCGTCGACGAGCCCGAAGAGCAGGCTGTACTGCGCGAAGCTGAGCTCGCCGGGCCGGTGCGTCTCGCGCCCGCGCAGCCGGCGCACCGCGGCCATCGTGGCCTTGAACGAGCGGCCGAGCTGCTCGAGCGCATCGCTGCGGTCGGTCCGCAGTGCCGGGGTCATGCCCGAGCCGGCCTGCGGATCGCGCTGCAGCTCGACGGTCATATCGCCACCGCCTCGACGACCAGCTCCGGCGGCGGCGCCACCTCGTCGTCCTTGGTGGCGCGCGCGGCTCGCTCGGCGCGCAGCAGGATGATGCAGGGCACGATCGCCAGCGCGGTCAGCCCGGTGGCGAACCAGAACGCGGTGCCGTACGCGCCGGCCGCGTCCTGCGGGGAGTGCGCCCCGCTCAGCGCGCGCTGCAGCACGACCGCGAGGGCGGCGGTTCCGATCGATCCGCCGACGCGTTGCAGGACGTTGAGCTGCGGGGTCGCGTGGGCGAGCTCGGAGCGCTCGAGCGCGGCGAACGCGGCCGCCATCGCCGGCATGAACGCGAAGCCGATGCCGACGCCTCGCAGGAACATCGCGACCGAGATTCCAAAGATCGAGGTGTGCAGCCCGATGAACGCGAACGGGATCGTTGCCAGCGTCGTGACGACGACGCCGAACAGCGCCAGCGGCCCGCCGCCCCAGCGGTCGCTGAGCTTGCCGGCGAGCGGCATCACGAGCGCCATGCCGAGCCCGAGCGGCGCTGTCAGCAGGCCGGTGTCGACGACGCTCTCGTGACGGATCTCCTGCCAGTAGAGCGGCAGGAGGATCATCGAGCCGAACAGCGCCCCGCCGAGGCAGAACATCGTGAACGAGGCCGACGCGAACGTCCGTCTCGTGTAGAGCCGCAGCTGCAGCAGGGGATAGGGGACGCGCAGCGCGTGGACCACGAAGGCCGCGATCAGTCCGATCCCGACGATGCAGGGGACGATGACCTTCACCGACGAGAACGATCCGGTGGCGCCGATCTCCGCGAGCCCATAGGTGAGCAGCGGCAGGCCCGTCGCCATCAACGCCAGGCCGCGGATGTCGAGCGGGTCGGCCTTGCCGGGCTCGACGCGCGGCAGGAAGCGGAGCGCCGCGAACACCGCGATCAGGCCGATCGGCAGGTTGACGTAGAAGATCCAGCGCCAGCTCGCGCTGTCGAGGATGAGACCGCCGACCGTCGGGCCGAGGATCGGCGCGAGCATTGCGGGAACCGCGACGATGCTCATGACCCGTCCCATGCGCTTGGGGCCCGCTGCCTCGGCCATCATCAGCTGGCCGATCGGGAGAATCATGCCGCCGCCGACGCCCTGCAGCACGCGGAAGAGGATCAACTCGGTCGTCGAGTCGGCCAGTCCGCAGAGTGCTGATCCGGCCGTGAAGAGGACGAGCGAAAGCAGGTAGACGCGCTTTGCTCCATGACGCCGTGCGGCCCAGCCCGTGACGGGGATGACGGCCGCGAGCGACAGCATGTAGCCCGTCACGACCCACTGGATCTGCGAGATCGTGCTGTGCAGCTCGCGTCCGAGCGTTGCCAGCGCGACGTTGACGATCGTGGTGTCGAGGATCGACATGATCGATCCGATGATCACGACGGCGCTGATCTTCCAGACGTAGGCGTCGATGCGATCTGCGTTGTCTGTCATGGCAGGTCCCTGCTGTTCGTTGGGCGCGACGATTTCATGAGGTACCAAAAGGTTAGCTACCGAAGGGATTGTTGTCCAGGGGACTGGCTACCGTTGGGAACCGATGGCGTCCTATACGTCAGCGCTCGCTGAGGCGCTTGCTCCGGACCTCCTGCGCCGCCTGGATCGCTATGTCCGCGTCGATACGCAGGCCCAGCGCGATCGAACCGGCTGCCCAAGCACTCCCGGACAGCTCGAGCTCGCCGCGGTGCTCGCGCGCGAGCTGTCCGAGATCGGGCTCGCGGACGCGGGGGTCGACGCGAACGGATACGTCACGGCGACGCTGCCGGCGAGTGGCGGAGGTGACTCCGGCGCGGTGATCGGGCTGATCTCGCACGTCGACACGAGCCCGGACGCACCCGGCACCGGCGTCGTCCCGATCGTGCATCGCGACTACGACGGCGGGGTGATCGCCCTGCCGCGCAACGGCACAACGCTCGATCCGGCGACCGAGCCGCACCTGGCGTCGCGCGCCGGCCACGACATCGTCACCGCGTCGGGCGACACGCTGCTCGGTGCTGACGACAAGGCCGGCCTCGCGGAGATCGTGGCCGCGGTCGCCTATCTGCATTCGCACCCCGAGCTGCCGAGGCCGACGATTCGCATCTGCTTCACGCCCGACGAGGAGATCGGCGAGGGGGCGACGCTGTTCGACGTCGCGGGCTTCGGTGCCCGCTGCGCATACACGATGGACGGATCATCGCTCGGCGAGATCCAGGACGAGACCTTCTCGGCGCTCGAGGCGACGATCACCGTGACCGGCGTCGATGTGCACCCGGGCTTTGCGACCGGCATCCTCGTCAACGCCGCTCGCGTTGCCGCCGGGATCGTCGCGGCGCTGCCCGGCGACCTCACGCCCGAGACGACGAGCGGCCGCGAGGGCTTCATCCACGTCTACGAGCTGACCGGCGAGGCGGGCACCGCGCGCATCCGGGCGATCCTGCGCGACTTCGACGACGACCTGCTCGCCGGCCATGCCGAGCTGCTGCGCGCGACGGTGCAGGAGGTCGTCGGGCGCACGCCGGGCGCGTCGGCGACGATCGACCTCGTCGAGCAGTACCCGAACATGCGCGCTCACCTCGAGCCGTTCCCCGAGGTCGTCGAGCACGCGATCCGGGCGATCCGCGAGGAGGGGATCGAGCCGTTGCGCGAGCCGATCCGCGGCGGCACCGACGGCTCGCGGCTCAGCGCGATGGGGCTGCCGACCCCGAACATCTTCACCGGCGGGCACGCCTACCACTCGGTCCGCGAGTGGGCATCGCTGCAGGACATGGCGGCAGCGGCCGCTGTGATCGTCCATCTCGCGGCGGCCTGGGCGGCCCCGCCCGCTGGCTGACGACTCCCCCACGATCGGAGGCAACGCATGGCGAAGGTGCTGTACACCGCAGAAGCGACCGTCACGGGCGGGCGCGCCGAAGGCCACGGCCGCACGAGCGACGGCGCGTTGGACGTGCAGCTGCGCACGCCGGCCGAGCTCGGCGGCGAGGGTGGCGGGACGAACCCCGAGCAGCTCTTCGCGGTCGGTTACGCGGCCTGCTTCGAGAGTGCGCTCGGCGTCATCGCCCGGCGTGAGAAGGTCGAGGCGGGCGACGCGTCGATCGAGAGCCGCGTCAGCCTGCTGCCGGATGGCGGCGGAGGCTTCAAGCTCGCCGTCGCGCTCGACGTGAGCCTGCCCCAGGTCCAGGACGCAGCGCAGGCGGCGCACATCGTCGCTGCGGCCCACCATGTCTGCCCGTACTCCAACGCCACGCGCGGCAACATCGAGGTGACGCTCACCGCCAACGGCGGCGCCGTGGAGTGAGTGCAACCAGCGCCCTGTAGCTTCTGAGGCATGGCTCGCGTTGTCGTGGCGACGGCGCTCGGTGGCCCCGAGGCGCTGTCGGTGATCGAGGAGGAGGCCGGGATCCCAGGCGCCGGTGAGGTGCGTCTGCTCGTCCGCGCCGCTGGCGTCAACCCGATTGACTGGAAGCGCTACAGCAGTGCGATGGGGTCCAGCGGCGCGCTGCCGATGCGACTCGGGTTCGAGGCCGCGGGCGTCGTCGCGCAGGTCGGCCCCGAGGCGGTCGGACCGGCCGGGCCGATCGCGGTGGGCGACGAGGTGATCGCGTTTCGCATCGACGGCGGGTACGCCGATGAGCTCGTCGTTCCGGCGTCGGCCGTCGTGCCGAAGCCCGCGGCGATGAGCTGGGAGGCCGCAGGCGGCCTGCTGCTGGCCGGCGCGACCGCGATGCACGCGCTGACGGCGACGGCGGTGGAAGCAGGCGACACGGTCCTCGTTCATGCGGCTGCGGGTGGCGTCGGGCAGATGGTCGTGCAGATCGCGATCGCGCGCGGCGCTCGCGTGATCGCGACGGCAAGCGAGCGCAACCACGCCCGCCTGCGTGCGCTCGGCGCCGAGCCGACGACGTACGGCGACGGCCTGGCCGGGCGCGTGCGAGCCATCGCGCCGCACGGCGTCGACGTGGCGATCGACTGCATCGGCTCCGACGAAGCGGTCGACGTATCGCTCGAGTTCGTCGAGTCGCGCGAGCGGATCGCGTCGATCGCGGCGTTCGCGCGGGGCGCGCAGCTCGGCATCAAGCTGCTCGGCGGTGGCCCCGGAGCTGATCCCGGCACCGAGCTGCGCGCGGTCGCGCGGCTGCAGCTGACGGCGCTGGTCGAACGCGGCGAACTCGTGGTCGACGCTCGCGCGTACGCGCTCGAGGACGTCGCTGCCGCCCACCGCGAGGGTCAGTCCGGTCACGTGACCGGCAAGCTCGTGCTCGTTCCGGCGCCGGCCTGACCGGCGCCAAGCGGGTCGCCGAGCTCGCCGCGCGGGTATGCGATCCTCGTTGCATGCGTGAGAGCCTGTACGACTTCGCCGGCGGCGAGCCGGCGTTCCTCGCGCTCGCCGCGGCTCATCACAAGCGCTGCGTCGAGGATCCCGAGCTCAACCATCCGTTCTCGCATCCCGGCCAACATCCGCAGCATGTGCAGCGGCTGGCCGCCTACTGGGCGGAGGTCATGGGTGGGCCGCCGGGCTATTCGCAATCGTGCGGCGAGCACTCCTCGGTGCTGCGCATGCACGCCGGCAATGGCGACATGGGCGACCTCGGCGAGCGCTTTGTGCGCTGCTTTGATCTCGCCGCCGACGATGCCGAACTGCCCACCGTTCCAGAGTTCCGCGCGGCCCTGCATGCGTACATGCGCTGGGCCGTCGCCGACGTCCTCACGTACTCCGACGCGGACGCCGTCGTCCCCGCGGACCAGGCGATGCCGCGCTGGGGATGGGATGGCTTGCAGGTGTGAGGAGGCAGCGCTGTTGCCGGTCCGCGCTCAGGCCTGGGCTACGCCCTGCGGCTCGCAGGCTCGCAAGCCGCGTCGGACGCTCGTCGTCGCCAGCACGCTGAGCAGCACCATCGGCGCGAGCTGCGCTCCGATCAGCTCGGTCGTGCTTGCGAGCGCGAGCGGGCCGTTGGCGCTCGAGGCTAATGCTGGCGCGTCCGCCAGCATCGCGACGAGGTAGACGCCGACAGCGGCGGTCGTGGCGATCATCGCGGCGCTGAGCGCGGCCGTTGCCAGCAGCGACGGCCGCAGCGCGCCGATCGGCGGGGCCAGTCGCCGGAGGATCGCGCGCGGCGCAGCCCAGCACGCGACCGCCGCCGTGAGTGTCACCGCTACGCAGAGCCCGAACAGCGACCAGCCACCGGCTCCGGCACCCCCACGGTGGTGGTCGAGCCAGACGGCGAGCAGGCCGACGCACACGGCCAGCGTGCCGACGGCTGCGAGCGGGATCGTCATCAGGCCCAGCAGCCTGCGATCACGGGTACGGGCGACTCGGGCGACCGTGAGTCCGCCGAGCGGGAGGGCGGCGATCGCAAGGAGCAGCAGGCCGGCGAGTGCGCCCGCGACAACCGCCTGGTGCGCGTCGTTCAGCAGCGGATGCGCATCTGCGGCCCGAACGAACACCTCGTCCTCGGTGGCCTTCGCGAACCCCGCCCCGACCAGGCAGAAGCCGATGAAGCAGGCCAGGCAGGCGGTCAGCGTGTTGCTGGCGCGTACCGTGGAGCTCAGGCCCGCGATCGGCGTCAGGTGAGCGCGAAACGCTCCGCGGACGAGGTCGAGGCGACCGCGAACGCCCGGCGGATCATCGTGCAGCAGCGCTGCGATCTCCTCTGCGTAGCGCTTGCGCCATGCCTCCGGGTAGAGCGCGATGAGCAGCCAGTTCATGGCGTCACCTCGCTCAGCGCGAGACGTTGGAGGCCGCTGCGTGCCAGGCGCTCCATCGTCGTCAGCTGCTCCTTCAGGGTGGCCGCGCCGGCGCCGGTGAGCTCGTAGGGCCGGCGCCGATCCTCGCCCGGGAGGGCGGCGATCAGCCCGCGTTCCTCCAGGCGGGCGAGCGCTCCGTACAGCGTCCCGGGTCCGAGGCGGACGCCTGCCATCCGTTCGACGTCGGTCGTGATCGCGTACCCGTGCTTGGGCCCGTCGGCGAGGCTGGTCAGCACCAGCAGGCCCGGATCAGAGCGTGATGTAGTTCGCATTGCGATACATCGTACCACGTAGTAGTCGGGTCGGGCGCGACCATCCCCGCAGGCACCTCGCTCCGCGTCGCGCTCGTGCGCGACACGGAGCGGTTCCGAGCGTGAACTTCAGGAGTGGAACGAGATGTTCAGATCGGTCGTGGAGGCGTTTGCATCTGTCACGAGTGCGGTGCCGCTCGCGCCGTCGTACGCGCCGGTCCCGCCGGTGATCGCGAACGGCACGTTCTTGCCGGGGCCGGTGAAGTTGACCGTGCCAAGCGCCGTGATCGTCCCCTTCGAGAGGCGGACGACGACCGTGCAGATGGCCTGGTTGCGCCCGGTCCCGATGACGGTGCAGATGCCGCGGTCGGTGCCGCTGTCGTCGCCGGAGACCGCATCACCGAACCCGACGGTCTCGCCCTGACGCGGCTTGTGGTTGGGGCCGAAGCCGACCGACTTCTGCTCCTTGCTGACGAGATGCAGGCCGGCCGGCATGCTGCTGTCTGCCGATCCGGTTGTGACGACGAGAGCGAGTCCGCCGAGTGCTGCGACAACGGCGGCGCTGGCGATCGAAACGCGGCGCATGATGGTCTCCTTGGACGTGTCGACTGGTTGCCTCGGACGAGGCGTGCGCGAGCCTAGACGCGCAGCGATCCCGTATGGGGACGATGGGGAGCGGATAGGGGTGAATACGCTGGCCGCGTCTCGCCGTTAGCGTCTCCCGGATGCCCTCGACCCTCGTACGCGGAGGCCGCGTCGTCACAGCCGAGTCGGAGTACGACGCCGACGTTCTCGCAGTCGACGGGCGCATCGCCCAGATCGGGACCGACCTCGATCACATCGAGGCCGACGTCGTAGTCGAGGCCGACGGTCAGTGGGTGTTGCCTGGAGGGGTCGACCCGCACACGCACATGGATATGCCGGTCGGCGACACGAGCACGTGCGACGACTACACGTCGGGCACGATCGCCGCGGTCCACGGCGGAACGACGTCGATCGTCGACTTCTGCATCCAGCAGCACGGGCAGGCGCCGCTCGATGCGCTCGCCACGTGGAAGCGCAAGCTCGCAGCTGCCGCCCCCGTCTGCGATGTCGGCTTTCACCTCGCGGTCACCGATCTCTCGCAGCCGGCCTGGCTCGCCGATCTCGCCCGACTGCCCGAGCATGGCGTTACGAGCCTGAAGCTCTTCATGGCCTACAAAGGGACGCTCGGCGTCGACGACGGGACGATCGTGCGGACGATGCGGATCGCCGCAGCGAACGGCAGCCTCGTGCTCGTCCACGCCGAGAATGGGGACGCGATCGCCGTGCTCGTTGCCGATGCGCTGGCGGCGGGACACGTCGAGCCCGTCTGGCATGGCCGTACGCGGCCGCCGATCACCGAGGCCGAGGCGACCGCGCGCGCGATCTCGCTCGCAGAGCTGACCGGCTGCCGGCTGTACGTCGTGCATGTCTCCTGCGCCGAGGCCCTCGAACCGATCGTGCGCGCCCAGGCGGCCGGGCTGCCGGTCCACGCCGAGACGTGCGTCCAGTATCTGCTGCTCGACGAGACCGCACTCGAGAAGCCCGGCTTCGAGGGTGCCAAGGCCGTCTTCACGCCTCCGCCGCGTGCACGCGAACAGCAGGAGTACCTGTGGCGCGCCCTGCAGACGCGTGCGCTGGAGGTCGTGTCGACCGATCACTGCCCATTTCGCTACGCCGACCAGAAGGCGCTCGGTCGCGCGGACTTCACGAAGATCCCCAATGGAGCGCCGGGTATCGAGCACCGCCTCGTGCTGTTGCACGAGTTCGGCGTGCGGACCGGTCGCCTGTCGCGAGCGCGCTGGGTGGAGCTGTGTTGCACCGCACCGGCGCGGCACTTCGGACTCGCGCCTCGCAAGGGCACGATCGCGATCGGGTCAGACGCCGACCTCGTCGTCTTCGATCCCGAGCGCGTCCAGACGATCTCCGCGTCGACACATCACTCGCGCGTCGACTACAGCCTCTACGAGGGCACGACGGTTCGCGGCGCCCCGAGCGCGGTGCTCGTCCGCGGCAGCGTCGTCGTGCAGGACGGCGAGCTGACCGCCGAGCCGCCGCGCGGCGTGTTCCTGCATCGCGGCTGAGCAGCCGGGCCTCAGGCCGGCAGCAGGAACGAGAAGCCGTCAAAGCGCGCCTCGCGCACCGTGTTGCCGAGGCAGTCGTCGGCGGCGAAGTACTGCACGTCGCCGTCGCACACGGCCCGTGCCGCACGTGCCTGTGCGCGCAGCATCTCGGGGCCGACGAGCGTCACGAGCCAGTGGCAGCACGTGACGAGCTCCCAGCTGTCGGCGCGCGCCGCGAGCGAGTCCATGACATCGGCGAACACGGCGGCGTCCGAGTCCGGTGTCTGGAGGTACACCGCCCCCGTGTTCACCGTGTCGCCACCGAACAGGATCCCCTCGCCGACGAGGTCGAGCACGATCCCGTCCGAGGAATGGCCCGGAGCATGGATGACGCGCAACGCGCGACCACCGAGCTCGATCGCGTCGCCGTCGCGCAGCAGCTCCGTCGCCTGCGTCGGCGCGATCGACCAGCCGTCGGCCGAGAATCCAGGTGGTAGCGGCCGCAGCCGGCGGGCGTCCGTCAACTGGTGGAAGAACTGCCGATCGGCCCGCTCGTACGCGCTGAACGCCGCCCAGGCCGCTCGCGCGTACTCCACATAGGCCGGCATGATCTCGAGGCTCGCGCCCGCGGCCAGGCGCTCTGCGCCGGACTCGTGGATCGCGATCTCATCGAACTCGTGATTGCCGCCGACATGGTCCATGTGGTGATGGGAGTTGACGACGATCACGGGCTTGTCGGTCAGCGCCTCGACGACCGGTCTGATCGGACGGACGCCCATCCCGGTGTCGATCAGCGCTGCCCGCTCGTCGCCGGCGACGAGAAACGACGCGACGTGCCCCGGCTCGGCGATCTGCCAGACGCCGGGACGCAGGGCGTCGACGGCGAACCAGTCGTCTGCGCCGGTCATCCGCGCCTCAGCGCTGCCGGCATCAGCAGCCATTCGTACGCCGGCGAGTGCTCGAGCCCTGTCAGGCCCTTGCGCACGACGAACGTGTCCTTGACATCGGCGATCGAGATGAACGCGTTCGCGGCGTTGATGCGGGCACCCATCGTGCGGTAGAGGTCCATCGCCTTCGCTGCCGGAGCGCCGGCGGCCTCGTCGCGCAGCTTGTCGATGACCGGATCCTTCGTCGCGAGGACGTTGATCCCACCGGTCGAGGACCAGAACGGCTGCGCCCACGTGTCGGGATGAGCCGCGTCTGGGACCGGGGTCAGGAGCACGAGGTCGGGCGCGTTCGCCGGATCCTTCGCGTACTCGAACGTGTCCGGTAGCTGCACGCCCTGCAACGACACCTTGTAGCCGAGCTTCTGCAACGCGATCTGGATGTTCTCGGCGACCGATCGCAGCAGGCCGCCGGCGTCCGGGCCGTAGGCGAGCTTGATCGTGCCGCTCTCCTTGGCGGACGTCCCGCCGCCCGTCTTGGCCGGCTGCTGGCCGGCGACCATGCCGGCCGGGTACGGGCCCGCGGCCGGCGTCGCCGTCGAGCCGTACACCGATGTCGTGATCTTGCCGACGTCGATCGATGCCGCCATCGCTGCCCGCGCGGCGGCGTTCGCGAATGGCTTGCGGTGCGTGTTGACGTAGAGGATCGTCCGGTTGAAGGCCGGCTTCTCGATGACCTGCAGGTTGGGATCCGCCTTCGCAGCCGCCAGATCCGAGGGCGGGTAGGAGTGCAGGATCGCGTCGAGGTCACCGTTGCGCAGCTGGAGCTGCTGCGTCGAGATGTTGGGGATGATCTTGATCAGCACCTGCTTGAAGTACGGGGCCGCGCCCCAGTAACCGGGAAACGCCTTCATCTCGTAGGCGGTGCCGCGCTTGAAGGAGGTCAGCTCGTACGGTCCCGTGCCGTCCTCGCGCTGGGCGAGGTACTTCTGGGCGTGGTCGGATCCGGCATGGTCGACGATCGCGGCGGGGCCGATGACCTTCGGGCCCCACGTCGATGCGAGGTAGTCCAGCAGGGCACCGACCGGGTGGTCCAGGTGCAGCACGACGGTCGCGTCGTTTGGCGTGCCGATCTTGTCGATGTCGGCAACCATGTACCCCGAGCCGGCCTTGACGGCCTGGCGGCGTTCGATGCTCGCCTTGACGGACTTCGAGGTCATCACCGTCCCGTCGTGGAACTTGACGCCCGGCTGGAGCTTGAATGTGTAGGTCCGGCGATCGGGCGAGATCGTCCAGCTCTTCGCCAGCTGCCCGACGATCTTCGTCGAGTCGGGGGCGTATTTGACGAGACCCTCGTATGTGGAGAGCGTCACCGCGTTGCCCTCGACGTCGTAGAAGACGTCGGGATCGACGACGCTCATGTCGGCCTGGAAGGCGAGCCGCAGCGTCGATCCTTGAGACGACGCGTTTTTCTTCGGGCTGCTGCAGGCAAGGAGCGCCAGCGGGCACACGGCGGTCAGCAGGATGGCAAGCGAGCGCCTCATGGCGTGATCCCTTCGATCGGTGGCGGCGGAACGAGTCCTGATTTCGAGGTTGATGGCGCGGGTGCGAGCGCGATGTCGCCCGACAAGAGCCGGCCCCAGCCGGGGGCGACCGGGTCGACGCCCACCATCGCAAGCGCCTTCCAGAGCACGACGGCGACGCTGTCGACGATCGGCTTGCCGAGCTCGAGCTCCAGCTCGGGCACGAGATGGGCAGCGGCCAGGCCGGTGCAGATGACCGAGATGCACTGCGCGTCCGGATGGTCGGCAGCACGGACGAGGTCGCGGACCTCGTCGTCTGAGACGTACGCCATCGCGCTGTTCGTCGTGACGCCGGCGTTGGCGAAGGCCACCGCTTCCAGGCCCTCCTCGCGGTAGACCTCGACGATCCGGGCGGTCACGTCGTCGAGGTAGGGGACCGCGAGCCCGAAGCGCGTCGCGCCGAGGGCTCGCATCGCGTCGGCCTGCGCGAGCGTCGAGGTCGATGCCGGGATCCCGGTGCGAGCGGTGATCTGGGCGCAGAGCTCGCGATCTGCGTCGAACCCCAGCCAGGCGGCAGAGGTTCCGTTCCAGAGGATCGCGTCGACGGCGGCATCGGCGAGCAGCTGCGCCGCCGCCAGCATCGGCTCGACGCCGAAGGCGCTCGTGCTCTGCTCGCCGAGCGAGATCGTCTGCACGGCGATGCGACTGAAGTGATGCGACAGCGGCGCTGCGACGGCGGCGCTGATGCATCCCGTCAGCGGCTCGAGGACGGTGTTGCTTGACGGCGTGATGTGGCCGATCTTCAGTCGGTCGGCGGCGGCTCTGTACAGCATGGTCTGACAATCATACAGATATGCCATCATGCTGCCTAACCGAATGGCGGCGTACGATGTGCTCATCGCATCCGATCCGCCACTGTTCGCCGAGGTCGCTCGTGCGGACCGCCTCTCCGACAAGGTCGCTCACGAGTTGACCGAATCGATCCTCGCCGGCCGGCTGCGGGTGGGCGACAAGCTGCCCTCCGAGCGCGAGCTCAGCGAGCAGTTCGGGGTTTCACGCCCCGTCGTGCGCGAGGCGGTCGGTGGGCTCAAGGCCCGCGGCCTGCTGATCGACCATCCGCGTCGGGGGCACGTCGTCGCGGCGGTGGACGCCGACGCCGTCAGTCAGTCGCTGACGCTCTATGTGCGAGGACGGCGCGTCGACTATGCGCCGCTGCTCGAGGTCCGCGCCGTTCTCGAGGTGTCCGCAGCGGGGATCGCCGCCGAGCGGGCGACGCCCGAGCAGGTCGACGCGCTGACGGCGGCCGAAGCGAAGCTCACGCCCGGCCTCGACGCAGACGCTGCCGCGCTCGCAGACGTCGAGTTTCACCGCGCGATCGCGGCGACGACGGGTAACGACTACTTCGTCCTGCTGATCGACTCGCTGCGCGACGTCCTGCTCGATGCGCAGCGTCCGACGCTTGCCGATCCGAAGATCGTCGCAACTGCACGCCGCGCGCATCGCAAGATCCTGCGCGCGATTCAGGCGCGCGACGGCGCCGCCGCTCGCCGTGCGATGCAGGCGCACCTCGACCTTGCCGGAACCCAGATGGAGCAGCTGCTGCGAGCCGGCGAGCCGGCCGGTGACGACGGCGCCGCGGCGTGAATGCGCGTGAGCAGGCGAAACGCCCGGTTCGTCACGGCTTGGCGGGAAGCGAGCGCGCGCTCACGGATGCGGTTGCGAGATCCTCGTCGTACGCCACGCTCGGGCATCTTCGCCGATCGGCGAACCGCTACTCCTTGAGCCCAGGGAGCGGTCTCGGCTCTTACCCCAGGAGCCACTTCGTGCCGATGCGGCGGAAGCGCAGCAGCTCGGTCCCGTGCTCGCGCCGTACGCCGGCAACGGTCTTGCCGAGGGCGACGACGATGATCTTGTCCGTGCGCAGCTGCGCCGCGACGTCCCCGCTTGCGGATCCGACGCCGACTTTCACCGCGGCGGCGCAGGTGTCGGCCCCGGCGGCCGACGCCAGCTTGATGTTGTGGGCCTGCGTGGCGGGCGACATCTGCGCACACATGCCCTGGTAATCGTGGTTGGCCATCGCCAGGAAGTACGTGTGCGCAGCCGCGCGCACTTGATCGGCTGGGCCCGATTTCTTCGCGCCGCAGCCTGCGAGGGCGATGGCTACGAGGGCGAGCGAGAGGCCCGTCGTGTTGAGGATCGTCTTCACGCTCGCCATCCTACGGAGCGAGCCGTCGCGCGCGGATCACGGCGTCGACGCCGGTCCCACCGGCTTGTCTTGGCCGCTCCTCGGCGGTGAGGACGTCCCATTGAGCGGGATCGAGTGCGGCGACCGCGTCCTCGACGGAGATCTGGACCTGGCCGGCCGCGGGGGTCGGCGCGCCGGTCGACGGGTCGACCGGCCGGTGGCCCACGAGGACCAACGTCCCGCCAAGGGCGACTCCTGCGGCCAGGCGGTGCGCGAAGCCCTCCACCGACCCGGCCACGTGCACGTACAGGCTGATGATGAGGTCGTAGCGGCGCGGCGGCGGAGCCCACGTCCCGAGATCGGCCTCGATCCATTCGATGCGCTCGGCGGTGTCTGCGCCGATCCGCTCCGCGTTGGCCTGGGCATGGGCGAGCGCTGTCGCCGAGAAATCGACCGCCGTGACCCGCCATCCGCGCTCCGCGAGCCAGAGCGTCTCCGCGCCGTGCCCGGCACCCGCGTCGAGTGCCACGCCGGGGCGCAGGTCCGCCGTCTCCGCGAGCAGGTGCGCGTTCGGAGGGCGTTGCGCCACGGCATGCGCGCCGTCGCGCAGCGCATCTGACCAGCGCCGCTCCCAGGAGTCCCGATCGAACCTGTGGCCCATGACCTCGGGGCTAGATGCGGGTTCTCATGAAGCCGCGCGCGAACACGCAGCGAGCCTACGCCAACGGTTGCTCCGGCACGGCCCCGCTACGACCGACAACCCCTGCAAACAGCACCAAAAGCACGAAAAGACCCTGCGGTGCAGGGCCTTTTCGAAGCGGGAGCGACGGGACTCGAACCCGCGACCTCCGACGTGACAGGCCGGCGCTCTAACCGACTGAGCTACGCCCCCAAGAGACGGCAAGTATGACAACACACCGCTGGCAACGGCGTCCGCGCCGTAGATTGCAGCGCGTGAGCGGGCGCCCCTCGGTCGATGTCGTGCTCCCGTTCCGGGGCACCGACGCGCAGCTGGACGTCGTCTTGGAGCGGCTCGGCTCGCTCGCGGTGCGTGACGGCGACACCGTCACGGTCTGCGACAACCGTCCCGGAGCGCGGGGCTCGACGAGCTCCGGCAGCATGCGCGTGCTCGGCGCCGGCGAGCTGCAGACGTCCTACCACGCGCGCAATCGCGGCGTCGCGCAGGGCACGGCGCCATGGATCGTCTTTCTCGATGCCGACGTGATCGCGCCGCCCGACCTGCTCGATCGCTACTTCGATCCCTCGCCCGACGATCGCACCGGTGTCCTCGCCGGCGCGGTCATCGACGAGCCGCCCTCCGACGCCACCGGCGCCGCCCGCTACGCCTGGTTGAAGTCGTCGATGAGTCAGGAGATCACGCTGGCCGACGACGAGTGGGCGTTCGCGCAGACCGCGAACGCCGCCGTGCGCCGCGCTGCGTTCGATCAGGTCGGAGGGTTCGAGGCTGGCGTGCGCTCCGGCGGGGACGCCGATCTATGCTTCCGCGTGCGCGCCGCCGGCTGGACGTTGCAACGCCGCGACGGCGCCGCCGTTATC
This sequence comes from Solirubrobacteraceae bacterium, assembly GCA_036271655.1. Classification (GTDB taxonomy): domain Bacteria; phylum Actinomycetota; class Thermoleophilia; order Solirubrobacterales; family Solirubrobacteraceae; genus CADCVQ01. The sequence continues at coordinate 61,294 of DATBAE010000003.1, forward strand.
CACCGTAACCGGCAGACGATCCCGCGCATGCTCGCCCAGCGCGGCCGGCATGGCGCCGGTGCGGCCTGGCTGGCGCGACGCTGGCCGGGGGCGCTACCGCGCCGCCGCTGGCCGGGGCTGGCCTGGTGGAGTGTGCGGCGAAGCGCCCAAGGCCTGCTCGCCGCCCTGCGCGGCGATCGTGACGACGCCCTGCTCGGGCTGCTCGACGGCCCCGCCGTCTGGGCGTTCGAGCTTGGCCGGCTGATCCCGAACCGCCCGCGCCCCCGCCTGCGGCTGCCGCGCCGGGCAAGCGGCGACTGACTGGTCGCCCGGCGCCGGCGGGGCGCCACCCACGGGCCGCTAGCGCCGGTACGGATCGCGTCGCGGCACGAGTGCCCGCAGGCCGCGCCGCTCCGCTGACCGCAGCGCCGCCGTGTCGGCAGCGAGTGCGCGCTCGCGCAGCGTCTCGCTCACCCGATCGCCGTGCGCGCGATGCAGCTCGAGCTGGCAGCGCGCGAGCGCGGCGACGTCGGCCGTCAGGCCGCCCGGATGGCGGCGATAGCGCACGAGCGTGTCCGCCATGCAGACGAGCCCGCCGCTCGACGACGCCAGCCGCAGCCACAGGTCCCAGTCCTCGGCAAGGCGAACCGGCGACTGAAAGCCGCCGGCCGTCTCGAGCGCCTCCCGGCGCAGCATGACGCTCGACGTCGGGATCGGGTTCGCGGCGTAGAGCAGCTCGACGAGCTCGGTGCCGGCGTGCAGCCCAGGCCGCAGCTCGCGCCAGCGCTCGCCGGTCGGGCGCCCGTCGGTCCCGACGATCCGGGCACGGCCGAAGCAGCCGCCAGCCTGCGGCACCTGCTCGAGTGCCGCGACCTGTGCGGCGAGCTTGCCCGGCAGCCAGGCGTCGTCGGCATCGCAGAGCGCGACGAGCGGCGACTCGTCGCGCGCGAGCGCCACCAGGCCGCTGGTGCGAGCCGCGGCCGGCCCACCGCACTCGGCGCGTCGCACGAGCACGCAATGCGGTGCATGGTCGGGATGCAGGACGAGCGGTTCGGGTGACGCGTCGTCGACCACGACGACCGCGGCTGGAGCCGGTGTCTGCGCGAGCACGCTGTCGAGCGCCTCGGCGAGGTAGGGCGCGAAGCCGTGCACGGGAACGATGACGCCGACCACTGGAACGCCAGCGTATTGGGCTTCGGCTTGCAGCCGAAGGCGCGCGCAACCGCTCGTCGAAAGGCGTCGGCGGGTGCAGGTATCGACACGCCATCGTCTGCGGCTGCCTGTGCGCGCCGGTGGAGACGCCTTGTTCGCGCCGCTGCTCGCGGCGACGGCCGTCCTCTGGCTGATCCTCGCCGTGGGCGCGATCCGGCGCCCGCACGACGAGGCGGGTGCGGCGTCGGCCGATCATGCCCAGCCGGTCTCCGGGGACATCGAGGGGACACCGTCGAAGGCTGACATCGCGCGCGCCCGGCGCCCGCTCAGCGTGCGCAAACGACTGCTCGAGGCGCATCCGGACTTTGCGCTGTACAAGGCCGCCAAGCGCGCGTTCGGCGTGTCCTGGTACCTCGTAGCCGCGGTGCACTACCAGGAGACGGGCTTCGGCAAGGCACCAGCCGCCGTTGCCAAGAGCGCGTCCTGGCGGCGCTATCGAAACGCCGAACGCGGCCTGGCACGCCCAGCGAGCTATCCCAACGAGACGTCGGCGCATCCGTCGGTGCACGACTCCTTCGACGTCGTGACGGCGATCGGCGCGCAGCTGAAGGCCGCCGGCGCACGTGCCCTGGGCCCTGCCGCCGAGCACGCGCTCGTGCTGCGCTACGGCACGAGCCCCGCCGGTCGCCAGGAAGCCGCGATGGTCTACGAGCGCGCTCGCGCCTGGCAGCTGCTCGGCACGCTGCCGCTGCCCGGGCGCGGCGAGCTCGCGACCCCTGTGAAGGGCGTCGTCAACGGCTGCGGCTACTTCGGCTGCCCGCGACCCGGGCATCTGCACAACGGCGTCGACTTCACCGCGCCGGCGGGAACGCCGATCCATGCCGCTGACGAGGGCCACGTAGCGCTCGTGCAGACGCCGGCCGAGTCCGCTGGCTACGGCAACTTCGTCTGCATCCAGCACCGACCGCATCTCGCGACGTGCTACGCCCACATGAGCGCGGTCGCGAAGGGGATCGCGGTCGGCACGGTCGTGCGCCGCGGCCAGGTGATCGGGCTCGTGGGGACGACGGGCGACAGCAGCGGGCCGCACCTGCATTTCGAGGTCCGTCGCGGGCCCGCCGACTGCTCGACCTGTGCCGTCGATCCGCTGCCGCTGCTCTCGGGAGACGTGCCGGCCAGCAGCGTTCCGGCGATGAGCGAGCCGGCGCCGGCCGCGCCACCGCCAGCACCCGCCGCGATCCCGCCGGCAACGGCCGTCCGTTCGCTCGCGGCCGCCCCCCGCCCGGCGGCGACGAGCGAGGGCGGTTCCGGGTCGCTGCCGTCGCGGATCGCGCCGGGCGAACGTTCGAGCCTGCGCACGCGCAATCCGTCCGGTGCGTCGTCTGGCGACCGGGCGGGCGATCCTCCGCGCTCGCCGTCCACAACCGGATCACCGCCGACGTCCGCTGTGACGCCGGTCCCGGCTGGCAGCGGGGCACCCGACGCGGCTGCCGTCGCGCCGCAGCCGGCACCTGCGCCGGCGACGGCGGACACGGCCTCGGCCGACGCGCCCGCCGACCAGATCGACCCGGCCGCCTCGCCACCGGCCTGACACCGGCACGGGGGCGGCGCTCGATGACGTCAGGCCGACGTGTCCTCGTCGTCGATCAGGCCGCGCGAGGCCGCCCAGCGGCTGGCCTCGTGGCGTGAGCTCAGCTGCAGCTTGCGCAGCACGGCGCCGACGTGTGACTCGACGGTGCGGGCGCTGATTCCCAGCCGCGCCCCGATCCTCTTGTACGGATAGCCGCGGGCGAGATGCTGGAGCACCTCGCGCTCGCGCGGCGTCAGCCCCTCAAGGCCGTCGTCGGCGACCCGCGGCGGCTCGGGCGTGCTGAACGCCTGCAGGACGAACGCCGCCAGGCGCGGGCTGAAGTACGCGTCCCCGGCCGCGACGCGAGCGATCGCGCCGACGAGCTCGGCCGTCCCGATCGTCTTCGTCACGTATCCGAGCGCGCCCGCGCGGATCATCGGGACGACGTCCTGCGCGGCGTCGGACACGGACAGTGCGAGCACGGCGGGAGGCGACTCGACCCCGGTCAGTGCATGCAGCACGGCGATGCCGCCGCCATCGGGCAGATGGACGTCGAGCAGCACGACGTCCGGGGAGCAGCCCGTGATGACCGCGATCGCTTCGGCAGGCCCCGCCGCCTCGCCGACGACGTCGCAGTGCGCCGCCAGCTCGGCGCGCACGCCGGCGCGGAAGAGGTGGTGATCGTCGACCACGACGACCCGCACGCGATCGGCCGGCGGTGCGTCGCTCATCTGCCCGGTCGTCCCTGCGGCGGGCCGATGCGCAGCGCGACCTCGGTCCCCTCGCCGGGCGCCGACTCGATCACGGCCCGTCCGCCGGCCGCCGCCATTCGGCCGACGATCGCATCGCGGATCCCGCGGCGCTCCGTCGGCACGGCGTCGGGATCGAAGCCGGCGCCGTCGTCGCGCACGAAGACTTCGACACCGGCCGCCGTGAGCTCGGCGAAGACGACGACGGACGCGCCACCGGCGTGCCGGGCCGCGTTGCGCAGCGCCTCGCGCGTCGCTGCGACGAGCGCCTCTCCTGCGGGGTCCAGCGCGCGATCGCCGATCGCGGTCAGCTCGACGGTGATCGCCTGCTCATCCTCGACCTCCGCGACGACCTCCCGCAGGGCGGCGACGAGCGTCTCGCCGAGCAGCTCGGTCTCACCGGCCATCCAGGCCCGCAGCGAGTGCTCCTGGCGGCGGGCGAGGCGCGCGACGGCGGCCGGGTCGTGGGCCTGGCGCTGGACGAGCGCGAGCGTCTGCAGGACGGAATCGTGCAGGTGCGCAGCGAAACGCTGGCGCTCGTCCTCGCGGGCGTCCTGCGCCTGGTCGCGATCGACGCGTGTCAGCGACGCGATCAGCAGCGGGGTCCCGATCACGACTGCCGCCGCGACCGCGATCAGCACGAGCAGCAGGACCTGCGAGAGCATGTTGTCACCGGCGTACGGGCCGGCGATGCCGATCCCGAGCACCGCGGCCCAGCCGATCAGCAGGACCCCGGCGATCGCGCGCCAGGGCACCGACGCGCGAGTCGGCGTGCCCGTCGTCAGCTGCTGCCACGGCGCGGGCCGGCGGCGTGAGAGCCCGAGGCGGACGCGCAGGTCGTCGGCGATCAGCACGAGCCCGCCGGTCGCGGCGAGCGGCATCAGGACGAGCGGCAGCAGGCGCGTGTGCGCCAGGGTCCAGAACGCCTCCACGCCGGGGATCGAGCCGATCCCGCCGGCGATGCCGAAGCCCGTCAGGCCAAGGGCGATCCAGAGCAGGCCGAGCAGCGCGAGCCCGGCGAGCACGATCAGGCCGGGGTGGCGATGCAGCGTGGCCACGGTCTGCGGCGCGAGCACGAAGATCGCGACGACCGCGCCGGTGACGGCGACGGAGAGCGCGAGCACGGCGTGCGAGGAGCCGCCGAGCGCGATCACGAGCCCCGCCAGCTGGGCGAGGCCGGCGATCGCCGTGGCCTTCCAGATCGGGTCGGCAACGCGCGGGCCGCGGCTCGGCATCGTGGGGGCCGCGCTCATGATCGCGCTGCCTTGGCTGCGCACGGTCCGGGCATCAGGGTGTCGATCATGCGCTGCGAGCGCAGCTGTGCGCTGTGGCGCGCCCGCCAGTCGCGCACGAGCCGGCGCGCGGCGGCTTTCGGCGTGCCCCTCGTGTCAGGGCGTTGCTCTGGATAGACCGGGTACCCGGGCCAGTCGGGACCGGAGTCCGGATCGACGGCGTCGGGGTAGTCGCGCACGTAGAGGCTGCCTCCCGCAGAGTCGAAGTCGATCGTCAGCGTCGGTGCGCCTGGGTTGGCCCCGGCGTTCGTGTTGCCCGTCACGCCGTCGCGGCCGTAGCGGTTGGCGCCGAAGACGACGATCTCCGAGAACGGGCTGTCGGCGCGTCCGGACACGATCGATGCGACGCGTGCTGCGAACTGCACGACGTGGTAGTTGATGTTCACGTTCACGCAGCGATCGTGCGGCAGCGCGACGATCGTGCGACGTACGCCTGCGTCGATGCGCAGCGTGCCGCCCGTCGCCGGGATCGCCGTATGGCGCAGGTCGACGAGCATCGTGTTGAGGCCGCTGCGGTAGGTCGCGGCCGGCGACCCGGCGATCGTGCGCGGGGCGACCGTGGCATGACCGCTCTGGGGCGTGAGCCGCACGCCGCCGGCGGCGACGCCGACCGATGGCAGCGCGAGCGCGGCGACCGGTAGTAGCGCCCAACCCGGTCCGATGCGCGGCCAGCTTGCGAGCGCGCTGACGAGCACCGCGGCGGCCAGCGCGACGACGACCCAGCCGAAGCCAAAGACCGTCGCCGTCGCACCGACCGCGCCGAGCGTGGCGAGCCCGACGCCGGCGGCACAGGCCTGTGCGAGCACGACGATGCCTCGTGGGCTCCTCGCCTCAGCTTCGTCGCCCTCGGCCGGAATGATCAGCCAGCAGGCGAGGTAGGCGAGCACGCCGATCCCGCCAACCAGTCCGCCGAGGACGAACGCCAGCCGCAGACGGCCCACGGGGAGGTCGCGGACGCGGGCGACGCCGGCGCAGACGCCGCCCAGCCAGCGGCCGTGCTCCGCCCGGCTCAACGGCAGCGGCACGTCAGAGCTGGGCGGGAGGATCGTCATGCGCCGATTCTGGGGCTTCGACCTGCCTCGCACCAGACGTGATGACCCGCAGAGGTATCAGGGATGTCCCCCAGAATCTTCACAACCAATAGGAGGAATTCGACGGCCGAGCGTGATTACATAGCCTTTATGAAGAAGCTCAAGCAGCGGTTGACCTACGTTCCCAGGATGCGCCGCCAATACAAGCGCTGGACGCGCTACGGGCTTTCGCCACGACTCGCACTGCGCCGAGCGCGTGAGGACACGTACACGTAGCGGCTCTCGGTGGCCTGACGGGCTGATCGAGGCATCGGACGCCCGCTGTCGGGCCGAGGCCTCGACCCGTGCGACGAGGAGGACGGCGATGGGCGGTCACGGGATCGAACCGTGGACCTCGCGCTTGTAAGGCGCGCGCTCTGACCAGCTGAGCTAACCGCCCGTGCTGCGGCTTAGCCTGGATCGATCATCTGTCGATCCAGGCTCAGGGTCAGTGGGCCGCCTGGGGATCGAACCCAGAACCTAGGGATTAACCTGCCGCACCGGCTCTCACCGGCCGCTCGTCGCGTTGCGGTCTGGACCATCTCTTCACCCTCGCCATGGCGCGTTAGGGTGGGCAGCGTATGGCCTCTGAGGGCTCTCCCTTGCGGGGTTGCCTGCTGATTGCCCAATCCTGAGGATTGTCACCGCGATGGGTACCTCAGGCTCTCAGGGGGTCCCAGCAAACAGCTGCCGACAAACCAGCGGTCTCCCGGCTGGCGCTCCGTACCGAAGTCCCTTGCTCTACCGATTGAGCTAACGGCCCGCACCGCGCCAGCTTAGTGATCAGCGGCGGGGATTCGCCGCGAGAATCAATCGACTGGGGGCGTATCCGCGAGTGGCAGGCTCAGCCGGAACGGAGCTCCGCATGCGCGCGCAGCACGGCCTTGTCAAGGCTCGCGAGGCACACGTCGTCGTGCCCGCGGTGTTTGGCATGGATCGCCGTGGCGAGTGCGTAGGACCATCCGATGCGACGAAGATCACGCGCAAGACCGCGTTCCTGGCGCTTCGATTGCACGAACATACGTTCTCATGCCGCGCGGACGTAGAATCACCCGTTCCTGGGGGGCGTGATCTAGCGGTCCAGGATGCCGCCCTTTCACGGCGGATGTCGCGGGTTCGAATCCCGCCGCCCCTATTACTGCAGCAACGTCGGGCGTAGCGACGCCTAAGACGCGCGGCGCGCGCGGCGGCGGGCGATGCGGTCAAGCTCGCCCTGGAGCACCTCGATCGCGCGCTCGAGCTGCTCGATCGACGCTTGGTCGACGCTCTCGATCCGCGTCTGGCGATTGACCCACGTGTTGATCTCGCGGTGCGAGCGGCCCTCCATGCCGGCGAGCGCGCGGACGAGGCCCTGGCGCTTGTCGCGCAGGCGCCGCCGCCGCTGGAAGACCGGCTCGTCGGGCACCGCGGACGGGAACGCTGGCGCGATCGGCGTCGGTGTCGCGGCCGGTGGTGCGGGCGGAGGCGGAGGCCCGCCGCTGAACAGCGCAAGCTGTGGCGCGACGTCGGCGGCCAGCGGGACGAACGGCTCGGGCTCGGTCCGCTCGGTCTCGCGCCGGCGCGGCGGCTCGTCGAAGAGATCCGACCCCTCCTCGGCCGGCGGTCGCAGCACGTGGCGCAGCTCGGTCTCGACCTCGGCGGCATGGGAGCGCAGCAGGCGGTCGGCGGGCAGGAAGAGGTAGCTGGCCTCGGCCGGTCGGCCGGCGAGCGTGCGCACGAAGCGCCCGACAATCTGGCGGAACATCAGCGGCGTCTTGGCGGCCGTCGCGTAGACGCCGACGCGCAGGCGCGGGATGTCGACACCTTCGGAGACCATGTTCACGGCGACGATCCAGCGGTCGCGCCCGCCGGCGAAGGTGTGCAGCTTGCCCGCCGCCCGCGCGTCGGTGTGCACGACGACGGTGGGGGAGCGGCCCGTGATCTCCTTCAGCAGCGCGGCAACGCGGCGCGCGTGACCGCCGTCGGCCGTGACGACGAGCCCGCCGGCATCCCGGTGCCCGCTGCCACGGATCTCGCCAAGGCGCTCGTCGGCGGCGCGCAGGATGCGCGGCAGGCCGTCGGCGAGCTCGGTCGAGATCGCCGTCCGGTAGCGCCGCCCCGCCTCGCGCGCACTGAGCTCGCCGTCGGAGAACGAGGACTCGATGACGTCGTCGCCCGACTGCCACGACAGCGTGCCGTCGTAGGGCACGAAGACGACCGGCCGGCAGATGCCGTCGCGAACCGCGTCTGCGTACGTGTAGCTGACGTCGGGTACGGCGACGCCGTCGTCGTAGACGACGCCCGCGATCGGGCTGCCGTCGGAGCGAAACGGCGTGCCGGACAGCAGCAGCCAGCGCGACGTGGCGCCGAACGCCTTCGCGAAGCCCTCGCCCCAGGCGAGCTCGTCGCCGAGGTGGTGCGCCTCGTCGGCGATGATCAGCGTGCGCTCACCGCACTGCGGGGCCCAGCGCGCGGCCGACGAGGCGGCGCGCGCGTACGTCGCGGCGATCCCGTGGAAGTCGCGCGGCGGATGCAGCTCCTCGGAGTCCGGCGCGAGCGCGATGCCGAAGCGCCCGGCGACCTCCGCCCACTGGCGGGTCAGCGGCGTCGTTGGGCAGACGACATGCACGCGGGTGATCGCGCCCGCGTCGAGCAGGCGCCGCGCGAACGCGAGGCTGGGGATCGTCTTGCCGGCCCCAGGGGCCGCGGAGAGCAGGAACGAGCCCGCGTCCCATGCCGACATGCGCTGGAGCGCATGCTCTTGCCAGGCCCGAAGGACGGTCAACGCGAGGCGGCTGAGCGGACGGTTACGGCGGGCACGAGCGGCACAGTCTGCGGGACGGGTCGGACGGGCCTCACGTCGGCCGGCTCAGTCCGAACGTGTACGCGCCCTTGCCCGTGCTTGAGACGACGCGCCAGCGGTACGTGCCGGGCGTGCCGGAGTACGTCACGTCCTCGGTCGAGCCTGCGCTGGTCGACTGCGCGACGACCTGCCACGTGCCCGACGCGTCGAGCTTTTTGAGCGTGAGATCGAAGTTCGTGCCCGCCGGCCCGCGCAGGCAGCCGCGGTGCTCCCCGTTCGTCATCGACGTGTACTGCCCCGTGGGCGGGGGCAACGACACGCCGGCGCTCGAGCCGGTGCCGCTCAGGGTGCCCGTGAACGTCTGCGTGAGCGCACAGCCGGCCGGTGGCGGTGGTGGCGGAACCGGCGGCGGGGGAACCGCCGGTGGCGGTGGCGGTGGCGTGGCCCCCGGCCGGCTCAGCTCGAACGTGTAGGCGCCGCTGCCGCTGCGCTGCAGGACCCGCCAGCGGTAGCTGCCGGCGGTCCCTGCGTACGTGACGCTCTCGGTCGACGTGCTCTTTGTCGTCGACTGCGCCACCGTCGTCCAGGCGCCGCCCGAGAGCTTCTTGAGGTAGAGGTCGAAGTCCGCCCCTGCCGGTCCGCGCAGGCAGCCGCGGTGCTCGCCGGCTGCCGCCGTGTACGTCCCATCGGGTGGCGGCAGCGAGTCGCCGGCGCCCGAGCCGCTCAGCGTGCCGGCGTAGGACTCCGCGAGCCCGCACGCCGAGCCCGGCGGTGGCGGTGGCGGTGGCGGCGACGGCGGTGGCGGTGGCGGTGAAGCGCCGCCGCTCGGCGGGGAGTACAGGAGCCGGTTCGGCGTGCCCGCGCCGGGGTTCGTGACGATGCCGGTCGTCGCGTTGCTCGTGAGCGTGCTCGCGACCGTCGCCGGAGACGCGCTCGGCGAGCCCTGGAGGATGAGCGCGGCGACGCCCGCGACAGCCGGCGTCGACATCGACGTGCCGCTGAGCACCTTGGTCGCGCTGTCGGACGTGAACCAGGCAGACGTGATGCTCGACCCCGGCGCGAAGACGTCGATGCACGTGCCGTAGTTCGAGTACGACGCGCGTGCGTCGGCGTCCGTCGTCGCGGCCGTCGTGAGCGCAGCCGGCACGCGCGCCGGCGAGATGTCGCACGTCGCCTCGTTGCCGTTGCCCGAGGCGACGGCGTACACGACGCCGTCCGCGATCGAGTTCGACGCGGCCTCGTCGAGCGCCGGCGAGCGGCTGATGCCCAGGCTGAGGTTCGCGACGGCCGGCTGCCCGGCCACGTGGTCGGCCGTCACCCAGTCGATCCCCGCGATGATGTTCGAGAGCGGGCTCTCGTCGGCGCAGCCTGTGACGCGCACCGCGACGAGCTTCACCTGCTTGGCGACGCCGTACGTCGAGCCGCCGAGGATGCCGGCGACGTGCGTCCCGTGGCCGTTGCAGTCGTCGGCTGCGCCGCCGTCGATCGTGTCGATCCCGGTCACCGCGCGGCCGCCGAACTCCTCGTGCGTCATGCGGATGCCCGAGTCGATGACGTATGCCGTCACGCCGGCGCCCGTTCCCGGGTACGTGTAGCTGCCGTCGACCGGCAGGTTGCGCTGATCGATCCGATCCAGGCCCCATGGCGCACTCGTCTGCGTGTCGCTGAGCGACACGAGTCGGTCGGGCTCGACGTACGCCACGTCGGGGTCGGCCGCGACGGCCGCGAGCGCCGTCGCGGGCAGCTTCGCCACGAAGCCCTTCAGGGCGCTCGCGTAGTTGCGCCTGATGGCGCCGCCGCGGTCGCGCGCCTTGTGCTGCGAGCGCTCCCTGCCGGCCTCGCCCGAGCCGGGCTTCATGACGACGATGTACTGGCCGGCGACGTCCGCTGCCGCCGGCTGCGCCGCCGATGCGGTCGCCGGCGCCGTCCAGAGGGCGAGCCACGCGATCTGCGAGACGCCGATCAGGCGCCGCGCGCGCATGCGATCAATGACGGAAGTGGCGCCGGCTCGTGAAGACCATCGCGATTCCGGCGGCGTCGGCGGCCTCGACGACCTCGGGGTCGCGGCGCGACCCACCCGGCTGGATGATCGCGGTGACGCCCGCGCCGATCGCCAGCTCGGGCCCGTCGGAGAACGGGAAGAACGCGTCCGAGGCGAGCACGGCGCCGGCCAGCGAATCCAGGCGCGACTTGTCGATCGCCAGGCGCACGGAGTCGACGCGGCTCATCTGGCCCGCGCCGATGCCGGCGGTCGACTCGTCCTTGGCGAGCACGATCGCGTTGGACTTCACGTGCATGCAGAGCCTCCAGGCGAACATGAGGTCGCGCCATTCGCCGTCGCTCGGCTGGCGCTGCGTGACGACCTCCATCTCGGTCCGGTCGGCGAGCTCGACGTCGCGGTCCTGCACGAGCAGGCCACCCATCACCTGGCGGATGTGCGGCTCGGCGATCGGCGGAATGCGGCGCTCCTCGTCCTCGAGGATCCGGATCGATGGCTTGGCACTGAGGATCTCGATCGCGCCCTCCTCGTAGCCGGGCGCGAACAGCACCTCGACGAACTGCTCGGAGAGCTTCTCGGCCGTCGCGACGGTGACCGGCCGATTGAATGCGATGACGCCGCCGAAGGCGCTCAGCGGGTCCGTCGCGAAGGCGCGTTCGTAGGCCTGCAGCGGCCCGTCGCCGATCGCCGCCCCGCACGGGTTGTTGTGCTTGACGATCACGCAGGCCGGCTCCTCGTACTCGCGCACGATCGCGCGCACGGCATCGAGGTCGAGCAGGTTGTTGAACGACAGCTGCTTGCCGTGGTGCTGCTGGACCATCGACAGCAGGTGCGTCCGCGAGCCGACCTGCTGGTAGTAGGCGGCGCGCTGGTGCGGGTTCTCGCCGTAGGAGAGGTCGGCGACCTTCTCGTAGGCGCGCACGTGCAGCGGCGGGAAGTCCTCGGACTTCTCGGCGAACCAACGGGCAACGGCGGTGTCGTAGCGCGCTGTGTAGGCAAACGCCTCGGCGGCAAGCGACTCGCGGGTCGGCATCGACAGCTGGGAGGCGCCGCTGCGCAGCTCGTCGAGCACGGCGTCGTAGGACTCGGGGCTCGTGACGACCGCCGCGTAAGCGTGGTTCTTGGCGGCTGCGCGGATCATCGTCGGCCCGCCGATGTCGATGTTCTCGACGATCTCCGCGTCGGGCAGGCGGCTCGCGACGCTGCGCTCGAACGGGTAGAGGTTCACGCAGACGAGGTCGACATACTCGATCTCGTGGGCGAGCGCGGCATCGACGTGCTTCTGGTCGTCGCGCACGGCCAGCAGGCCGGCGTAGAGGCGCGGATGCAGCGTCTTCACGCGCCCGTCCATGATCTCCGGGAAGCCCGTGAAATCTTCGATCGTGCGCACGTCGAGCCCGGCGGAGGCGAGCTCCGCGGCGGTGCCGCCGGTCGAGACGAGCTCGACGCCGAGCTCGGCCAGGCCGCGTGCGAAGTCGACGACGCCCCGCTTGTCCGAGACGGACAGCAGCGCCCTGCGGATCGTCACTGCTGCGGGCGCGGTGCGCGTCGCGCCGCTCTCGGTGTCAGGCTCGCCAGCGATGGCGCCGAGGATATCGGCCGCGGGCGCGGGGCCGCGCTCGCTCCCCGTGCGCCCTGCGTCAGCCGAACTTCTCGCAGTTCTTGACGATGTCGCTCTTGTCGGCGACGACGCGATCGATGCCGGGCCCGCAGTCGATCGTGTCCTTGCCACCGCCGACCGCGATGATCGTGTCGTTGCCGCTGCCGCCCGACAGTGAGTCGTTGCCGAAGCCGCCGTTGAGATGGTCGTTGCCCGGGCCGCCATCGAGCAGGTCCTCGCCGCGACCGCCCTCGAGCGTGTCGTTGCCGCCCTGGCCGAGCAGAAGATCGTTGCCGCCGCGCCCGTAGAGGCCGTCGTTGCCGGGGCCGCCGTAGAGGCGGTCGTCCGTCGAATCGCCCTCGAGCCGGTCATTGCCGCCGAGGCCGTCGAGCGCGCCGTCGGAGTCCAGGGCGCCCTTCTTGCGCACGCTGAGCGAGTCGTTGCCCTGCGTCGGCTGGCCCTTGATCGGGATCGGCTGGTCGCTGTTGTTGTTGTTGACGAACGCGATCGCGCCGGCGCCGGGCAGTCCCGCACCCTGCAGGCCCGCGTTCGTCGCCGTGCCCTCGACGATCTTCGGGTCGATGAACTGCGGGTTGGGCCGCTCGGGCGCGACCGCGTTGTCCTTCACGGTCGCCGGGATCAGCACCTCGCAGTTCGTGAACGCGTAGGGCTGGTGGACGTTGGGGTCCTGGACCTGGTCGGGCGTTCCGCGCTCGAGCTTGCCAAGCGTCACATAGCTCGCGTAGACGGTGTCGATCCCGGGACCGCAGTCGATCTGGTCGCGGCTCGACGAGCTCCAGATCGTGTCGTTGCCGTCGCCGGCGCTGATGATGTTCGTGCCGCCGCCGCCGACGATCCTGTCGTCCTCGCCCTCGCCGGTCAGCGTGTCGTTGCCCTGGCCGCCTTCGATCTCGTCCGCGCCGCCGCCGCCGTTGAGCTCGTCGTCGCCCATCCCGCCGATCAGGATGTCGTCGCCGTCGCGCCCGTAGACGTTCTTGTCGCTGCCGCGGTTCGTGTTGATGTAGTCGTCGCCGGGGCCGCCATCGACGAGCTGCTCGTTGCCGAAGCCCTTCTCGAGGATGAAGTCGTCGCCCTCGCCGCCGATGATCGTGTCGTCGCCATCGCCGCCGTCGAGGCGATCGTTGCCCGGGCCCCCGTCGACCTTGTCGTTGCCGCTGCCGCCCTCGATCTGGTCGACGCCGTCGCCGCCCTCGAGCTTGTCGTTGCCGGACTCGCCCTCGAGGCGGTCGTTGCCGCCGTCGCCGAACAGCTTGTCGGAGCCGAAGCCGCCGATCAGCACGTCGTTGCCGGAGAGGCCGTGCAGGACGTCGTTGCCCATCCCGCCGGACAGAAGGTCGCGCGTGTTCGTGCCGGTCAGCGTCTCCGGGCGGCTCGTGCCGTTGCGGACGACGGCCTGCGCGGAGGGGATTGCGACGACGAGCAGCAGGGCGATCGCACAGACGATCAGCCGGGGCGTCATCCGTGTTGCACGCGGCACGCGCCGATCATCGGTGAGGCGGGCAGGTTCCCGCAACATCCGACCGACTTGGCGGACGGATATCCGAGGGGATCGTCCCGAAACCGTCTGCCCAGCAGATCAAAGCGCGACGACCCGTCAGAGCTGGCTGATGACGACGCGGCGGGGGTTCGCGGGATCGCGCGTCACAGCGCCGCGCGCGAGCAGCCGGACCGCCTCGGGCAGCAGGGCATGCTCGATGGCGCGCAGCCGCTCGTGGACAGACTCGGCGTCGGTCGCTTCCGCCAGCATCACGGCGTCCTGCAGGATGATCGGGCCGGTGTCGACGCCGCCGTCGTCCTCGACGAAGTGGACCGTGACGCCAAACACCTTGACGCCGTAGTCGATCGCCTGCTCGATCGCGCGCACGCCGGGGAACGACGGCAACAGCGAGGGATGGATGTTCACGACGGCGCTCGGGAAACGACTGAGGAACGGGCTCGTCAGCAGCGCCATGTAGCCGGCGAGCACGACGAGCTCGACCTCGCGCGCGAGCAGCCAGTCGGCGATCGCCGCGTCGCGCGCGCCGCGGTCGGGATGCTCGGCGAGTGCGAACACCCCCGTCTCGATGCCGGCATCGCCGGCGCGCTGCAACGCGCCCGCGCCCGGCTTGTCGGCGGCGACGGCGACGATCGCCGCCTCCTCGCCATGCACGGTGTCGATCAGCGCCTGCAGGTTCGTCCCCGCGCCGGAGGCGAGCACGCCGACCCGCAACGGCTCGCCCGCGGCCACGGCGTCAGACCGTCTCGAGCTTGGGATACATCCCGCCGGTCGAGCGCAGCCGGCCGGCCGAGATGAGCTCGTCGACGCGCATCATCACCTGCGACGCGGTCATGTGGTCGAACGTGCCGTAGGCCGGCAGCCCGTCGTGGCCGCTCTTGACGAGCGCCTGCGAGCGCCCGCCGCGCAGGATCTCGACGGTGCGCGTGCGCCCGACGGATGGATCCGCCGTCTCGACGACCTCGACGATCGCGGCATCGAGGTCGCCCGGCGCGATCTGCGGCGAGCCGTTCGCGGCGCGGCGCTTGCTGGCCTGGGCGGAGGCCGGCGCGGGCGGCAGCCAGCTGGCGTCGCAGACGTCGCAGCAGGGCACCCCGGCGATCGGCGCGGGCGTGCTCATGTCGCCGAAGTGGCGCAGGATCGTCGTGCGCCGGCAGGCCGAGCCCTCGACGAACGCCCAGACCGAGCGGTACTGGCGCCAGCGCGCACGCGTGCTCTCGCCCGCGGACGTGCGGCAGGCCGCCCGCGCCCGGCCGTCGAAGGGCGCCTCGATCCGCCCTCGCACGCGATCGGGCGCCGACGGCGCCGGGCGGACGACGCCCGCCCGCGCGAGGTGGCCGATGACGGCGCGGACCTTGTCGTCGTTGTCGCGCCCGTCGCCGTCGAGCACCGACGCGAGCTCGTCGGCACCGAGGTCGTAGCGGCCCTCCTTCGCGCGCATCTGCAGCCGCTGCGCGACGGTTGCGATCGCCTCGTCGCTCAGCTCGCCGCGCTGGATGAAGAAGACGTGCAGGCCCTTGTCGCGACCCTCGGCGAACAGCAGGGCGCGCGCGGGCTTGCCGTCACGACCGGCGCGCCCAGCCTCCTGGTAGTAGGCCTCGATCGAGCCCGGAACGCTCTCGTGGCAGACCGTGCGCACGTTCGCTTTGTCGATCCCCATGCCGAACGCGTTTGTCGCGACGACGACCTCGAGGCCGCCGTCCATGAACTTGCGCTGGACCTCGGCGCGCTGCTCGCGGCCGAGCCCGGCGTGGTAGACGCCGACCGCGCCGTCGAGGTTGCGCGAGAGGTGGGTCGCGAGCTTCTCGGCTCCGTTGCGCGTGCCCGCATAGACGATCGCCGGCGTCGCGCCGGGTTGCGCGAGCGCGGCCGCGATGTGGCGCTGCTTGGCCTGCGCCGACGCGCACGGGATGACGCCGAACGAGAGGTTCGGGCGATCGAAGCCGGTCGCGACGCGGACCGGGTCGCGCAGGCCGAGGCGCTGCTCGATGTCGGCGGCGACCTGCGGCGTCGCGGTCGCCGTCGAGGCGATGATCGCCTCGACCTGCAGCCAGCGCGCCGCGTCGGCGAGGCGGAAGTAGTCGGGCCGGAAGTCGTGGCCCCACTGCGAGACGCAGTGCGCCTCGTCGACGACGAAGAGGCCGATCTTCGTGCTGCGCATCGCCTCCAGGAACGGCATCGAGGAGAAGCGCTCGGGCGCGACGTACAGCAGGCGCAGCTCACCCGACGTGGCGGCTGCGAGTGCCGCGCGGTTCTCGGCGCCGTCCTGCTGGGAGTTGACGAGCGCGACCTTGCCGGGCGCGATCTTCGCGAGCGCCTGGACCTGGTCCTGCATCAGCGAGACGAGCGGCGAGACGACGAGCGTCACGTCGTCGCGGACGAGCGCGGGCAGTTGGTAGCAGAGCGACTTGCCGGCGCCTGTCGGCATGACGACGAGGACATCGCGTGCGGGCGGCCCGATCGCGGCCCGGACGGCGTCCTCCTGGCCGGGGCGGAAGGCGTCGAAGCCGAAGGTCTCACGCAGGGCGACGGTCGGATCCATGGGCGACGATCGACCTTAGCGCGCGGTCCGGCGACGATCGGGTGCCTGCGCGAAGTCGTCGCGCGGAGGCCGCAGATTGCGTGAACGTTCGTCGGTCTGGAGGGGTAGGACGTCCCCGGTGGCGCTTCCATCGGCCGATACGCTCTGAACAGGTGTCAGTGAGCTTCATCTTTCGCTGTCAGTACTGCGATGCACAGCCTGATCCGCTGACGCAGTTGAGGCTCACATCGGCTATGCGGGAGTTCGTCTGGGGTGCCTACCAGAACGCAGAGCCTGGGCACTGGCTCGTGTGGCACGGGCGCGGGCTCTACGGTCCGCCGCGCTACGCCTGCCCGGATCACCGCGGTGATCTCGTCGCCTACCTGCGCGAGCACTACGGGACGATCGGCTTCCATCCCTGGAAGCGTCCGCCGTATCCGAACAGCCTCGCCTCCGGCGACACCGATCACGCCTGGGACGTGTCTACGCGTCGCCAGCGCTGGAGCGGGTTCTAGGGAACCGGCGATGTCCGTCCGCCTCATCTTCCGCTGCCAGTTCTGCGACGCGCAGCCCGATCCGCTGACGCAGATCAGCCTCGAGAAGAGCGTTCCGGAGATGATCTGGGGCGCCTACGAGGATGCGATGCCCGACAACTGGCTGATCTGGCATGGCCGCGGGCTCTACGGTCCGGCGCGCTACGCCTGCGCTGCGCACCGCGGCGATCTCGTCGCGTATCTGCGCGAGCACTACGGCACGATCGGGTGGCATCCGTGGAAACGCCCGCCGTATCCGCGCGACCTGCGCAATCCCGATCGCGACCGTGCGATCGCGGTCGGCGGTCGCTCGGCGATGCCGAAGTGGGGCTACGGCCCGCAGGTCAAGTAGACCCCGCGGGGGTCAGGCGCCGAGGCGCGCGCCGACGAGCGGGAGCTCGAACGCGTGCTTGCTCTGCGCCTCGTCGGTCCCCTCGAGCGGGTAGCGACCGGTGAAGCAGGCGTCGCAGTGGCGGTCGCGATCGCCGCGCACGGCCTCGTAGACGCCCTCGAGCGAGAGGTAGGCGAGCGAGTCGCAGCCGAGCTCGGCTGCGATCTCGTCGATCGTGCGCTCGTGGGCGATCATCTCCTCGCGCGTCGACATGTCGATCCCGTAGTGGCAGGGATGCATGATCGGCGGTGCCGAGACGCGCATGTGGACCTCGCGTGCGCCCGCATCCCGCAGCATCTGGACGATCTGGCGCGTCGTGTTGCCGCGAACGATCGAGTCGTCGACGACGACGAGCGACTTGCCGCCGACGATCTCGGGTAGCGGGTTGAACTTCATCCGCAGGCCGTGCTTGCGCAGCTCCTGGCCGGGCTCGATGAACGTCCGCCCGACGTAGCGGTTCTTGATCAGGCCGTCGTCCTGCGGCAGCCCGCTGGCGCGCGCGTAGCCGCGAGCGGCCGGCGCGCCGGAGTCCGGCACGGGGATCACGAGTTCGGCGCCGGGCGCGGGCGCCTCGCGGGCGAGGATCTCGCCCATCCGCCCGCGCGCGGCCTGCAGGACGTCGCCGTTCATGCGCGAGTCCGGCCGGGCGAAGTAGATGTACTCGAAGACGCAGAACGCCTCGCGCGCGCCGGACACGACCTGGCGGCGGTGCAGCCCGTCCGCGTCGATCCAGATCAGCTCGCCGGGCTTGACGTCGCCGACGCGCTCCGCGCCGATGATGTCCAGCGCACAGGACTCGCTGGCGACGCAGTAGAAGCCGTCGAGCTTGCCGAGCACGAGCGGTCGCAGGCCGGCCGGATCGCGGAACGCGACGAGCGTGTCCTTCGTCATGAGGACCGTCGAGAATGCGCCCTGCAGGCGCGGCAGCACGGCTGACGCGGCGTCCTCGATCAGCTCGGCCTCGTTGGAGGCCAGCAGCGCGGCGATGATCTCCGAATCCGACGTCGAGCGGAAGCTCATCCCGCGCTCGCGCAGCTCGCTGTGCAGCTCGACGGCGTTGATCAGGTTGCCGTTGTGGCCGAGCGCGAGCTCACGGCGATCGGAGCGGTGGATCGGCTGCGCGTTGTCCCAGCCGTTGGAGCCCGTCGTCGAGTAGCGCACGTGGCCGACCGCGAGATCGCCGCCGAGCGCGCGCAGCTTCTGTTCGTCGAAGACCTGGTTGACGAGCCCCAGCTCGCGCAGGGTCATGATGTGCCCGCCGACGTCGGCGGACGCGATGCCCGCCGACTCCTGGCCGCGATGCTGCAGGGCGTAGAGCGCGAAGTAGGCCAGTCGAGAGACGTCGTGGCCGGGTGCGTAGATCCCGAACACGCCGCACTCGTCGCGCGGCCCCTCGCGCTCGTCGAGGTTGGTCACGAGGCCAGGATACCCGGCGACCCGGCGCGCAACTGGCCGCGCCGCGGCCGAGCGATGAGTTTTCCGCGCACAGACGGTCTTTGTCGTGGAGCCGTGCTGCCACAACCACCGATCTCAGAGCCTGACCCCGGCGTGATCGTCCACGACGTCGGCGGGCTCAGCGCCGATCTCGCGACGATCGAGGCGCTCGCGCGCCTGCGCCTTGCCGCGCACCGACTCGGCTGCGGGCTGCTGCTGCGTGGCGCGTCGCGCGAGCTTGCGCTGCTCGTCGTGTTCTGCGGCCTGGCCGACGTGCTGCCGTGCGAGCCGTCAGCGCTCGGGCGGACGGTCGGGCAGCTCGAAGAGCGGGAACATCCGCGCCGTGTCGAGGAACGAGTTGAGCGCGGCGATCTTCCCCCCTGAGATCTCGAGCACCTGTAGTGCCCATGGCTCGTATGCGCCGCCCGGGCCGCTCGGGCGGTACTGCGCGAATGCCGGCGAGCCGTTCGCCGTCAGCGCGACCAGCCGCGAGCCACGGCAGCCGCAGCCGATGCCGGTGAACCAGTGCGCGATGTCGGCGTGCCCGCGTAGCCAGAGCTCGTAGGGCGGCATCGAGAGCGTCGCGTCCTCGTGCAGGAGCGCGACGAGCGCGTCGATGTCGTACTGCTCGAAGGCGGCGACGTAGCGCTCGAGCAGCGCGCTCTGGTCCTCGTCCTCGATCGTCGCCGACGTGTCCTCCGGCGTCGGCTCGCTCGTCGCAAGCGAGGCACGGGCGCGTTGCAGTGCGCTGTTGACCGACGCGACGCTCGTGTCGAGCAGCTCGGCGACCTCGGCCGCGCTCCAGCGCAGCACCTCGCGCAGGATCAGCACGGCACGCTGGCGCGCCGGCAGGTGCTGCAGAGCAGCGACGAAGGCGAGGCGCAGCGTCTCCTGGGCGACCGCAAGATCGGCCGGGTCGCTGGACTCCGGCAGCACGCGGCCGTCGGGGATCGGCTCCAGCCAGGTGACCTCCGCGCGGGTCGTCATGTCTGGGTTGGCCGGATCCCCCGCCGCGCCGATCTCGATCGGGCGGGCGCGGCGCTGGCGCCCGTTGAGCATGTCGAGGCAGACGTTCGTCGCGATCCGGTACAGCCAGGACTTCAGCGCGGAGCGACCCTCGAAGCGGCCGATGTTGCGCCATGCGCGCAGCATCGTGTCCTGAACTGCGTCCTCGGCCTCGAAGCTCGAGCCGAGCATGCGGTAGCAGTAGCCCGTCAGCTCTCGTCGGTGCTGCTCGAGGCGCAACTCCAAGTCGCCGGACGCGGAGACCGCGGCGTTCGGGTTCATGGCTACATGCTAACCCCGGCGGCTCGTCTTCAAGCGAAGCGCTTGACGAATGCGAGCGCCGTGTCGCAGACCTCGCGCCAGCCGCTGTCGATCGTCAGCGCGTGGCCGCGCCCTGGCAGCTCGACGATCTCCGTCACGCCCTCGTTGCGCTTCTGCTTCTTGAACGACGCGTTGGCGATCGCCCACGGCACGGTGTTGTCCTTCTCCCCGGAGACGATCAGCAACGGCCCGCGATCGGGGTTCTTGCTGTTGACCTTCGCCTCGGTCCACGGGTTGAGGTTCGCTGCCGCGGCCTGGAAGAGCGGGGCCCCGGCGGCCGGCACGGCGAACGTCTCGTAGAGCTCCTTCGCCTCGTCCTCGCTGACGGCGTTCGCAAAGCCGAAGCGAAACTGCTCGTAGGTCAGCGGGACGGCTCGAGCCCGGTTGGCGGGGTTGCCGAGCACGGGGAACGCCGACTTCAGCGCTGAGATCGGCAGTGGCAGCACGCCGCGAAACGGGGCGGGATCGATCGCGACCGAGGCGGCGGACGAGCCGCGCCCGGCGATGATCTGTGCGAGCAGCCCGCCGAACGAATGCCCGATGACGGCGGGCTTGCTCGTGAGCTTCCCGATCACCTCGCAGAAGTGGTCGGCGACATCGCCGACGGTCTTGTGGGCGAACGCCTCGGGGTGCGCGTTGGCCTCCTCGACGGTCGCGGGGTCATCCGGCCAACCCGGCGTCAACGGCGCGTAGCCGGCCTCCGCGAAGACCTCGGCCCAGCGGTCCCAGCTGCTCGGCAGCAGCCAGAGGCCGTGGACGAAGACGACCGGCGTCAGCCCCGTCTCGTTGGCCTTTTCGATCTGTTCGTGCTCGTGCTCCGTGGTCGTCGTCATGTGCGCATGCCCCTCGGCTCGTTCGTCAAGGTCCGGCTGTTGACGGATGGGATTGTCCTTCGTGGCGATCATCGCAATCGATGCAAGCACCGCTGTTGCGAATTTGATTTCCGTCCAGTGACTTCAGCGCGTCGCGTCCCGCCCTCCGCGTGCAACCATGTGCGCCTCGCGGTCGCCCGCCAAAGGACAGAAAGGCTTGACCCAGTGCACATGACAGGATTGCGCGCAGCGATAGGCGGATTAACGGCGACGCTCGTGGTTCTGCTCGGCGCCGTGCCCTGCGCGCAGGCCGCCGACAGCGTCGGCGCGCCGACGGTCGCGGCGGTGGGGACCGTCCTCTACGACAGCACGGGCTACACGACCGAGGACAACGAGGATCTTCAATGCGGGGCCGGCGTGACGGGGGGAAAGAGCGGCTGGACGCGCTTCGATGTTGCCTCCAACGGCGTGCTGACGATCACGCTCGCAAGCGACTACGACGCGCTCCTGCACATCTACACGACGCCGACAACGGCCTCCGCCCCGGCGCTCGGTGACCTCAAGGACGCAGCCTGCGCCGACGACGATCAGACGCCGTCGGGTGGAGTCGAGTCGCGCGCGATCAGCGTCCAGCGGGGCGAGTCGATCTACGTGCAAACGCTCGGAGCCGGCGCGGACCCCGGATCGGCTTCGGGCCAGAACACACTCACCCTCGCATTCGTACCGGCCGACGGCGATGGCGACCGTGTCCCGGACTCGAGCGATGCCTGTCCGCAGGTCGCGGGGCTGCAGGCGGACGGCTGCCCGCCGGCGGCGATGGACACCGATCAGGACGGTGTGCCTGACGCCGTCGATCGCTGCCCGACGACGAGCGGCGATCTCGCCAACGGCTGCTTGAGCCATCTCTACGGCGACATCCGCGGTCGCTGGCAGACCAACCGCCTGCTGACGAAGCTCGTGTCGCTCGTCGTCGAGGCGCCCGTTGGGTCGCGCATCGACCTGCAGTGCTCGGGCCACAAGGGCGTCTGCCCGTTCACCCGCGTGCTGATTGCGCAGACGAGCAGGCCGGTGATGAACCTCAGGAGCTACTTCAAGAAGCGCATCATCTTCCCGAATGCGACGAGCATCGCCGTGCGCGTCACGCGCCCGCGGCAGATCGGCATCTACCAGCATCTCGTCACGCGCCGGAATCGCAAGCTGCCGAAGGTGACGCGTGCCTGCATCGCCTCCAACGGCAAGATCACGCCCTGCTCCTGACAGCGTCGTCGGCGTCGCGTTCTGGTGGTCAGCGCGCCCCGCGAGTAGTCACCACGGCCTTCAGTCGTTTGTCGGGGATCCGGTGGGCCAGCCCGAAGCGCTGCTGTGGATGCAGCGGCGTGAGCGCCTGGCGCCAGAGGTGGGGTGGGACGTTCTCTAGCTGGACATATGAAAATCGGGGGTCGCCGCCGTCAGCGAGCTCCTCGCGCAGGGCGTCGAATGACTTGAGTTGACCCTCGTCGAGGGGGTCGTCGTCCGGCGTGAGCATTTGGGCTACCTCCCGTGATAGCGGATGCTGCTCATGCTGCACGAGGAACCTCGACGGTCGGCGCGATGGTCCGAAATGTTGCAAAAGACGTGCGTGCATCGACGAGACCGCCCTGGTCCCAATCCGGCGTGAGCAGCGCTTGCTATCGCGCGTGGTAGCAAGCGCTGCTCACGCCGGATTCGAACTTCCCCGGCGCTGCCGCCACAACTGGCCGCTGTTGTGCTCTGGAGCCCCATCCGCCGTAGGCGCTGCAGCGCCTACGGCGCTGTCAGGGAAAGAGTGGCGCAAGTGCTACGTGCGCCGCGTGCAACTCGTCGAGCGCCGCTGTGAGTTGAAGGGTGCCGCTCGTGATCTTGAGCGTGTCGCCGCCGACCATGCCAAGGATGTCGAGCGCGACGTGCTCACCGAGCGCAAGCAGCGCCTCCTCGGGCCCGGAGACGACGAACCCCCGGCCGGGCGACTCCCCGAACAGGACTTCGTCGAGCGAGGCGTCAGTCGCGGGCCGGGGCGTCGACCTCTCCTGGTTGAGGAGCGGATCGAGGTCGAGCGTCGCGCCGAGCGCACCCGCCAGGCAGCACTCGGCGACGGCCACGAGGAGGCCGCCCTCGGCGATGTCGTGCACGCTCGACAGCGAGCCGGCGCGGACCGCGTCGCGGATCGAACGCTGCCCCTCGAACACTGCGGCGATGTCGATCGGCGGCAGGCCGTCAGGCAACTCGTCGCCGCGCAGCTTCGCGAGCTCCGAACCGGCCAGGCGCGGCGCGAACGGACCGGCGAGTGCGATCGTGTCGCCGGCCCGGACGAAGCCGGCGCGACCGGCGCGCGCGACGTCGGGGAGCTCGCCGACGATGCCGACGACCGGCGTCGGGTAGATCGGCCCGCCGCCGCTCTCGTTGTAGAGCGAGACATTGCCGCCGACGACCGGCACGTCGAGCGCGCGACAGGCGTCGCCGAGGCCTCGGATCGACTCCGTCAGCTGCCAGGCGATGTGCGGCTTCTCCGGATTGCCGAAGTTCAGGCAGTTCGTCAGTCCGAGCGGCTCGGCGCCCGCGCAGGCGAGGTTGGCCGTGCACTCGAGCACCGCCTCGATCGTGCCCGTGTACGGATCGCAGGCGACGCGCCGGCCAGAGCCATCGATCGACACCGCGATCCCGCGCGGGGACTCGGGTAGTGCGAGCACGGCGGCGTCGCACTGCTCGGGCCGGCGAACGGTGCGCGACTGCACGATGCAGTCGTACTGCTCGAAGAGCGGCAGGCGCGAGGCGATGTTCGGTGACGCGAGCAGTGCCAGCAACGTCTCGCGCGGGCCGGCGCCGGCGCCGGCCCCGAACGTCGCGGCCGGCGCTGGATACAGCCCCGCGGCCGGGGCCTCGACGACGAGGTCATAGAGCGGGCAGTCGTCGACGAGCGCCGGCACCGGCATGTCCGCGACGAGCTCGTCGCCGACGAAGACGCGCAGCGCGCGCGTGCCGGTCACGCTGCCGACGGCCGTTCCGCCGACCTCCCACTTCGCGCAGACCGCGAGCACCTCGTCCAACTGAGCCGGCTCGCAGACGCAGAGCATCCGCTCCTGCGACTCGCTGATCATGATCTCCCAGGGCTCCATCCCGGCCTCGCGCAGTGGCACGAGCGCGACGTCGATGTCGAGCCCGACCTCGCCCTTGGAAGCCATCTCGGCGCTCGACGACGTGATGCCGGCGGCCCCGAGGTCCTGCAGCGCGACGAGCAGCCCGCGCTCGAGCAGCTCCAGCGAGCACTCCATGACCTTCTTCTCGGCGAACGGATCGCCGACCTGGACGGTCGGGCGCTTGTCGGCGTCAGCCTCGCCGAGCTCGGCCGAGGCAAGCACCGAGGCGCCGCCGATCCCGTCGCGGCCGGTCGACGCGCCGAAGAGCACGAGCGGATTGCCGATGCCGGTCGCCGCGCTGCGGATCAGCGCGTCGCCGCGTGCGAGGCCGAGCGCCATCGCGTTGACGAGACAGTTCTGCTCGTAGGGCTCCTCGAAGTACAGCTCGCCGCCGATCGTCGGGACGCCGATCGAGTTGCCGTAGTGGCCGATCCCGCCGACGGCGTGGTCAAGCAGGTAGCGCGAGCGCGCCGAGGTCGGCTCGCCGAAGCGCAGCGAGTCGAGCACCGCGATCGGTCGCGCACCGATCGCGAAGATGTCGCGCAGGATGCCGCCGACGCCCGTCGCCGCGCCCTGGAACGGCTCGACCGCGGACGGGTGGTTGTGCGACTCGACCTTGAACGCGACGACCCAGCCGTCGCCGACGTCGACCGCGCCGGCGTTCTCGCCCGGGCCGAGCGCGAGCCGTGGACCCTCAGTCGGCAGTGAGCGCAGCAGCTTCTTGGAGTGCTTGTACGCGCAGTGCTCGCTCCACATGAGCGAGAAGACGGCGAGCTCGACCTCGTTGGGCTCGCGGCCGAGCTTGTCGGCGATCAGCGCGAACTCGGCCGCCGTCAGCCCGAGCGTGATCGCCTGATCAACCGTGGGCATGGGCCATCGACGTGAAGATCTTCAGCCCGTCGTCCGATCCGGTGAGCGGATCGACGGCGTGCTCGGGATGGGGCATTAGCCCGAAGACGTTGCCGGCGGCGTTGCGCACGCCTGCGATGTCGTTCGAGGAGCCGTTGGGGTTGCCATCGTGGGCGTAGCGCAGCACGACCTGTCCATCTGCCTCGAGGCCCTCGAGCATCTCGGCCGGCGCGTAGTAGCGGCCGGTCGTGTGCTTCACCGGGATCGACAGCAGCTCGCCGGCGGCGCAGTCGGCGGTGAACGGCATCGTCGCCTGCGCGACCTCGACGTTCACCTGGCGGCAGATGAAGCGCCGGTCGACGTTCGGCAGCAGCGCGCCGGGCAGCAGGCCGGCCTCGCAGAGCACCTGGAAGCCGTTGCAGATGCCGAGCACGATCCCGCCCTCCTGTGAGAAGCGGATGACGGACTCCATCACCGGCGAGAAGCGCGCGATCGCCCCGACGCGCAGGTAGTCGCCGTACGAGAAGCCTCCGGGGACGACGACTGCGTCGACGCCATGCAGGTCGGCGTCGCCATGCCACAGCAGCTGCGCGGACGCGCCCGGCACGCGCTCACAGGCGAGCACGGCGTCGACCTCGTCGCACGAGCCGGGGAAGCGGATGACTCCGAAGCGCACGCGTCTACGAGGCGTCGAGGATCTCGTAATCCTCGATCAGCGGGTTCGCGAGCAGCTTCTCGCACATCGACTTGAGCTGGCTGGGGTCCTCGATGTCGAGCTCGACGAGGCGCCCGACGTGGACGTTCGCCGCGCCCGAGAACCCGAGCGCCGGCAGTGCCTGCTCGACGGCGACGCCCTGCGGATCGAGGATGCCCGCCTTCGGGCGGATCAGCACGCGGGCGCGCGTCGTCACGCCGACGCTCCGACTCGCGCGAGCCAGTCAGAGAACGGTTGACCCGTGATCGTCTCGTAGGCCTCGATGTAGCGCGCCCGCGTGCCGCTGACGACGTCGTCGGGGATCGCCGGTGCCGGCGGCTTCTTATCCCAGCCGGTCCCGGCCGCCCAGTCGCGCACGTACTGCTTGTCAAAGCTCGGCTGGCCGCGGCCGACCTCGTAGGTGTCGGCCGGCCAGAAGCGCGAGGAGTCGGGCGTCAGGACCTCGTCGCCGACGCGCAGGACGCCGTCGGCGTCGTGGCCGAACTCGAACTTCGTGTCGGCGAGGATCACGCCGCGCGTGCGAGCGTGCTCGGCGGCGAACGAGTACAGCGCGATCGACAGGTCGCGCAGCTGCTCCATCAGCGCGCGGTCGCCGACGATCTCGGCGGCCTGGTCGAAGTCGATCGTCTCGTCGTGGCCGACGTCGGCCTTCGTCGACGGCGTGAAGATCGGCTCCGGGAGCTGCTCGGACTCCTGCAGGCCCTCGGCGAGCGCGATCCCGGCCACGGCGCCGGTCGCCTGGTAGTCCTTCCATCCCGAGCCGGTGATGTAGCCGCGCACGACGCATTCGACCGGCACCATCGCGAGCTTCGCGACGCTGAGCGCACGCCCGCGCGCCTCCTCGGGTACGCCGTCGGTCGTCGACACGAGATGGTTGGGCACGATCCCGCCGCTCTGCTCGAACCAGAACACCGACAGTGCCGTCAGGACATTGCCCTTGTCGGGGATCGGCGTCGGATGGACGACGTCGTACGTCGAGATCCGGTCGCTGGCGACCATCAGCAGGCGATCGCCGAGGTCATACATCTCGCGGACCTTCCCCGAGGCGACGAGCGGCAGGTCGGCGAGCTTCACGGTCACGCGGCGCAGGCTAGCAACGGGGTCGGCGCGTGCGGCAGAACGACGAGAGCCCGGCTGCACAGCCGGGCTCCCGAAAACACCTCTTGATGGCTTGCGAACGTGCGCTACGTGCGCGGGCAGGCCCCGGCCACGACGAGGTGGCGCGTGGTCAGGTCGCTGAACTCGGCGTCGGACAGGCGCACCTCGAGGTAGCCGTCGAGGCAGGCCGTATCCCGGGCAGGACCGCTGGACGGCGTGTCGCCGGTGCAGACTCCGAGTACGCCGAGGCCACCGCCGACGAGGTGATCGGCCTCGCTCTGGTACAGCCGCAGCTGGATGTAGCCACCGACGCAGACGTTCGTGCGGGTGCCGTACTGATCGACGGTGGAGCTGTTCTCGACCTTGTGCGTGTCCGCCTTGCGGGCCTTGAGGTTCTGGAAGTCGAACGCCTTGCCCAACGCGCCGATCGGAGCGCTGAGGCCGCCGAGAGCGATGACGGCGACGAGGACGACCGCCGTCAGGCCGCCGGCTGCGGCGAACGGCACGCGACCGACGTTGCCGAGGAACCCGCGCCGTGCCGGGCGCGACTGGCTTGCGAGCGAGCGAACGAGGTCGTGCTGCGGCTTGGGCCGCGCGCCGCGCAGCCGGCCTTCGAGGTCATCCCGTCGCTTCCAAAATCCCATCAGTGTCGGTCCCTTCGGATCGGTCGTC
Organism: Solirubrobacteraceae bacterium; assembly: GCA_036271655.1. Lineage (GTDB taxonomy): Bacteria > Actinomycetota > Thermoleophilia > Solirubrobacterales > Solirubrobacteraceae > CADCVQ01. Next base: position 88,506 of record DATBAE010000003.1, read on the forward strand.
GTACTGCCTATACCGGAGGTGGCCGCAAATTCTTACATCGAGATCTGGAGATCCGATCGATCAGCTGGCGACGGCATCGTCGTCGCCGAGCAGCTCGCGCAGGCGAGCACGAGCGCGGTGCAGCGCCACGTCGATTGCGTTCGTGTTCGTCTCCATGCGCTCCGCGATCTGGCGCGTGCTGAGGTCCGCGCCATATCGCAGTGCGATCAGCTCGCGGTCGCGGTCACCGAGCTGGGCGACCGCCGTCCGCACGGTGAGGCGCTCGAGCGCGTCGGCCTCCATGCTCTCGGGTGCGGCTCGGTCGGGCGGCTGGTCGGCGACGCGCGGCCGGCCGTAGGACTCCGAGACGCAGCGTTGGGCGATGCCGATCAGCCATGTGATCGGGGCGCCCTTGCTCGCGTCGTAGGAGTCCCGATAGCGCACGGCGCGGGCGAACGTCTCGCCGGTCACGTCCTCGGCGTCGGGGCCTTGGCCGATCCGGTAGGCGACGTAGGCGTAGACCCGTTCGATCAACGCCTCGGGCTCCTCCAGCGGGTCACGTCTGAGGCCGCGCATCGTCAGCGACCGGCGGCGGGCAGGCGGTAGTGCTGCGTGCGGAGCACTTCGATGTCCGCCTCCCTCGGGTTGAGCCGCGCCGCGCGGACGAACGCGCGGTCGCGGGCACGGCCGCGGCTGGCCGTGCCGAGGTCGTACCAGATCTGCCAGTTGCGAGGCGTCTTGGAGGCCGCCCGGCGCAGCGTCGCCTGGCCTGCCGTACGGTCACCGAGGCCGGCCTGGGCGCGCCCGAGCTGATCGAGCGCGTCGGCCGACCACGGAGCCCAGTGGGTCGCCGTGCGCGCGTCGGCCGCGGCGGCCTCGAAGTTTGCGCCGTCATTCTCGCTGCTGGCCTTGGCGAGCGCGCGATTGCCGACCAGGCCGACGAGCGAGAACGCCGCGACGCCGCAGATCGCGGCCAGCGTCAGCCAGCGCCCGTAGGCGGGCAGGACCGCGCGCCGGGTCGCTGCCTGGTCCGTCGCAGCGATCGTCAGGACAGCGCCGCACAGCAGCGCGATGAGCGTGACGGCAGGGACCTCCCAGTCCCAGTCGATCCCGGTGTGCACGAGGTAGGCGACGTACGCGCCGAAGGCCGCCGCGACGAGCGGGTTGCCGCGGGCGCGCAGCGCCGCGGCGACGGGCAGCAGCAGCATCACCAGGACGATCGCGAGCCCCGTCCAGCCGAGCTGGCCGAGGGCCTCGAAGTAGATGCTGTGCGCGTCGCGAACATTGGACTGGCCGGCCGGCCGGTAGCGCTGCCAGAACTGCTCCCAGGTTCCCGCGCCCGATCCCAGCCAGGGATGGAGGCGATGCTCGTGCAACGCCACCCGCCAATGATCGATGCGCCCGACGCTCGAGATGTTGCCAAGCCGCGCATTGAGATCGTTCGGATCGCCGCCCGAGCTCTGCGGATTGGCGTTGACGTGGTTGTACACGTTGTGCACGAGCGGACCGGGCCCGCCGTAGTGGATGACGACTCCGGCGACGAGCACGAGTGCGGCGCAGGCGAGCACGGCTCCATACGCGCGGGCGAGGTCCCGAGGGGGGCGCACGCGCGTCTCGAGCCGAGCGATCTGCATCGTGATCGCGGCAGCGGCGGCAGTCATGGCGAGCAGCATCAGCGCGAGCTTCGGCCCGTCGGCGCTGATCATCGCCCGCGTGGCGGTCGCGCTGGCGAGCGCATGCGAGCGCGAGGCGAGCCAGACCGCGGCGGCGGCGGGCACGATCACGAGCGGGCCGATCGTCAGCAGCTTCAGGCGCCGGGCGTCGAGCGCGACCATGCTGACGAGTCCGACGACGAGGGCCAGCAGTGATCCGCGGCTGAACGTGAAGTACGTCGTCGTGAGGAGGATCGGCAACGCGGCGGCGGCGGCGGCGCGACTGCCTGGTCGCTGCCCGTGGACCGCGAAGCCGATCGCGAGCAGCGCGCCCATGGCAGCGAACATGCCGAGCGCGTTGAAGTACCCGACCGGATCCGACAGGCGGCCCAGCAGCAGCTCTTCGGAGCCGGGCCCGGAGCCCGGATAGAGGCGACCGGCCAGCGCCTGCGCCGAGATCCAGACGATCCCGGCGAGCATCCCGCCGAGCAGGTTGGCGACGAGGCGCTCGCGCACGACGAGGATCGCGACGAACACGCCGACGACGTAGATCAGGCCGCGCTCGACCTCCATCACCGATGCGTCGACGTCGCTCGTCCAGAGGATCGACAGCGCCATCAA
>DATBAE010000004.1:0-131751 GCA_036271655.1 Solirubrobacteraceae bacterium
TCAAGAGGGGCTCACGGCGGAGGGACGCGTGCTCGGGACGACCGACTACGTCTCGCCCGAGCAGGCGCTCGGCCATCCGGTCTCGGGGCAGTCCGACCTCTACTCGCTCGGGATCGTGCTCTTCGAGATGCTCACCGGCGATGTCCCGTTCAAGGGCGACAACCAGATCGCCGTCGCCATGAAGCACGTGCGCGAGGAGCTGCCCGACGTCCAGATCCGCCGGCCCGAGGTGTCCGCGACCCTTGCCGCCGTGATCGATCGCGCGACGAGCAAGGACCTCGAGCGCCGCCATCCGGACGCGCAGTCGATGATCGCCGAGCTCGAGGAGGTGCTCGCGATCGAGACCGCCCGCAGCGGCCATGTCACCGGCGAGGCGACGACGGTTCTGCGCAGCCTGCCCGAGTCGACGCGCCAGCGCGTGCCGCTGCGCGCGCGCAGCTCGAAGAAGGGGCTCATCGCACTGCTCGTGCTCGTGCTCGGCGGCGCCGGCCTGCTCGTCTACCTCGCGGCGAGCGGCACCGAGCGCGGTACGGGAGCGCGCGCGAACGTCGCGCCGGCGACGTCGGGCCTGACGGCGGTGCATCTCGGTCAGCGCTCGGCGTCTGACTTCGATCCGATCGGCGGCGACGGCGAGCACCCGGCGCAGACGAGCGCGCTCGTCGACGGAATCGCCACGACGACCTGGTCGACGGAGTCCTACGACGGCGGTCTCAACAAGGCGGGCGTCGGCGTGGTGATCGACGCCGCGCCGGGCGTGGCGGCGCGGCGGCTCGACATCCGGACGCCGACGCCCGGGTTCCAGGCCGCGATCTGGGCTGCTCGCGGCGCGCGGCCGTCGACGGCGCCGCCCGCGGGCTGGACGCGCATCAGCGCGAACGCGATCACGATCGGCGCGCACCAGCAGATCAGCCTCGACACAGCGAAGGCGCGCTACAGCCAGTACCTCGTGTGGATCACGAAGCTGCCGGCGGGCAAGCGCTCGGCGGCGATCGCCGAGATCCTCCTGTACCGCTGATCGCGCCCCGGCAGCGATCGGCGCCGGAGTGTCAGAAGCGGTAGGAGCGCTCCTCGTCGTAGCGTTCGATCGCAAGCTCGCAGAGCCGGCCGACGAGCTCCGCGTAGGGCAGCCCGCTCGCCTCCCAGAGCTTCGCGTAGACGCTCGTCGGCGTGAAGCCGGGCATCGTGTTGAGCTCGTTGAGCAGCACCGTCTCCCCCTCGACGAAGAAGTCCGCGCGCGCCAGGCCGTCGCAACGCAGCGCGGCGAACGCCTCGACGGCCATCGCGCGCAGCGTTTCGCGCGCCGTCTCAGAGATCCGGGCCGGGAGCTGCAGCCGCATGCCGCCGGGTTCGTACTTCGCCGCATAGTCGTACCACTCGGATGCGATCACGATCTCGCCCGGCTCGGAGGCCTCGGAGCTGCGCGACGAGCCGAGCACCGAGCACTCCACCTCGAGGCCGCCGCTCATCGCCTCGACGATCACGCACGGGTCATGCGCGAACGCCGCATCGAGCGCGCCGCCGAGCTGCGCTGCCACGACGACCTTCGCGATACCGACCGACGACCCGAGGCGGGCCGGCTTGACGAACACCGGCAGGCCGAGCGCGGCGAGCTCCTCGAGCACGGTCACGCGCTCGCTCTGCCAGCGCGCCACCCCCACGCCGCGATAGTCGACCTGCGCCATCCCCGCCCGCGCCAGCAGCTCCTTGGCGACGATCTTGTCGAGGCAGACAGCCGACGCGAGCACGCCCGATCCGACGTACGGGACGTCGAGCAGCTCGAGCAGGCCCTGCACCGTGCCGTCCTCTCCGAACGGGCCGTGCAGGACCGGGAAGGCGACGTCGGCTTCGAGCAGCCCGCCGCCTGGATGCAGCACGAGCGGGGCGCCGTCGAGCAGCCAGGCCCCGTCCCGAGCGAGCGTCACCGCGACGACCTCGTGCCCACCCGCCCGCAGGCCTGCCGTCACGCCGGCGCCACTCGCCAGTGAGACCTCATGCTCCGACGAGCGCCCGCCGGACAGCACGACGACGCGCATCAGCGCGTCACTCGCCCGCTGGCGGCGTGGTCGTGGTCGGCGTCGGCGTCGTCGTCGTCGGGTCGGTCGTCGTCGGCGTGCCGGGCTCAGGATTGAGCGCCGGATCGAAGTGGCCGACGCTGATCGTCACCGTCGAGCCGCGGTCGACCTTGCCACCGCCCGCGCCCGGGTCCTGCTGCTGGACCTTCCCGTCCTGATCGGCCGAGTCGACCGCGACCTCCTGCGGCGTGACCTCGAAGCCGGCCCCCGACAACACCTTCGTCGCGTAGTTCTGCGAACGCCCCACGACATCGGGAACCGCGATCTTCTTCGGCTGCGTCGCCACCTCGAGCGTGATCGTCGCCTGCGCCGGCAGCGTCGGGCGCGCCGGCGTCTGCTTCAGCACGGTGCCCGGGTCGTGCTTGCTGTCCTCGGTCGGCTTGGTGACGACGCGGAACGCGGACAGCGCGCTGCGTGCCGCGTCCTCGGTCTTGCCGACGACGTCGGGCACGGGCAGGCGCTTGGGCCCAGTCGAGACCTGAAGCACGACCTTCTGGCCCGTCACGCCGAGCGAGCGACCGTCGGGCGACTGCGAGATGACCTTGTTCAGTGGCACGGTGTCCGAGGCGAGCCGCGTCTCGCCGACCGTGAAGCCGGCGTCCGTCAGGGTCTTGTGGGCGACGAGATGCGGATCGCCGACGACGTCCGGCACGTTCTTGATCGCCGGCCCGTCGGACACGGTGATCGTCACTTGCGAGCCCTTCTTGCGCTGCACGCCCCCGGCCGGGTCCTGCTGGATGACCGTGTTGCGGGGCTTCACCGAGTTGTCGCGCACGGACTGCACCTCGAAGCCTGCCGCCTGCAGGCGCTGCTGGGCGACGAGGATCGTGCTGCCGACGACCGGCGGCACCTTCACCTGCTTCGGGGACAGCATCGGAACGAGCACCAGCGCCCCACCGACGAGCAGCAGCCCGACGAGCACCAGCCATGGCCAGCGCCTGCGCGCCGGCCCCGGCTCGGGAGGAGCAGGCGGCGGAGCGGGCGGGACGCCGCCGCCGCGGCGGGCGGCACGCCGGGGTGGACGCTGGGCGACGCCGCCCGGCGGGACGACCATCGTCTGCGACCCCGACGGGGGCGCCAGCACCGCGCTCCCGCCCGCCGCAGCAACAGCGGCCGCCTCAGCGGCCGCGATCGCCCGCGGCGACGGTATCCGCGAGGCGGCGGCGTCGAGTGCGGCGATGAACTCGTCGGCGTCGGCGAAGCGGTCGGCCGGGTCCTTCTCGAGCGCGCGCAGGACGACCGACTCGAGCTCCGGCGTCACCTGCGGGTTGATCTCGCTCGGCGGGACCGGCGCCTCGCTGACCTGCTTGAGGGCGATCGTCACCGCCGAGTCGCCATCGAACGGCACGCGGCCGGTGAGCAGCTCGTAGAGGACGATCCCGATCGAGTAGAGATCCGAGCGCGAGCCGACGGCGTGGCCCTGGGCCTGCTCCGGCGAGAGGTACTGCGCCGTGCCGAGGATCGAGCCGGTCTCCGTCATGTCGGAGGCGCCCGCGCGCGCGATTCCGAAGTCCGTGACCTTCGCGCGATCCTCCTCGTCGACGATGACGTTCTGCGGCTTGAAGTCGCGGTGCACGATGCCGCGCCGATGCGCGAAGCGCGCAGCGCGCAGGATCTGCACAGTGAGGTCGACGGCGCGCTGCGGCGGCAGCGGCGTCGGCGGATCGGTCTGCGTGACGATCTGCTTCAGCGTCTGGCCCGGGACATATTCCATCGCGATGTAGGAGGTGCCCTTCCATTCGCCGCGGTCGTACACGGCGACGACATGCTGATGCGCCAACCCGGCGGCGGACGACGCCTCGCGCTTGAAGCGCTCGACGAACTCCTCGTCGGCCGCGAAGCGCTCGTGCAGGATCTTCAGCGCGACGCTGCGCCCGAGCTGCAGGTCCGTCGCGCAGTACACCTCGGCCATCCCGCCCGAGCCGAGGTGAGCCGTGACGCGGTAGCGGCCGTCGATGATCGTGTCGTCCGCGAGCTGCCTCATCGCAGGAGCGACTCCATGACCTGCTTGGCGATCGGCGCCGCGACGATGCCGCCCTGGCCGCCGACGATGTTCTCGAGCGTCACGGCGACGGCGATCTTCGGATCCTCACGCGGGGCGAAGCCGATGAACCAGGGTTGGTCGATCCCCTTCGCGATGTTCAGCTCGGCCGTGCCGGTCTTGCCTGCGACCTCGATGCCCTGCAGGGCGGCAGCCGTCCCGGTGCCCTCCTTGACGACCTGGCTCATCATCTCCGTCAGCTCGGCCGCCGTCTCGCGCGACATGACCCGCGCGGCCACGGCGGGCTGTATGCGCTTCACCGTGCGGCCGTCCTGGTCGACGATCCGGTTCGTGATGCGCGGCTTCATCCGCACGCCCCCGTTGGCGACCGTGGCGGCGACGGTCGCCATCTGCAGCGGCGTCACGCGCAGGCGCTCCTGCCCAATGCCGACGCGGCCGATGTCGACGCTGCTCGAGTCCGGCGAGATGAGCTTCTGCTTCGTCGTGTCGAAGATCCCGCTCGGCACCATCTGCGCGTCCGGGTAGTCGAGCGGCGGGTCACTGCCGAATCCGAAGCGCTTCATGTACTTCGCCATCGTCGCGTGCCCGAGCTTCACCGCGACGGGCGCGAAGACCGTGTTGACCGAGTGTGTGAGCGCTGTCGTCAACGTGATCGATCCGTACTGTTCGTCGCCGAAGTTCTTCAGCGGTACACCCGAGACGATGATCGGTGACTTGCCGGACAGTGTGGAGTCCGGGGTGAACTTGCCGCTGTCGAGCGCGGCGGCGGCCGTCACGACCTTCATCGTCGAACCGGGCACGTAGCCGGCCTGCGTGGCGCGGTCGAAGAGGGGCGAGTTCGCCGCGCTCGACAGCCGTGTGTAGACGCGCGCGTCGCGCAGCGCGGAAGGGTCGTAGCCGGGCGTGCTCGCCATCACACGGACCTTGCCCGTCGCGGGCTCGATCGCGACGACCGAGCCCCGGCGGCCGCCGAGCGCGGCGAGGGCGACGCGCTGGGCATCGGGATCGAGGTTCGTGATGACGTCGTCGCCGACCTTGCGCTTGCCACTCAGGCCGTCGATCACGGAGCTGACCGCGTTTGACTTGCCGGTCAGCGCGTCGTTGTCGGTCTGCTCGAGGCCGGCGCGGCCGATCGTCAGCCCGTAGTCGTAGCCGAGCACGTGGGCGAAGCGCTGCGCCTCAGGGGTGTAGCGGCGGCAGTACAGGTCGCTCTGGCACCCGTTGCGGCCCGTGCCGAGGACAGAGTGCGCCAGTAGCGACCCGTCCCGCGCGCGGATCACGCCGCGCTTCACGCGCGCCTGCTCGATCTGGCCGCGCTTGTTCTTCGGGTTGTCCGCGTACTGCTTGGCATTGATGACGCTGTTGTAGCTCGTCATGCCGGCCAGCGCGGCGAACAGCACGAGCACGACGCCGAACAGCCGGAGGATCGGCGCGTTCACGCGTGGGCCTCCCGCCGCGCCCGGTCGGAGACGAGCAGCAGCAGCGCGAGCAGGATGAAGTTCGCGACGATCGACGAGCCGCCGTAGGAGATGAACGGCAGCGTCACGCCCGTCAGCGGGATGAGCTTCGTGACACCGCCGACGATCACGAAGACCTGGATCGCGAGGACGGCCGTCAGCCCGGTCGCCAGCAGCTTGGAGAACGAGTCCGTCGCAAGCATCGCCGTCTTGAAGCCCCGCTCGACGATCAGCAGGTAGACGAGCAGCACGGCGACGGCTCCGACGAGGCCCAGCTCGTCGGCGATGACCGCGTAGATAAAGTCCGTGTGCGCGGCCGGTGGCAGGACGAATGCCTGGCCGAAGCCCTGCCCGAAGAATCCGCCGTCGGCCTGCGAGAAGACGGATTGGGCGATCTGGTAGCTGCCGCCGACCTTCTGGTTGTAGAGATGGTTGTCGAACGGATGCAACCAGGCGTCGACGCGGTGCTGGATCGTCGGCCGGATCGCGTACAGCAGGCGCGCGCCGAACGCGAACAGCGCGAGGCCGATGACGACGAACGAGATCCTGTTCGTCGCGACGTAGACGAGTGCGAGGAACCCACCGAAGAACATCAACGACGAGCCGAGGTCCTGGATCACGAAGAGGAGCACCATCGCCGTACCCCAGACGGCGAGCAGCGGACCAAGGTGCTTGAGCGGCGGGAACGTGATGCCGGCGAAGCGGCGCGCGCCGACGACGAGCACCTGGCGCGTGTCGCGCAGGTACGACGCGAGGAAGATGACGATCGCGATCTTCGCGAGCTCGGCCGGCTGGAAGGCGACCGGGCCGACGTGAAACGACAGGTAGGCGCCGTTGACGGGGCCACCGAGGCGAGGCAGCAGCAGCAGCAGGATGCCGCCGGATGCGATCACGTAGCGGTAGCGCTCGAGCACGCGATGGTCGTGGCGCAGCGCGACGATCGTCGCCGTGAAGAAGACGAGGCCCACGACGAACCACTTCGCCTGGTCGCGCGCGAGGTCGGCGTCGAGGCGGTAGAGCATCACGAGCCCGAAGCTTGCGAGCACTGCGACGAGCGGGAACAGATATGGGTCGGCGTCGGGCAGCGTCATGCGGATGACGAGGTGTGCCGCGAGGCAGAGGGCGAGGAAGATCGCGCCGTACGTCAGCGACAAATTCGACAGCAGGTTCTCGCGCTGGATGAAGACGGCGGCGAAGCCTGCCGTCACGAGCAGCGAGGCAGGGATCAGCGCGAACAGCTCTCGGTTGCGCGCGTTCACGACGACCGCCGGTCCTTGTTCGCCTGGTCACACATGGCGGCCGTCGTCGGGCGTCCGGCGATCATCGTCAGAGCCCGGACACGCGCCCGCGCTCGAGCTCGCGCACGAGATCTGCGGCGTCGTCGTGCGATCGCAGCGTGTGGTCGACGAGCTGCCGTCGGCGCGCGCTCGGGACGGTCGCGATCGGCACGCTGGACACGTACGTCTGCTGGTACAGGTCGAACCCAGGCAGCGCGTACGGCAGTCCGCGATAGAGCGTGACGAAGCCCGCTTCGTTCGTGCCGACGAAGTAGACGGCCGTGTTGGCGCTGTAGGCACCGAATGCCAGCGGGATCACGATCAGCGCGACGATCGCGAAGATCTTCATGAAGCGGCGACCGCGCCGCCGGGCACGGTCTGGCGGTGGCGGCGCGGGCGCGCTCGGGCGCAGGCGGCGCTGCGCACTCGCGGCGCCCGGTGCCTGCGGGCGCGCGGGTCCCGGCGGACGTGCCGGCACCGGCGGTGCGTCGGCGAGCGCTGCGCGCACGGCCGCCGTCGTCAGCAGCGCGCCGCTGCCGCCCGCCGACGTCGCCTGCTCGAGTACGTCGTCGCTCACGCCGCCGACCTCCTCGAGCGCGAACAGGACGACCGTGATGTTGTCGCGGCCGCCGGCCTCGTTGGCGGCGTCGATCAGCTCCCGGCCGGCCGTCCGCAGCGACTCGGCGCCGCGCAGGATCTCGCCGATCTGCAGCTCGGGCACCATCGACGTCAGGCCGTCGCTGCAGAGCAGGAACACGTCGCCGGCGGCACCCCGCCATGAGCGCGTGTCGACGAGGACGTCGGGCTCGGGGCCGAGCGCGCGCGTGATGATCGACCGCTGCGGGTGCTCGTCGGCCTCCTGCGCGGTGAGCTGCCCGCGTCGACGCATCTCCTCGACGAGCGAGTGATCCTCGGTGAGGCGCTCGAACGTCTCGCCACGTAGCCGGTACGCACGTGAGTCGCCGACGTGGGCGACCGCGACGTCGTGCTCGCCGACGTGCACCGCGGTAATCGTCGTGCCCATCCCGGCGCGGTCCTGCTCGGCCTCGGACAGCGCGTGGATGCGAGCGTTGGCGTCGCGCACCCGAGCGACGAGCAGCTCCTCGCCGCTGACCTCCGCGGCACCATCGGGTGCCTTCTCGAAGGCCTCGATCGCCATCCGGGAGGCCACCTCCCCTGCCTGTGCCCCGCCCATGCCGTCGGCGACGACGAACACAGGCGCGCGCGCGTAGTAGGCATCCTCGTTCGCGCGCCGCGCGCGGCCCGTGTCCGAATGCGAGAAGTGGTCGGAGACGACGCGGAGCATCAGTGCACTGGTCTCAGCTCTCGTACACGAACGTCGAGTCGCCGATCCGGATGCTGTCACCCGGATGCAGCGGGCGCGGCCCTCGCAACAGCTCGTCGTTGAGGTACGTGCCGTTCGTCGAGCCGAGGTCCTCGAGCACGAGGATCGCGCCCTGGCGGGTCAGACGCGCGTGGTGCGAGGAGGCGAACGGATCCTCGAGTTGGATCTCGACGTCGCCGCGACCCAGCGTCGCGCCCTGCGCGACGTCGTAGGACATCCCGCGCGCCAGGCCCGGGACGGACGCCACGACGAGGCGCGGGGCGACGTCGGCACCACCATCGAGCACCGCCAGGCTCGACGCGGAGTGCATCCCGGTCTCGCCCTGTGCGACCGGCGCCCGCACGCCGCCGAACGCTCCGCGCCGCAGATCCTTCAACGCGCTGCGCGACACCCAGAGCAGAAAGAGGTAGAGGACTGCGAGGAAGGCGAACTTCAGACCGACGGAGACCGGTTCGAGCATGTGGGGCTTGAGCCTAGATGGTTGATTCCGTATTGGCGTGCCGTGGGGGCGGGTCAGGGCGGATGCCGGGCGCCGCGGTCCTATTCGAGCTCGAAGACGATGCTCGCCGTGCCGAGCACGATCCGGTCGCCGGCGTGCAGCGGCTCGGCGCCCTGGGCACGGCGCCCATTGACGAGCACGCCATTCGTCGAGCCGAGGTCGGCGATCGTCCAACCACCGCCCGGCGCCGGCAGCAGCTGCGCATGACGGCGGGAGACGTTCGCGTCCGCGAGCACGATGTCGCATTCGCGGCTGCGACCGACGAGCGCGCCGCCCGGCGGGATCACGTGACGCCTCCCCTCGGCGAGCAGCAGCGCACGGGCCAGCGGTGCCGGCTGCGCCTGCGCGAGATCCTCGCGGATGCGCCCGGCGGTCGAGTAGATCATCGTGTTGCCGTGGGCCGCCGGCGCAGCCTCCTGCACCGGGTCGCCGTGCTCCGGCGGCGGGCTGACGAGGCGCGTCTGGATGCCGAACTCACCAAGCGACAGGCGCTCGTCGGTGCGGAACTCGATCTGCGGCCGCGACAGCATCGAGAGGCGCTCGCTGCGGGCATGCTCGAGCAGATACGCGCTCAGCTCGTCGATCAGCGACGCCTCGAGCCCCTCCATACGCGCGCGATCCTCGGGCGACAGGTAGACGATGTACTCGTTGGGCACATAGGTCCGCGACAGCGACACCGTCTTGTGCTCGTCCATCTCGCGGGCGAGCTTGCGAGCGACCTCGACCGGCCGCACCTCGGACTTGAAGACGCGCCCGAACGTGCCCTCGACGATGTCGGTGAGCTTGGCTTCGAGGCTGCGTAGGACGCTCATGCGATGCCTTCATGCTACGGCTCAGGTGCGCGCGCCCACTGCCCGCGCGGCGACCGCGAGCAGCGCGCCGGCGACGGCCCCCAGGACGAGTCCGCGCGGCTGGTCGAGCGCGAGGCCGCGCGCGAGCGCCTGCGTGGCGGCGCCAAGACCGCCGGCCCAGGCGGCGACGCCGATCAGATCCAGCGCGGCGGCGCGGCCGCGCACGAGCAGCGGCAGGGCGATTGCCGCAACCGCCCACAGCAGCGGCAGCGCGAGCGTGCCGCCCGCCAGCAGCGGCCACAGCACATGACGGATCGCAGCGATCGCCGAGCCGTCCCAGGCCGTCGGCGCGAGGACGTCGCGAGGGGCTCCGGAGACGAGCCGGCGGCCGGTCAGCGCCTCGCCCAGCACGAGCCACCAGCCGCCGAGCGCGCCGAGCGCGGCGCGCGTCTGCCAGCGCGCGGCTTGACCGGCGAGCGCCGGCCAGGCTCCGGCGAGGCCAGCGAGGCCGAGCAGCGGCGCGAGCGCCGGCAGCGACCACGACGTCGCGCGACGGGCGAGCAGGAGCGGGACCGGAGCGAGCGCGAGCAGCGCCAGCAGCGCGATCCCCGCAGCCGATCCGGCGAGCCACACGAGCAGCGCGGCGACGGCGGCGATCCAGCCCAGCAGCGGCAGCAGCAGCACGATGGCGCCGGCGACTCCGCCGGCCGCGGCCGGCTCGACGGGTGGCGGTGGCCCGATCCAGGCCAGCACGCCGCCGACGAGCAGCGCCGTGGCAGCCGCGCCGCCGACGCGCGCGACGGGCGTCGCGCGGCGCGACCGAGCAGCAGCTGCCCCGTCGTCGTCAGCTTCGGGCTCCAGTTCCCGCGCCGGCTGCGGCCGTAGGCGCCGCGAGCGGCGCGGCGCGGGCACCGAGCCGCTGCGCCGTAGCTGCGCCCGCGTGCGGGTCAGAGCCGGCAGGGCGATCGTGTCGAGCGCGCTGCCTGCGATCGGACCCTCGACGTCCCCGACGCGGTCAGAGCTCTGCTCGAGCGCGCGGCGCAGCGCGCCGAGGCCGACGCGGTCCTGCGGCTGCGGGTCGACGGCGGCGTCGATCGCGTCGCACAGCTCGGCCGGCAGGTCGCGGCGCAGGCGCCGCAGCGGCGGCAGGCGCATGCCGACGCGGCGCGCGGTCGCCGCGGGGTTGCCGGCGCGGATCGGGTTGACGCCGGCGAGCGCCTCGTAGAGGACGACGCCGAGAGCGTAGACGTCGACGGCACCCGTGATCTTCTCGCCGCGCGCCTGCTCGGGCGCCATGTAGGCGAGCGTGCCCATGATGTCGCCCGTGCGGGTGAGCACGTCGTGGTCGCCCATGCGAGCGATTCCGAAGTCCGTCAGCTTGGCCGTGCCGAGCCCGTCGTCGCCCTGCGGGCAGATGACGTTCGAGGGCTTCACGTCGCGATGGATGACCTTGCGCGCGTGCGCGTGCGCGAGTGCTGCGCAGAGCGTCGCGCCGATCCGCAGGACGTCCCGATCGGAGAGTGCGCCCTCGCGCAGCAGGTCAGCCAGAGTCGCGCCCTCGACGAGTTCGGATACGAGGTAGACGGCATCCTCGTCGCGCCCCGACTCGAATAGCGCGACGATCCCCGCGTGCGACAGGCGCGCGGCTGCCAGGGCCTCGCGCTCGCCGCGACCGTCGGGATCGTGCCCGATCGGCACGCGCTTGACGGCGACATCGCGCTCGAGGCGCTCGTCGCGCGCCCTGTAGACGACGCCCATCCCTCCCGCGCCGAGGCGCGCACCGAGTCGATAGCGGCCGAGCACGATCTGGCCCGCATCGGCCGGCGCGGGGATGTGAGCGTGGAACACCGGCTCCCCTCTTCGGGCCGTTCGTCGGCGTCACCTGCCGCGCGCGAGGGAAAAGCGCCTGCTGGCGGGAAAGTTGCAGGACGAACCCGATATGGCCCGCCCGGTCATACTGAGATTTCCGCCAGCTTCCGCAAGGAGCGACCCTGTCCTTCTTCGACGATGACGAGCCCCGCACCACCCGCACCCGGCCTCGCAGCCCGGCGCCGGCGATGCTCGGGTCGCCCGCCGACCCACAGCAGCTCATGGTTCGCCGCGTCGCCGCACTCGGGGTCGGGATCGTCGTCGTGCTACTACTCGTGTTCGGCATCAACGGCTGCCTGAAGGGCCGCAAGCAGCAGTCGCTGAAGGACTATGACCGCGATGTGTCGAGCATCGTGCAGGACGAGAACGCGAACACGAAGAAGTTCTTCACGACGCTCGCCGGCGGCGCCAGCGCCTCGACCGACCTGCAGTCGGATATCAACCAGCTGCGCTTCCACGCCCAAGGCCTCACGAAGCAGGCGGAGAGCCTCAATGCGCCGGGCGACATGGCTCCCGCGCAGCGCAACCTGCTGCTCGCGCTGTCGCTGCTCCAGGAGTCGATGGGCAAGGTCGCCGAGAAGCTCCCGGCGGCGCTGTCGACGGACGCCAGCACCGCCGTGCCCGCGGTCGAGGGGATCGCCGGTGAGATGCAGGCGTTCACCGCCGCCGACGTGATCTACAACCGGCGCACCGCGGCGCTCATCAAGCAGGTGCTCGACGACAACAACATCGGCGGCCAGGTAATCCAGAACTCGAGCTTCCAGCAGAACCTCGGCTGGCTGACGCCGTCGACGGTCGCCAAGCGGATCAACTCGCAGGCCGGCCGCAGCGCAGGTGACGGTGGGGCGGTCGAGCCGGCGCCGGGCACCCACGGCCACGGGCTCGTCTCGGTCGCGGTCGGCTCCCAGACGTTGCGCCCCGACGCCTCGAACGTGCTCACCGTGGGCTCGAACGTCACGTTCAGCGTGACGATCGCCAACCAGGGCGACAATCCGGAGAGCGACGTCACCGTCCGGATCAAGATCCGCGGCAGCCACGGGTCGCCGATCACCGCGCAGACCGTCGTCGACCAGACGCAGCCCAAGACGCAGCAGACGGTGCTCGTGAAGCTGACGAAGCCGCCCCCGTTTGAGGATGCGCTGACGATCACGGCCCAGGTGCTTCCGGTGCCCGGCGAGAAGCAGACGAGCAACAACACGCAGACGTTCCCGACGCTGCTGCATCGCGGCTGACGCAAGATCCCGCCCCGGCCCGGCCGCGACCCGCGCTACCGTTTGGCGCGGATGAGCACCGAGCTGAGCTCCACGGTCGGCATCGTGGCCTTGGCCGCCGCCGCTGTCGCGGTGGTGGCCTTCTGCCTCGCCGCCTCGATGTACCTGCAGGTCCGCCGGTTGCGCGCGTCGCAACGCGTCGTGCTGGGCGACAAGAGCGCCGATCTCGTGACTCACGCGGCGGGGCTCGAAGCGAGCTTCAGGGCGCTGCACGGCTACGTCACGCAGGTGGCCGAGCGGCTCGACGGGCGCGTCGGCGTCACCGAGCAGCGGCTCGACGGCGCGATCGCCCACTGCGGCCTGATCCGCTACGACGCGTACAACGAGATGTCCGGCCGCCAGTCGACATCGATCGCCCTCGTCGACAGCTCGTGCTCGGGCGTCGTGCTGTCGTCGATCCACCATCGCGACCAGGCGCGCCTCTACGCCAAGCAGGTCTCCGACGGCAAGGGCGAGCTCAAGCTCTCCCCCGAGGAGGAGGAAGTCCTCCGCATCGCACTGGCGTCCTAGATGGAGCGCCAGATGGCCGACTCCGCGTCGATCGCAGCGCGCGACGTGCGCGGCGAGCAGGCCCAGCTGCGGCTCGGCTACCTCGGTCCCGCGGGCACGTTCTCCGAAGAGGCCGCGCGCGCCAACCCTGACGCCGGCGCCGCCGAGCTGATCGGCCTCGCCACGATCCGCGACACGATCCTTGCCGTACACGGCGGGAGCGTCGATCGCGCGATCGTGCCGATCGAAAACTCGCTCGAGGGCCCGATCGGCATCACGCTCGACATGCTCGCCGACGACGACAACGACGTCACGGTCGTGGGCGAGCTTGTGCTGCCGATCACACATTGCCTGATCGCTCAGGCCGACGTCGACCTGAGCGCCGTCGAGCGCGTCCTGTCTCATCCGCAAGCGCTCGCGCAGTGCGCCGCCTTCCTGCGCGAGCGTCTGCCGCAGGCCGAGCTCGTCCCCACGTCGTCGACCGCCGAGGCGGTCAGGATCGCCGTCGGGCACGCGGCGTGGGCGGCGATCAGCACCGTGCGCGCAGCCGACCTGTACGACGCGAAGGTCGTCGCGGAGGCGATCGAGGACGAGCCCGGCAACGCGACGCGCTTCGTCTGGCTCGCCCGCCGCGAGGCGGCGCTGGCACCGGCCGTCGGCTGCATCGCCAAGACCTCGCTCGCGTTCTGGGGGGCGGGCGACGACAGCCCTGGCTGGCTCGTGCGCTGCCTGTCGGAGTTTGCCTTCCGGGGCGTGAACCTGACGAAGATCGAGTCGCGCCCGCTGCGCCTGCGCCTCGGCCACTACCGTTTCTTCGTGGACTGCGAGGGGCCGGCGGGCGACGATGCCGTGCTCGAGGCCGTCGCCGGGCTGCGCAAGCACTGCGAGCAGGTCCGGATCCTCGGTTCGTACCCTGCCGCCGGTTCGCCTGATTAGACTTTCCCGCGAGTCATGGCTTCTGAGCCAGTGCCACCAGGCCCAGTGGGGTTCGCGCCGCATCCGGAGCACCGGCGGCGCGGACGTGAGTCTGGCCGTGTGCTCGTCCTCAACGCCACGTACGAACCGGTCAACGTCTGCACGGTGCGTCGCGCAGCGGTGCTCCTGCTGAAGGAGAAGGCGGAGATCGTCGAGCACTCCAGCCACGAGCTGCGGTCGGAGCGGTCGACGATGCAGCGGCCGGTCGTGATCCGGCTGACGACGTTCGTCAAGGTGCCACGCGATACGCATCGGCGCAAGATCACCCGGCGCGCGGTGTTCGCGCGCGACGGCTGGACCTGCCAGTACTGCGGCGCGCGGACGAGCCTGACCGTCGACCACGTGATCCCGCGCTCGAAGGGTGGCGGCTCGACCTGGGACAACATCGTCGCCTCGTGCGCGCCGTGCAACCGGCGCAAGGGCGACTCGATGCCGACGAAGGCCGGCATGCATCCGCGCCAACCGCCCCGCGTCCCGCATCCGCAGGTCTTCATCCACGTCGCCAGCCCGACGATCCCGCCGGCCTGGCGCCAGTGGCTGCCCGAAGCAGCCTGAGCACACTCAGCACCCACGTCAACCATCAACCAGGCACCCAAAGCTCGACGTTGGGCTCGGGTGGCGGCGTCTCCCAGGGCGCACCGAAAGCAGGTCCGGTCCTGCACGACACCCATAGCGCACGGAGGGCCCCGTCAAAAGACGGGGCCCTCGCGAGTACTGACTGGACTGAAAACCTGAGCTGGAGGCGATGCTGCCGGTGGGACCAATCCGGCGTCCTGCTCAGGGGTGGCCCGGTGTGGATTCGCTGGTCGAAGCCAGCCTGTCCGACCTAGTAGCGGCCGGGCACCTCCAGGGTCCCGCAAGAACTTGAGCTGATTCGGACCACCTCCTTTCTCTGGTCAGAAAATCGTAGCGGACGGCGCCGACGGCCGCTCACGATTCCGATCAGCCGGCGCCTTCGTCTTCTCCGCCGAGCGGAGGCTCCGGATCGCCGACGGGGCCGTCTGCGGCGCGGCCGCCCTCCGGCACAGCGTCGATCGCAACCTCGCCGACCGTGGACTCGCCCTCGCCAACCGGCACGACGTCGCCGGCCGGCCCATCCTCGCCCCCGGCCGAGCCCTCGACGACGAGCGCGACGGCCGAGACGAGGTCGTCCTCCTTCATGTTCATCAGCCGCACGCCCTGCGCGAGCCGGCCGTAGCGGCTGATTCCGCGGACGGCGGTGCGCTGCACCATCCCGCTCTGGGAGATGAAGACGAGCTCGTCGTGCTCGCGGACGACGATCGCGCCGGCAAGCGCGCCCTTGGCGTCGGTCAGCTTGATCGTGCCGACGCCCATCGCCCCGCGCTTCGTCTTGCGGTACTCGGCGATCGAGGTGCGCTTGCCGTAGCCGTTCTCGGTCACGACGAGCAGCTCCTGATCGTCACGCGCGACGTCCATTACAAGGAGCTCGTTGTCGGGCTGGTCGACGTTCATCCCGCGCACGCCCGACGTGTCGCGGCCCATCGCGCGCGCGTCGGACTCGTTGAAGCGAACCGCCTGGCCCTTGCGCGACACCATCAGGATGTCGTCCTCGCCGCTCGTGCGCCGCACGCTGACGAGCTCGTCGTCGTCGCGAATGTTGATCGCGATGATGCCGTCGGCCTTGATCGGCGTGTTGTAGGCAAGCAGCTCGGTCTTCTTCACGATGCCGCGCTTCGTCGCGAAGACCACGTAGCGGCCCTCGCTGAAGTCACGCGTCGAGAGCACCGACTGGATCCGCTCGCCATCGCGCAGCGGCAGCACGTTGACGAGGGCGCGGCCCTTCGCGGTGCGCGACGCCTCGGGCAGCTCGTAGACCTTGGACCGGTAGACCTTGCCTCGGTTAGAGAAGAACAGCAGGTAGTCGTGCGACGACGTCACGAAGAGGTGCTCGATGTAGTCGCCGTCCTTCATGTCCATGCCCGTCACGCCGCGCCCGCCGCGCTGCTGCGCTCGGTACGTCGTCAGTGGCAGCGACTTGATGTAGCCCGACTTCGTGATCGTGATCACCATCTGCTGCTCGGGGATCAGGTCCTCGATCCCGATCTCGTCCTCGGAGTCGGTGATCAGCGTGCGGCGTTCGTCGCCGAAGCGATCGGCGATCTCGAGCAGCTCCTCGCGGATGATCGCGTAGACGCGTGCCTCGTCGCCGAGGATCTCGCGCAGCTCGCCGATTCGCTCGACCTTGTCGTCGTGCTCGGTCTTGATCGCGTCGGCCTCGAGCGCCGTGAGCTGCGACAGGCGCAGGTCGAGGATCGCCGAGGCCTGAATCTCGGTCAGCGCGAAGCGCGCGACGAGCTCGTTGCGCGCGCTCTCGCGATCGCGCGAGGCGCGGATCAGCTCGATGATCGCGTCGAGGTTGTCGAGCGCGATCAGCAGGCCCTCGAGCACATGCACGCGGCGCTCGAGCACGCGCAGCTCGTGCTTCGTGCGCCGCACGACGATCTCGCGCTGGTGGTGCACGTAGTGCTTGATGACCTCCTGCAGCGACAGCGTGCGCGGGACGCCGTCGACGAGCGCGACCATGTTGACGCCGAACGTCGTCTGCAGCGAGGTGTGCTTGTAGAGCTGATTGAGGACGACCTCGGGGATCTCGTCGCGCTTGAGCGTGATGACGACGCGCATGCCGCCACGCTCGGAGGAGTGGTCCTCGAGGTCGGCGATCCCGCTGATCTTCTTCTCGCGCACGAGGTCGGCGATCTTCACGACGAGGCCGTTCTCACCGCCCTTCTTGACGGCGTACGGCAGCTCGGTGACGATCAGCGCCTCGCGGCCGCGGCCGATGTCCTCCGTGTGCGCCTTGCCGCGCACGCGCACGCGGCCGCGCCCGGTCTCGTAGGCGTCGAGGATCCCCTGGCGGCCGAGGATGATGCCGCCGGTCGGGAAGTCCGGGCCGGGCATGTGCGCCATCAGCGCCGCGGCCGCGGCTCCGCGCTCCATCGTCGCGAGCGACGGATCGTCGATGAACGCGACGACCGCGCTGATCACCTCGCGCAGGTTGTGCGGCGGGATGTTCGTCGCCATCCCGACCGCGATCCCGGACGAGCCGTTGACGAGCAGGTTCGGGAAGCGCGCGGGCAGGACGACGGGCTCCTGCTTGCGGCCGTCGTAGTTGGGGACGAAGTCGACGGTGTCCGCGTCGAGATCGCGCAGCATCTCCATCGCCATGCGCTCGAGGCGGGCCTCGGTGTAGCGCATCGCGGCGGGCGGATCGTCGTCGATCGAGCCGTAGTTGCCCTGGCCGTCGATGAGCTGGTAGCGCATCGAGAACTCCTGCGCCAGCCGCACGAGGGCGTCGTAGATCGCCGAGTCGCCGTGCGGGTGGTAGTTGCCCATCACGTCGCCGACGATCGACGCGCACTTGCGGTAGGGCCGCGTCGGGCCGAGCCCGTTCTCGGACATCGAGAACAGGACGCGGCGGTGAACGGGCTTGAGCCCATCGCGCACGTCGGGCAGCGCGCGTCCGACGATGACCGACATCGCGTAGTCGAGGTACGCCGAGCGCATCTCGTCCTCGAGCGCGCGGGGCTCGACGTTACCGCCGCTGAGGGTGTCGATCGAGGACATCTAGTGCTCCGTCTCGTGTCGGAGTGTGCGGGCGCTGACGGGAAGCACGGCTACACGTCCAGGTTGGCGACGAGGCGGGCGTTGTCCTCGATGAACTGGCGGCGCGGCTCGACCATGTCGCCCATCAGCGTCGAGAAGATCTGGTCGGCCTGCGCGGCGTCCTCGATGTTGACCTGGGCGAGCGTCCGCGTCGCGGGATCCATCGTCGTATCGCGCAGCTGCGCGGCGTTCATCTCGCCGAGACCCTTGAAGCGCTGCAGCGTGATGCCCTTCTGCGCGACGCGCAGCACCGCCTCGCGCAGGCCGTGGAAGGAGGCGGCGTCGTCGGTCGCGTCGCCGAGCTTGACGCTGAACGGGGCGCGGCCGGCGAGCTCGGTCAGCTGACCGTGGACGCGCGTGAAGTTGCGCAGGTCCTGCGCGTCGAACAGCCGGCGCGGAATCAGCAGGACGCGCGCGAGCCCGGTCTTCGTCTCGACCGCGCGGACCGTGATGTGCACGTCGTCCTGGCGCACAAGCGACGTTTCGTAGGGCGCGTTCTCGATCTGCGAGCGCTCGATCAGCTCGAGTGCGGCGGCGCCCGTGGCGACCTGCTCGTCGAGCACGCCGGACTCCTCGAGGAACGTCACGACATCGGACCCGTACTCGGCGCGCAGCGTCGACGACCAGCCCTCGTACTGCTTGAGCAGGCGCGAGAAGCGCTGCCAGCGGACCTCTGTGAGCTTGAACTGCGTCGCGTCGCGATCGAAGACGAGCGCCTTCTCGAGCTTGTCGGACAGCAGGATCTGCTCGAGCTCGGAGTCCTTCTCGACGTAGCGCTCGCTGGAGCCCTGCTTGAGCTTGTAGAGGGGCGGCTTGGCGATGTAGACGTAGCCGTGCTCGATCAGCTGCGGCATCTCGCGGAACAGCAGCGTCAGCGCGAGCGTCCGGATGTGGGCGCCGTCGACGTCGGCATCGGTCATCAGGATGAGCTTGTGGTAGCGCGCCTTCTCGATGTCGAACTCGTCACGTACCCCGGTGCCGATCGCCGTGATCAGTGCCTGGATCTCGATGTTCTTGAGAACTTTGTCGATCCGGCTCTTCTCGACGTTGAGGATCTTGCCGCGTAGCGGCAGGACGGCCTGCGTGTTGCGGTCGCGGCCCTGCTTGGCCGAGCCGCCGGCCGAGTCGCCCTCGACGATGAACAGCTCGGCGAGCGACGGGTCCTTCACCGAGCAGTCGGCGAGCTTGCCTGGCAGCGTCGAGTTCTCCAGGGCCGACTTGCGGCGCGTCAGGTCGCGCGCCTTGCGGGCGGCGGCGCGAGCCTGCGCGGCCTGTACGGCCTTGCGGATGATCGCGTTGCCCTCGGTGGGGTTCTCCTCGAGGAACTCCGTGAGCCGGTCGTACACGATCGACCGCACGAAGCCCTCCATCCCGGGATTGCCGAGCTTCGTCTTCGTCTGGCCCTCGAACTGCGGGTCGGTGAGCTTCGCCGAGATGACGGCCGTCAGCCCCTCGCGCACGTCCTCGCCGCTGAGGTTGTCGTCCTTCTCCTTCAGCAGGCCGCGCGACCGGGCGTAGCGGTTGAGGACCGTGGTGAGCGCGGACCGGAAGCCCGACAGGTGCGAGCCGCCCTCGTGCGTGTTGATGTTGTTCGCAAACGAGAACACCGACTCCTGGTACGTCGTGTTCCACTGCATCGCGACCTCGACGCCACCCTCGTCGCTGTCACCCTCGAAGTAGACGACCTTCTTGCCGATCGACTCCTTGTTCGCGTTCAGGTAGCGGACGAAGTCCTCGATGCCACCGTCGTACTGGAACGTCGCCGTTGCCTTTTCACCGCGCTCGTCGTCGATCTGGATCCGCAGGCCGCGCGTCAGGAACGCGGTCTCTCGCAGGCGCTGCTCGAGCACGGAGAAGTCGAGGTCGGTCGTCTCGAAGATGCCGGCGTCGGGCCGGAAGGTGATGATCGTTCCCGTGGCGTCGGTCGCCTCACCACGCTCGATCGGGGCCTGCGGCGCGCCGCGCTCGTACGTCTGGCGCCAGGCGTGCCCCTCGCGGCGGACCTCGATCTCGAGCAGCTCGGAGAGCGCGTTGACGACCGACACGCCGACGCCGTGCAGGCCGCCGGACACCTTGTAGCCGCCGCCGTCGCCGAACTTGCCGCCGGCGTGGAGCACGGTGAGCACGACCTCCAGCGCGGAGCGTCCCTCCTTCTCCATCGTGCCGACCGGGATCCCTCGGCCGTCGTCGGCCACCGTCACCGAATTGTCCGGGTGGATCGTGACGTCGACGCGCGTGCAGTGGCCGGCGAGCGCCTCGTCGACGGAGTTGTCGACGACTTCGTAGACGAGGTGGTGCAACCCGCGGACACCGGTCGACCCGATGTACATGCCGGGCCGCTTGCGCACGGCTTCCAGCCCCTCGAGGACGGTGATGTCCTGTGCGTCGTATGAGCCCGCGCCTGTACGGCTCTCGAGCTTCTTGTCGTCCGTCGCCACCAAACCTCCGGATACGTGAAGAAGCCCCGGAACCACGTCGTGCTGAGACGGGCCGGGGCCGGTGCAGCTAGTTGTCATAAGGATAGCACAAGCGGGCCACAAAGCGGGCCCGCCCTTTGTGTGGAAATACCTGGAAAACGCACAAAAACACGCTACCGGATCGGCCGCGTCCGAGAGGCAAGCGCGGCGCGCTCCCAGATCGCCCATCCGCGGCGCCAGGGATCAGCTCGTGCGGCGTCGACCCGCGGTCGCGACGCACCGCACCGCGCGCACCCGATCTGACCCCAGCGCACCGTTCAGGGCGTCGACGAGCACTGGCCCCATGAGGTCGATCTCGTGCATCCAGACCGCCGACGAGCAGAGCAGCGTGAGCGTTCCGTCGCGCTCGGAGAGCGGCGTCGCCGCCTCGGCGATCGCCGCGCCGGCGGCCTCTCCCCAGACCCGCTGCACATCGGCGAGCAGCGTGGCCGGAGCCAGCCTGCGGGTCAGCGCATCGAGCGCGACGGCGACCGGTCGAGGGGCGCGGCGCGGGGTCACGCGACCGCCGCCGCGTCGTGGTGGACCGACCCGCCCACGACGGCCAGGCGCGTGACCCCGCCCGCGCCGGCGCCCGGGACATGCGCGACATCCGTCGTCGTGATGACGCTCTGCCCGCCGCCGCGCAGCAGGTCGGCGAGCATCCCGCGACGATCGGGATCGAGCTCGCTCATGACGTCGTCGAGCAGCATCAGCGGGACGGCGTTGCGCGCCTCCGCGAGCGCCTCGCGCTCCGCCAGCAGCAGCGCCAGCAGCGCGAGACGCTGCTCACCCTGCGACCCGTAGGCGCGCAGCTCGCGCCCGTCGCGCAGCAGCGCGACGTCGTCGCGGTGCGGCCCGTGCCCCGTGAAGCCGCGCTCGAGATCGGACTCGACCCGCGCCGCCAGCTCCTCGGCCAGCTCGGCGGCGTCGGCCGCGCGCGAACGCGGGCGGTAGCGCAGCTCCGCGCCACCGCCGAGTCCGAGCTCGGCCGCGAGCGCCGTGAAGCGCGGTGCGAGCAGGTCGATGACGGCCGCGCGGTCGTCGCGCAGGGCGATTCCCTGCCGCGCGAGCTCGGCGTCCCAGGCGGGCAGCGAGCCGCGCGACGCTCGGCCCGCACGAATCCCGGCGACGAGCGCGTTGCGCTGGGCCAGTGCGCGCGCATAGGCACGCCGCGTCGCGCTGCGGGCCGGCCAGCTGGCGGCGATCACCTGGTCGACGTGCGAGCGGCGCAGCGCCGGCGGGCCCTTGACGAGTTCCAGGCGATCCGGCATGAAGACGCAGACGAGCGGCCGCATCACGACATCGACGAGGCGCTCCACGAGCACGCCGTCGGCCTGCAGCCGCTTCGTGTCGCCGGGCGTGAAGCCGACCGCCAGCGCGTGGCTGCGGCCCTCCGCATCCGTGAGCTCCACCTCCACCCGCGTCGTGGCGGCGTCGAAGCGGACCACTTCGCGCTCGTTGGAGGTGCGGCATGAGCGGCCGGTGCAGCCGAAGTAGAGCGCCTCGAGCAGGTTCGTCTTGCCGGCCCCGTTGGGCCCGTGGACGACGGTCAGGCCGGGGCCAAGCTCGACGTCCGTCCGCGCGTAGCTACGAAAGTCGCGCAGGCACAGGCGTCTGACGACCATGCACTACTGGCCCGTCTCACGACGGTCGACCCGAGAGCTCGGGCCGGCCACTAGACGTTCAGCCTGATCGGCATGATCAGGTACAGGAAGCCACTGCCATCGGCTGACTCGATCAGGCCCGGCCGCAGCGGACTGATGAGCTTCAGCACGAGATCGCCGCCATCGGCGCTCTCGAGGCCGTCGCGCAGGAACTCCGGGTTGAAGCCGATCTCAAAGGGTTCGCCCGCGAACGGCACAGGCAGCATCTCGCGCGCCTCCCCGACGTCGGGCGTCTGCGCCGACACTGTCAGCTCGCCCTCCGCGAAGTGCAGCCGCAGCGGCGCGTTCTTCTGTGCCATCAGGCTGACGCGGCGGACGACCTCGGTGAGCTCACCCGACGTCAGCGTCAGCTCGTGTTCGAAGGCATCGGGCAGCAGCTGGCGGTAGTTCGGGAACTGACCGTCGATCAGGCGCGACGAGAGGACGTCGCCGCCTACCTCGAAGACGATCTGGTTGGAGCGCACCGAGACGGTCAGCGTCTCGGCATCCGATGCCTGGGCGATCCGCGCGAGCTCCTGCAGCGCCCGCGCCGGCACGTTGGCCTCGAAGCCACCGGCGAGCGGGGCCTCCAGCTTCGTCTCCTTGACGCTGAGGCGGTAAGAATCGGTGGCGACCATGCGCAGCTCGTCCACCGTCGCTGAGACGAGGATGCCGGTCAGGATCGGCCGCGTCTCGTCGCGCGACGCGGACCGCGCGACGCGGTTGATCGTCGCCACGAACGCGTCGGCAGGTACCTCGACGACGTTCTCTCCACCCGGCTCGGGCAGCGGCGGGAAGTCCTCTGCGCGCAGCGTGCGGATGTGGAACGTGGCAGCACCTGACACGACCTCGACGTCCTGCTCTGCGGGACGCAGCTCGAACGTGGCATCGGTGCCGGGCAGCGAGCGAGCGACGTCGAGCATGAGCCGCGCCGGAAGCACGACGGTGCCCTCGCGCTCGACGGTGGCACGCAGCGGCACCCGCAGCCCGATCTCCATGTCCGTCGCGCGCAGCTCAGCCCCAGCGATGGCGGCGGTCAGCTGCACACCGGAGAGGGCTTGGACGGCGCTACGCGTGGAAGCGACCCGCGAGACGACGCCGAGCTGGCCGAGAAGCTCCGCGCATGACGTCGAGAACTTCACGATGAAAACCGATTGGAGGAGATGGGAGTCATAGGGCCTGTGGAGATGTGCAGAAGATCGCGAGAGCCCACCGGAACGGGGCCGTGAGCACCCTGGAGCGGGTGCAGGACGTGTGCAGAGTGTGTCAGCTGGGGCGGTCGGTGGGTGGCTGCGTGAGGCGGCGCTCGAGATCATGCACAAGGGCCTGTGCAGCAGGGTCGCTGGCGAGCCGCTCGCCCGCCTTGCGGCATGCGTACATGACGGTTGTGTGGTTGCGACCGCCGAACTGCTCGCCGATCGCGGGGAGCGTCGCGCCGGTATGGCGGCGCGCGAGGTACATCGCGACCTGGCGAGCCCATGCCAGGCGACGGTTGCGTGCCGCGGAAAGGAGCTCGTCGCGGCTGACCTTGAAGGCTGCGCAGGTGAGCTCCTGGACACGCTCGATCGTTGGCGTCTCGGCCCGGGCCGTGGCACGAGGGGCCGGGTAGAGGCCGGCGAGGACCTCGTCGGCAAGCGCCGCGTCGATCGGGCGCTGGGTCAGCGAGTGGTAGGCCACGACGCGGATCAGCGCGCCCTCGAGTGCCCGCGCGTTGGTCGTGATGCGGTGTGCGATCGCGTGCAGCGCAGCGTCGTCGTCGAGTTGGATCTCGTCGTGCGCGACGCGCTTGCGCAGGATCGCGAGGCGGGTCGCGAAGTCCGGCGGGGAGAGCTCGGCGACGAGTCCCGACTGGAAGCGCTCGAGCAGGCGTGCCTCGAGCGCGGCCATGTCGGCCGGGAGGCGATCGCAGGTGAGGACGAGCTGGCTGCCGGTCTCGTGCAGCGCGTTGAACGTGTGGAAGAACTCCTCCTCGGTCTTCGCCTTGCGCTGCAGGAACTGGACGTCGTCGATGAGCAGCACGTCGGTCTCGCGAAAGCGGGCTTTGAAATCCTCGGTCCCATGCGCCTGGATG
This sequence comes from Solirubrobacteraceae bacterium, assembly GCA_036271655.1. GTDB lineage: Bacteria > Actinomycetota > Thermoleophilia > Solirubrobacterales > Solirubrobacteraceae > CADCVQ01. Next base: position 23,842 of record DATBAE010000004.1, read on the forward strand.
GCTGCGACGAACTCGTTCGTGAAGCGCTCCGCCGTCGTCGAGCGCACGCGCAGTCCGCCGCCGTGCGCCGTGATGTAGCTCGCGATCGCGTGCAGGAGGTGGGTCTTCCCGAGACCTGGCGGCCCATACAGGAAGAGTGGGTTGTATGCCTGCCCAGGCATCTCGGCGACGGCAAGCGCGGCGGCGTGCGCGAAGCGGTTGGAGTCCCCGATCACGAACTGGTCGAACGTGAACTTCGGATGCAGCTCGGGTTCGGCGTCGCCGTCGGCGGACGCGGCCTGTTCGCGATCGCCGAGTGGCTCGTCCGGCGCGACGACCTCGACGATCGTGGCTGGCCCGAGCACGACGGCGGCGCACGTTCGCAGGACGTGGGCGAAGCGGTCGGCCACCCAGCTGCGGATCTCGTCCGGTGCGCTCACCACGAGCGTCGTGCCGAGCAGGGCGCGCGCGGACAGCGGCGCGAGCCAGATCTCGAACGTCGAATCGGGCACGGCACGCCGCAGTTCCGATTGGATGAGCGCCCAGTCGCGGGCGAGCTGCGGGGACGGGGCAGGCGTGAGCGACTCCTTCGGAGGTGACCGGCGGAACGGCGGAGAGGGGCCCTGCGAGCGGCCCGGGCGGCGGCGAATATACCAGCGGTCAGGCGGCGCTCCAGCCGCCTCCCCGGCAGAGCCCGCTCAGCGCGGGAAAAACGTCCCGGGAGGCAAGCGGTGGCAGTGCGCTAGCATCGTCGACCGCCGTTCGAGCGGCGACCCCTTCGTCATGAAGCGCACCTACCAGCCCAAGAAGCGCAAGCGCGCACGCACCCACGGCTTCCGCCAGCGGATGCAGACGAAGGCTGGCCGCTCGACCTTGAAGCGCCGGCGCGCCAAGGGTCGCAAGCGGCTCACCGTCTGACGGTCGGCTCGGCCAGCCCGGTCACTAGGCTCCGCATCGTGGACGAGCCGACGTCACGTGTCTCCGGTCGCGCCCGCGCGCGACGTGGGCGCCTTTCGCGTAGCGCCGAGTTCGATCGCGCGTACCGCCAGGGCCGCTCGCACGGCAACCGTCACTTCGTGGTGTACGCGTTCCCGCGCGCTGCCTCGGGTGACGAGGCCCGGCTCGGCCTGTCGGTCTCGCGCAAGGTGGGCGGTGCCGTCGACCGCAACCTCGTCAAGCGCCTGCTGCGCGAGGCGTTCGCAGCGGACGTCTCGGTCGCCCCCGCTGGCCATGACGTCGTCGTGGTCGCGCGCCCGTCCGCGCGCGAGCTCGCGGAGCGCGAGGGTCTCGCCGGGGTGCGTGGCTCTCTGCGCGAGCTGCTTGAGCGTGCGGGCCGATCATGAGAGTCGCGGTGCGCGTCGCGCAGGCGCCGTTGCAGGCGTATCGGCGTGTCATCTCCCCAGCGCTGCCGCGGCACTGCAAGTACGAACCGACGTGCGCGGCGTACGCGGTCGAGGCGCTCGGTCGGTTCGGCATACTTCGCGGCCTGGTGCTGGCGACGTGGCGCGTGCTGCGCTGCAACCCGCTGAGCCACGGGGGCTATGACCCCGTGGAAGCCCAGCGCCTCTTCCCCCTTCGCGGAACTCGCCGATGACCTCACTCGCAATCCTCGCGCCGGTCCAGTTCATCATCGATGTGCTCAAGCCCGTGCTCGTGTTCATCCACGACAGCCTGGGGGTTGGGTGGGGCCTGGCGATCGTGCTGATGACGATCCTCGTGCGCGCCGCCCTCGCGCCGCTGACCGTCAAGCAGTTCAAGTCGATGCGGGCGATGGCCGCTGTTGCCCCGGACCTCAAGAAGCTGCAGGAGAAGTACAAGGACGACAAGCAGAAGCAGCAGCAGGAGGTCATGAAGTTCTACGCGGAGAACAAGATCAACCCGTTCGCCTCGTGTCTTCCGCTCGTCGCGCAGTTCCCGTTCTTCATCGGCCTCTACTACCTGCTGCGTACGGACCTCCGCCGCGAGATCTGCGGCCACGAGGCGGCTCTTGAGCACGCCGTGGCGAAGGCCGGCCAGATCCCGCCGCCGTGCGGAACGCTGCAGCACCCGACCGGGGCTGAGCACTTCCTCTTCATCCCGGACCTGACGGCCGGCGCCCACGGCTGGGTGCTCGCGGTCCTGATGGTGCTGTACGTCGGATCGCAGCTGCTCTCGACGATCCTCACGCCGTCCTCCCCGGACCGCAATCAGCAGATGCTGATGTACGGCCTGCCGCTGATCTTCTCGATCTTCATCCTCTTCTACAACTTTCCGGCGGGCCTGCTCGTCTACTGGATCACGACGAACCTGTGGACGGTCACGCAGGGGTATGTCCTGCGTAAGCGCCTCGGGCCGATCAAGCCCCCCGCGCCATCTGGCGGCGGCGGGTCTGGCGGCGGCGGAGAGGGCCTGCTGGCGCGGCTCACGGGCGGCGCGCTGTCGCCGAAGCCGGCGGCGCCGGCGGCCGCGAAGTCGACGCCCAGCGGACCACCGCCGCAAGCTCCACGCAAGAAGAAGAAGCGGTCGGGCCGCCGGCGCTGATGGCGGAGCAGACCGCCGACGCAGTGCAGGAGCTGATCGAGCGGGTGCTGGAGGCGCTCGGCCTCGACGCGACGGTCGACGTTCGGGACGATGGCGAGACCTGCACTGCCGTCGTGCATGGCGAGGAGCTCGGGTTGTTCATCGGGCGCCATGGCCAGACGATCGATGCCGTCCAGCACCTGGCCCAGCGCGTCGCGGGTGCCCGCGGCGAGCACGGCCGGCGAATCGCGGTTGACGCGGAGGGCTATCGAGAGCGCCGCGAGACGATGTTGCGCCGGCAGGCCGATCATGCCGCGGAGACTGCGCTGAGCGAGGGCCGCCCGGTGGCACTTGATGCGATGAACGCGAACGAGCGGCGGATCGTGCACGAGTATCTGCGCGACCACGACGGGCTCGAGACGTACTCCGAGGCGGACGAGCCGGACCGCCATGTTGTCGTCGCGCCGTCGGACTCGTAGCTCCTCGCGCCCTGCAGCCCCGACGTCGGCGCTTGGACGTTTCACGTTTTTCTCCCCGGTGAAACACTTTCGGCATGCTGAGCGACGTCGACCGCGGCCTCGCCGCGGGAATCCTCATGAGCGAGGGCTCGTTTGGGGGAGACGGCAAGCAGCCGCACGTCATCCTGCGCAAGCACCTCCGGCACGAGGCGCTGATGCATTGGCTCGTCGCCCGGTTCCCGCGCTCGCGGCTCTACGGTCCGTATCACCACGGCGCGCGCTCGTACTACCAGTGGGTCGCTCGCGGACCCGTGCTCGTCGAGGAGATCCTGCCGCTGCTCGACGAGCTCGTCGTTCCCGAGTTGGACGCCCACGCCGCTGGACGCCTGGCGGAGCTGCACGAGCGCTATGGGGCCTACATCTCCCGCGTGCGCGAGCGGAGCGGGGCATGATCGATCGGTGGCGAGCAGCATCTCGCAGCGCGGCCCTCGCCGACCGCCTCGGCCGAGGTGCGCGATGAACGTCACACGGCGCCTCGCCGAGCTGTCCGCGCGTCACGACCTGCCTGAGAGCGCGGTCCCCGCGATCGCCAGGCTGCTCGAGCTGATCGCCGAGGACCCGCGTGCGCCGACGACGCTTCGCGATCCGCGGTTCGCGATTGACGCCCACGTCGCGGACGCGCTGTCGGCACTCGACGTCTTGTCGCTGCGGACGGCCGGCAGCCTTGCCGATCTCGGCTCCGGTGCAGGCGTCCCCGGCCTCGTCCTGGCTGCCGCGCTTCCGTCGGCTGGCGTGGCGCTCGTCGAGGCGAACAAGCGCAAGTGCGCGTTTCTCGACCACGCCGTCGCCGAGATGGGCCTCGTGAATGTGACGGTCGTCGCACAACGCGCAGAAGGCTGGCCGGAGGGGATCGGTCGCCACGACGCGGTCACCGCGCGCGCCCTCGCTCCGCTGCCGGTGCTCGTCGAGTACGCGGCTCCGTTGCTGGCTCTCGGCGGCACGCTGGTGGCCTGGAAGGGCCGGCGCGACGCCACCGAGGAGGACGACGGCGTCGCCGCTGCGGGGGCGACCGGGCTGGTGCTCTCCGAGGTGCGGCGCGTGCAGCCCTGGGACGGGGCCGAACAGTTGCATCTCCATGTCTACTCGAAGGTTAATTTGACCCCGAACAAGTATCCCCGGCGCCCAGGAATGGCCAGCAAACGGCCACTACGAGCCTCTACCTGAAGGCCAGAAAGCCGTGCTTCGCCACCGAACGATCACGCCGCCGACCGTCGGCAGCGCTACCGTTCTGCGGACGATGGGGACCGTCTACGCGATTGCGAATCAGAAGGGCGGCGTCGGCAAGACCACGACGGCGGTGAATGTCGCCGCCTGCATCGCGGAAGCAGGCTTCGCGACGTTGCTGATCGACATCGATCCGCAGGCCAACGCGACGCTCGGGCTCGGCATCGCGAAGGACACCGAGCCGAACATCTATGACGTCCTGGCGGGCCGCTGCACGCTGGACGACGCGGTCGCGGCCACGGCGATCGACGGGCTGAAGCTCGTCCCCGCGCACCCGGACCTCGCGGCGGCGAACACGGAGCTCCCGCGCGAGCCGGGATCCGAGACGAGGCTGCGCGAGGCGCTCGCCGGCGTCCGCGACCGCTTCGATCACGTGCTGCTCGACTGCCCGCCGTCGCTCGGTCCGCTGACCGTCAACGCGCTCGTGGCGGCCGACCGTGTGATCGTTCCCGTGCAGACCGAGTACTTCGCGCTCGAGGGGCTCGCCGGCCTGCTCGACACGCTCGCGCTGATCCAGCGCGAGCTCAACCCGCGGTTGACGATCGCCGGCATGCTGCTGACGATGCACGACAGCCGCACGCGGCTGTCGCGCGATGTCGAGCGGGAGGTGCGCGAGCACTTCCCGGCGCTGGTCTTCGAGACGGTGATCCCGCGCAACGTCCGCGTCGGCGAGGCACCCAGCTACGGGCGCCCCGTGACGCACCACGATCCACATTGCACCGGGGCGGACGCGTACTTCGAGTTCGCCAAGGAGGTCGTGCGGGCGGGGGCGTCGACGTGACTCCGGCGTCGCGCGGCATGGGCCGCGGGCTGGCGGAGATCCTGCGCGTCTCGGGCACTCCAGCCGTGACCGGCGACGACCTGCGCAACGTGCCGGTCGAGCTGATCGCGCCGAATCCCAAGCAGCCTCGCCACACCTTCGATGCCGACGCGCTCGAGGCGCTCGCGGGGTCGCTGCGAGAACGTGGCGTGCTGCAGCCGGTGCTGGTCCGGCCGGTGGCGGGCGGGTCCTATGAGCTCGTCGCGGGCGAGCGCCGCTGGCGCGCGGCGCAGCTGGCGGGACTGGAGACGATTCCCGCGCTGATCCGCGACCGCGACGATGCCGAGTCGCTCGAGGCGGCGCTGATCGAGAACATGGCGCGTGAGGACCTCAACCCGGTCGAGGAGGCGCGCGCCTGCGCCGCCCTCGTCGAGGAGCTCGGGCTCACGCGCGAGTCCGTCGGGCTGCGCGTTGGGCGCAGCCGCGTCGCGGTGACGAACCTCCTGCGCCTGCTCGACCTTCCCGACGAGGTGCTCGAGCTGCTCGAGCGGGGGGACCTCTCAGAGGGCCACGGCCGTGCCCTGCTGCTGGCCGGCGATCACGCCGAGCGGCGCAGCCTCGCGCGGTCGGCCGTTGCGGAGGGCTGGTCCGTCCGGGTGCTCGAGGCGCGCGCCCGCGAGGCGAACGCCCGTGCTGCCTCGCCACCGGCCTCGCGTCGAAATGCGCCACATCCCGACCAGCGCGCTGCGGCCGAGCAAATTGCCGATGCGCTCGGCGGCGCGCTCGGCGTCGAGGTGACCGTCAAGTCGCGCGGGACCGGCTATCGCGTCGAGCTCGACTTCGACGATCCCGCGCAGGCGCTTGCGCTGGCCCGGCGGCTGCGGCCCCGCGCGGTGGCCTGAGCGTCGCGGGCCAGCCACGGCGCAGCGACCGCTAAACTCGTCCGCCGTTCGGGCGATTAGCTCAGTCGGTTAGAGCGCTTCTCTGATAAGGAAGAGGTCCCTGGTTCGAATCCAGGATCGCCCACTCCCCGCCGCCTACGCATGACGTGAGTAGAGACGGTGGGCGAGCGCTCGGCGAGCACCGACGCGACCCCGGTGCGGGCCCGCCGGAACGCCGTCGCTGGTTCGGCGACGAACCATTGCATGGTCTTCGGCGCCGCGTCTTCGTCCTCGGCGATTAGTCCGCTTCGATGGACGCGGCGGGCTCGCGGGTCCGGTCGTGCGGCCGTTCGGTCCACGCACCCGCCGCGGTTCGCGATGCGCAGGACACGTTGATCCGAGGCTCCGGACGGCCCGGAGAGGGACTCGCGCCCGCGGGAGCGAGTTCCTGTCTCGACGGGCGACGCCGCCGTCGCGGACGGTGGCCGGGCGATCGTCCGCTGTGCGCAGACGGCCGATAGCCCACAGCTATGCTCCTTCAGATGCAGGAGATGGTCATCTATGGCGTCAGCTTCGACATGGTCGGCAAGCAGCCGATCGTCCTGTTGAAGACCGTCGACAGCAACAAGTTCCTCCCGATCTGGATCGGCCATCCCGAGGCGGCCGCGATCCTCATGAAGCTTCAGGGAGCGACGACGCCGCGCCCGATGACGCATGACCTGCTCTGCGACATGCTCGGCGAGCTCGAGGTGCGCTGCACGCAGGTCGCGGTCACCGAGCTGCGCGACAACACGTTCTTCGCCTCGATCACGCTCGCCGTCGACGGCAAGGAGATGGAGATCGACTCGCGGCCCAGCGACGCGCTGGCGCTCGCGGTCCGCTCCGGCGCCCCGATCTTCGCCGCCGAGGAGGTCATCGCCGAGTCGGCGATCGAGTTCGAGCACGACGTCGAGGACACCGAGGAGGTCGTCGAGAAGTTCAAGGACTTCCTCGACCAGGTCAGTCCGGAGGATTTCGCCGGCGAGGAGTGACGTCGCCGGTGGGTCGGCGACGATGCCCGCAACGTGTGGGCTGCCGCGAGATCGGTTGCGCTCGCGGCGACCGGACGGCGACGCGATTACAGCGCGAGATCGACGATGCGTTCGATCAGCTCGTCGAAGCCGATCCCCGCCGCATCGGCGGCCATCGGCAGCAACGACGTCTCGGTCAGGCCGGGAATCGTGTTGATCTCGAGCACGGTCAGATCCCCCGTCTCCCGGCACAGCATGAGGTCGACGCGGGCGAACCCGCGGCAGCCCAGCAGCTCCCAGGCCTGCAGCGCAAGCTGCTCGGCTCGCTCGGCGACCCCGTCAGGCAGCTCGGCCGGGCAGACGAAGCCCGTCCGCCCGATCTCGTAGCGCGCCTCGAAGTCGTAGAAGTCCTCGTCATGCGGGACCGCCTCGACGACCGGCAGGACCTCACCATCGAGCACGGAGACCGCGAGGTCGCGCCCGTCGATGTGGCGTTCGAGCAGCACCTTCTCGCCGTATGAGAAGGCCGCTACGAGCGCGCCCGCGACGTCGCTCGGCGCAGCGGCGAACTTGATCCCGAGGGCGGAACCCTGGCCCGACGGCTTGACGACGATCGGGAACCGTAGCCGCTCCTCGATCGCGAGCAGCGCATCGGCCGCGCCGAGCTCCTTGAACGCCGTCTCGTTGAAGGCGAAGAAGTCTGGCGTGGGGATTCCTGCGTCGAGCATGTGGTGCTTGGCGAGCACCTTGTCCGCACAGCGGATGCAGGCCGAGACGCCGCTACCCGTGTATGGCACGGCGAGCGCCTCGAGCAGCTCCTGGACCGTGCCGTCCTCGCCGTCGCGCCCATGCAGTGCGACGAACGCGACGTCCGGCTTCGCTTCCTGCAGGCGCCGCACGAGATCCTGCCCGACGTCGATCGCCAGGACGTCGTGGCCGAGGCGCTCGAGCGCGTCCTGCACGCGCGCCCCGGACTTCAGCGACACCTGGCGCTCAAGCGAGCGTCCGCCTTTGAGCACCGCAATCCGGCTCATGGCCGCCCGTTCAACCCTCGCGGACGTCGGGGCGGCGGCGACGCACCGGCGCGGGCAGGTGCAGCACGTTTGCGAGCTCGGCATCGGGCTCCGACGGCGCTGGCTCGGCTGGCTTGGCGATTGCCCGGTGGCTGCCCGTCAGCGTCCCGTAGAGCTGGACCTGCTCGCGCACGACCTCGCCGATCCGCCGCACGCCCTCGCGGATGTCAGCCTCGCCGACGCCGGAGAAGTTCAGTCGCATCGAGCTCGCTCCGCGCCCGTCGAGGAACGCCGAGCGTCCCGGCACGAACGCGACGTGCTGGTCGAGCGCGAGTGCGAGCAGGTCGGTCGTGTCGATGTAGTCGGGCAGTGTCACCCAGATGAAGAGGCCGCCCTGCGGATGCGTCCAGCGGAATTCGTCCCGCCCGCCCACGAGGTACTCGGCGAGCGAGTCGAGCATGACGTCGCGCCGGCGGCGGTAGATCTCCTTCAGCGAATGCACGTAGTCCTGCCAGCGCCCGCTCTCGAAGTAGGCGGCGACGAAGAGCTGCGTCAGCGACGAGGAGCAGAGGTCCGAGGCCTGCTTGCCGATGTTCATCTTCTCGAGCACCGGCCGCGGCCCGACGCTCCAGCCGAGCCGCACGCCGGGCGAGAGGATCTTCGAGAACGTGCCGAGGTAGATGACGAAGTCGCCGCCCTCCAGCGAGTAGAGCGTCGGCAGCGGGTCGCCTTCGTAGCGCAGCAGCCCGTACGGGTTGTCCTCGAGCACGAGCAGCTCGCGCTCGCGCATGACTTCGACCAGGCGCCGGCGCCGCGGCAGCGACATCGTCGTGCCGGCCGGGTTCTGGAAGGTCGGCACGGTGTAGAGGAACTTCGGCTTGCGGCCCTCGGAGTCGAGCCGGTCGAGCGTCGCCTCGAGCTCGTCGATCCGCATCCCGTCCTCGTCGAGGCTGATCTGGATGACCTCGGCCTGATAGGAGCAGAAGGTCGGCACCGCGCCCGGATACGTCGGCGCCTCGGCGATGATCACGTCGCCGGGATCGATCAGCGTCTTGCAGACGAGGTCGATCACCTGTTGGCCTCCGGTCGTGACGAGCACGTCGTCGGCGTCGACGATCGTGCCCTCCTCGGCCATGACCTCGGCGATGCAGGTCTTCAGCACACCGAGGCCCTCGGTCGGTCCGTACTGCAGCGATCGCGCGGTCGAGTCGACGGCGACGGTGCCCATGATCGCCGCGAACGACTCGGCGGGAAACGAGGACGTGTCGGGCAGGCCGCCGGCCAGCGAGATGATGTCGCCGCGCTCGGTGAGCGCCATCAGGTCGCGCATCGCCGAGGACTTCATGACCTTCGTCCGCGCGGCGAACAGACCCGCATAGCGCTCGAGGTCGCGCGAGGCCTGACGGGGAGCCGCAGCGCTCGTGATCGTTCGCGGTCCGCGGTGAGTCCGCGCGTCCCTGTCGTCTATCGTCATGCGCCCTCCACGGTACCGGACCCGTTGAAGCTGCTGATCGACATTCTCCAGGGCGCCGGCCTGGCCGGCGCGGCCGGCATCAGGCCATTTCTTCCCGCGCTCGTCGCGGGCGCGCTCGCGCGGGCGAACGTCGGGATCGACTACGAGCAGACGCCGTTCTCCTTCCTTGAGCGGCCGGGCTGGCTGCTCGCCGTCGTGCTCGTGTTGATTGCGGTTGTCATCCTGCAGCGCAGGGGCATCGCGGAGGACCATGTCGAATCGGCCACACAGGGCATCGGGATCGGCCTCGGCGCGCTGCTGTTCGCCGCGACGCTGGCCGACCACTTCCACATCTGGTGGCCGGGGTTGCTGGCGGGCGGTCTGTGCGCTGCGCTTGCGGGCGCCGCGACACGGTCGCTCATGAGCAGGGTGCGCGCGCGGCTGGACGCCGAGGCGCGCGGTGCGCTGCCGGTCTACCTCGAGGGCACCGCGGTGCTGCTCGCCGGACTGTCGGTGATCGTGGCGCCGATCTCGGTCCTCGCGCTCGGGTTCTTCGCGTTCATGCTGCGCGGCGGTAAGCGCCGCGAGGGCGAGAAGTACGCCGGGCTGCGCATCTTGCGGTGACCGGCACCGCCGCGAGGCCGCCGAAGCTGATCCTCACCGTCATCGACGGCATGAAGCCCACGATGGCGCAGCGTGCGATGCAGGACGGCAGCGCTCCGGCGCTGAAGGCGATTGCCGACCGCGGCCGCTACGTGGCCGAATGCTGTGCGGCGTTCCCGTCCGTGACCCCCGTCTGCGCGGCGACGATCGCCACCGGCACGCTGCAGGACGAGCACGAGGTGCCGTCGATGAACTGGTACTCGCGCTCCGAGCAGCGCTACGTCGAGTACGGCTCGTCGTTCTCGGCGTCGCGCAAGTTCGGCCTCAACCGCCAGCTCGTCGACACGATCTTCAACATGAACGCGACGCACCTGTCGCCGGACGTGGAGACGGTCTTCGAGACGCTCGACGAGGTCGGCGACGTGCGAACGGCGTGCACGACCTACCTCATCTACCGCGGTCGCCACGAGCACGAGATCTCGCGCGATTTCGCGCTCACGCGCGCTGCCTCGCAGCTCTTCAAGCGCTCGACGCGCGGCCCGCGCGAGCTCTTCTACGCCGACATCTTCGCGAGCCGCAAGACGACGTGCTGGTCGAGGATGGGGATCCCCGGGATGCGCGACCAGCACGCCGGCTGCGTCGGCTCCTACCTCGTCGAGCACGATCTCTTCGACTTCCTGCTGCTGTCGCTACCCGACAACGACGCCCACTCGCACAAGAACGGCCCGCACGCGCAGATCCAGTCGATCGCGGCGGCCGACGCCGAGCTGTGGCGGGTCATGGAGGCCGGCGGCGGCCCCGACGCGTTCCTCGACGAGCACGCGATGATCGTGATGGCCGACCACTCGCACTCGCACATCGAGCGCAGGATCGACCTCAAGGGCCCGTTTGCGGATTGGCGCGTGCTGCCGCCGTCGGGCGCGGGCGCCCACCATGCCGAGCTCGCGCTCTGCCCCGCGCAACGCTCGGCGATGCTCTACCTGCTGCTCGAGTCGCCCGAGCGCGCGCTGCCGCGTGCCGTGGCGACGGCGCGCGAGATCGAGGGCGTCGACCTCGTCATGTGGTGGGAGGACGGGCGGGCCGGCGGGCGGGTGCGGATCGGCGGGCAGCGCGGCGAGCTCTCGTTCTGCCCAGGCGAGGACGTTGCCGACGCGCGCGGCCGGCGCTGGTCGATCGACGGCGATCTCGACACGCTGCTGGCGACGATCGAGAACGGCACGCTGCACTGCGAGCACTATCCCGACGGGCTGGCGCGCGTCTGGGCGGCGATGTCATGCCCGACGTCGGGAGACGTCCTGCTGTCGGCCGAGCCTGCCTACGAGTTTCCCGACTGGGGCAACCGCGCCCACGTCCGCGGCGGCAGCCACGGCTCGCTGCACCGCGTCGACTCGCTCGGCGCGCTGCTGTTCTGCGGCGTCGAGGCGCCGCCCGAGCGCGCGGACGGCAACTGGTCGATCGCCGACATCGCACCGATGATCCTGCGCCATTTCGGCGCCGCGGGCGGGCGCCCAACCCCGGCTCCCGTTCATGACAAGCCCTAACCTTCCGCGCATGTCCGTCGACGAGGCCGTGGCCGACAGCGCGATCGACGCCCCGCGGCTGCGCGGTCACGCGCGCGTTGGTGCCGGCCTGCGCAAGCCGTCCAACTGGCTGCAGCTCGTTCGCTTCGCCGTCGTCGGCGCGAGCGGCTACGCGATCAACCTCGTCGTGTTCGCCGGCATGGTGCACGGTGCGTCGTTCGACAAGGGGATCGCCGCTACGGCCGCGTTCCTCGTCGCGCTGAGCAACAACTTCGTCTGGAACAGGCTGTGGACGTTCCGTGCCGCCGAAGGGCACGCGGGCTTCCAGGCGGCGCGCTTCTGTGTCGTCTCGCTCGTCGCGTTCGCCTTCAACCTCGCGGTCCTCTACGCGCTCGTCGACGCGCTCGGCTGGACGGAGGTGCCGGCGCAGGCCTTCGCGATCGCGGCCGCGACGCCGCTGAACTTCGTCGGCAACAAGCTCTGGAGCTTCCGGGCCTGAGCCGGAGCGTCCGTCGCGCGGTCTGCGCCGCGCTGCTCGTCGGGCTCTTCGGCGCTGCGCCCGCCGCCGCGCAGCCGGGCATCGCCGGCAGCGCGGCCGGTGCGCCGACGACGCTCGTCTCCGCGCCGGCCGCTCCGGACGCGCTCGTCCTGCCGGCGAGCACCAACGTCCCGCCGGCGGGCCACCAGCTGACCGCCGATCGCGTCGGTGCGATCGCCGACAAGCTCGCGAAGGTGCGCAGTGCGCGGCGCGACTACCCGGGCTCGACGCGCGCGGTCTACATGAAAGGGATCGATCGCTGGCAGGTCTCGTACTTCGCCGACACGCGTCCCGGCACGCCGCGCAAGGAGGTCGCCCAGGTGCTGGTCGCCGATGCGAGCGCCAACGTGCTCGAGGCGTGGACGGGATTCCAGGTCCCCTGGTCGATGGCGCGCGGCTATCCCGGCGCGTTCGGCCGCGTCGTCAACGCGCCGTGGGTGTGGATCCCGCTGGCGGTGCTGTTCGTCGCGCCGTTCCTGCGCCGGCCGTGGGGCCTGCTGCATCTCGACCTGATCGTGTTGAGCGCGTTCTCCGCATCGCTCGCGTTCTTCAACGCCGCCCGCATCGACGTCTCCGTCCCGCTCGTCTACCCGCCGTTGCTGTACCTGCTCGGGCGGATGCTGTGGATCGGCCTGCGCCGCGGCGCGGCCGAGCATGCCCCGCGGCCGCTTGCGCTGCTCGTGCCGGTGCGCTGGCTCGCGGTCGCGGTGATCTTCCTGCTCGGCTTCCGGATCGCGCTCGACATCGCCCAGTCCAACGTGATCGACGTCGGCTACGCCGGCGTGATCGGCGCCGACCGGATCGCCGACGGCCACGCGATCTACGGCGCCTTTCCGAGCGACAACGCGAGCGGCGACACGTACGGGCCGGTCGCATATCTCGCCTACGTGCCGTTCGAGCAGGCGCTGCCGTGGAGTGGCAGCTGGGACGACCTGCCCGCCGCGCACGCCGCGGCGATCGCGTTCGACCTGCTCTCCTGCCTGCTCGTCTTCCTGATCGGCCGGCGCGTGCGCGGGCCGGGGCTCGGCGTCGTGCTCGCCTACGCGTGGGTGACGTATCCGTTCACGATCTACGCGCTGATGTCCAACAGCAACGACGCGCTCGTGGCCGCCCTCGTCCTGGCCGCGGTCTGGGCGGCCAATCGGGCGCCGGCGCGCGGCGCGCTCGTCGCGCTCGCCGGGCTGACGAAGTTCGCCCCGCTCGCGCTCGCCCCGCTGTTCGCGTCCCAGGACGGCTGGCGCGCACGCAAGCTCATCGCGTTCGCGGCTGCGTTCGTCGTCGCGGTCGTGCTCTCGTTCGTGCCGCTGCTCGGCCACTTCGACCTGCGGACGTTCTGGGATCACACGATCCTCTTCCAGGCCAAGCGGGGCTCGCCGTTCTCGGTCTGGGGGCTTTATGACCCGGACATCTCGTGGCTCGATCGAGCTCAGCGCATCGCGCAGGGCGCCGGTGCGGCGCTCGCGCTCGCGCTCGCGTTCGTGCCGCGCCGCCGCGACCTCGTCGGGCTGGCCGCCTGCAGCGCGGCGGTCATCATCGCGCTGCAGCTCGGCGTCAGCCACTGGTTCTACCTCTACATCCCGTGGTTCTTCGGCCTCGTGACGATCGCGCTGCTCGGGCGCTTCGGCGCCCCCACGCGCCGGCCGGCATGAGCCTCCGCGGGCAGCTCGCGCTCGCCGGCGCGGCGCTGCTCGTCGTCTTCGCGGTCGCGACGACGACCGGCCCGTTCTCCGACGTCACCGTCAACGACCTGTTCGTATACGGAACGTATGCGCAGCTCATGCACGACGGGCAGCTGCCGTACATCGGCTTCGGTTTCGAGTACCCGCCGTTGGCGGCGATCCCGATCTGGCTCGCCGGTGTCCCGGGGCTGAGCGCGCGGACGATCGAGTGGGACTTCGGCGCGATGATGGCCCTCTGCCTGCTGGCCGGCCAGCAGCTCGCGGCGCGCCTCGCCGGCCCCGGCCGGGAGGGCCCGATCGTCGCCTGGTTGCTCGTGCTCTCCCCGGTGCTGATCGGAGCGCAGGTCCGCACGCACTTCGATCCGCTGCCGATCGCGATCGCGCTCGCGGGCCTGCTCGCGCTCGTGCGAGAGCGGCGCGACCTCGCCTTCGTGCTGCTCGGCGTCGGCACGATGACGAAGCTCTTCCCCGGCCTGCTCGCCGTCGTCGCGCTCGCGTGGCTGCTCGGCCGCGGCGAGCGGCGCGCTGCGCTGCGCGGCGGCGCGATCTTCGCGGCGGTCGTCGTCGCGATCTCGCTGCCGCTCGCCGGGCAGGGATACCTGGACTCGTTCACGTTTCACCTCGACCGCCCGGTGCAGATCGAGTCGACCCCCGCGACGGTGCTGTTCGCGCTCGGCGGTTCGCAGGTCACAGGCACGAACCTGCGGCCGGACCGCTTCAAGTCGAACGGCCTCGACGGTGGTCACGCGAAGGCGGTCGAGGCGGTGTTCGCGCTGCTGCTCGTGCTCGTCCTGGCCGCGATCGCGTGGCTCGCCGCACAGCGTCCGGAGGCGCGCCACGCGGTCATGTGCGGGTTTGCGGCGCTGCTGGCGTTCGTTGCGCTCGGCAAGGTGTTCTCGCCGCAGTACGTCATCTGGCTCGCGCCGTTCGCGGCGCTCGCCTGGGTCTGGCGCCTGCCGGTGGTAGCCGCGCTGACGACCGCCGCGATCGTGTTGACGCAGGTCGAGTTCCCGAGCCGCTACTTCGACCTCATCAACGTCCAGCACGGCGTTGTCCTGATCGTGGCCGCCCGCAACTGCCTGCTGCTCGTCGCGCTCGTCGTGCTCGCCGCCCAGTTGGCGCGCCGCAGCGCCCCGAGGCTACATTTCCTTGCGTGACGGTCGACACGCACAGCCACCAGGGCCCGATGCCCACCGGCGGCATCTGCCAGCTCTGCCGCCATCTCGACCGTCAAAGCCCGATCGGCATGCGCTGCGAGGCATTCCCCTACGGCATCCCGTTCGCCGTCCGGGCCGGAGTCTTCGATCATCGCAACCCGCACCCGGGCGATCGCGGGATCCAGTTCGAGCCGCTCGAGCCGTAAGGGCGCCGTAGCTGCTCAGACGGCGGGCAGCAGGACCTGCTCGATCGCGTCTGCTCGCAGCGATTGCGAGCAGTGCACGAGGACGCCCATCAGCCACGGATCGTCCTCGGAGGTCTCGTAGCGCTCGCTCATGTGCGTGACGAAGCCGCGGATCGACTGCTCCTTGCGCACGCCGATCACGCCGCCGCGTGGGCCCGTCATGCCGACGTCCGTGATGTAGGCGGTCCCGCGGGGCAGCACGCGACCGTCGGCGGTCGGGACGTGCGTGTGCGTCCCGACGACGGCGGTCACGCGACCGTCGAGGTACCAGCCGAGCGCGACCTTCTCGCTTGTCGCCTCGGCGTGGAAGTCGACGAGGATGTGGTCGACGCGACCGTCCAGCTCACCGAGCGCGACGTCGACGTCCGTGAACGCGGGGCGTCCCGCGCGCAGGAAGAGGTTGCCGCTGAGGTTCACGACTCCCAGGCGCAGCCCGTCGTGCTCGATGACGCAGGTGCCGTGGCCCGGCTGGCTGCGCAGATAGTTGTACGGCCGCAGGATCGCGTCGTGCGAGTCGAGGTAGGCGAAGATGTCGCGCCGGTGGTATGCATGGTTGCCGAGCGTGATCGCGTGCACGCCGGCCGCGAACAGCTCGTCGGCGATCTTCGGCGTGATGCCGACCCCGCCGGCGGCGTTCTCGCCGTTGACGACGACGAACGTCGGATCGTGGCGCTCGCGCAGCACCGGCAGCAGGTCCAGCAGGGTGTGCCTGCCGAGCGAGCCGACGACATCGCCGATGAACAGGATGCTTGCAGGGGCGTCAGGCACAGCACACACTCTGACGCAGGGGGATCGCAGACGACGTCACCGCGGGGGATCGTTCCGGCGACGTATCGAAGTATGTTCCCGGCCAAGGCCGAGCAGCGGACTGACAGGGGACGTACATGCGAGCAGGTGGACTGCGGTTCGATACACGTTGTTCCACGCGACGAGCACGCCGGCTGGCGCCGGTCGTCGCCGCTCTCGCCTGCCTGCTCGTCGCGCCGAGCGCGTCGGCAGCGGCGGTCGAGCAGGTACCAGGCTCACCGTTCGCGACGGCCTCCAATCCGTTCAGCGTCGCGTTCAGCCCGGACGGCGCGCTGCTCGCCTACGCCGACAGCGGCGCGGATGCCGCAGGAATGTTCTCGGCCTCCTCGTCCGGTGCGCTCAGCCCGGCGGGTGCGCCGGCGAGCACGGGCGCGTTTCCGACCGCGACGGACTTCAGCCCCGACGGCAAGCTGCTCGCCGTGACGAATTTCAACGGCGCCACCGTCTCGGTCTTCTCGGTGGCCGCGACGGGCGTGCTGACCGCGGTCGGCGCGCCGGTGGCGACGGGCCAGTCGCCTGCCGCCGTCGAGTTCAGCCCCGACGGCACGCTGCTGGCGGTCGCCAACGAGGGCAGCGGGTCGGTGTCGCTCTTCGCGGTCGCGGCGGGCGGCGCGCTGACGCAGGTCGGCAGCCCGACGGTCGTCGCGTCCGGTCCGGCGGGCCTGAGCTTCAGCCCCGATGGCCTGAAGCTCGCGGTTGCCAGCTTCACCGCCGGCACGATCGGCGTCTACGCGGTGTCGGCCGTCGGCGACCTGACCGTGGTCGGCTCGCCGGTGCAGAGCGGCAACGCGTTGGGACTCGCGTTCAGCCCCGACGGCACGCGGCTGGCCGCCGCCGGCTTCGGTGACGACGGCGTACAGCTCTTCTCGGTCTCCGCGGTGGGCACGCTGAGCCCGATCGGGTCACCGGTGCCATCGGGGATGCAGCCGTACTCGGTCGCGTTCAGCCCCGACGGCGCACTCGTGGCGGTCGCGAACTTCGGCGCGTCAAGCGTGTCTGTCTTCTCCGTCGGTGCCGGCGGCGCGTTGTCGGCGCTGGCCGAGTCGCCGCTCGCGGTCGGCAGCCAGCCGACGTCCGTGCGGTTCAGCGCGACGGGCCTGCTCGCGGTCTCAAACTTCGGCTCGAGCAGCATCTCGGTCTTCAAGCTCGCGTCTGCCGACAGCACGCCTCCGGTCGTTTCGTGTGGGTCGGCGAGCGCGAGCTGGCTGACTGCGAACGCGTCGATCGCCTGCACGGCAAGCGATGCGGGCTCGGGCCTCGCGGCGCCGTCGCAGGCGTCGTTCGCGCTGACGACGAGCGTGCCGGCCGGCAGCGAATCGGCGAACGCGAGCACGAACAGCGTCCAGGTCTGCGACATGGCCGGCAACTGCACGACGGCAGGCCCGGTGGCCGGCAACAAGATCGATCGCAAGGCCCCCGTGATCACGCTCACGGCGCCGGCCGCCGGCGCGCACTACGGCGTCGTCAGCGGACTGCTCGATGCGCTGCTGTTCGCGCCGGTCAAGGTCTCCTACGCGTGCAGCGATGCCGGCGCGGGACTCGCCTCATGCAGCGGGACCCTCGCCGACGGAGCCACGCTCGACACGGGCCTGTTCGCGCTCGGCCTGCACACGTTCACCGTGACCGCGAAGGATCTGGCGGGCAACGCGTCGAGCGTTACCCACACGTACAAGGTGCGCCTGCTCTAGGAGTGGATGTCGTCGACCCAGCGCACGTGCTCGGGGTCGGGCTCGACCTCGGGCAGCTCGAGGTTCACGACGACCGGCTCCTGTCCCGAGCGGACGAGCACGCATGACAGCGTCCCGTGCGGACTCGCGTTGATCTCCTGGTGGGGCACGTAGGGCGGCACGAAGATGAAGTCCCCGGGCCCGGCCTCCGCGACGAACTCCAGTCGCTCGCCCCAGCGCATCCGGGCACGGCCGCTGACGACGTAGATGACGCTCTCGACGGCACCGTGATGGTGGGCGCCGGTGCGGGCGTCGGGCGCGATGTCTACCGTTCCCGCCCACAGCTTCTCGGCGCCGGCGCGCGCCGTCGTGATCGCTGCGGCGCGGCTCATGCCGGGCGTCTGCGCGGTGTTCGGGTCGAGCTCGCCGGCGCGTACGACGCGCACCCCGTCAAGCCGCCAGTCGCGTCGCTGCGCCATGGCCGAAGTATGCCGTCGCGATTTGTCACAGGCAGGACATGTGCCGCCGTTACCCTGGGTGGATGCCGTTTCCCGCGACCCGCATGCGCCGGCTGCGCGCGACGCCGGTGCTGCGCGATCTCGTGCGCGAGACCCGGCTCAGCCCGGCCGACATGGTCCTGCCGCTGTTCGTGGAGTCCGGCGAGCACGCGGGCCGCACCCCGATCGCCTCGCTGCCGGGGATCGACCGCCTGTCGATCTCGGCGGCCGTCGAGGAGGCCGGCGAGGCCGCGGCGCTCGGGCTGCCCGCGGTGCTGCTGTTCGGGATTCCGGAGCACAAGGACGCCGAGGGCAGCGGCGCGTACGACGACGAGGGAATCGTGCAGCTCGCGACGCGCGCGATCAAGGAGGCGCACCCCGATCTCATCGTCATGACCGATGTCTGCCTCTGCGAGTACACCGACCACGGCCACTGCGGGCTGCTGCGCGCTGACGGCGCGGTCGACAACGACTCGAGCGTCGAGCTGATCGCGCGCACGGCGGTGTCCCACGCGCGCGCGGGGGCCGATGTCGTCGCGCCGAGCGACATGATGGACGGCCGGATCGGCGCCGTGCGCTCGACGCTCGACGAGGAGGGCTTCGCCGACACGCCGATCGTCGCCTACAGCGCGAAGTTCGCCTCGGCGTTCTACGGGCCGTTCCGCGAGGCGGCCGGCTCGACGCCGGCGTTCGGCGATCGCCGCGCCTACCAGATGGATCCGGCCAACGGCGACGAGGCACTGCGCGAGGCGCTGCTCGACGTCCAGGAGGGCGCCGACGTCGTCATGGTGAAGCCGGCCCTCGCCTACCTCGACATCGTCCGGCGCGTCAAGGATGCGACGCGGCTGCCGGTCGCCGCCTATAACGTCAGCGGCGAGTACGCGATGATCAAGGCCGCAGCTGCGGCGGGAGCGCTCGACGAGCGCGCCGCGGTGCTGGAGACCCTGACGGCGATCCGGCGCGCAGGTGCCGACATCGTCATCACCTACCACGCGAAGGACGCTTGCAGATGGCTGTGACACCCGCTCCGAAGATCCGGTCCCGCAAGGATGGTGCCGCCGTCGTCCTCGACGACGTCGATCGCAAGGTCCTCACCGTCATGCAGGGCAAGTTCCCGCTCGAGCCGAGGCCGTACGCGGCCACCGCCAAGCTCGCCGGACTGACCGAGGACGAGCTCATCGCGCGCGTCCAGCAGCTGCTGGACGACCGGATCATCCGCCAGGTGACGCCGATCTACGACACGCGCGCTCTCGGCTACGGCTCGATGCTCGTCGCCGCGAAGGTCGATCCCGTCCATCCGTGGCGCGCCGCGAAGATCATCAACTCGCACCCCGGCGTCAGCCACAACTACCTGCGCAACCACGAGTTCAACATGTGGTTCACGCTCGCGGTCGAGGGGGACTCCAAGCTCGGCCTGCAGGGCACGCTGGATGTGCTGCAGGAGCTCACCGGCGCCGAGTCGATCCGCCAGCTGCCGACGCTGAAGCTCTTCAAGATCCGCATGGACCTCGAGATCGAGGGGACGACGAAGTCACTCTCCACGGAGGGCGTCGCCGAGGAGCCGGTCGATCTCGAGGGCGTGGCGTACGACGAGCTGGACATCGCCGTGATCCGGGCAACGCAGGGCGACCTGCCGGTCGTCTCAGAGCCGTACGTGGCGGCCGCCGCTGAGCTCGGGATGACCGTGTCGGCGCTGCTCGAGCACATGGCTGGTATGAAGGAGCGCGGCATCCTGCGCCGCGTGGCGGCGATCCTGTATCACCGCCGCGCAGGCTTCTCCGCCAACGGCATGGGCGTCTGGAAGGTGCCGGACGACAAGATCGCCGAGTTCGGCCCGCGGATGGCGTCCTTCCGCGGCATCTCGCACTGCTACCAGCGGCCGACCTACGAGGACTGGCCGTACTCGGTCTTCACGATGGCCCACGGGCGCTCCAAGGAGGAGTGCGACGCGATTCTCGACGCGATCGCCGGCGAGTTCGACATCACGGAGCGCGCGACGCTCTACTCGTCGACCGAGTTCAAGAAGATCCGCCTCCTGTACTTCACGGACGACTTCAAGGACTGGGAAGCGGAGCACGCCGGCGCGTGAGAGCGTGACCGTCTCGCTGCGAGACCGCCGCTCGGCCGAGCTGTACGCCCGAGCGCTGACGTACCTGCCCGGCGGTGTGAACTCGCCGGTGCGAGCGATGCGCTCGATCGGCCGCGACCCGCTGTTCATCGATCGCGGCGCCGGCGCGGAGCTGTTCGACGTCGACGGCAACGCGTACATCGACTGGATCTGCTCGTGGGGCCCGCTGATCCACGGCCATGCCCACCCGCGGATCGTCGCGGCGGTCATCGAGGCCGCCGGCCGCGGGACGAGCTTCGGTGCCCCGACGCTCGGCGAGGTCGACCTCGCCGAGGAGGTCAGCCGCCGCGTCGCGAGCGTCCAGATGCTGCGCATGACGTCGTCGGGCACCGAAGCGTCGATGAGTGCGATCCGCCTTGCCCGCGCGGCGACCGGCCGCACGAAGCTGCTGAAGTTCGCCGGCGCCTACCACGGCCACGTCGACGGCCTGCTCGCCGAGGCCGGCAGCGGCCTTGCCACGCAGGGCATCCCGGCCTCACCGGGAGTCCCGCCGGAGGTGGCGGCGAGCACGATCGTCGTGCCGTGGAACGACGTCGATGCGCTCGTCGGCGCGACGCAGGAGCACGAGCTGGCAGCGATCCTCGCCGAGCCGTTTCCGGCCAACATGGGGCTCGTGCCGCCGGAGGACGGGTTCCTCGAGCTGCTGCGCGCGCGCGCCGACGAGACGGGTGCCCTGCTGATCTTCGACGAGGTCATCTCGGGCTTTCGCGTCGCGCCCGGCGGGGCTCAGGAGCTGTCGGGCGTCGTGCCCGATCTGACGGTCATGGGCAAGGTCATCGGCGGCGGCCTGCCGGCGGCCGCCTACGGCGGCCCGCGCACGCTGATGGAGCGCATCGCTCCGGCCGGCGACGTCTACCAGGCGGGCACGCTGTCGGGCAACCCGCTCGCCGTCGCCGCGGGCCTCGAGACGCTCGCGCTGCTCGCCGGCGAGCAACCCTACGCCCGGCTGGCTGCGACGACGCACGCGCTCGCCGAGGGACTCGCGCAGGCGGCAACCTCCGCCGGCTTCGACGACGTGCAGATCGTCTCGACGACAGGGCTGCTGACGGTCTTCTTCAGCGCCGAGCCGGTAACCGACTACGCCGGCGCGCAGGCCTGCGACCTCGCGGCGTACGCCTCGTGGTGCCGTGGCCTGCTGGCCCGCGGCGTGTACGCGCCGGCCTCCCAGTTCGAGGCCTGGTTCCCGTCGCTCGCCCACACGCCGGAGCAGATCGAGCGCACGGTCGCCGCGGCGGCGGCGGCGTTCGCGGCGATCGATCGATGAGCCGATCGAGCATCCCGCAGCCGCTGCGCGCCGGCGCGCCGTCGTGAGCGACGTCAACGCGCGCCTGCGCGCGGCCGTCCGAAACAGCGGCAGTCCGCTCGGCGCGGTCGTCGGAGACGTCCCCGCGGGCGAGTCCGGCGGCGGCTTCGATCCCGTTGCCCTGGCTGCCGGCGGACCGCGCGTCGCCGAGCACCGCGATGATGTCGAGCTCGCCGTCGCGGCCGTGCTCGAGGGCTGCCTGTTGCATTACGGCGAGCCGCGCGCGCTGCGAGTCGACGATCCGGATCTTGCGCTGCTCGCGGGCGACCGGCTCTACGCGCTCGGACTCGCGCGCCTGGCCGCGATCGACGACCTGGCGGCGATCGCCGAGCTCGCCGACATCATCGCCCTCAGCGCGCAGGCCCACGCGGCCGGCGATGGCGAGCTCGCGCTCGCCGCCTGGCACGCGGGCGCCGCCGCGATCGCGTGGGGCACCGACGAGCCGACGACGACCGCGAAGGGCCGTGCGCGACGCGGAGATCCGGCGGCTGCGGAGGCGTTACACGCGGCGGGGAGCAGGAAAAGAGATTGAGACATCTTTGTAACACACGCCACAGCAGCTCCGATGGCGCCCCGCCCGCTGCTCCAGGTCAGTAGATTTCCGTGCCCGTGTCGCCAGAGCACAAGCAACCCAAGAAGCGCATGACGACCGCCGAGGCGCAGATCCCCGGCGCGTTCGAGGGCGAGACCGTCTCGCGTCGTCGCTTCATGACCGGCACCGCCCACGCCGCCGGCGGCATCGCCGCGGCCGCGTTCACGCTGCCCGCGGTCGGGTTCGCGCTCGGGCCGGTGTTCGAGAAGAAGGAGATGCACTGGCAGACGATCGGGCCGGCCAGCGACTTCCCCGATGACACGTACATCCCCCGCACGCTCACGCTCGTGCCCGGGATCGGCGACGTCGGCAAGTCGACCGTCTACCTGCGCAAGTTCAACCCGGCGATCGATACCGAGCCGCGCGATCAGTACAACGCCTTCATCGCGATCTCGACGCGCTGCATGCACCTGGGCTGCCCGGTGCACTTCGTCGAGGCCGCGTCGCGTTTCATCTGCCCCTGCCACGGCGGCGTCTACGACATCCAGGGCAAAGTCTCGGGTGGTCCGCCCGTGCGACCGCTCGACCGCTTCTACACGCGTGTGCGCAACGGCAACCTCCAGGTCGGCCCGCGCTTCAGCGTCAACTCGCACCTCAAGCGCTTCTCGCCGCGCGATCCCGGCCAGCCGCTCGACGGGATCGGCCAGTACGTCTATCCCGCGCGTCCGACCGTCCGCAAGATCCCCGGGACGTAGGTGGTCAACTGATGGCAAACCTCAAGCCCCCCATCCCGCGCGCACTGCGCCCGAAGCCGCCCGGCCCGAGCGAGGATGGCGGCACGGCGAAGTCCAAGGCCGCCGAGAAGGGCATCTCGGCCGTCGACTGGGTCGACGAGCGCACATCGCTGTCGGGCGGTGCGCGCTGGCTGATGTTCCGCAAGATCCCCAAGGGGACGAATTGGTTCTACACGCTGGGCTCGGCGACGATGTTCGCGTTCCTGTCGCAGGCGGTCACCGGCGTCATCCTCGCGATGTACTACGACCCGTCGGCGACGCGCGCCTACGAGTCGGTGCGCTACATCACGAACGAGGCGTTCCTTGGGCAGTTCGTGCGCGGCATGCACAAGTGGGGCTCGACGGTGATGGTGATCCTCATCTTCCTGCACATGGGACGCACGTTCTTCTTCGGCGCCTATAAGTACCCGCGCGAACTGAACTGGGTCGTCGGCGTCGTGCTGCTGATCCTGACGCTGTTCATGTCCTTCACGGGCTACCTGCTGCCGTTCGATCAGCGCGGCTTCTGGGCCACGACGGTCGGCGTGGCGATCAACGGCACGGGCCCGCTCGTCGGCCCCTACCTGAACGACTTCCTGAGAGCTGGCCCCGAGTTCGGCGTGACGACGCTGTCGCGCTTCTATGCGCTGCACATGCTCGTCCTACCCGGCGCGATCGCCGCGATGATGGGCGCGCACCTGTATCTCGTGGCGCGCATGGGCACCACGGCGCCGCCGTGGATCAGGGCCGAGGTCGACGCCGAGTTCCGCAAGGAGGACGCGTGAACGCCCGCGAGAAGGAGGCCTACCTCCGCGAGTACTCGATCCTGAAGTCGCAGGGCAAGCCGTTCTTCCCGTACGCGATCGCCAAGGATGGGCTGATGGCGATCGTCGTGATGGCGGCGATCATCCTGATGTCGCTGACGCTCGGCGCCGAGCTCGGGCCGAAGGTCGATCCGACGACGACGACGTACACGCCGCGACCCGAGTGGTACTTCTTCTTCCTGTTCGAGGTCCTGCGCGTCGTCAAGCCGCCGTCGCTCGTGCCGCTCGCGGCGATCGGCGTGCCGACGATCTGCATGATCCTGCTGTTCCTGCTGCCGTTCTACGACCGCAGCCCGGAGCGCCGGCCGGAGCGCCGGCCGATCGCGATGGCTGCGGCGTTCTTCACGATCGGTGCGATGGCCTTCCTGACGTACGACGGCGCCCACGCCGGCTCGCCGAACGAGATCGACATGGGCCCGCCGTCGAATGTCCTCGCGGCCGGTGGCAGCACGCTACGCACATGGGAGGCAGGCAAGCAGGTGGTCGCGCAGTCGGGCTGCCTGGCGTGCCACAAAATCGGCGAGAACGGCGGCACGCTCGGCCCGAACCTGACCGAGATCGGCGCCCGACTACCGATGCAGGCGATCGCCCGAACGCTCGTCAATCCGACCGCGCCGATGCCTGCCTTCACCTCGCTGTCACCGAAGAAGCGCGACGATCTCGTCGCGTTCCTCGGGCAGCTGAAGGGTGAGTAGCGGTCTGAGCCTTAGCAGCCTTAGTCCCGACAAGGGAACGCTGCAGGAGCCGCAGGTGCGGGCGATGTTCGATCGCATCGCGGGCTTCTACGACGTCATGAACTCGGTCATGACGGCGGGTCTGCATCACAAGTGGCGCCGTCGTGCCGTCGATCTCGCGCTCGTCGGTCCCGGTGACCGCGTGCTCGACGTCGCGACGGGCACCGGAGATCTCGCGCTCGAGCTTGCAGCCCGCGTGCATCCGCGAGGATCGGTGGTCGCGTCGGACTTCTCCGAGGAGATGCTCGCCCGCGCCCGCACGAAGGGCGCCGGGTCGCCGGTGCCGATCACGTTCGAGTGGGCGAACGCGATGGACCTGCCGTACGCCAACGGCGAGTTTGCCGCCGCGACGGTCGGCTTCGGTGCCCGCAACTTCTCCGATCTCGATCGTGGCCTGAGCGAGATGGCACGAGTCGTGCGGCCCGGCGGCGTCGTCGTCGTGCTCGAGATCACGACGCCGACGCGGGCACCCCTCTCGACGTTCTACCGGCTGTGGTTCGATCGTCTGGTCCCGATGATCGGCAAGCTGGCGGGCGATCCGGAGGCCTACAGCTACCTGCCAAACTCGGTCAAGCGCTTTCCCGCCCCGGCCGAGCTTGCCTTTCGCATGGACCGCTGCGGCCTGGACGTGCGCTACGTCCTCACGGCGGGCGGCATCATCGCGATGCACGCCGGCACGAAGCGCGTGTCATGAGCGCTCGCGCCCGCTCCCTGCAACGCGCTTCGCGGTGAGCGCCGCCGCGGCCGTCGCGGAGATCGTCCGCGCCGGCGGCGGGCAGCTGCCGGCGCTGCTGGCGCAGGTCGAGCAGCGCCTCGTCATGCTCGCCGCCGGACACGGGCCGATCCTCGCCGAGCATGCCGGCAACACGATCGCGGCGGGCGGCAAGCGTCTGCGGCCGCTGCTCGTGCTCCTAGCCGGCGGTCCGCGCGCGACCGGGCGCAGCGAGCTGATCGCGGCCGCCGTGGCGGTCGAGTTGATCCACAGCGCCACGCTCGTGCACGACGACGTGCTCGACAGCGCCAGGCTGCGGCGCGGCGTGCCGACGGTGTGGGCGCAGGGCGGCCGTTCGCTCGCGATCGCAACCGGGGACCTGCTCTTCTCGCGCGCGTTCGCGGAGCTCTGCGCCGCGGGCTCGTTGCCCGGTGTGCAGTCGCTGTCGCGGGCGACGTCGGCGCTCGCCGAGGGCGAGCTGCTGCAGCGCGAGGACGCCTGGAACGCGGCCGTCCCGGTCGAGCGCTATCTGCTGCGCTGCGAGCTCAAGACGGCGCGCCTGTTCGAGGCATCCTGCGAGCTCGGGGCCCTGGCGGCGGGCCGGACCCCGCCGGAGGTGGCGGCGCTGGGAGCATTCGGACGCGAGATCGGCGTTGCGTTTCAACTGCTCGACGACGTCATCGACGTCGCCGGGCCGGCCGAGCTGACCGGCAAGCACCGCGGCACCGATCTGCTGGACGGGACCGTGACGCTGCCCCTGATCCTCGCGCGCGAGCGCGATCCGGGTCTCGGCGCCGTCGATCTGCGCGCGATCACGACGGCGACTGCGGCGGAGGCGCTCTGCGACCGCATCCGCGCGACGGGCGCGCTCGAGCGCTCGCAGGAGCGTGCCCTGGAGATGGTTGCTGACGCCAAACGGTCGCTCTCGGCGCTCACCCTCGACGACGGCCAGCGCCTTGCGCTGCACCTGATCGCCGACTCGGTCGCCGCTCGCAGCGCGTAGCTCCGGCGACGCGGACAGATCGCGCCTAGAAGTCCTCGGGCAACAGGTAGTCGGCGTCGAGGGCGGCGATGAAGCGGTCGACGTCGGCCTCCATGTTCGCTCGTGCGAGCTGGCGCAGATCCTCGACGAGCGCCTCAATCCCGTGGTCGAGCGTCTCGTCGAAGAGCGCGATCGCGTCCTCCTCGAAGACTCCGATCAGGCGCCACTCGCAGTTCGGGCAGCGCAGGCTCACCTCCCAGCAGGATTGGGCGGCCTCTTCCCAGGCGACCGGGTATACGAGCTCCGAGCTGCATTCGGGACACATGTGCAGCCGTGCGGGTGCGGGCGCGAGATCTTCGTCGAACGAGATCACGTCGATCGTCTTTCCAGAGGGCAGCTTCACCTTGCGGACGTACCGCTTGTGATCCGCCTGGGGGGTGTTTTCGAACTCCTGCATGACGCACTCATCGGCAAGCCGAGGCGGAACTTGAACGCCCGCCATGCCCGTCCAGACAACCGGCGCGCCCGAAAGTCGCGCGATACCCTCTTCGAACCTCGAACTTAGGAGCTGCAATGCCTGGTGGCATCGGATTGCCCGAACTGCTCATCGTGCTCGTGATCGCGCTCGTCGTCCTGGGTCCGAAGAAGCTCCCCGACCTCGGACGCTCGCTGGGGACCGGCATGCGCGAGTTCAAGGACTCGATCAGCGGCGCCTCCAAGGATGACGCGGCCGAGGCGGCGAAGCTCCCCTCCGCGACATCCGACGAATCGGATGACGCCGTGAGCCGACCGCGCAGCTGAGCCCGTCGCGCCGCATGCCGTCCGCGATGCGGCCGATCGGTCACGAGGACAAGCTCACCCTCGTCGACCACCTCACCGAGCTCCGCAAGCGGCTGCTGATCTCAGCGGCGACGCTCGTCGTCGCGTTCGGCTTCTGCTTCTGGCAGAACCACGCGATCCTCGACATCGTCACGAAGCCGGTCACAGGCGCGCAGAACTACTCGCATCCGAGCAAGTCCAGCAAGGACCCGCTTGAGAAGGCTGCCCTCTTCCAGAAGGAGGAGGGACAGGCGCTGAGGGCGCTCGCACCGGCATTGACGGGAGCGGCCAGCACGTTCAAGACGCTGGCGTCCGCCGCCAACGTCACCGAGCCGCAGCGATCGGCGATCACCGCCAGCGCCACGAAGCTCGTCGCCGCAAGCCGGCAGGTGGCGCAGGCCGCGTCGGCGTCGAGCGGCAGCACGCAGCGCAACCTCGTCACGCTCGGCGTGACGGAGCCGTTCACCGCGACGATCACGATCGCGTTCTACGCATCGCTGCTGCTTGCGATGCCGATGCTGCTCTTCCAGGCGTACGCGTTCGTGCTGCCAGCGTTCAGTCCCGGAGAGCGCAAGATCGCCTTGCCACTGATGCTCATGGTGCCCGTCCTGTTCATCGCGGGCGCGGCGTTCGGGTACTTCGTCGTGCTCGATCGCGCGTTGAAATTCCTCCTGAACTTCAACGACGACTCATTCGACATCCTCTTGCAGGCCAAGGACTACTTCAAGTTCGCGGTGATCTTCATCGCGGGCGTCGGGCTGCTGTTCCAGATCCCCGTCGGCGTGCTCGCGATCACCCGGATCGGCATCTTCACGCCGAAGCAGCTTGCGAAGAACCGCGGCTACGTGATCCTCGGCATCTCGATCCTGGCGGCGGTCGCGACGCCGACGCCCGATCCGTTCACGATGTCGCTGGCGATGGCGCCGCTGATCGTGCTGTTCGAGCTCAGCATCCTGCTGGCCCGCTGGATCGGCAGGGTGAAGCCCGTCTCCGACCGCTCCGCTCGCTGGGATGACGCCGACGACATCGACTACGACGACGTGGAGGCCGCTCCGGTGCTGGACGAGGAGGACGATCTTCCGCCTGGTGACGACGACGACCTCCCGCCGGTAGACGTCGACGGCGCCGTTCCGATCGGGAAGCTCCACGACGACGTCGAGAACGGCGACGAGGACGGCGACGAGGACGACGACGAGGACGACGACGATGGCGAAGATCCCTCTAAGCTGGGGGACCCAGACCGGAAGGATTGATCGCCCGATGCTGTTCGATCTGCGCGGACGTGGCCGGCGCCGCACCGTGCAAGTGATCTACGTTGGACTTGCGCTGCTGATGGGCGGCGGCCTGCTGCTGTTCGGAATCGGCAGCTCGTCGTCCGGCGGGCTGTTCGACGCGTTCTCGAGCAACACGAGTAGCGCCCCGGCGACGAAGACGCTCGACAAGCGGGTCAAGGCGGCGCTGACGAAGACCCAAACGCATCCGAAGGACGCCGATGCGTTCGCGCAGCTTGCGATCCTGCGCTTCCAGCGCGCGAACCTCGACGGCATCGCCGCGGACGGGACGTACACCTCTGACGGCAAGCAGCGTCTTGCCCTGGCGGCCGCGGCCTGGCAGCAGCACCTCGCGCTCAACCCGAAGCAGCCCAACGTGCGCGCCGCGAACCTCATGGTGCAGGCCTACGGGACCGGTGCGCTCGACCAGCTCGCCAAGGCGGTGAGCGCGAAGCTGATCGTGGCCGCGGCGACGAAGCCTCCGACGACGAACGTCTATCAGCAGCTCGCTGCGCTCGCCTACCAGGCCAAGCAGAACCGTGTCGGGGACCTCGCGGCCAATCGTGCGGTCGAGCTCGCCTCCCCGTCGCAGCGCAAACAGCTGCGCAGCGCCCTGACGCTGTTCAAGAAGCAGGCGGCCGCCAACGCCGCGCTCGCGGCGTCGACGACCACGACGGGGTAGCAGCGATCGATCTGGGGTCCGCTGCGACGAGCGTCGAGGCGACGAACGCTTGCCAGAACCCGGGCGATAGGATCATCGCCTCGATACGCCCCTGTAGCTCAACTGGCAGAGCAGCGGACTCTTAATCCGAAGGTTCCAGGTTCGATTCCTGGCGGGGGCATGGTCGCCACGCGATCAGCAACTAGGCTCTGACTCATGCCCGGCCTGCTCGCGATCCTCGACGGCGACGTGATGGACGTCTCAGAGGCCCTGATCCCGATCACCGACGAGGGCCTGCTGCGTGGCGACGGGGTCTTTGAGGTCGTCCCGCTCTACAGCGGCCGGCCGTACGGCCTCGAGCCGCACCTGGAACGGATGCAGCGCAGCGCCGAGAGCCTTCGGCTGCCGTTCGACATCGACGCCGTGCGCGGCGACGT
Organism: Solirubrobacteraceae bacterium; assembly: GCA_036271655.1. Lineage (GTDB taxonomy): Bacteria > Actinomycetota > Thermoleophilia > Solirubrobacterales > Solirubrobacteraceae > CADCVQ01. Next base: position 53,068 of record DATBAE010000004.1, read on the forward strand.
CCGCGCGCTGCTCGCTGCCAGCGACCCGGCCGACCGGATGCTGCGACTGCTCGTCACGCGCGGCGGGCGGCGGATCGGGATCATCGAGGAGCGCCACGAGCTGCCCTCGACGATCGCTCTGCAGACGGTCACGTACACGCCGACGCGCGTGCTCGACGGCGTCAAGTCGCTCTCCTACGCCGGCAACATGCTCGCCACGCGGATCGCGCGCGAGCAGGGCGCCGACGAGGCACTGCTCGTCACGCCGCACGGGCGTGTGCTGGAGGGCCCGACGACCTCATTCTTCTACGTCCTCGACGGCGCGCTGCACACGCCTCCACTCGACGATCGCATCCTCGACTCGATCACGCGTCGGGCCCTGTTCGCGGTCACCGACGTGAGCGAGCGGATCACGACGCGCGAGGATCTCGCTGCCGCCGGCGAGGCCTTCCTGGGCTCCTCGGCGCGCGAGGTGCATCCCGTGCACGCGATCGACGGCGTCGCGTTGCCGGCAGCGCCTGGGCCGGTCACGTCGAGCGCCGCGACCGCCGTTCGCGAGCACATCGAGGCCGAGCTCGCCCGCGACGTGTGAAGGTCCTGACGGTCATCGGCAACCGGCCGCAGTTCGTCAAGGCGGCCGCGGTGTCCGGGATCTTGCGCGACACGCACGAGGAGCTGCTCGTACACACCGGCCAGCACTACGACGACGAGCTGTCGGCGGTCTTCGTCCGTGAGCTCGAGATGCCGGTGCCGGACGTCGAACTGCAGCTGGGCGGTGGGTCGAACACGGAGCAGACCGCGCGGATGCTGGCAGCGCTCGGCGACCTGCTGCGCGCCGAGGCGCCGGACGCGGTGCTCGTCTACGGCGACACGAACTCCACGCTCGCCGGCGCGCTTGCCGCCGCCCAGCTGCGGATCCCGGTCGCGCACGTCGAGGGCGGCATGCGCTCGTTCGACCGGGCGATGCCCGAGGAGCTCAACCGGGTCGTCACCGATCACGTCAGCGATCTGCTGCTCGTCCCGTCGCAGCTCGCGGCCGACAACCTCGCGCGCGAGTCCGTCGCCGGACGCGTCGAGGTCGTCGGCGACGTGATGGTCGACGTCGCGCGGATCGTGGCGCCGCGCGCGCGTGCGAACGACGAGCCGTTGCGCGAAGCGGGCGTCGCCCGCGGCGAGTACGTGCTCGCGACCGCGCACCGCGCGGGGACCGTCGACGATCCACTACGGCTGGCGCAGCTCGTGGACCTGCTGCTCGGGCTCGACGAGCGCGTCGTGCTGCCGCTGCATCCGCGCACGCGTGCGCGCCTCGACGCCGCCGGCCTGCTCGACCGGGTACAGGCCGGCGCTGCGGTGCTGCCGCCGCTGGGCTATCTCGCGTTCACGGCACTGCTGCTCGGTGCGCGTGCCGCCCTGACGGACTCGGGAGGCGTGCAGAAGGAGGCGTACCTGGCCGGCGTGCCGTGCATCACGTTGCGCGACACGACCGAGTGGGCCGAGACGGTGAGCTCGGGCTGGAACGTGCTCGTCGATCTCGACGCCGGCGCGACGCGCGCCGCGCTGGGCCGCACGCCGCCGGCGGATCGGCCGCAGCTCTACGGCGACGGCCATGCCGCTGGCCGCGTCGTCGCGGCGATGGCTACGCTCCCGTCGCGATGACTGCACGCGCGCGCACGACCGACGACCTCGCCGCCGCGGGCGGGGATGCGTCGCTGTGACCGACGCGCCCGGGCTTGTGCTGAGCGCGACGGCGCAGGTCGGCCGAGACGTCACGTTCGGGGCCTACGTCGTCGTCCACGACGGCGTCGTGATCGGTGACGGAGTCGTGATCGGCGATGGGGCGGTGCTGGGCAAGACGCCGGCGCTCGCGGCGCGCTCGACCGCCTCACGAGCGCCGCTCGCTGCGCTCGTGATCGAGGACGGCGCCGTGATCGGCACCCAGGCGATCGTCTTCGCCGGCGCGCGCATCGGTGCTGGCACGATCGTCGCCGACCAGGCGTTCGTCCGCGAGCGGGCCACGATCGGCCCGGACACCGTCGTCGGGCGTGCGAGCGGCATCGACAACGACGTGCGGATCGGCGCGCGCGTGCGGATCCAGTCGCAGGCCTACGTGACGGCGTACAGCGTGATCGAGGACGACGTCTTCTTCGGGCCCTGCGCTATGACGACGAACGACGACACGATGGCCCGCCATCCGAAGGGGATGGCGCTGCGCGGCGCGACGCTGCGGCGCGCCTGCCGGATCGGCGGCGGTGCCGTCCTCGTGCCGGGCGTCGAGATCGGCGAGGAGGCGTTCGTGGCCGCGGGCGCTGTGGTGACGGCCGACGTCCCGGCGCGCAAGGTCGTCATGGGCGTGCCCGCCCGCCTCGTGCGCAGCGTGCCCGACGAGGACCTGCTCGAGCGCTGGGCCTGAGCCGACCGCGGCAGGACGGCGGCGTCCCGCAGGCTGCGGGCGATATGCGACGGGGAGCTACGCGGCGGCCGTCGCCGCGGCGGCGATATGCGGCGCGTCCTGCATCCAGATGACCTGCTCGCGCCCGGGCCCGACGCCGACGAGCACGACCGGCACGTTGATCGCCTCGGCGATGAAGTCGAGGTAGTCGCGCGCGGCCTGCGGCAGATCGGAGGCGGTGCGGCATTCGCCGATGTCCTCGGTCCATCCGTCGAGCTCGATGTACTCGCCCTTGGCGTGGTGCAGGACCGACTGGTGATAGGGAAAGTCGGTGAACGACGCGTCGTCCGGGCCGCTGTAGGCCGTGCAGACCTTGATCTTCTCGAAGCCCGAGAGGACATCGAGCTTCGTGATCGCAAGCGCCGTCAGGCCGTTGATGCGCGAGGCGTAGCGCAGTGCCGGGATGTCGAGCCAGCCGGTCCGCCGGGCGCGCCCCGTCGTCGTGCCGAACTCGCCGCCGCGCGTGCGGATCTCCTCGCCGACCTCGTCGTGCAGCTCGGTCGGAAACGGGCCCGAGCCGACGCGCGTGACGTAGGCCTTCGCGATCCCCCAGACCTCGTGGATGTCCTTTGGGCCGACGCCGGCGCCGACGCAGGCCGCCCCGGCGATCGGATTGGAGGACGTGACGAACGGATACGTGCCGTGGTCGATGTCGAGCAGCGCGCCTTGCGCTCCCTCGTAGACGACGAGCTTGTCGGCGTCGAGCGCGTCCCAGACGATCCGCGCCGTGTCGGCGATGTGGCGCTCAAGGCGGTGGCCGTACGTCAGGTAGGCGTCGGTCATGGACTGCAGGTCCAGCGACGGGTCCTTCGCGTAGGGGCGCAGGCTGAGGCGCTTGGGATCGATCGCCGCGGTGATCTTCTTCTTGAGGATCTTCTCGTCGAGCAGGTCCTGCATGCGGATGCCGAGACGCGCCGCCTTGTCGGCGTAGGCCGGGCCGATGCCGCGCCGCGTCGTGCCGATCTGCAGCTTGCCGAGCTTCGTCTCGCCGGCGGTGTCGAGCAGCAGGTGGTACGGCATGATCACGTGTGCGTTGGCGCTGATCCGCAGCCCGCTCGTGTCGATCTTGCGCGCCTTGAGGGCGTCGAGCTCGTCGGTCAGCACGCCTGGGTCGACGACGACGCCATTGCCGATGATGCAACGCTTACCCGGGTAGAGGATCCCCGACGGGATCAGGTGGAACTTGAAGACCTCGCCGTCGCGGATGATCGTGTGGCCGGCGTTGTTGCCACCCTGGAAGCGGACGATGGCGTCGGCCTGCTCGGCGATGAGGTCGACGACCTTCCCCTTGCCCTCATCGCCCCATTGGGCGCCCACGATGCAGATTCCCGGCATGAAGGCGACAAGTCTAGGCGGGTGGGCTCTTCTTGGGCGGCCTCGTGACGAGACGCACCATCAGGCGGACCGCACGTCGTCCGTTGCGGGCCCCTGGCGCCGCGCGTCCTCGCCGAAGAGCGGCAGCACGTCGCACATCTCGGTCAGCCGCGAGACGGTGCGCGTGTGGATCTGCTGCGCAAGCTCTTCGGGCGTCAGGAGGTTCGTTGTGACGACGATCGAACGCTCATCCTCGTAGCGCGCGTTGACGATCGCGTAGAGCTGCTCGAGCACCCAATCGCTCGTCTTCTCGGCACCGACGTCGTCGATCTGCAGGAGGTCGACGGCTGTCAGTCTGGTGAGCAGTTCGAGATACGACATGCCGCGGCCGTCGTCGTCGAACGTCGTGCGGATCTCGGCCAGCAGCCGCGGCAGCGAGTAGATCGCGACGCTGCGTCCGGCCTCGAGGGCGTAACGCGAGACGAGCATCGCGAGCGTCGTCTTGCCTGTCCCGGCTGGTCCGTAGAACCACAGCCCGCGGCCAGCGTCGAGGTTGTCGTCGATCCGATTGACAAAGCTGCGGACGACGGCGACGCGCGAGCGCTCGATCTCCGTTACAGGCGGGCGCTCAAAGGAAACGCCGCGATACTTGCGCGGAATGACGCCGCTGAGCGATCGCGACCGGGCCGAGCTCACGCGCTGCGCGCGGCAGCGGCAGTCGGTCGCTGTGTTCGTTGCCTCGTCGACGACGAAGCCGCTTCCGTCGCAGACGCCGAGCGCGCAGCGCTCGCCGTCGATCCGGCGTAGCACGGCGCTCATCCGTAGCGCTCCGGCGACGTGTAGTTGAGGAACTTCGGATACTCCTTGGCGAACGTCAGCTCGACGTCGCCGATCGCGCCGTTGCGGTGCTTGGCGATGATGATGTCCGCGATACCGGCACGCTCGGTCTCCTTGTCGTAGTACTCCTCGCGGAAGATGAACGCGACGAGGTCGGCGTCCTGCTCGATGCTGCCCGACTCGCGCAGGTCCGACAGCAGCGGGCGCTTGCTGTCGATCGACTGGCCGCGGGTCTCGACCGCTCGTGAGAGCTGCGAGAGCGCGATCACCGGCACGTGCAGCTCGCGGGCGAGGATCTTCAGCCCACGACTCATCTCGCCCACCTGCTGGACGCGCGACTCGACGCGGCCGTCGGGCCGCATCAGCTGCAGGTAGTCGATGATGATCAGGCCGAGCGGTTGCTGCTGGTGCAGGCGGCGTGCCTTGGCCCGAATCTCGATGATCCCGACGTCCGAGGAGTCGTCGATGTAGAGGGGCGCCGCTGCGAGCCGCTGCGACGCCTGCAGGATCTTCGGCCACTTCGCATCGGGCACGCGGCCCTTGCGCAGCTCGTCGCCCTTGATGCGCCCCTGGGAGGCCACGAAGCGCTGGGCGAGCTCCGTCTCGGACATCTCGAGCGAGAACAGGGCCACGGGCCGCCCGTGGTCGATCGCGGCGTTCTCGGCGATGTTCGTGACGAGCGCGGACTTGCCCATCGCTGGCCTTGCTGCGATGACGATCAGGTTGCCGGGCTGGAATCCGCCGGTGATCTCGTCGAGGTCGCGAAAGCCCGATGGGGTGCCGGTCAGCGAGGTGCCCTCGCGCGAGAGCTTCTCCATCTTCTTCAGCTCGTCGTCGAGGATGTCGTCGATCGTGCGGAAGTCCTTTTGGCGGTCGTCGTGAGCGACCTCGAGCATCGCGCGCTCGGCCTGCTCGACGAGGTCGCGCGGCGCGGCGGCGTGGTTGAGCACCGAGGCCTGGATCTCGTAGGTCGTGCTCAGCAGGCGGCGCATGAGCGCGTGCTCGCGCACGATCTGGGCGTAGCGCCTGATCCCGCCGAGCCCGGGGACGCCGCCGGTGAGCTCGTCGATCGCGGCCTTGCCGCCGGCCTGCTCGAGCCTGCCGGTCGAGCGCAGGTGCTCGCTGACCGTCAGCACGTCGATCGGCTCGCTCTCGCGGTACAGCATGAGCATCGACTCGTAGATCAGCCGGTGGCGGTCACGGTAGAAGTCCTCGGCCTTCAGGCCCTCCTCGATGACGAGCCCGTACATCGCGCGATCGGACAGCAGGATGCCGCCGAGCACCGACTGCTCGGCCTCGATCGAGTGCGGCGGCGCGACCCCGGTGGCGATCGTCGCGGGCGGGCGCGGTGGCGAGTCTGGGTGCGTGCTCACGGGAACAGGAGGCTAAGCCGACGGCGGGTCGGCGACGCGCAGCGATGTGCATCGCCCCCGCTCTTAGGGACGAATTTCTTGGCGGCCGTTCGACGCGAGGCGCCGGCGGACACCGGACGAACAGATGTTCTCATCCGGTTCGGACGGCGCAGCGATCGCGGGCGGCTGCATCCTGTGCCGCCCGCGACGACGCTGGGGGCTCGCCGTCGTGTCGAGCTAGGTGCGATATCCGCACCCGAAACGCGAGGATGGCGGGCGACCGCAAGTTCCCCGCCGCGGCCGCCGCGCGCGACGTCAGGCCGGCTCGTCGGGCCAGTGGCCGTGCTCCTGGTAATAGTCGCGCGCCGCGTCCTCCGCGTCGCGATCTGCGTGGCCGTTCCAGCCCGCCCACGCCAGCACTCCGATCCCCGCGATGCCGCCGGCGACGCCGGCGACACCCCAGAACATGTCGGAGAACGTCGCGAGCGGAAGCAGGATCAGGTGCGCTCGACGACCATCGTCTTGATCGAGGCCGTGACGCCCTCGGCGACCTCGACGACGACGACATACGTGCCGACGTTCTTGATCGGCTCCTCGAGGTGGATCTTGCGGCGGTCGACCTTCACCCCGCGTGCCTCCTCGATCGCGTCGGCGATGTCCTGATTGGTCACCGAGCCGAACAGGCGCCCGTCGTCGCCGGCCTGCTGGCTGATCGTGAGCACCGTCCGGCTGAGGACCTCGGCGTCCGCGGTGGCCTTGGCGACGAGCGCCTGCGTCGCGCGGTCAGCGGCCTCCATGCGGCGCTGCGCCTCGTCGAGCGCGCCCTTCGTCGCCGGCTGTGCCAGCTTGCGGGGCATCAGGTAGTTGCGCAGGTAGCCCTTGGAGACGTCGACGACGGCTCCACGCTCGCCGAGGTGCTCGACGTCCTGCATGAGGATCGCGGACGGCATCAGGCGCCTAGTCGCGACCGCGGCGTCCGCCGCGACCACCCTCGCGCTCGGTGTCGTCGCGCCCGCCCTCGTTGACGTAAGGCAGCAGCGCGAGCTCGCGAGCGCGCTTCACCGCGCGTGCGATCTGGCTCTGGTGGCGGCGGCAGGCACCCGTGATCCGCCGTGAGCGGATCTTGCCCTTCTCGGAGATGAACTTCCGCAGGACGGCCGTGTCCTTGTAGTCGACCTGCTCGATCTTGTCCTTGCAGTACGGGCACGGCTTGCGCCGGCCTGTACCGGGGCCGCCCTTCTTGTCACGTCGACGCGTGGGCTTGCCACGGTTGCGCTGCTTTGCCACTGACGAAAGTCCTTAAGTCGCTTGCTGAAGCGCGCACGGCGAAGCGCGCGGGCCCACCATTGTGACAAAGACCGATCGACAGTCGCGTGCCGCGCCTTTTGGCGGCGCGGCACGGCGTCAATTGAGCAGTGGCTCAGAACGGAATGTCGTCGTCGGCCAGCGCCCGGTTGCCGCCGCCGCTGGGGACGGTCTGGAAGTCGTCCGTGTTGGCCGGGACGTCCGAGCGGGGCGTGAAGCCGTTGGACTGAGCGCCGCTGCCACGGCTGCCGTCGCGGACCACCGGGACGACGCTATCGGCGGAGATGTCGACGGACTGGCGCTTGTTGCCCTCCTCGCCCCATTCGCGCCACTTCAGCCGGCCGGAGACGACGACCTTCTGACCCTTGGAGAGGTTGCTCGCCATCCATTCCCCAAGGCCGCCCCAGATCGAGACGTCGAAGTAGGAGGCGCGATCGGCCCACTCCCCGGAGCTGTCTTTGTAGCGGTCGTTGTGGGCGATCCGCAGCTGGCAGACCGACTGCCCGCCGTTGGGTAGGTTGCGCAGCTCGGGCTCGCGGGTGAGGTTCCCGGAGACCGTTACCGTGTTGATGTCAAAACCGCTCATGCAAGCGCCTCCTAAGCGCGCATGACTGGGGCATGCGCGTTGTCTGGGAGTCTGCGACTCCGGTGTCCTGTTTCGCTCGCAAGGACGAGATCGGCTCTCCTTCGGGAGCGAACGAATCTTGCGACCGAGTCTAGACCCGGTGCCGGAGGACACCGCCGAGCACGCCGCTCTCTCCGCGCTTTTGTCGCAGCCGCGCGCGAAAGCGCGGAGTTCTGTGCGCCGACTACGCCTCGACGGCGTCCGCGACGAGCGCGGGAGCTTCGCCTGCGACCGGCTCGCCGATGCCCGTGGGGCGCGGCTCGGGGCGGTTCGCGGGAGGTGCCGGGGTACCCGGCGCGAGCTTGATGATGCGGAAGCGCATGACGCCGTCGGCGATCTTCAGCGTGCGCTGCAGCGTCTCGAGCACCTCGCGCGTCGCGTGGAACTGCAGCAAGTGGTACTCGGTGTCAGTCTTGTGACGGATCTCGTACGCCATCTGGCGAACGCCCCAGTCCTGCGCGTTGACGATCTCGCCGCCGGAGCCGATCGTGGTCTCCACGCCCGTGAGCACGCGCTGACGCTGTTCGTCGGGCGCGGCGCTGTCCAGCATCAGGACGAGGTCGTACAGAGGATCATGTGCAGGCATGCGGCGGCGCATGATAGCGACCGCCGCGCGACGCTCGCGGTCGGGGGGGGCGAGACGGACGGGCTGCGCGCCTTGACTGGGCATGGAGCCCGACGTGCCACCACCGCTGTACGTGCGGGTGCGCTGGGGCAACGTGCTGCGCGCCGGCGGCCTGCTCGCGCTCGTCGTGCTCATCCTGGCCTGGCCCCACCTACGCGACCGCGGGCCCGCGTTGCCGCCAACCGGTCCGGTGCCGGTTCTGCCGGAGACAGACCTCCCGGCGCCCGCTCATCGCCAGCCTGCTCGACAGGTGTCCCAAGCACCCAGCCGTCATCGCCGGCGCGCGCTCACCGCGCACGCCCACCGCGCGCCACGAGCACAGCCGAGGCGTCGCGCCCGTGCGTCCTTGCCGCTGCGACGACGGCGACCGTCTCGCTCCTCGCCGCCACCGCCGCCACCGCCGCCACCGGCCCGCCCGCCGGCACTGCCGCCTCGACGACCCAGCGCGCCGCAATCGCCCAGGCCGCCTGCGCCGGCCGTGATGCGCGCGCCGCGCGCATCAGGCCACCATCACCGCTCGCCCGCGCGCGCTCCGGAATTCGACTTCACGCTCGGCTGAGGCACCGAGCAGAGGACGACTAGCTTGCGCCGTCGGACACCATCGCCGCGCCCTTGGATGCTGCCTTCGCCTTGATGTCGGCGAGCTGCTCGTCGATCCAGTCGCCGGGGTCGCGGGCCGTGACGGCACCCTTCAGGCCCAGCGAGCGGCGCTTGCGCTCGGCGTCGCTCATCGTCAGCGCCTGGTAAATCGAGTCGGCAGTCTCCTTGATGTCGAACGGATTGACGCTGAGCGCCCACTCGCCGAGCTCCTCGTGCGCGCCCGTGTTCTCCGACAGGATCGAGACGCCGTTGCGTTCGTTGACGAGCGGCCCTTCCTTGGCGACGAGGTTCATGCCATCGAACATCGCGTTGACGATCATCGCGTCGTACTGCTTGTAGGCGGCGACGGCCTCCTCGAGGTCGTCGCGCAGCTTGAGCTGGATCGGCATCCAGTCGGGCGTCCCGTGGCGGTGGTTGACGACGGCGACGAGCGCCTCGATGCGCTCGAGGTACTCCTGGTACTCGGGGACGTCCATCCGCGACGGCATCAGCTGCGCGATGAACGTCACGTTCTCGCGGAACTCCGGATGCTCCTCGAGGAACTGGTCGAACGCCGTGAAGCCGCGCAGGACGTTCTTCGAGAGGTCGGCGCGGTCGACGCGCAGGATGATGTGCTCGCGCCGGCGGCGCTCGATCTCGCGCTCGAACTCCCGTGTGCGCTCGCTGGCGGCCACCTTGCGCGTCGCCTCGTAGTCGATCGGCAGCGGATACGCGCGCACCCAGACGTCGCGCCCGTCGACGTGCACGACGCCGCGCTCGAAGTCGACCTCGTAGTCCATCAGGTCGCGGCAGCACTGCAGGAAGTTCCAGCGGTACGAGCGCGTGTGGAAGCCGACGATGTCGTTCGACAGCACGCCGTTGTAGATCTCGTCGCGGATCCGCTTGGGCAGCACGCGCCAGGCGTCGGGCTGCGTCCACGGGATGTGGATGAAGTGGTGCAGGAAGACGTCGGGGCGCGCGGCGCGGACGACCGCGGGCAGCGTGTAGAGGTGGTAGTCGTGGACCATCACGACGGGCTCGTGCTCGCCCTCGATCTGCTCGATCACGGCCTGCGCAAGGTCGTCGTTGACGACCTTGTAGCCCTCCTCGAAGGCCTGCACCTCGTTATCGCGGATGTCCGGCGCGTTGGAGAGGTCCCAGAGGTAGTGCTGGATGAACCACAGCATCGGGTTCGCGACGACGTTGTAGAAGCGGTCGTAGGCCTCCGTCTCGGAGACGACGAAGCGCACGTGGAACTCGCCGCCGGGCGTGTCGACGACGAATGCCCGTCCGCCGCGCTCGCGCGACTTGCGCACGTCGCCGTCGGTCATGGCCGATGCGATCCAGACCGCGTCGCGATGCGTTGCGAGGCCGGTCAGCGCAGTGACCAGCCCGCCGGTGCCGCGCGTGAACGAGCCGTCGACATCGAACGTCACGGGCCCGCGGTTGGACACGAGCACGAGCGGTGCCTGCGGTTGGGAGGAGCCCCTGGGTCCGGCGGCCATCTGGCGATCGAGTCTAGTGCTCCGCATTACGCCGGCAGCTCGAGCGAGAACGTCGTCCGTCCGGGCTTGGGATCGACCGCGAGCGAGCCGTCCATTCGCTCGGCGAGCTCGCGCGCGATCGCCAGCCCGAGCCCCGACCCCTGCTGGTCGTCGGACGTGAAGAACGGCTCGAAGATCCGCTCGGCAGCGGCGTCGCTGATGCCCGGCCCGTTGTCGCTGACAGCCAGGCGCACGGTGCCGTTATCGCGCCGCGCCGTGACCGCGACGCGCGTGCCCGACGGCGTGTGCGTGAGCGCGTTGTCGATCAGGATCCGCAGGACCTGCGCGACGCGCTCGGGATCGCAGACCGCGTCGACGCGGTCGCCGAGGCGGACGTCGAGCTCCGAGTCGTGCTTGTCGACCGCCGGTGCGAACTCGGCCGAGACCGCGCGCGTCAACACGCCGAGGTCGGTCCGCGCGGGCCGCAGCTCGAGCGACCCGGCCTCCAGCCGCGACAGGTCGAGCAGGCCGGTCGCGAGCTTGCCAAGCCGCTCGACCTGCTCGCGTACCGTGGCGACGAACTGGCGCCGCGTCTCGTCGTCGAGCTCCTCGTCCTCCATCAGCTCGAGGAAGCCGCCGATCGAGAAGATCGGAGTGCGCAGCTCGTGCGATGCCGTTGCGATGAAGCGCCGCCGCGCGCTCTCGAGCTGCGCGAGCTGGCGTTGCATGTCGTCCAGCGCGCGTGCGAGCTGCCCCAGCTCGTCGTCCTTGCCGGTCGGGAAGACGGCGGTGAAGTCCCCGGCGGCGACCTGGCCCGCGCCGCGCTCCAGGCTGCGCACGCGGCGAGCCATCGAGCGCGACACGACGAAGCCGCCGACGAGCGCCAGCAGCAGCCCGATCCCGCCGGCGATCAGGATCTGCCGGCGGATCAGCGAGACGTTGCCGCGCACGTCGGCCATCGGCGCCGAGAAGAGCGCGACGCGGCTGACGGTTCCCTCGTCGCGGATCGGCACCGCGACCTGCGCGAGCTCGCCGTCCTGCGACGCGCCCGTGCCGACCGTCGTGCGGCCTGTGCGCGAGGCGCGATCGGCGACGTGCAGGTCGAGGTCCGTGATCCGGTTGTCCGTGTAGGAGTCCGAGAAGACGGCGAGCTGGAGGCCCTCGGTGCCGTCGCCGACCGACACGAGTGTCACGCGCGCGTTCGTGCGGTCAGAGACCGTCGAGACGATGTTGTCGATCGCGTTGTCGCTGCCGTTGTCGCGCACGACGGTCGCGATCTGCGGGGTGAAGGCGCGCGCGGTCTCGGCCAGCGAGCGGAGCTTCTGGTCGCGCAGGGAGCTCTCGAGCTGCGGCGTCACGTAGAACAGGACGGCGAGCAGGGCGACGAGCGTGACCGCGAACGACAGGATCGTCAGCTGCGAGCGCAGCGAACGCGGTCGCAGCGATCTGAGGCGCTTCATCCTTCGGTCCGTCAGCGCTCGGCGTCGTCGCGGAAGCGGTACCCGACGCCGCGCACGGTGAAGAGGTAGTCGGGCCGCTTCGCGTCGAGCTCGAGCTTCTCGCGCAGGTGGCGGATGTGGACGTCGATCGTGCGCGGATCGCGGTAGGCGGCATCGCCCCAGATCCGCGTCAACAGCATCTCGCGCGTGAACACACGGCCGGGCGCGGTCGCGAGCGCGGCGAGGATCTCGAACTCGACGAACGTCGTCTGCGCGGCGTCGCCGCGCACCCAGACGGCGCGCTTCTCGAAGTCGATCCGCAGGCCGGCGACCTCCAGCGGCCCGTTGCCGGCGGCCTCGTCGCGCCCGCCGGCGTGTGGCTGCATCTCCGCGCGGCGCAGGGCGGCCTTCACGCGGCTGCGAAACTCGCGCATCGAGAACGGCTTGGTGATGTAGTCGTCGGCGCCGATCTCGAGGCCGACGACCTTGTCGATCTCCTCGGCGCGCGCCGTCAGCATGATGATCGGCACGGTGCTGCGGGCTCGGATCCGGCGGCACACCTCGAGGCCGTCGAGCTTGGGCAGCATGAGGTCCAGCACGACGAGGTCGTACGTCCCTTCACCAAAGCGAGCGAGCGCGGCCTGCCCGTCGGTCGCCTGCACGACGTCATAGCCGTCCTTGCGCAGCGGATACGAGAGCAGCGTCTGGATTGCGTGCTCGTCGTCGACGAGGAGGATGCGAGGAGCACGATCCACCATCCCAATAGTGTGACAACGCAGATGATCGACCCGCGCATCTACCGGGCCGCGCTGATTCCGGTCCTGTTCGCGTTCGTGTTGCTGGCGTTCTCGCTGGAGAACCGGCCGCAGCCGATGCGCACGACGCTGGCGCCCGACGCCTTCCAGGGCCCGCGCGCGTTCCAGACCGCCTACGGCGACTCGACGACGAAGGGCTTGGTGGATCGTTTTCCCGACCGCCGGCCGGGTTCCGCCGGTGACAACGGCCTCGCCACCGCGGTCGCCGCGCAGATGCGCAGCTCAGGCTTTCGCGTGCGAACGGTCACGCACGAGGCCGACACGATCGACGGTCGGCGCTCGTTGCGCACGGTGATCGCCGAGCGCCCCGGCACGCTCGACGAGCGCATCGTCGTCGTCGCCCATCGCGACGCCGCCGGCCGCGGGGCCGCGGCCGAGCTGTCAGGAACGGCTGGGCTGCTCGAGCTCGCACGCATCTTCGGCGCGCCGCGCCAGACGCGGCGCACGCTGACGCTCGTCTCGACGAGCGGCGGCAGCGGCGGTGCGGCCGGGGCAGCCGATCTCGTCAACGACGTGAGCGGGCCGATCGGTGCGGTGCTCGTGCTCGGCGATCTCGCCTCGCGCACCGTCACCGCCCCGCTCGTCACCGGCTGGTCGAACGGGTTCGGCGCGACGCCGCAGCGGTTGCGCGCGACCGTCCAGGAGGCGGTGCGCGTCGAGACCGGCTCGGGCTCGGGCGCGCCGCGCGCGCTGAGCCAGTTTGCGCGCTTCGCGATGCCCGCGACGTTCGGCGAGCAGGGCGCGCTGCTCGCGCGCGGCCTGCCAGCCGTGCTGCTGTCGATCGGCGGCGATCATCCGCCGCCCGCGAATGCCCCCGTCTCACGTCTGCGGCTCGAGGCCTTCGGGCGCGCCGCGCTGCGCGCGATCACCGTGCTCGACGCGGCGCCGGCCGCGCGGCCGATCACGAGCGAGGCGTCCAATCGCGATCTGCTGACGAGCCGCAAGGTGCTGCCCGAATGGGCCGTGCGCCTGTTCGTCGGCGCGCTCCTGCTGACCGTGCTGATCACCGTCGTCGACGCGTTCGCCGCGCTGCTGCGCAAGCGCTCGCCGATCGTCGTCTGGCTGCGCTGGACGCTCGCCAACGGGCTGCCGTTCCTCGTCACCGCGCTGTTCGCGATCGCCGTCGGCGTCGTCGGGTTGCTCGGCGCCGTGCCGGACGCGCCGGTCGCTCCGCAGGCGCTGCCCGCGCGCCCGGCCGCGCTGCTTGCGGTCGTGCTCGTCTTCGCGCTCTGCTGGGCGTGGATGCGGCCGGCCATGCTGCGCATCCTGCGGGCAGATGCCATCACCATGTCCGAACCCGGCGCAGGCGTCATCATCGTGCTCGTCGCCACCGCGGTCGCCTGTGTCATGTGGATCACGAACCCCTATTCCGCCGCGCTGCTCATTCCGGCGCTGCACGTCTGGCTGTTCGCGCTGTCGCCAGACCTGCGCATGCGCCGCCCACTGCGGCTCGTGCTCGCGGCGCTCGGCCTCGCGCCGATCGCGATCGTGGCGATCGCGCTCGCCCGATCGCTCGGCCTCGGCGGGCTAGATGCGGCCTGGGAGCTGCTGTTGCTGGTGGCCGGCGGGCACATCTCGCTGACCGGCGTGCTGCTGTGGAGCGCCGTTGCCAGCTGCGCCGTCGGCGCGCTGCTCGTCGCGGCGGCCGGTCGTGCGCCCGCCGGGGAGGACGATGTGTCGATCACGGTGCGCGGACCCCGCAGCTACGCCGGGCCCGGCTCGCTGGGCGGCACCGAGTCGGCCCTACGACGATGAGGGAGAGCGCAGTGGGCAAGCGGACCGCCGGGATGGTGCACTGATGCGGCGCGCGCTGCGGTCGCTCTCGACCGTGCTGATCGTGTCGGGCTCGCTGATGCTGGCCGACGCCGCGCTGACGCTGCTCTGGCAGGAGCCGGTGTCGGGCCTCTACGCGAAGATCGTCCAGGGCCGGCTCAACACCGACCTGCAGAAGCTGCAGAAGCAGAAGACGAGCCCGCTCGATCTCGCCGCGCTGCGCAAGCTCGCGACCGAGAAGCTGCGGATCGCGTTCGAGGCCCGCAAGCTGCGCGGCGAGCTCAAGCCGGGCGAGGCCGCCGGGCGGATCACGATCGCGAAGATCAAGGTGAACTACGTCGTCGTCGACGGCACCGACACCGCGGCGCTGCGCAAGGGCCCGGGGATCTACGAGCAGGTGCCGTTCCCGGGCGCCCCCGGCACGACGGCGATAGCGGGCCACCGCACGACGTGGCTGGCCCCGTTTCGCAGGATCAACGAGCTGCGTCGCGGCGACAAGATCGTCGTCCAGATGCCGTACGCGCGGCTGACATACGCGGTCGAGATGACGCGTATCGTGCCGCCCACCGAGCTGTCGGTGATCCACCGCGTCAGCCATGACCGGCTCGTGCTATCGGCCTGCCACCCGCTCTACAGCGCGGCGAAGCGCTTCATCGTCTTCGCCAAGCTGGTCAGCGAGCAGGCGCTCGGGGCAGCCCGCATCTGACAATGGTCGCGCAGCGCGCCGGGGCGGCGCTCAAGCGCGGTGACGAGGCGCTCGATACGTGCGACGGGATGCGCCTGCAAGAGCTCAAGCTGCGCGTGCAGCGCGCGGAGTACGTCGTCGACCCCGGGCTCGTCGCGCTCGCGATGATGCGTCGCGCGCTCAGCTACAGGCGATGCTGGAAGCCTCGCACATCCTGCGCGACCCCGTCGGCGAGCAGCACCGACTGCGGCGGGCCGTCGCGCACGACGCCGATCCAGGTCAGCGGCACGGCCGACTCGGCGGCCGCGCGGTCGCCGGAGGCGACGCAGACGAGCAGCTCGTAGTCCTCGCCTGCGCCCGCGGCGAGCTCCCACGGCGGTACGCCGAGCTGACGCGCGACGCCCGCGACGCCGCTGGCGATCGGCAGCGCGCCGAGATCGATCTCGAGCGTCACGTCGCTCGCTCGCGCGATGTGGCCGGAGTCAGACGCGAGGCCGTCGGAGAGGTCGAGCATCGCGTGCGCGCCCGCGCCTGCGAGCAGCTGGCCCTCCGCCAGACGCGGCTCGGGCCGGCGGTGGCGCTCGCCGAGCGCTTCTGCGCCCGTCGCGCGCCGCTCGAGGATCGCGAGACCCGCGCCGGACGCGCCGAGCGAGCCCGTCACACCGACGAGGTCGCCGGGCCGCGCGCCCGCCCGACGCACGATCTCCGCCTCATCGTCTGCCCAGCCGACGACGGTGACGGCGAGCGTCAGGACCGGCGCCGACGTGACGTCGCCGCCGATCACCGCGACGTCACAGCGCTCGGCGAGCGCCGCCATCGCGTCGCCGAGCGCGAGCGCGTCGGAGCGCGCGAAGCCCGGCGGCAAGCCGAGCACGACGTAGGCCTCGCCCGCCGCCACGCCCATCGCCGCGAGGTCAGACAGCGCGGCGGCGAGCGCGCGATGACCCGCATCCGCGGGGCTCGCCGTCTCGCCGAGGCGGAAGTGGACGCCATCGACCATCGCGTCGGTCGACGTGACGGACAGCGCCTTGCCGCGCACCACGGCCGCGTCATCACCGCTGCCCACGAGGACGCGCGCCGGCGGCGGCGCGAAGCGCTCCCGCAGGGCGGCGATGAGGCCGAACTCGTCCGTCAGCGGTGGCGGTAGACGATGCGCGCGCGGTCGAGGTCGTACGGCGACAGCTCTACGCGCACCCGGTCACCCGGGAGGATGCGGATGCGGAAGCGGCGCATCTTGCCGGCGACGTGCCCGAGCACGAGGTGATCGTTGTCGAGCTTTACGCGGAACATCGCGTTCGGCAGTGCCTCGACGACCTCGCCCTCGAACTCGACTTTCTCTTCTTTGGCCATCTTGCGCCGCTACGGTAGCGCACTGTCGCTGCGCCGTCGCGTGATCGTGGCGCTCAGTCGGCCTGCGGCTACGGCGGCGCCGCGCCGCCGCCGTCGGGCGTGTCCTGCGGTTCGGGCGGCGGGGGAGGATTCGGGGCCTGCGGCGGGGGCGGCGTGCTCGGAGTGGTCGACTGGTAGGCGCCCGGGTCATAGCCGCCTGACGGCGCGCCCGTCTGCGGGACGCCGGTCTGCGGGGTGCCCTGGCTGGTCGTGAGCGCGCCCTGCTCGGCCTTCGCCTTCGCCACCGCTTCGGCGAGCTGGCGTTGCTGTTCGTCGAGCTGCTCCTGCGTCGGCGGCGTGGGGATCGTCGGCAGCGTCGTCTGCTTGCTCTTGAACGCCTTCGTCTTGAACTGCTCCTTCGGCACGACGAACTTGCCGCAGAAGCCGCGCGCGGCGGCCTTCATGTACTGGCCCCAGATCTGCGCCGGGAAGGTGCCGCCGTCGACCTGGGCGCCGTGGAAGAGCGGTCCCATCGGGATGCTGGCCTGTGGGAACCCGACCCAGGTCGAGGTCGCCAGCCGTGGCGAGAAGCCGACGAACCAGGCGTCGGTGTTCTTGTCGACGGTGCCGGTCTTGCCGCCGACCGGGCAGCCCGTCTTCGCGCGTCCGCCGGTGCCCGGCACGCTGATGTTCATCGCGAGGATCTTCACGACCTCGTACATCGCCGCCGAGTCGAACACCTTGACGCGCGTCGGCTTGGAGAGATCGTCGATCTTGCCGTCGGGGAAGCGCACCTGGGTGATCGCCTTCGGCGTGTTGCGCCAGCCGCCGTCGACGATCGTGGCGTAGGCGTTGGCCATCTCAAGCGGCGAGCAGCAGTTGCGCAATCCGCCGAGCGTCTCGGACGGCAGGCCCTGCAGCTTCGAGGTGATCCCGAGGTCCTTGGCGGCCTGCGCGACCTTCTTCGGCCCGAGCGCAAGCGCCAGGCGGATGTAGACGCCGTTGTCGGAGGAGAGCGTCGCCTGGACGAGGTTCTTCGGCCCTCCCGAGCAGTCGTGGTCATAGCAGTCGATCTTCACGCTGCCGAACTGCGGACCGAGCGTCAGCGGCGCCGACAGGAAGCTCGTCGTCGCCGGGTTGATCCCCTCCTTGACGGCCGCCACGAGCGCCATCACCTTGAACGCCGAGCCGGGGCGGCGCTTGCTGTCCACCGCGAGATTGAACTGCGACTTCTCGTACTGCGCCGAGGATGCCATCGCGCGGATGTAGCCGTTGCTCGGATCGATGCTGACGATCGCCGACGACGGCGCGCCCTTGAAGCTCAAGCTGTCGCTGATCGCCTTGCGTGCGAGGTCGTTGAGGCCGACGTCGATCGTCGTCGTGATCCTCAGCCCACCGCTGCGCACCGCCTTCTCGCCGTACTTCTTGATCAGCTCGTCGGTGACGTAGTCGAAGAAGAAGCCCTCGCGCTTCTCCTGGAAGTAGCTGTTGGGGTGCAGCTCCAGCGGCGTGTTGATCGCCTGCTGCTCGGCGGTCTTGCCGATGTACCCGAGCTGGGCCATCTTGCGCAGCACCTCGTTGCGCCGCGTCACGGCCGCCGTCGGGTAGCGGAACGGGCTGTAGTCGGTCGGCGCCTGCGGCAGCCCGGCGAGCAGCGCGGCCTCGGGCAGCGTGAGCTGCGACGCCGGCTTGTTGAAGTACGAGCGCGCGGCGGCCTGGATCCCGATCGCCTGCTTGCCGTTGTACGTCCCGTAGGGCACCGAGTTGAGGTACTTCGTGAGGATCCAGTCCTTGCCGGCCCGCCCGGGGTGGACGTTCTCGAGCTCCTCGGCGAGCTTCGCCTCGCGGATCTTGCGCTTGAGCGACTTCGTTCGGTCGTCGGTGTAGAGCGTGCGGATCAGCTGCATCGAGAGCGTCGAGCCGCCCTGGATCGCCTTGCCGGAGTTGAGGTTCTTGATCGCCGCGCGGATGATCCCCTCGAAGTCGACGCCCTTGTGCTCGTAGAAGCGCTGGTCCTCGATCGCGACCGTTGCGTCGCGGATGTTCTGCGGCATCGCGCTCGACGCGATCGGGATTCGCAGGACGTCGTTGGAGATCTTGCCCAGCACGGTCTTGCCGTCGGAGGCGTAGACCGTCGAGATGCGCCCGGGGTCCTGGGGCGTGAGCGAGCTGAGGTCGGGCGCGGAGTTCGCGACGCCGACGACGTAGCCGACGACGCTGAGCAGGCCGATCACGCATACGGCCACCAGCACGGAGACCGTGATGATGATGACGCGTGCGGCCCCGCCTCTGCGGCGCCGTCGACGCTGGCGTTCGCGGCGAGCGGACATCGGGTCAAGGCCGCGCTCGGCTGAAGGGCCAGGCGATGCGCGACGGAAGAACTCTAGTAAGAGTGCTCTCTTCGACTCGCCGGTGCCCTGGTCCTGCAACCCGGCGCGCTTGCGAAGATGCGCCGATGCCGTCGCGTGCCGTGTCCGCTCGCGTCTCCGCAGCCGCCGGTGTGCTGGCCGACGCGGCGCTCGCCGATGCCTGGCGTGCGCTGTGGCTGTCGCGGCTGCTCGTGTGGGCCGCATCGGTCGTCGCCGTCGTGGCGTTCGGGCTGTCGGCGCGCGCGCCGGCGTTCGACCCGACGGGTCTGACCTCTCCGTTCGGTGCGACCGGCAACGTGCTCGCGGCGCCGCTCGGTCGCTGGGACTCCGTCTGGTACCTGGCGATCGCCGGCGGCGGCTACGGCGGCGGCGGCGGGCGGGAGGCCTTCTTCCCGCTCTACCCGCTGCTCGTCCGGGTGGCCGGCACCCCGATCCACTCTGCGCTGATCGGCGGCGCGCTGCTGTCGACGGCGCTGCTCGGCGTCGCGCTCGTCCTGTTGCATCGCCTCGTCTGCCTCGACCACGCGCGCGCGGTCGCGCGCAACGCGGTACTCGTCACGGCGCTCTTCCCGATGTCGTTCTTCTTTTCTGCGGTCTACAGCGAGTCGCTGTTCCTCGCCCTGTCGGTCGGCGCCGTATACGCGGCGCGCCGCGAGCGCTGGGCGTGGGCGGGCATGCTCGGTGCGCTTGCGTCGGCCACGCGGAGCGCCGGCGTGTTGCTGCTCGTGCCGCTGTCGATGATCTACCTGTGGGACATCGCGCGACCGGCGCTGCGCAGCCGTCGCCGGCTGCGAGCGGACGCGGCCTGGCTGCTGCTCGTGCCGCTCGGGTTGGCGGCGTACTGCGCGTTCCTGGCGCTCGTCGGACTCGACCCGCACGCGCCATTCTCGGCCCAGAAGGTCTGGTTTCGCTCGTTCGCGGGGCCGTTCGGCGGCACATGGGACGGGCTCGTTGCGGCTGTCGACGGTGTGCGTCAGTTGCTCTCCGGCGCGCGCACGCCGGTCTTCTTCAAGGCGGCCGGCGGCGATCCCCTGCTCGTGGCGCGCCACAACGTCGAACTCTTCACCTGGCTCGTGCTGGCCGTCGCGGCCGTCGTCGGAGTGTTGCGCCGACTGCCCGACGCTTATGGCGCCTACGTCGTCTGCGCACTCGCGCTGCCGCTGTCGTATCCCGTCGGGCCCGAGCCGCTCATGTCGCTGCCGCGCTTCGTCGCCGTCCTGTTCCCGCTGGCGATCTGGCTGGCCGTCTGGATGACCGGCCGCGTGCTGCGTGAGCGGCTGGTCCTCGCGGCGTTCGCCGGCGGACTGACCGTCTACTCGGGCATCTTCGCGACGTGGCACTGGGTCGCGTAGCGGCGGCGCCGGCGGCCGGCTGCCTCAGTCGCCTGCCTCAGCCGGCGGCGTGCGCTGCGATGCGGGCGGCCGGCAGCGCCGTGAGGTAGAAGGCGGCGTCCTCGACGGTGCCCACGAACGGCGCGGTGCCGTCGGGCTTGGCGCCGAGCGCCCAGGCACTGGGGTCGATCGTTCCGGCGGGCCCCGTGTTGAGCTTCTTGACGAGCTTGCCATCGACGTAGAAGAGCAGCGACTTGCCGCTGTGGACGACCGCGACCGCGTGCCGGCCGCTGGCCTTGGGGCCCGAGAAGTCGCTCGTCTTGCCTCCGATCGTCACGATCGCGCCGATCTTCGACTTCGTGACGTACAGGGCGATCGCGTCAGAGCCGCGCGTGCCACCGAACGCCCAGCGCGTGGAGTTGTCCGTCGACGTCGGCGTGATGCGCGCCTCGATCGTGAAGTCGGTCAGCGCAGCGCTCTGGAAGTCGGGTAGCGCGACCGTCGTGAGGCCGTCGAAGACGCGCGCCGTGCCGTCGCACCAGATCGGGGCGTCGGCGAGCACGACCTGATCGCAGGCCCCCGTCGTTGGCGGTGGAGGCGGTGGAGGCGGTGGAGGTGGTGGTGGAGGCGGCGGCGGTGGAGGCGGCGGCGGTGCACCCGCGAGCGTGAACAGCAGCCTGTTCGGCGAGCCGGTCCCAGCGCTCGTGACCTTGCCGGCCGTCGCGCCGTTGACGAGCGCCGCGTCGACGTCGCTCGGCGACGCCGTCGGTGCGCCCTGCAGGTACAGCGCGGCGACCCCGGCCACGTGCGGGCTGGCCATCGACGTCCCGCTCAGCGTCTTCGTGCTCGAGTCGGAGCTGTCCCACGTCGACTTGATGTCCGAGCCGGGCGCGAACAGGTCGACGCACGGCCCGATGTTCGAGAACGACGAGCGCGCGTCGGTCGACGTCGTTGACCCGACCGTGAGCGCGGACGCGGCGTCGGACGGCGACTGTGTGCACGCGCTCGTGGCGTCGTTGCCCGCGGCGACGGCGTACGTGATGCCGTCGGCGATCGAGTTCTCGACGGCCTCGTCGAGCGCGGCCGACGGCGACGAGCCAAGGCTCATGTTCGCCACCGCAGGCTGGCCGGTGGTGTGATCGCTCGTGACCCAGTCGACGCCCTCGATGACACCGGACACGGTGCCCTCGCCGTTACAGTCCAGGACGCGCACGGCAACGAGCTTGACCGCCTTGGCGACGCCGTACGTGGCGCCGCCGATCGTTCCCGCGACATGCGTCCCGTGACCGTTGCAGTCGGTGGCGGCGCCACCGTCGACGGCGTCGAAGCCCGAGCTCGCCCGCCCGCCGAAGTCCTTGTGCGTCGTGCGGATGCCGGTGTCGATGACGTAGGCCGTCACGCCGGCGCCCGTCGCGGTGTACGTGTAGCTCTTGTCGAGCGGGAGGCCGACCTGGTCGATGCGGTCGAGTCCCCAGTCGGGGCTCTTCTGGACCGTGTCGGCGCGCACGATCGCGTCCGGCTCGACGTAGGCGACGTCGGCGTCGGTGCGGACGTCGGCGAGCGCAGTCGGCGACAACGTCGCTGTGAACCCGTGCAGCGCGCGGCGATAGCGGCGGGCGATCCGCCCCCCGCGCCCGCGTGCGCGCCCCTCGACGCGATCGACATCGGCCGTCGCCGTGCCGCTCCTGAGCACCACGATGTAGCGGCCCTTGATCTCACCCGGCTGTCCGGCGCCGCGGATCGGCGCGGGCGCCGCGTGTGCCAACGCCGTGACCCAGAGCAGCATGCCGCCGATGGCCATCGCTGTGGCGATCGCAAACACTCGTGCGCTGCGCGGGACGATGCCGACCATCACGTTCAACGGCGCAAGCGTACCGGTGGCGCCGGGTCGTGGGGCGCCTCTAGGCGCGGCGGGGAGCGGGGGTCCAAACCGGGCTCCCGTTTGCTGATACGCCCTAACCTGCGTCGACCGTGTCCAACGTCCCTGCAGAGGCGCCGCCGACGGTGCGGCGCCCGGTTCCCGAGGGCCGTGACGGATGGCCGCCGTGGCTGTCGATCGCGGCGTTTGCGAGCGGGTTCGGGGTGACGATCGTGTTCGGGCTCGTCGTGGTCGTCGTGGCGGGTGCGTTCGGAGCGTCGACGAAGCATCCGCCGGCGGGCGTCAACATCGGCTTGACGGTCGCGCAGAACATGGCGCTTGTCGGCGCCGCCTACGGCTTCGCCGCCTTCACAGGGCGCCCGGCGGCGGCAGACTTCGGCCTGCGGCGCACGGCGATCCTGCGCAGCATCGGCCTGATGGTCGCGGTCTGGATCACGTTCACCGGGCTGAGCGCCGTGTGGGGCGCCGCGCTCGACCTCAAGCAGACGCAGGACCTGCCGAGCGAGCTCGGGGCGGACGGCCCGCTCGTCAACGTGCTCGCCGTCGTCGTGCTGATCACGGTGATCGCGCCGCTCGGGGAGGAGCTGTTCTTTCGCGGCTTCTTCTTCGGCGCGCTGCGCAACTGGCGCGGGCCGGGGGTCGCCGCGGTGCTCGCCGGCTCGGTCTTCGGAATGATCCATGCTGGCTCTTCGCCGGTCGGTTATCTCGTGCCGCTCGCGATCTTCGGCATCGGCCTGTGCCTTTTGTACGAGTGGACCGGTTCGCTGTATCCGACGATCGCACTGCATGCGCTCAACAACTCGTTCGCACTGGGCGCCAACCTTCACTGGAGCTGGCAGATCCCGGTGATGATGGTCTGCTCGACGAGCGGCGCGCTGACCTGCGCCTGGCTGCTCGCGCGAGCGATGGGCGCGCGGCGTCCCGTGCTTCCGCGCAGCGCACCGGCGTCCGGAGGCGGCTGACACCCGTCGGCCTCGACGCCGGCGTCGTGAGCGGGGGTGCGGCGCGTGCAATAGTTGCGCCCGCATGCGTCGCCTCACCCTCGTGTCCGTCCTCGTGACGACGGTCTTCGTACCGGCGTCGGCGCGCGCCGCCACGACTCCGAGCGCGGCGTCGCCGCCGGTGACGACGCCGGCCGCTCCAGAGGCGCCGGCACCGCCGCCCGCTGCTCCCCTGCAGACGCACCTGGCGTTGCAGTTCGACCGCGTCGGCGGTGTGCTCGCGACTGCGCTGACCGGCGCGCCCGTGGTCGTACGCGGGACGACGGATGCCTTCGCTCCCGATCAGACGGTCGTCGTGCGGTTCTACGTCTCAGGGCGTAAGCTCGCCGCGCGACGCGTGTCGCTGTTGCCGCAAGCGGGCGGCGGAGGTGGGTTTGCGCTGTCGTTCACGTCGCCTCGTCCTGGTGCGCTCGTCGTCCTCGCGACGCATGACGCGACGCCGGCGCTCGCGGGGTTTGCGACGCGCACGCACTCGGTCGACGTCATCCCGCGGCGCGTCACGCCGCGCAGCGGCCGCTCCTCGATCCGAGCCCTCCAGCGTCGCCTGCGCGAGCTCGGCTACGTGACCGGCGCGCCCGGCGTCTACGACGAGCGCACCGGACGCGCGGTGCTCGCGTTCCGCAAGGTCGCGGGACTGGATCGCAACGCGAATGCGTCGGCGAACGTCATGCACGCGATCGCGCGCGGCGCCGGGCGCTTCGTCGTCGCGCATCCCGAGCAGGGGCGCCACGTCGAGGCCGACCTCTCACGCCAGGTGCTGGCGCTGATCGAGCAGGGCCGGGCGGTGGCGATCTACCCGATCTCGTCCGGCAAGCCGAGCACGCCGACGGTGCTCGGCTCCTACCGCGTGTACACGAAGACGCCCGGGACGAACGAGAAGGGCATGGTCGACTCGTCGTACTTCTTCCGCGGCTACGCGATCCACGGCTACTTCTCGGTGCCCACCTACGCCGCGAGTCACGGCTGCCTGCGGATCCCGGTGCCAGACGCGGCGACCGTGTTCAACTGGGTGACGGTCGGAACGCCGGTCGACGTCTACCGGTAGGCCCGCGAGTGCCTCAGGCGGCGTGGGCTGCGCGCGGCCGCGTCGGGTGGCGAGCCTTCGTGAAGCGCGCCAGGAAGCCGAGCCCGAAGCCGTACACGAGCAGTGCGAGCAGGGTCGGCACACCGTGCTGAACCCAGCGGCTGTGCGCGTGCTCGGAGATGCCGACGAACGGCTTGAGGAGCACGTCGTTGACGTCGTCGATCCGCTCGTGGACCGCGCCGTTGTGGCTGGCCCGAACCTGCTCCGCCGCCGCCGAAGGGCTGATCGCGGTGTAGTCGGCGATCTCCTGCTGCGTCTCGTTCGACGCGCGCCGGCTGTCCTGCAGCGCGAAGAGCACGAAGCCCGTCGCGACGAACAGGCTGAGGACGATCGCGACGTATCGAAGGGTTCGCTCGAGCACGGCTCTAAGGTACGCCAGCGATGAATGCGCATGGACGACTGATCGAGGAGCTCCGCGAGCACGCGCTCGTGATCGGCGAGGTGACGCTGACGAGCGGCATGCAGGCCCAGTACTACGTCGACGCGAAGCGCGCAATCTTGCTGCGCCCTGCGTTCATGGCGCTCGGCGAGCTGCTCGTCGAGTGGGTTGAGGCGTGGGGCGCTACCGCGGTCGGCGGGATGACGATGGGCGCCGACCCGGTCGCCTGCGCGGCGCTCGCCGCGGGCGCCGACGTGAAGGCGTTCTTCGTGCGCAAGGAGGTCAAGCGACACGGCCTGTCGCGCCGCATCGAGGGTCCGCTGCTCGCGCCCGACGACCGCTGCCTGCTCGTCGAGGACGTCGTCAGCACGGGCGGCTCGACGATCGCGGCGATCGAGGCGCTGCAGGAGGAGGGCCACGCGATCTGCGGCGTCGTCAGCGTGCTCGACCGGCTGGCTGGCGGGGGCGCGCGGATCGAGGCCGCGGCGGGTGCACCGTACGTCGCGCTGGCGACGATCGACGACGTCTATCCGGAGCGCCCCGACCGCGCGTAGCGTGCCCCGGCGGGTTGCCGGCTACGGGTCGAGGTCGACGCGCAGTACGAGCAGCTCGGCGCCCATCGCCTTGACTCCGGCTGCGTTGAGGCGCGAGATCGAACGCAGGCGCGCGCGCGGGTCGTCGTCCTCGAGCAGCTGCGCTGTCCCGGTGCGCCAGCGGCCGCGGACGCGGATCCGCACGCGCGGGTTCGCCTCGATGTTGCGCACGTAGGCCGCCTTGCGACCCATCTCCGCGACGATCCAGAATGTGTCCGTGCCGCGCTGCAGGCCGTTGCTCACCGGCGTACGGCGCGGCTCGCCGCTCTTGCGCCCGGTCGTCTCGAGCAGCGCGACGCCGGGGGCGAGCCCGCGTGCCGCCAGCGCACGCATCGGCGGGTTGAGCAGCTTGACCTGCATCGCCGTCACGAGCTTGCGCTTGCGCTCCATTGCGACGAGTGTGGCAGTCGAGGCAGCTGCGAGCGCGTGACAGCCGCCCGTCGCCCGTGGGGCTCGTGGGCTGCAGCGCGGCCGGCCACGCTCAAGGACCAGCCGCCGTGCGCCGATGTCGCACGGGATGCACCGCTCCACGCGCCCACGCCGGCCGGTCTCGCCGCGGACCATGGCCGTCCTGCTTCCGCTGTTTCGCTACAGCACGATCCGCCACGCCTACGTGCTGCGGGTCGTCGGGCACCGCGTCGGACCGGTGCTGCGCGTGGAGTGCCCCAGGCAGGAGTCGAACCTGCGGCCTACCGCTTAGGAGGCGGTCGCTCTGTCCACTGAGCTACTGGGGCGCGGCGAGGCGGCAAGAATACGCCCGCAGGCGGGCGGTCCAGTCGTCAGTCCAGGTAGCTGACGACCTCGGCGAGGTCGGCGCGCTCGGGCACGCGTGGCTCCTGGCGTGGATGGCCGAGATGCAGCAGGCCGAAGACGAGCTCGTCCTCGGCGACCGCCAGCGCGGTGCGGCCGGCGGCCGTTCGCAGCACGCCGGGGGTGCGCCAGTAGCCGGCGAGGCCGCGTCCGTGCGCGGCGAGCAGGACGATGTAGGCGGCCGTCGCAGCTGCGAGCAGATCCTCCTCGTCCATCACCGGATCGCCGGATTGCGTCGTCGAGACGGCGACGAGCGTCGGTGCGCGGTCGAGCTTGGCGGCCGCGATCGGGTCGTCGCAGGCGGCCTTCAGCGCGTCCAGCGCCTGGGGCCCGACGACACGAAAGCGCCACGGGTTCGTGAGCTTGTGGTTCGGTGCCCACCGCGCGAGCTCGAACAGCTCGTCGAGCGTGCCGCGATCGAGCGGCTCGGGTGCGTAGGCCTTGTGCGTGCGGCGGGTGCGGATCGCCTGCTCGAGCTCCATCG
The DNA here is from genome assembly GCA_036271655.1 of Solirubrobacteraceae bacterium. Classification (GTDB taxonomy): domain Bacteria; phylum Actinomycetota; class Thermoleophilia; order Solirubrobacterales; family Solirubrobacteraceae; genus CADCVQ01. The sequence goes on from DATBAE010000004.1 coordinate 79,588, forward strand.
GCGCGCCTACTCGTCCTCGTCGTCTTCGTCGGAGTCCTCGTAGAGCGACTCGCTTGCGAGCTCGACGCCGTCCGCGTCGTAGAGCCGGCACTCGAGCGTGTCGCCGTGGTAGCCGTCGGGCGCGAGCAGCGTGAAGCGCTCGAGCACGAGCTCGCACTGGTCGACCGTCAGGCCGCCGAGATCGGCCGTCACGACGGTCGCGTCGGGCACGAGCGGCCGGCCCCAGACGAGCGTCATGTGCGCCGTCGCGCCGCCCTCGCCGCGCCAGCTGCCGACGACCTCATCGCAGAGGTCGAGCTCCCAGTCGGGGTTCGCCTCGGCCGTGTCCTCGGTGAAGTCGGCGACGGCGTCGAACTCGGTCGGTTCGCGCTCCTGCGTCGCGGGGCGGAACGAGACGTAGCCGAACAGCTCGAGTCCCTTCGACGTCCTCGCGGTCGCAGGCACGAAGGTCCGCCCGTGCCACGTGCGGTCCGGGTAGAAGGCGATCTCGCCGGGCTCGCCGAGATCCTCGTCGCCCGTGTCGATCGCGTCGCAGGCGCCGAGGAAGTGTCGCTCGAGCGTGCCCGCCCAGCGCCCGTAGGGAAGCGGCTCCTGTGGAGGCTCGGCGACGAAGCGGGGTACGAAGCGGGGCTCGGCTGGCACGAGCGCGGAGTCTATGGACCGGCGCCCCCCGGTCGCCGGGCGGGTCTTCGCGTTTGCGTCCTCATGCGGACGCAAGCGCGAAGACCAGGGCGTCAGACCTCGAGCAGCAGCGTCACGGGGCCGTCGTTGACGAGCTCGACCTGCATGTCCGCCCCGAAGACGCCGGCGGCGGCGCCGAGGCGGGCGCGGAAGCGCTCGTAGAGCGGCTCGGCGATCGCACCCGGCGCAGCGGCGACGTACGACGGCCGGCTGCCCTTGCGGGCATCGCCGTAGAGCGTGAACTGGCTCACGCAGAGCGCCTCGCGTGCACCGAGCGGCTCGTTCATACGCCCGTTGGCGTCCGCGAAGATCCGCAGCGCGCGGACCTTGTCGGCCAGCCGGTCGGCGGCCCGCTCGTCGTCGCCATGCGTGACCCCGAGCAGGACGAGCAGCCCGGGGCCGATCTGCGAGATCAGCTCGCCGTCGACGCGCACGGCGGCGCTCGTCACGCGCTGGACGAGCGCTCGCATCGCGGCGGCGGCGTCAGCCTCAGCCGAAGAAGACCTGGGCGGTCTCGAAGAAGGCGTCGTCGAGCAGCTTGGGCTCGTCGAGCGCGTCCTCGAGCGCGACGAGCTCGATGTCGGTGCCGTGCAGCGCGACCATCTTCCCGAAGTCGCCGTTGGACGCGGCATCGATCGCCGCGACGCCGAAGCGCGAGCCGAGCACGCGATCGAAGGCAACGGGCGAGCCGCCGCGCTGGATATGGCCGAGCACGGTCGCCCGGCACTCGTAGCCCGTCTTCTCCTCGATCTGCTTCTCGAGCTGGACGGCGATCCCGCCGAGCCGGGCGTGACCGAAGGAGTCGACGGTGTCGGCGGCCGTCGCTGCCTCGCCGCCGGCGGCCGGCGTCGCGCCCTCGGCGACGACGACGATGGAGAATGTCTTGCCGGTCGTCGTGTGCCGGTGCGTGATGTGGTTGCAGACCTCGTCGAGGTCGTATGGGCGCTCGGGCACGAGGATCACGTCGGCGCCGCCGGCGAGGCCGCACCAGGCCGCGATCCAGCCGGCGTCGCGGCCCATGACCTCGCAGACGATGACGCGGTCGTGCGACTCGGCGGTCGAGTGCAGGCGGTCGATCGCCTCGGTGCAGATCTGCACCGCGGTCTGGAAGCCGAACGTGAAGTCCGTCGCGTTGAGGTCGTTGTCGATCGTCTTCGGCACGCCGACGGTCGGGAAGCCGGCCGCCCAGAGCTTGCGCGCGACGCCGAGCGTGTCGTCGCCGCCGATCGGGATCAGGACGTCGATCCCGCGCGCCTTCAGCGACGCGAGGACGCGCTCCTCACCGTTCTCGGTCTTGTAGACGTTCGTGCGCGACGTGCCGAGGATCGTGCCGCCCTTGTGCAGGATGCCGCTCGTGTTCTCGCGCGTCAGCTCGATCGCGTCGTTCTCGATGACGCCCTTCCAGCCCTTGCGGAAGCCGAAGATCTCGTGACCGTAGTGGTCGATGCCCTTGCGGACGATCCCGCGGATGACGGGGTTGAGGCCGGGGCAGTCGCCGCCGCCTGTCAGAAGTCCAATTCGTGCCATGCGCGCCATCCTGCCACGGAGATGGCGTCTGCCGTCGGCACCCTGTCGCGCGTCACGTGACGAGGCCGGCGACGAGTCCGCCGAGCAGCACGAGCGCCGTCGACCAGGCGAGCGCGGCCGCGGCGATCCTGTGATCGAGGTCGTAGGCATGCGCCACGACGAGCGTGTTCACCCCGACCGGCATCGCCGCCTGCAGCAGATAGGCGTCGGGCACGCCGGCCGTCGTCGTCGCGAGCCCGAGCATGAGCAGCGGCGCCACACCGACCCGCAGCCCGACGATGACGGCGACGGGAGCGCTCAGTGGCGGCGGGAAGCCGATCCGCTCGGCGGCGAGCCGGACGCCCACGACGAAGAAGCCGACCGGCGCGATCGCGATCAGCGTGATCCGCGCGATATCGACGAGCAGGTCGGGGGCGAGCGCATCCGGCACGACGAACGCGGCGGCCACCGCCAGCAGTGGCGGGTTGCGCAGCACGAACGTGCGCAGTCGCGCGGCGGGCGCCTGGCCGCGCGTCGTGAAGGCCGCGGCGATCGCGAATGCGACGACGAAGAACACGGGGCCGCTGACGAGGGCGTCGTACGTGACTGCGCCGCTGAGCGCGTCGCGGCCGAGCAGCGTCGCGACGACCGGCGCGCCGAAATAGCCGGTGTTCGCCATGATCGACGCGATCACGACCATCGCCACGCTCGCCGGCGGCAGGTGCAGCAGATGCGTCGCGAGCGCCCAGGCGATCAGTCCGACGGTCGCGAGCATCGCGTACGCGAGCAGCAGGCCGACGCCTGCGCCTGCGCTCAGCTGTGCACGCGCGATCACGAAGAACGCGACGAACGGCAGCGCGACGTAGAGCAGCGCATCGAGCAGGCGCCGCGTGAGGGCGATCGCGCCGTCGCCGTAGCGGCGATGGGCCCATGCCCCGGCCGCGACAGAGGCGACGATCGCCAGCGTCAGCGCGGGCATCGCGCGCTGGCTACGCCTCGCGCAGCTCGGCCGCGGCCTGCTCGGGCGCGACCGTGTTGACGTGCGTGCCGCTGCCGAGCTCGAGGCTGCCGCGCCGCCTGAGGCGGGGGACGATGTCGATCCGCCAGCAGAAGCGCTCCGCGTCGCGCGGGGCGGTGCGCACCCAGAGGCTGAGCGGCGGTCCGGCGCCGAAATGCCGTCGCAGTCGCGACAGCGCATCGTGCAGCAGGGCTGCGCCGCTCGGTCCCTCAGCCTCGAAGCGGTCGCGCCGTCGGCGCGGCGTCAGCATGAGCTGGAACTCGTGCTGCGAGGCGTACGGGCACGAGAGGACCGCTTCGTCGTCGATCGCCACGATCCGCACGCGCCGTCGCACCTCCTCCTGGATGAGATCCTCGAGCAGGTTGCCGCCCATCGTGCGCATCGCATGGGCGCTGAAGCGCTCGCGTTCCCGTGCGACCGCGGCGGGCACGTAGTCGAGCGCGTAGAGCTGGGCGTGGCTCTGCGGATGCGCCGCAACCGCCTCGAGTCCCTCGTCGACGCCGAGATGGACGTATGCGGCTTCCTCTTGGGCGCGCATGCGTGCGCGCCAGATGTCGACGGCGCCCTGCAGCTCGTCAACGGAGAGGTCGGCGAGTGAGCTCACGGACCGAGGCGTGTTGACGATCAGCTCATGCGCGCCGCGCGCCGCCAGCGCCATGTAGAGGGCCGGGTGAGAGTCGGGCTCAGGCTGGCGCGCGTCGTGTCGCAGCGCCCCTCCCGCGTGCTCCTCGACGAAGGGATCGCCGGCGATGTCGAATCCCGCCACCGTCGCGATCGCGAGCTCCTCGCCGCCGAGCTCGCCGAGCTCCGTCGCGACGATCGCGCGCAGACCTGTCAGCGGATCGATGCGGATCTCGGGCACGGCGCCGCACTATGACGCGCGGGGCCACGACCGTCACGGCCGTGGCAGCGTCCGGGCGTCGGGTCAGCTGCGCCCGAGGGCGTAGTGGTCGATCGCGGTCGCCAGCTGCGCCTCGGAGGTGAACTCTCCCTGGTGGACGAGCACGAGCTTGCCACGGGCGTCGTAGAAGGCCGTCGACGGGAGTCCACGCACGCTGTAGCGCCCGGCGACGGCCTGGCGCGGGTCCTCGTAGGACGGGTAGGGCATCGGGAAGCGCGCGCTCAGGCGCCGCGCGGCCGCGCGGTTGTCGCCCGAGTCGACGCCGAGAAAGGCGACCTGCGCCCCGCGCTTGACGGCCTGTCGCTGCAGGAACGGCAGCTCGAAGCGGCACGGGTCGCACCACGACGCCCATAGGTTCACGACGACCGGGTGCCCGCGCAGCGCGCGCAGCTGCGCGTCGAGCGCCTGTGCACCGCCAGCGTCGAGCTCGTTGACCCGCGCGTGCACGGCGGCGAGCACAGGTGGCGCGCCCACCAGCGGCGCGGCGACCGCGGCGCGCGAGAGCGCCTTTGGTGGCGCGCTGCTCGTGACCGCGCGCCCGCTGTCGCCGGCTTGCACGATGCCGATCACGATCGCCGCCGCGACGACGAGGGATCCGACGATGAGCAGCGGCTTGCGCATGACGCGACGAAGGGTGCCAGACGGGCTGCAGACGCATGTCGCGGCCTGCGTCTTCGCTATGCTTCGCATCGACGCGGGTCAGGGCCGGTCTCCGCCGGAGACCCCTCACCCCGCCCACCGGGCTTGTCCCGGGCTCTGGATCGCGACGGTTTGCGAGCGCGATCCATCTCACGATCGAGCAGGAAGCCGACCTTGGCTGATCCCACGCCAGTGGCCGTTGCGGCCACGTCCGTTCCCAATTCCTCCGACATCAAGCGCGCGGAGAAGTTCACGCGCGAGGTCTTCGTCCACGCCGGCGAGACGGTCGAGGGCGCGCTGGCGCCCGGCACCGCGCGACGTCGCGCCTTCGACGCCGCGCTGCTGGAGATCGATGCACGCGAGAAGGTCCCCTCGACGGACTGGCGGCGGCGCTACTCGCTCATGCTCGGCCTCGAGCGCGTCCTCTCCGACGACGAGCCCAAGCTCGCCGACGGCACGTCGCTGAACCCGCATCAGGTCGATGCGCTGTCGGGCACGCTGACGGCGCTGCTGGCTGAGGCGCAGCGCAGCGCCGGCCACGCTCCCGCGCCGGCTGCCGCCCCCGTCCTCGCCGTCGATGACGACGTCCGCTTCGAGGAGCCCGCGCCGTCGGCTGTCGAGGACGACGACGAGCACGACGACGAGCACGACGACGAGCACGACGACGACGACGAGCCCGAGGACGACACGCCGCTGGACATCGAGATCGACATCGGCGACGTCGAGGACGACGAGGAGGAGGACGAGCCCGAGGAGGATGCGCCGGAGCATGCGCTCGACGAGGACCAGCTCGACGAGGCGCCCGACGATCCGAACGCGCACAAGCGCTTCTGGTTCGAGCACGCGACCGGCGCCGGCAAGACCGTCGCTGCGATGGGCTTCGTCGACGCCTCGCGCACCGGCGGCATCCTGATCCTCACGCACCGCCGCAACCTCGTCGATCAGTTCCACGGCGAGCTCAAGCAGCGCGGCTACGCCAAGCGCGTCGTGCCGAAGGCGCTGCTGAAGGGTGAGGACGCCGCCAATGGGCCCGTCACCGTCGAGACGTACCAGTGGTTCGTCCGCAACGCCGGCAACATCTCGTCGGCCTACACGATCGTCATCTGCGACGAGGCCCACACCGCGCTCGGCGAGAAGACGAGCGCCGCGATCCGCGAGTGGACGGGCCCGGTCTTCATCGGCATGACGGCGACCGGCGCGCTGATCGCACGTCACGTCACCGACCTCTTCCCGACGCAGACCTCGCGCTTCGACCTCGCACAGGCCGCCCGCCGCGGCGTCATCTCACCGCTGCGCTGCGTGCGGATCCCGCCTGGCCCGGGCGTGCGGACGATCGCCAAGGTGCCGCTGCGGCGCGGCGAGGTCGACGTCGAGTTCGACCAGGAGATGCTCGCCGAGCTGCTCGACCAGGCGCCCTTCAACTACGCCGTCGCCGATCTCTACAAGGTGCGTTTCAACGGCGTGCCGGGCGTCGTCTACGCCGCCGGCGTGCGTCACGCCTACAACGTCGCGCAGGCGTTCCGCGACCAGGGGATGAAGGCGATGGCCGTCTCCGGCGAGACGAAGAAGCGCGAGCTCGCCGAGATTCTCGCCAGCTACGAGCGCGGCGACATCGACGTGCTCGTCAACGCGCAGCTGCTCGCCGAGGGCTGGAACTCACCGCGCGCGACGGTCTGCATGCACCTCGCGCCGACGGCCTCCAAGCGGATCTACCAGCAGCGCGTCGGCCGTGTCACGCGCCGCCACCCAGGCAAGGAAGCGGGCCTCGTCGTCGACTTCGTCGCGCCCGATACGAAGAACGACGATCCCGTCGTCACGCTGCACTCGCTGCTCGACCGCGACGTCTACCGCGGTGGCGCGATCGTCGTCGGCCCCGTGCGCCGTGGTCGCGGGCGGCGCGTGCGTGTCGAGCGCCGCGTCCTGCCGGTGACGTCCGACGAGGACCGCCGGATCGACGTCTTCGAGCGCGAGCTGTGGCGGATCGCCGTCGAGCATCTGCCGTACGGCGAGCAGATCCAATGGGCGGCGCTGGCCGGCGCGCGCGTCGCGCCGAGCGGCTGGCGGCGCGCGCGGGCGATGCTGCACTTCGACCGCGGCGGCGAGTTCAAGCGGGCCTTCCTGCTGACCGCCGTGCAACGCAACAAGAACCCGCAGCTGCGCGTCCGCGCGCTGCAGGAGATCGCGGTCCTGCGCGACGGTGAGGCGTTCGACACGGCGATCGACGTGATCGGGACGTGGACGCGCGATGAGCGCCGCGAGGGCACGAAGGTCATGCTGCTCGCGCTGGCCGAGAAGCGCATCGGGCGCCGTGACCAGGCGAACGCGTGGATCTGGCGGTTGGCGTCCTACACGCGCGACGTGCACGAGGAGTACGCCGTACAGCGCTGGCCGGAGACGAAGCGCTTGCTCGGGCTGCTCGTGAACTCCAGCGGCCCCGCGCATGCCCGCAACGCGCGCCGTCTCGTGCACGCAGCCCGCAAGCAGGATCGCCGCCTGTCGGCGGCGATCCTCGCCGCGGCGATCGCCCACTCGCCAGAGGGCGAGGAGATCCTGCGCGGTGCTCGCACGCGCCTGGCGCGCAAGCCGAGCGCGCTGTCGCGCGAGCTGCTGCGCAACTTCCCCAAGGGCCGTGGTCGCCGCGGCAACCGGCGGCGGCGCAAGAAGGGCGCCGGCGTGGAGGGCGGCGATGCGAACACCGCCGTGCTCGCAGCGCAGAACGGCGCGGTCGACGAGGCGATCACGGTCGGTTCCGAGAGCGGCGGCACGGGTGAAGCGCGTTCGCCGTCGAGCAGGCGCCGTTCGCGTCGCTCGCGCAACGGCCGAGCCCGCGACCTCGATCCACGTCTCGAGACGAGCGGTGGCGAGTCGGGCGAGCCGGCAGCGGCGGACGCGTTGGCGAACGGCGCCGCCCCCGATCGAGCCGACGGCGATGGCGACGACGCGCAGGAGCCGCGGCGCGCACCACGGCGGGCGCGCACGCGCAAGCCGCCCGCTGCTCCGGTCGACGACGCCGCGGCCGTCTCCGCGATCGCCGATGCTGCCGCGGCACTGATGGCGGCTCGTGCCCCGAAGCCCGGCGAGGTCTCCGAGGAGGCTGCTGCGCCCGCTGTGAAGCCGGTGCGCCGGCGTGCAGCTGCCAAGCCGGTGGAGGCGACCGACGACGCTGGGGATAGGCCCGCGGCACCTGCTGCAAAGCCGCGTCGCCGTGTCACCAAGCCTGTCGAGGCGACCGCCGCGGAACCTGTCGCTGACGCCCCGAAGCAGGCTCGCCGGCGCGTCGCGAAGCCTGTCGAGCCGAGCGACGAGTCGCCGGCGGCAAAGCCAAAGCCGAAGGCAGTGCGCGGTGCGGCCGCGCAAGAGAGCGGGGAGGCCGGTGCCGTCAAGCCCAAGCCGGTGCGGCGGCGCGCGCCTGCCAAGCGGACGGTCGCCAAGAAGCCGCCCGTCGAGCCGTCGCTCGACGACGGCGATGTCGAGTCCGCTGCGTAGGAGCGCTCGGTCGGGTCAGCGTCGCAGGACGATCGCCAGGCCGGCGGTCAGCGACAGCCCGAGTGCGGCGATTCCGGCGCCGGCGGCGATCGCCGTCGGATGCTGCAGTGCGCTGAGCGTCGCATCGGGGGCGCGCATCAGCGCGCCCACGCCGAGCGCGCCGACGAGCGCGCCGGCGCCGAGGATCAGTGCCGGCAGGGAGATCGGCAGGGGTGCGGGAGCTCCGCGAGCCGGAGCCCGCTGCGGACGGCGCGCCTCGAGCGCCGCCAGACCCGCCGCGCCGAGCAGCGTGAACGTCGCCGCCACGAGGTAGCCGCCGAGTACGTCGCTCGGCAGGTGCCAGCCGAGCACGACGAGCGCGTAGCCGATCGCGATCGCCGCCCCGGCGCCGAGCACGGCGGCGAGCGGACGCAGCCGCGGGCCGACGACGAGCACGCAGCAGAGCGCCAGCGACATCGCTGCCGTCGAGTGCCCGCTCGGCCACGAGCCGAGGTACTTCGAGTCCGTGCCATGGATGTCGATGATGCGTGGGTCGGCGAGCGCGGGCTTGAGGAACTGCGTCATGAGGTTCGCGGCGGCGAGGATCGAGGCGACGGCGATCGCCATTGCCGGGCGCCGGCGCAGGAGCGCGATCGCGAGGATCAGTACGCCGGCGATGACGAACGGCGTCGGGTCGGCGAGATGCGCGATGCCCTGGATCGACGGCGTCAGGCGCGGGCGGGCGACGCCGCTGAACGCCTGCAGCGCGCCGGCATCGATCGCACGCCCGCGCGACGTGAAGATCGCGACGAGCCATACGGCCGTGGCCGCGCACGCGCTGACGGCGGCGAGTGCGAGCAGCACGAGCGGACGACGGGACATCGTTCAAGCGTAGAGGCCGGACGCCTCCGGCTTGCCGGCGCGGGCCTACCGCGCAAGCCGATGCTATGGGCCGGCGAGCAGGTGCACCTCGCCGGCATCGAGCGCCGTTCGGGCTCCGCCGGGCCCCGCGACGAGAAGCCGTCCGGCCTCGTCGATCCCATCTGCGATGCCCTCGCCGCGCGCCCAGCGGACGCGGCTTCCGCGCAGCGCGTCGCGCATTCGGTAGGCCGCGAGCAGGGTCGGTGCTGTCTGGCAGAGGCGGGCCGCGAGCGCGTGCAGCAGGTCGGCCAGGAGCGGCTCGATGGCGGCCGGCTGGAGGCCGAGCGTGCCGGCACGGGCACGCAGCTCGGCGGGGACGTCATGCTCGCGCAGCGCGACGTTGACGCCGATCCCGAGCACGGCCCAGTCCTGTTGTGCGTCTCCCTCGGCGAGGATGCCCGCGACCTTGCGCCCGCCGAGCAGCACGTCGTTGGGCCACTTGATCGCCGCCGCCGGCCCGACGACGTCGGCGACAGCAACCGCGGCGGTGAGCGGCAGCAGCGGTCCGGGCCAGTCGCGCAGGACGAGCGACATCAGCAGGGCGCGTCCGGACGGCGCGCTCCACGTGCGACCCTGCCGGCCGCGGCCGGCGCGCTGCTCGCCGGCGGTGACGAGCGTCCCGTGCGGCGCTCCGGCCGCGGCGAGCGCGCGAGCGACGTCGCTCGTCGAGTCAGTGACGCGGTGGTGGCGGCGCGGCAGCCCGAGCGGCGCGCTCATGCGGGGGCGATCAGGATCTCGTCGTCGAGGCGGAGACCGAGCGCGTCGAGCGCCGAGCCGCGGTTGACAGCGAGCGACGGTGCGCCGTGGCTGTCCTCGTAGAGCAGCAGACCGCCGGTCGGGACGTCCGTGAACGTGGTCGCATGACGCGCCGGCCGTCCGTTCACGGCGACGTCGTGGCCGAGCCGCAGACCGCCCGCGGTCAGGTCGTCGCTCGTCGCGTCGAGCATGACGTTGCCGTAGCGGTCGGCGAGCAGCGCGTGCGCCGTGAGGCCGGCGGCCGTCGTCCGCGCCCGCGGCAGGTCGAGCCGCACGAGCGCCGCTGGGTCGAGCGCCTCGCCTGCCTCGGAGAGTGAGCTGGTGCCGGCCGCGAGGTGGGCTGCGACCGGAGCGAAGACGTCGCGCCCATGAAACGTCCTGGACACCGGGTCCAGGCGTAGCGGCGAGCGGCCGATCTCGACCGCCTCGGCGACGCCGCCGAACTGCGCCGCGGCGAGCATGAGCAGCCCGTTGTCGGGCCCGACAAGGAACCGGTCGTCGACTGTGCAGCGCAGCGCGACAGCTCGCCGCTCGCTACCGACGCCGGGGTCGACGACGCAGAGATGCACGCCCGTCGGCATGAACGGCAGCGAGCGGCGCAGCGCGATCGCTCCGGCGCGCACGTCGTGGCGCGCGATGCCGTGCGTGACGTCGATCACCCGCACGTCCGGCGCGATCCGCGCGATCACTCCGTGGCAGACACCGACGAAGTCGTCGTCGTGGCCGTAGTCGCTGAGGAACGTGACGACCGTCATGCGTGGCAGAGGATCAGTCGTCGTCGTCGTCGACGGCGGCTGCGTCCGCGACGATCGCCGCGATCAGGCCGTCGGGCGTGTGCTCGGCCGCTTCGAGATCCGGCTCGATCCCGTGCTCGCGCAGCGCCTCGCTCGTGATCGGGCCGATCGAGACGATGCGCTGCGAACCCGCTCCCACCTGCCCCGGACCCGCCGCCTCGACGAAGAAGCGCACAGCCGAGGCCGACGTGAATGTCACGTAGTCGGCCGCGCGCGCGGCGTCGCTCGTGTCGCTGGTCAGCGGCTCCGCGACGGTCCGGTAGAGCGGCAGGATCTCGACCTGCGCGCCACGATCGCGCAGCGCGTCGGGCAGGACGTCGCGCGCCTGCTGTGCGCGCGCGATCAGGACGCGCTGCAGCGGCCGGTCGGTCAGCGCCTCGACGAGCGACTCCGCGATCGCGCGCGGCGGCACGACGTCGGGCTCGATCCCGCCGGCGCGCAGCGCGTCGGCGGTGCCGGGCCCGATCGCCGCAATCGCCGGACCGGCGAGCGAGCGTGCGTCGGGGACGAGCTCGAGCAGCCGGCGCGCGCCGTTCGGGCTCGTCACGCAGAGCAGGTCGAAGCCGGCCAGGTCTGGGAGCACCACGGGCAGCGCCTCGATGCGGATCGCCGGGGCCTCGACGACGCGCGCGCCCAGCGCGCGCAGTCGTGCCGCGAGCGGGCTCGCCTGGGCGCGGGCGCGCGTCACGACGACGCTGCGCCCCGCGAGCGGCCCGGCGGCGAACCAGGCGAGCCCGCCGTGCAGCCCGGCGACCGGCCCGACGATCGTGATCGCCGGCGCCCGCACGTTCGCGTCGGCTGCGAGCGCCGCGATGTCGGCGAGCGTGCCGCTGACCGTGCGCTGGTCGGCGAACGTGCCGCGCTGCACGACCGCAACCGGCTCGCTCGCCGGCCGCCCGCCCGCGACGAGTTGCTCCGCGATCCGGTCGAGCTTGCGCACGCCCATGTAGAAGACGAGCGTTCCGGGGAACGCCGCCAGCGCAGGCCAGTCGACCTGCGTCTCCTCCTTGCCGGGGTCCTCATGGCCGGTGACGAACGCGACCGCGGCGGCCATTCCGCGCTGGGTGACGGGGATCCCGGCGTATGCCGAGGCGGCGACGCCGGCGGTGACGCCGGGCACGACGTCGAAGTCGATCCCGGCCGCGCGCAGCAGCTGCGCCTCCTCGCCGCCGCGCCCGAAGACGAACGGGTCGCCGCCCTTCAGGCGCACGACGTCGCGGCCCGCCCCTCCGTGCTCGAGCAGCAGCGCGTTCGTCGCCTCCTGCGGCACCTGGTCCCCGCCGCCGACCTTGCCGACGTCGAGCAGCAGCGCGCCGAGCCGCGCGCCGTCGAGCGCGCCGTCGGGGATCAGCCGGTCGTAGAGGATCACGTCGGCGCGCGCGATCAGCTCGAGCGCGCGCGCCGTCATGAGGCCTGGATCGCCGGGACCGGCGCCGACGAGATGGACGGTCATCGCGCCGCGAGCTCCTCGGCCTGCGCCAGCAGCTCGCCGGCGCCGGCTGCGAGCAGGCGCTCGGCTGCGAGCGCGCCAGCCTCCTCCGGGTTGGCCACAGGCGGCGTCTCGTCGCGGATCCAATGCGAGCCGTCGGGCAACCCGGCGAACGTCTGCACGACGAGCTCGCCGCCCGCGCCGACCATCGCGTGCACGCCCAGCGGCGTGTTGCAGCTGGCGTCGAGCGCGGCCACGCAGGTGCGCTCGGCGAGCAGCGTCGCCCACGCCGTCGCGTCAGCGATCGCGGCGACCGCGGCGGCGGCGCGTTCGTCGCCGGTGCGCGCCTCGAGCACGAGCGTGCCCTGCCCGGGCGCCGGCACGAGCTCGTCGAGCAGGCAGCCGATCGCCTCGGAGCGGCCGAGTCGCTGCAACCCGGCCGCGGCGAGCACGAGCGCGTCGAGGTCGCCATCGGTCAAGCGCCGCAGACGAGTGTCGACGTTGCCGCGCACGACGACGATCTTGAGGTCCTCGCGCAGCGCGAGGAGCTGTGCGGCGCGGCGCAGGGACGCCGTTCCGACCCGCGCGCCGGTCGGCAGCGCAGCCAGCGAGGGCGCGCCGACGAGTGCGTCCAGCGCATCTCCTCGGGCCGGCGTCCCGACGAGCTCGAGGCCCTCCGGCAGCACGCTCGGGACGTCCTTCGCGCTGTGTATCGCGAGATCGATCTCGCCGTCGAGTAGCGCCAGCTCGAGCTCCTTGACCCAGCGCTCCTTGTCGGTCACGCCGGCGGCGCCGCGATCGCGGTCGCCTGTCGTCGTCACACGCACGAGCTCGACGTCATCGCCGCCCGCTCCGAGCAGCGCGGCCACAGTGCCCGCCTGTGCGAGCGCGAGCGCGCTCGCGCGGGTGCCGACCCTCACTGCGCGGCGCGGCGCGGCAGCGGGCGCACGTTGCGAAGCTCGCCGTCCGCGTTCTCGGGCCGGTCGGCCGCCGTCTCCGGCGCCCCCTCGAGCCCGAACAGCTCGCGCATGATCTGCAGCCGCCCGTGGGAGCGCCCCTCGCCCATCGTGCGCAGTCGCAGCGTCGGCTCGTGCAGCAGTCGCTTCATCACCGCGCGCGCGATCGCCTCGGCGCGCGCGACGTCACGCTCTGAGGCGTGCTCCCAGCGCATCGCGTTCTCGGCCAGCACCTGCTCGACGATCGCGTCGCCGTATTCGCGCAGCGCGCGGATCGTGGGCTGCACGGAGAGCGTCCCGAGCCACTCTGCGAAGCGCTTGATCTCCTCCTCGACGATCCCCTCGGCGCGCATCGCCTCGGCCTCGCGGACGGCGATCGTGTGCGCGACGCGCGCCTGCATGTCGTCCATGTCGAGCAGCGTGACTCCGGGGATGTCGGCGCAGGCCGGATCGATGTCGCGTGGCACGGCGATGTCGACGAGCAGCAGCGGGCGGTTGTCACGCGCGCGCATGACGAGCTCGAGCTCTTCCTGGCCGACGATCGGGTGCGGCGAAGCGGTCGATGCGATCACGACGTCGGCCGACTCGAGCTGCGCTGGCAGGTCGTCGAGCGCGACGACCTCGCCGCCGAAGCGCTCGGCGAGCGAGCGCGCGCGGTCGGCGTGGCGGTTGGCGACGAACGTCGTCGCGACGCCTTGCGCCGCGAGCGCTCGCGCGGTCAGCTCGCTCGTCTCGCCGGCCCCGATGATCATCACGCGCGGATCGGGCGCGTCGCCGAGCACGTCGCGCGCAAGCTCGACGGCAACCGACGAGATCGATGCACGACCGAGCCCGATCGAGGTCTCCGAGCGCACGCGCTTGCCTGTCTGCAGCGCGGCCGTAAAGAGGCGGTTCGTCAGCGGGCCGGTCGTGCCGGCGGCGAGGGCGACCTCATAGGCGCGCTTGACCTGGCCCTGGATCTCGGCCTCGCCGACGATCATCGACTCGAGGCCGCAGCAGACGCGAAACAGCTGGCGCGCCGCGTCGCAGTTGCGCGGCGAGTAGATCCGCTCGGCGAGCTGCGTCGGGCGCACATGGGCACGCCGGGCGAGCAGGCCCAGTGCGGCGCTCTCGGCGGCGACGGCGTCGCCGACGACGAGCGTCAGCTCGGTGCGGTTGCAGGTCGAGATGACGACCGCCTCGTGCACCTCCGGGTGCTCGGTGACAGCGTGCAGGAAGCCGGTCATCGCGCTCTGCGTCAGCGCCAGGCGCTCGCGCAGCTGGACGGGCGCCGTCTTGTGCGAGATCCCGAGCGTGATCAGCTCGGCCGTCACGCGACCGGCTCCTTGTCGCGCGCGGCAGCGCTGTCCGCGGCGGCCTGCTTGCGCTCGACGATCTCCGCGATCTCGATGACCTCGCGCTCGATCTTGCTGAGCTTGGAGGCCATGATCGAGACGTAGATCAGGATCAGCGCGACGAAGACGATGTAGGCGCCTGCGACGTACTTGCCGGCCTCGTCGAGTGGGAGTGCGGGAAGCATCGTGCCGCGCCGATCAGAGCTGCGGGGCCGCACTGCGGCCGCCGAGCATGAGCTCGTCGTCGTCGCCCTCAAGACGGCGGCGCAGGGCCCGCAGCCGGAACGTCGCGTGCTTGGAGGCCATCTCGTACTTGCAGAGCGTGAGGAACAGCAGCGTCATGCCGGTCAGCGCGACGACGAACGTCAGCGCAAACTTCGGCGGCATCCCGCCCGTCGTCGTCGCGAGCGTCTGCGGATGGACGTACTGCTGGGCCATCCGGATCGCGGTGAAGTTCAGCGGCACGAACGTCCCCGCGACGATCGCGAAGACCGACGCGTAGCGCGACTGCTTCTCCTTGTCCTCGATCGAGAAGCGCAGCGGCCAGTACGTCGCGTAGAGCAAGAAGACGATCAAGAACGAGACGAGCATCGGCTCGCCCCAGACCCACCAGTGCCCCCACGAGGCCCGCGCCCAGATCGAGCCCGTGACGAGCACGCCGACGGCAAGGATCACCGAGATGTGAATCGCCACGTACGAGCGCATGTCCCATTTCGCCTCACGCGTCCTGAGATGCATCGCCGCGCAGACGCCGCCTGCCATGAAGCCGCACAGCGCGACGATCGCCATCGGCACGTGGATGTAGAAGATCTTCTGGATGAAGCCTTGATCGGCATCGTCGGGCGCGTAGAAGAACACGAGCGCGAACGCGCCCGTCAGCACGAGGGCGGTGGCCGTTGAGAGGGCGCGCAGGCCCTTGCCGTAGACGATGGGTCAGTCCTCCAACAGGAAGTCGAAGACCGCATAGGCGATCAGCGCGAACAGCAGATCATAGATGGCGAGTATTGCGATCCAGTTACCGGGCAGCGCCCCCGCGCCACCGTCGCGCAGCAGCGGCGTCGCACTGCGTGCGGCGCCGAGCATGACGGGCACGAGCAGCGGCAATGCGAGCAGCGGGACGATGAGATCGCGGGCGCGCGTCTGGATCGCCAGGCCCGCGACGAGCGTGCCGACGACCGCGATCCCGGCGTTGACGAGCACGAGCACGAGCACGAGCTGGGGCAGCGCTTGGGTCAGTGGCGGCCCGAGCAGCAGCAGGCCGAACGCCGGCAGCGCGACGAGCTCGACGATGCAGAGGAAGCTGAACAGCGTGATCGCCTTCGCGACGAGCATCGCGGTGCGGTCGACCGGCGCGAGCAGGAAGCCGTCGAAGCCGCCTTGCTCGTGCTCGGAGACGAACAGCCGGTTGAGGCCGAGGATCGCCGCGAACAGCAGCGTCACCCAGAGGATGCCCGACGCGATGTCGCCGGTGACGCGGTCGCGATCGAGACCGAAGTGGAAGACGACGTACGTCGCGATGCTGAAGAGCACCATCGCCGGCACCGACTCGCGGGTGCGCCATTCGAGCGTGAACTCCTTTGCCAGCAGTGCCGCGACGGTCGCCCTCATGCGTAGAGCTCGGCGATCTGCTGGGGACGCACAGAGGCGGCCGGTGCGAGGAAGGCGACGCGGCCGCCCTTCAGCCCGAGCGCGAGGTCGGCGCCGACGAGGCCGCCGGTCGGATCGTGGCTCGTGACGATGCGCGCCGCGCTGCTGCCGGCACCGATCAGCGGGGCGACCTGCGCCGCCGCCGCGGGGTCGAGGTTGGCCAGCGGCTCGTCGAGCAGCAGCAGCTCGGGCTCGTGCAGCACCGTGCGCGCGATCGCCAGCCGCTGCACCATCCCGCGCGACAGCTCGGCGACCGGGTCGCCGGCGCGGGCGAGCATGCCGACGGCGTCGAGCGCCTCGTCGACGCGGCGCTGCGCGACGCGGTGCAAGCGCGCGTGGAAGCGCAGGTTCTCTCGCCCCGACAGCTCGCGGTACAGCAGCGCCTCGTGGCCGAGGAAGCCGATCCGGCCGCGCACGGCGTAGCCGTCCTGCGGCAGCGCGCGCCCGAGCACCTCGATCTCGCCGGCATGCGGGCGCAGCAGCGTCGCGAGCATTCGTAGCAGCGTCGTCTTGCCGGCGCCGTTGGGCCCGAAGACGACGAGCGTCTGGCCCGCCGCGAGCTCGAGCGAGACGTCGCGCAGCACGACGCGCTCGCCGTAGCGGCGCCCGACGCCGCGCAGGCTGACAGCGGTGTGTGGGTCCGGCACCGGGGCAACGCTAGTCGTCGCGTCGCCTCGGTGCCGGGAGCTGTCAGCCGCTGCCCTCGCCGACGACGAGCGTCGTGACGCCGGAGTTGTAGCGGCCGCCCTTGACGTCGCCGTCGGCGACCAGCCGGGGCGTCGAGCCGGGCGTCGAGGGCGGCGTCGCTCCGGTGGCCGTCTCGGTGAGGGCGAGCAGCAGCGGGCGGCCGCCGGTGAGTGCCTCGGCCGGCGTCACCGTGGCGACGTAGCCGTCCGCGCCTGCGACGGATGCGACCCAGGTGTTGCGCGTGATCCGCACGTGGGCCTTGTCCAGCACGCTCAGCAACGACGGACCGGTCTCGGCATACGTGCGCGGCGCAGCGCCGGCGAGGAACGACACGTTGCGAGTGCGCTGCGGCAGCCGCGCGAGCTGGCGGGCGCTGAGCACGGTCGTCCGGGAGCCATGGACGACCGTCACGTCGCCGGGCTGCGCCGCGGTCGCCGGCGCCGGATTCTGGACGCCGACGGTGATCGCCGAGACGTCGCGGACGCCGCGCGTGCCGGTCGTATCGCCCGGGATGTCGAGCTGCGGGCCACCGCGCAGCTCGCTGCCGTCGCGCTTCAGGAGCACGTACGCCGGATGCGCCCCGAAGCTCGCGTCGAGCTCGCCGAGCGCGACCGTCGTGCTCGAGCGACCCGTGACCGTGACAGTGACGCGCAGCAGCCCGTTCTTCACGGGCGCGCCCGGGATCTGGGGCTGAGAGAGGTTGACGAGGTCCTGCAGCGAGACGCCCTCGTACGTGTGGCGATCGCCCTTCACGGCGGGGAGGGTCGTCTGCGGCAGCGCCTCGAGCTGGGCGAGCGTGTAGGACGCGGGCGTTCCGACGGCACCGCCGACGGCGACCGAATGCTGGGCCGGGTGCGCCGCGAGCGCGGGGCCTGTCACCACGGCTGCTGCTCCACCGGTGACCACGACGCAGGCGACCAACGACCAGATCCTCGGCATCCTCATTGCACGTCTCCCTCTGCTCGACGGGCCGGCACGCGGGACGGTGACGGCGACGGTCGCCATCCTACCCACTGCATAGGAACGCGATGCCTGGCTTTGGAAGCCGGATCAGGCCGAGGCGTGCGTGCGCTGCGCGGCGGCGATGAGATCGACGACTGCCGACTCGTCGCCGGCGCGCAGCAGCGCGATCGGGTCCGGCTCGCCGTTGACGATCGACTCGAAGAACGCCTTGCGGTCCTGATAGGTGGGCAGCGTGCCCTTCGCCCAGCCGCGCGCGTCGTTGAGCAGGATCGCCAGGCGCGCGTACTCCTCGCCGAAGAGCTCAGAGACCTCGCGCTTCATGCGCTTGGCAAGCGCCGGCGATGCGCCCGCCGTCGAGATCGCGATCGCGAGCGGGCCGGTGCGCACGATCGCCGGCAGGATGAAGTTGCACAGCGGCGGCACGTCGACGATGTTCACGAGCATCGCGCGCCGCTCGGCGTCGTCGAAGACGCGGATGTTGATGTCGGTGTCGTCGGTGCAGGCGATCACCATGAAGACGCCCTCGAGATCCTGCGGCCCGCCGTACTCGCGTCGCTCCCAGCCGATCGAGCCCTCGCCCGCGAGTGCCTCGAGCTCGGCCACCGCATCAGGCGAGATGAGCACGACATCGGCGTCGCAGGCGAGCAGGCCCTCGACCTTCTCGAGGCCGATCTCGCCGCCGCCGACGACGAGGCAGCGCCGCCCGGTGAGCTTCAGGCAGGCGATGTAGAACGGCGTGTCGAGCATGCCCTGCACGCATGCCTGATCGCAGATGCCCTTGCGCAGCTGGCAGACGCAGTCCTTCCCGGCATAGGCCTGTGCTGGCATGTACAGAAGGGTAATGCTCCGCACATGCCGGCAGCAGCACACCGCTAGCGTTCGGCAGCGTCGCGATGGACTCCTATTTCGATGACAACTCGATCTTGCGCCGCGTCCATCGCGAGTTCGCGGTCGCGCTCTCGGGTCCGCGGGCGCTGCTCATGCAGGCCGCACATCCGGTCGCCTTCGAGGGCTTCTTCGCGCACACAGGTGCGCTCGACGAGCCGTACGAGCGCCTGCGCCGCACGGCCGAGGTGATGGACACGATCGTCTTCGGCTCGCGAGCGGACGCCGATCGCGCGACCCGCCGGGTGCGCTCGATGCACGGCAAGGTGCGCGGGGAGCTCGCAGCTCCGGCCGGCCCGTTCCCCGCCGGCACGCCATTTGCGGCCGACGATCCGCAGCTGCTGCTCTGGGTGCTGGCGACCCTCGTCGACTCGGCGCTCGTCTTCTACGAGAAGTACGTCGCGACGCTCTCGGCGGGCGAGCGCGACGCCTACTGGCAGGACTACCGCCTGATCGGCGGGCTGTTCGGCCTTGGCGAGGACGAGATGCCGGGCGACTTCGACGCCTTCGACGCCTACGTCGCCGGGATGCTCGGCGGCGGCGACCTCTTCGTCACGTCGGCGGCGCGCGAGCTCGCGCTGCGGATCGTCATGCACCCGCCGGTCCCGCTCACGCGGCGCCCGATCCTCGAGCTCGTGAACTTCGTGACGGTCGGCCTGCTGCCCGTGCAGCTGCGCCGCCAGTACGGGCTCAGCTGGGATCCGCTGCGCGCGCTCATGCTGCGCGGCGGGGCGGAGTACGCCAAGCGCGTGCTCGTGCCGCTCGCGCCGGGCCGCCTGCGCTTCGTCGCAAGCGCTCGCACCGGCTGACTCGCGCGCGCCGGTCCTCCCGACCACCGCGCTGTTCTCCTAGAACGTCGCGGGCCAGGTATCTTAGTTCTCTAACTACTTAGATGTCGAGACAAACAAAAGACGAGCTGATCGCCGAGCTGACGTTCGAGGTCCGCGCCGCCCAAGGGGCCGTCGACCAAATGGACGGCGCGGCCTGCCGCGCGCTCGGCGTCAACCGCACCGCCGGGCGCTGCATCGACGTCATCGACCGCGAGGGTCCCGTGGCTGCGGGTCGCCTCGCCGAGGCGAGCGGGCTGACGACGGCGGCCGTGACGGCGGTCATCGACCGGCTCGAGCGCGCCGGCTACGCGCGCCGCGTCGGCGACCCGAACGATCGCCGCCGTGTCCTCGTCGAGCTCACGCCGCTGCTGCGCGAGCGCGCCGAGGTCGTCTGGGGTCCGTTCGGCGTCTTCGGCGAGATCCTGAGCCGCTACACGGTCGAGCAGCTCGAGCTGCTGCGCGACTACCACCGGATCGGTCGCGAGTACAACGAGGCGCGCGCGGCCGAGGTCCGCAAGCTGCGGTTCGATCGGCCGTCAGAGCCGCCGCACCGCTCGTAGCGAGCGCCCGGCGACGCGGGCGATCGGCAGCGCCCCGTCGCGCCATCCCCGTCCGCGGTCGGCGTCGCGCGCCGAGCGCAGACGGGCAAGCGCGCGCCAAGCAGCGACGAGCGAGGCATCGTAGGGCTGCCACCAGGGCATCCGGCCGGCCGCCGGGTCCCACGTGACGAGCTTCGGCTCGACCATCGAGCGCAGCGCGACCACACCGCGCGCGCGGCCGATCCCGGCCCCGTGGACGGCGCCCCAGGGCAGCTGCGGCTCCGTGCGCGCGACGACATGGTCGTTCATCCAGACCATGCCGGCACGGATCTCGCGCGCGATCCGCGCGCCCTTGTAGCGATCGGCGGTCCAGACCGACGCGCCGAGGCCCGTCACGCCGGCGTTGCAGCGCGCGATGCCCTCCTGCTCGCTGTCGACCGCGTCGATCGCCAGCCAGGGCCCGGGCGCATCCTCATGCAGCAGCCTTGCGTCGGCCGGCACGCCCGACAGCACGGCAGGGGCGAAGTAGGCGCCGTCACGCTCCGCGACCCGCACCGGACCGCCGCAGTGCAGCGTTGCGCCGGCGGCGGTCGCGGCCTCGATCAGCTTCGTGAGCCGCGCGACGCGATCGCCGGCCAGCAGCGGTCCGATCTCCGTCGTCGGATCGCCGGGGTGCCCGACGCGCAGGGCGCGGGCGCGGGCGACGACGGCGGCGAGGAAGCGGTCGTGCTGCTCGCGCAGCACGTATGCGCGAGCGAGGCTCCCGCCCGACTGGCCCGCGTTGGCGAACGCGCCCCAGATCGCGCCTGCCGCCGCGCGCGCGATATTCGCGTCGGCAAGCACGAGCATCGGATCCTTGCCGCCGACCTCGATCGTCGCGCGGCGCAGCTCGCGCGCGCACGCCTCGCCGACGTCGCGGCCGGCCTGCGAGGAGCCGGTGAAGCGCACATGCGCGACGCGCGGCGCGGAGACGAGCGCGCGCGCCGTGTCCGGCGTGCCGTGGACGATCTGCAACAGGCCCTCCGGCAGACCAGCGCGCACGAACACGCGGGCGATCCGCTCGCCGGCTTGCGCGGCGAGCGAGGACGGATGCAGCACGACACCGTTGCCGGCCATCAGCGCGATCGCCACCTCGCCGAGCGGCGTCGCGAACGGCTCCGCGCCCGGCGTCAGGATCGCGACGACGCCGAGCGGCTCGAACGTCAGGCGGGCGCGCTTCGTCGGCTGCAGCAAGCGCGACAGCCCGATCCGCTCGGGCGCGAGGATCTCCGGGCCGTGCTCGGCGAGCCAGAGCAGGGTCTCGACCGCCGGCAGCAGCTCCATCGTCTGGACCTCTGCGAGCGGGCGGCCCTGCTCGGCGACGACGATCGCAAGCAGCTCGTCCCACTCGTCGATCACCGCCTGCGCCGCGCGCGTGAGGTAGCGCGCTCGGTCGCTGGCGCGCAGCTGGGCCCACAGCTCCTGGACCTCTGCGGTCTCGGCGACCACGACGGCGACGTCCGCCGGCGCCGTCGCGGCGACGCTGCCGAGATCGGTCCCGTCGACCGGGCTGACGGACCGGATCGTCACGAGCGCCCGCGGGCGCGGCGGATCTCGTCGAGCCGTGCACGCAGTCCGCCCTCCATCTCGTCGGGCTCATAGAAGCGCGCTCCCGCGACCGTGTCGGGCGCGACCTCCTGCGACGACAGGTGGCCGGGATGGTCGTGCGGGCTGTCGTAGCCGACCGCGTGCGAGCGGATCTGCGGCGGCGGCGGCGCGGCACCGTGGCGGCGCACGTACTCGGTCGCCTTGCCGATCGAGATCGTCGCGGCCTTCGACTTCGGCGCCAGCGCGAGGTAGATCGTCGCCTGCGAGAGCGCATGGATCGCCTCCGGCATGCCGACGTGCTCGACCGCGGCGGCGGCGGCCGTCGCCACGACGAGCGCCTGCGGATCGGCGTTGCCGACGTCCTCGGAGGCGAGGATCACCATCCGCCGCACGAGGAAGCGGGCGTCCTCGCCGCCCTCGAGCATGACTGCGAGGTAGTAGAGCGCGGCATCCGGATCGGAGGCACGCGTCGCCTTGATCCACGCCGAGATGTAGTCGTAGTGCTGGTCGCCGGCGCGATCGAAGCGCAGCGCCTTGCGCTGCAGGGCCTCCTGGGCCCCTTCGATCGTCACCGTCGCACCCGCACCGGCGGTGCTGCAGGCGAGCTCCAGCGCGGCCAGTGCCGTGCGCGCATCGCCGCCGGCGCGTTCGGAGAGGAACGCGAGCGCCTCGTCGGACACCTCCGCCGGGCATTCGCCGCGCTCCAGCGCGCGTCGCAGCAGCGCCTCGATCTCGCTCGGGACGAGCTCGTGCAGCTCGTAGACCTGCGCCCGGCTCAGAAGGGCCGAGTTGACCTCGAAGTAGGGGTTCTCGGTCGTCGCGCCGATCAGCGTGACGAGGCCCTCCTCGACGGCGGGCAGCAGCGCGTCCTGCTGGGCCTTATTAAAGCGGTGGATCTCGTCGAGGAAGAAAACGGTCGGCTCGCCGCGCGCGCTGCGGCGATGCGCGGCGCGCTCGATCACGCCGCGGACCTCGGCGCGCCCGGCCTGGACCGCGCTGAGCTCCTCGAACGCGGCGTTGGCCGAGCCGGCGACGATCCGCGCGAGCGTCGTCTTGCCCGTGCCCGGCGGGCCGTAGAGGACCATCGAGTGCGGGCGCCCGTCGGCGATCGCGCGGCGCAGCGTCGTCGGCGCCTCGGGCGTGCCGAGCAGCTGGCGCTGGCCGACGAGCTCATCGATCGTCCGTGGGCGCATGCGGACGGCGAGGGGGGCGTCCGCGCGCGGCACCGGCGTCGCCGCGCGGGCCGGCTCGCCGCCGGTGTCGAACAGCTGGTCGGACATGCGTCCAAGTATCGCGGCCCGGCCGGAGCCGCCCATGCCGGTCCGTGGCTATCGTCGATGCGGTGAGGCCTGGCCGCATCCTGCTCGGCGCGCTCCTCGTCGCCGTCACGACGCTCGCGCTGACCGCCTGCGCGAGCGACGATGCTGCGAACGGCGATCCCGTCGCCGGCAAGAAGGTCTTCGCGTCGGCCGGCTGTGCCGGCTGCCACACGTTCAAGGCGGCGGGCTCGACGGGCACGATCGGCCCCGATCTCGACGCGGTCGGCGCGAATCCGGCGCGGGTCCTCGCGCAGCTCAACAAGCCGGGTGGCCTGATGCCGAGCTTCGTGGGCAAGCTCTCCAAGCAGCAGCAGGTCAACGTCGCCGCCTTCGTCGGAGCCGGGAAGGCATCGGGCCGCGCGGTGGCGGCGCCCTTCAAGCCCGACGGCACGCGGCTGCACGACTGTCGTACCGCCAACAACGAATGCCTCGAGCAGTCGTTCGGCAACCTGACGTTCAACGAGGGGCCGAAGAAGTCGCTCGCGCTGCTGCAGGCGATGTCGACATCGAACGCCGCCGTCGCTGCCGACTGCCATCGCATCGCCCACCGGATGGGCTCGGCGGCGCTGACGCTCTACCACGACAAGGTCGCCCCAGCGTTCATCGCCGGCACGCCCGTCTGCGCGTCCGGCTACTACCATGGGATCATCGAGCGGGCGTTCCTCGGGCAGCCGACGAACAAGCTCGGGATCGTCGCGCGCCAGCTCTGCACCGACTCGCAGATCACGGCCCAGGAGTTCCTGCTCTACCAATGCATGCATGGGCTTGGGCACGGGCTGATGATCTACACGGGCTACGACATGCCGCTGTCGCTGAAGACGTGCGACGGCCTGCAGGACAACTTCGACCAGGTCTCCTGCAGCGGGGGCGTCTTCATGGAGAACTTCAACTCGTCGTACGGCGTGACGTCGACATACCTCAAGGCGAGCGATCCGATCTATCCGTGCGACTGGGTGGCCACGCGCTACAAGGCCCAGTGCTATGGCCTCGTGACCGCGAACCTGCTGCGCGTCACGAACTACGACCAGAGGAAGACCGCGGCCGGCTGCCTGCGCAGCGAGCCGGCGTGGGTGCAGACGTGCTTCGAGTCCTTCGGACGCGACGCCTCCGGCATCGCCGGCAAGAGCGCCGCCAAGGCCCTCGCGAGCTGCCGGCTCGCCGGCGCTCACGAGGGCGACTGCATCTACGGCGTCTCGCGGGAGATCGTCAACTCCGATGCCGGCGGCGCCCGCGGGGCGCGCTTCTGCGCTGGCGTCCCGGCGCGCTATCAGGACCATTGCTACGCCGGCGTCGGCTCGGTGATGGCGGCGATCGTGCAGCAGCCCGCGAAGCTGCGCGCGGCTTGCCACCAGCTGAGCGGCCAGCGCTGGCGCTCCTGCGAGGTGGGCGCCGGCCTCGTTGCGCCGGAGTCGTGATCGGGCCGTCCCGGTCGCTGGGGCCGGGCGCGAGGGGTCATTAGCATGACCGTCGTGGCAACCCTGCAGCAGGAGACGACCGAGCTGCTGCAGCGCCTGATCCGCTGCAACACCGTCAACCCGCCCGGCAACGAGCGCGTCGTGCAGGAGGGGCTTGCGGCCGAGCTGCGGGCGGTCGGCTTCGAGGTCGATCTGCTTGGCGCCGTGCCCGAGCGCCCGAACCTCGTGGCGCGCCTGCGGGGTCGCGCCGACGGCCCCGTCCTCTGTCTGCTCTCACACGTGGACACGGTGCTTGCGACCGCCTCGGACTGGACGCACGACCCCTGGTCGGGTGATCTCGCCGACGGCTGCGTCTGGGGCCGGGGCGCGCTCGACATGAAGTCCCAGACGGCGGCCGAGGTCGCGGCAGCGCTGTCGCTCGCGCGCTCGGGCTGGCGTCCCGCGCGCGGCGACCTGCTCGTCGTCGCCGTCGTCGACGAGGAGGTCGGCGGCGAGCTGGGAGCGATCTGGATCTGCGACGAGCATCCCGACAAGGTGCGCTGCGACTACCTGCTCAACGAGGGCGCGGGTGCGCACTTCCCGTACGACGGCGAGCGCTACTACGGCGTCTGCGTCGCCGAGAAGGGCGTCTTTCGCTTCAAGCTGACGACCGATGGCATCGCCGGCCACGCGTCGATCCCGAAGATCGGCGACAACGCGCTGCTGAAGATGGCGCCGCTGCTCGAGCGGATGGGAGCCCGCCAGCCGGGCTTCGATTTGACGGACGGCCCGCGTGCGCTGCTCGAGGGTCTGGGCCTGCAGCCCGGCGGCGATCCGGCCGCCGCCTTCGAGCGCCTGCGCGCGACCGATGCTGGCCTCGCGCTGCTCGTCGAGCCGCTGCTTGGCGTGACGCTCGCTCCGACGCGCATCTGGGGCTCGGAGAAGATCAACGTGATCCCGGCGAGCGCCGAGCTGCGCGTCGACTGTCGCGTCCCGCCCGGCCTCGGCGAGGAGCGCGCGCTGGCGCGCATCCGCGAGGTCCTCGGCGAGGACGGCTACCGCCTCGAGTTCACCGAGCGCGTGATCGGCAACGCCTCGCCGGTCAGCTCGCCGTTGATGGACGCGATCGCGCGCTGGGTCGAGGAGCACGATCCCGGCGCCTGTGTCGTACCGACTGCGCTGCCCGGATTCACGGACTCGCGCACGTTTCGCGACGCCTTCCCGGACTGCATCGCCTACGGCTTCTTCCCGCAGCGCCATACGAGCCTCTACCAGACCGCCCCACTGATTCACGCGGCCGACGAGCGCATCGACGTGCGCGACCTCGGCTTCGCCGCAGAGTTCTTCCGCGACATCACCAAGGAGCTGCTCGATGCCTGAGCCGACGAAGTCCGACGCGTCGAAGCCCGTGCACGGGAGCGCGCCCGCGAAGCTGCGCCTCGGCGGGATGGCGCTGCGCAACGGCCTGCTCGTGCACGGCCCGACGCATTGGTCGGCCTCAGTGCGGCGCAGCGACGGGACGATCGCGACCGCGTCGGGGCGCAAGCCCCGCCTGCGCGGCATCGACAAGCTCGCCGGCGTGCGCGGCGTCGTCAGGCTCGGCGAGGCGATGATCGTCATCCCACTCGTCAAGCGCGCGCTGCCCGAGGCGCGACTGCCCTTCCAGGACGTCAAGGTGCTCGGCACCATGCTCGGCGCGGCAGTCGGCGGCCGCGCCCTGCGCAGCGGCAAGCGCTCCGGGCCGGGCGTCGAGCTGGCGGGCATCGCGATCTCGCTGCTGCCGAGCGTCGTCGCGTTGCGCGGCGGCGAGCTCGCCGAATACCACGCCGTCGAGCACAAGGCGATCGCCGCGTACGAGAGCGGCGCCGACGACGCGGCGGACGCGGCGAAGGAGCACGATCGCTGCGGTTCGCACCTGATGGCGCCGCTGCTGTCGCTGAACATCGCGGGCGCCGCGTTGCTGCGCCGCACGCTCGAGCGCCCGGGCCCGGCCGCCCAGCTCCTCGTCGGCCTGGCGTCGCTCGGCGCCGCCGTCGAGGTCTTCGTGTGGTCCGAGCGCCACGCCGACAGCGTCGCGGCGCGCGCCCTGCGCAAGCCTGGACACGAGCTGCAGCGGCTGCTCGGCACCCGCGAGCCGAGCGAGCGCCAGCTCGAGGTCGGCCGCGCGGCGCTCGCCGAGATCCTGCGCGTCGAGCCCGCGCCCACCGCCTGAAGCGCCATTCGGGAAGCCGACTGAAGTTCGGGCGCCGCGCTGCCGATAGCAGGGTGGATGCACGAGACCTTCTGGGACCAGCTGAAGAACTTCGGGACCGACTGGTCGGGCGTCTTCACGATCGTCTTCATGTTCCTGATCTGCTTCTTTTTGTGGCGGACGCTGAAGCTCATGCCGCGGACGAAGCCGGTCCAGATCAAGCCCGACACGAAGTCGTCGATCAGTTGGGAGGACATCGCCGGCGTCGACGAGGCGAAGGACGAGCTGCGCGAGGTCGTCGAGTTCCTGCGCGACCCGCGCCGCTTCCGCGGCCTCGGCGCCCGCGTGCCCGCCGGCGTCCTGCTGCACGGACCGCCGGGCACCGGCAAGACGCTGCTCGCCAAGGCCGTTGCGCACGAGTCCGGCGCGCAGTTCTTCTCCCAATCGGCGGCCTCCTTCGTCGAGATGTTCGCTGGCCTTGGCGCGGCACGCATCCGGCGCCTGTTCCGCGAGGCGCGCAAGCACGCGCCGGCGATCATCTTCATCGACGAGCTCGACGCCGTCGGCGGGCGCCGCGGCTCGGACTTCTCTGGCGAGCGCGAGCAGACGCTCAACCAACTGCTCGTCGAGATGGACGGCTTCAACTCGACTGGCGACGTCGTCGTGATGGCCGCCTCCAACCTGCTCGAGAAGCTCGACCCGGCGCTGCTGCGCCCCGGTCGCTTTGATCGCCAGGTCTTTGTCTCGCCGCCCGACATCGACGGCCGCGAGCGGATCCTCGGCGTGCACACGCGCGACAAGCCGCTCGGGCCCGACGTCGACCTCGCCAACGTCGCGGCTCAGACGAGCGGTCTGACGGGCGCCGATCTCGCGAACCTCTGCAACGAGGCCGCGATCCGCTGCGCGCGTCGAGCGGGCACGCAGCTCACGCGCGAGGACTTCGAGCAGGCGCTCGAGCGCGTCATCGCCGGGGTCCAGTCGCGGCGGATCCTCAACGCGCACGAGAAGCGCGTCGTCGCCTACCACGAGGCCGGCCACGCGCTCTGTGCCGAGCTGCTGCCCGGCGTCGACCGCGTCCACAAGATCTCGATCGTGCCCCGCGGGCGCGCGCTTGGATACACCCTGAACCTGCCCGACGAGGATCGCTATCTCAAGACGCGCGAGGAGCTGATCGACCACATGACCGTCCTGCTCGGCGGTCGCGTCGCCGAGCAGATCGTCTTCGGCGAGGTGACGACCGGCGCGTCGGACGACCTCAAGCGGGTCTCCGAGGTTGCGCGGGCGATGGTCTACGACTACGCGATGGGGACCGCCGGCGCGGCCCAGCGCGCGATCCCCGACGGCGACACCGACTCCGAGCTGTTTCGCCGTGTGCGCGACGAGGAGCAGCAGGAGCTCGCATACGAGGCGCAGCGCGCAGCGCACGAGCTGCTCACGAGCCAGCGCGACAAGCTCGAGGAGTTCGCTCACGGTCTGCTCGAGCATGAGGTGCTGGAGCGGCGCGACATCGACACGTTGATGGCCGGCGTGCCGCGCATGGAGCGCCGGCCCGGGGTCGGGCTGCGCGTCGTCGCGGCGGTCGCGCCGGAGGAGCAGCCCGGCCAATAGGATGGGGCGATGTTCACCCGAGTCGACCACATCGGCGTCGCGGTCGAGGATCTCGATGCGTCGCTGGAGCTCTACGAACGCGACTACGGCATGCGTCTCGTGCACCGCGAGACGGTCGCCGAGCAAGGCGTCGAGGCGGTCCTGCTTGACGTTGGCGAGAACCACATCGAATTGCTCGCGGCGACCGACGCGGACACCCCGGTCGGCCGATTCCTCGCCAAGAAGGGACCCGGCATGCATCACGTCGCCTACCAGGTCGACGACATCGAGGCGACGCTGGCGGCGCTCAAGCAGTCCGGCCTGCGCCTGATCGACGAGACGCCGCGCGTCGGGATCCGCGACTCGCGCGTCGCGTTCCTGCATCCGGCGACGGCGGGCGGGCTGCTGACGGAGATCGTCCAGCCGGCGGGGCAGCACTGATGGCGCTCCAGCGCGTGACGATCGGCTTCGCCGGCGGGGGCCAGACGCTCGCCGTGCGCATGGAGGACGCGGCACTCGACAGCCTTCTGAAGGGCGTCAAGGGCGGCGACTGGCACGATTTGACGGTCGACGACGGGACGATCCGGCTGAACCTCAGCCAGGTCGTCTATGTGCGCACCGCGCGCGACGAGCACCGCGTCGGCTTCGGCTCGGCCTCCTAGACGCCCGAGCCGAGGCCCCGGCGCGGCCTGAGTGGCGCGCTCATGTTCCTGACGAGCAGGGACGCGCCACTGCGCTGACGATGGCAGGCGTGCGCCGCGGGTCGCGCGGGTACGGACGCCGCATGACGAGCGGCGACACCATGCTGGGACTGCGCCGCGACCGGCATTTCGAGCTGCACGGGCGCGGCGCCGAGCCGTGGGTCCGTCGCATGATCCTCATGTTCCTCGCGGCCGTCGTGATCGCCGCGCTCGCCGGAGCGTTCGGCCAGCAGCACACGACCGCGAGCGCCGAGTCGAGCGCGGCCACGCTGAAGGTCGCGGCACCGCAGCGTGTCCGTGGCGGCCTGTTCTTCCAGGGCCGGATCGACATCGTCGCGCGCCGTGCCATCGTGCATCCGCGGCTCATCCTCGGCCCCGGCTGGACTGAGCAGATGCAGCTCAACACGATCGAGCCGTCGCCGACCGGCGAGACCTCGCGAGCCGGCCGCCTGCAGTTGGCCTACGACTCGCTGCGCGCCGGCGATCGGCTCACCATCTGGGTGCAGTTCGAGGCCAACCCGACCGGCGTCGGGCACCGCGACCGCAGCCTGACCCTGCTCGACGGCAACCGAACGCTTGCCCGCGTTCCCGGCACGATGACGACGCTTCCCTGACGATGGACGTCGCCGCCCGCGCCATCATCGTCTTCCTCCTCGTGCTCGTCATCACGCGCGCCGTCGGGCGACGCGAGCTGAGCTCGATGGAGCCGTTCGATCTCATCATGCTCGTCGTCATCGGCGACCTCATCCAGCAGGGCGTCACGCAGAGCGACTACTCGCTGACGGGCACGCTGATCGTCATGTCCGTGCTCGCCACGCTGACGGTCCTGACGTCGTATGCGAGCTTCCGCTTCCCGCGCCTGCGCAGCACGCTCGAGGGCGAGCCGATCGTCCTGCTCGAGCGCGGCCGCATCATCGAGCGCAACATGCGCCGTGAGCGGATGACGAACGACGAGCTGGCGTCGGAGGCGCGGTTGCAGCAGATCTCCGACCTGCGCGACGTCCATCTCGCGATCCTCGAGACGAACGGCAAGATCAGCTTCATCGAGCGTGCGCCGAAGGGCCCGGCGGCAGACGCGGCGGCAGACGCCGAAAACTGAGCGACGTGGCCGCGGGCGCGGCTACTCGTCGGCCGGCCACCCGTCCTCGACCTTGACGCCGTCGCCTCCGTCGGGGCAGGCACCGCCGACGATGATCAGCTCGAGCCCATCCTCGCCGGCCTCGAAGCGCCGCGTGACCGTTGCGGCGACGCGCACGACGTCCCACTGGCGCACGGGGAGGATCTCATCGCCGAGCCTGACGCGGCCGGAGCCCGCGATCACCACGTAGGCCTCCTCCTGCTCGCGATGCGTGTGCCCGAAGGGAAACCGCGCGTTCGGCGCGTAGCGCATCCACGTCACCCCGAGCTGCCGGGAGTCGATGTGCTTGCGCGCGAAGCGCACGTCGACGCCGGCGTCGCGCCCGGCTAGCGCGTCGTCGAGGTCGTCGAAGTTCTTGATCGTGTAGTCGGACACGGTGAGGCTCCCAGGCTGGTGGCTGCGTCGTCGAAGAGCCGATCACGCTAGCGGCGCGCAGGCGCCACGGGCGGGAGGCGAGGGAGGAGTCCCTAAGGTCCACGCGGTGATGTCCCTCGCCAAGCTCGACTTGCGCCTCTACCGCGTGTTGCGCGAGCACGGGCACGACGCGACCCTCGAGCAGCCGATCAGGCGCTTCTCCCGGCTCGGCGAGCACGCGGCCGTCTGGCTCGCGCTGGGCGCGGCCGGCGCCGCGCTCGACAAGCCGCGCCGCGCCCAGTGGCTGCGCGGCTCGCGCTCGGTGCTCGTCGCCTATGGACTGAACACGCTGACGAAGACGGTCGTGCGCCGCCGCCGGCCGCAGCTCGACGAGCTGCCTGCGTTGATCTCGACCGCCACGTCGCTCAGCTTTCCCTCGGCGCACGCGTCGTCGTCGTTCGCCGCGGCCCGCGCCTACTCGGCGCTGCTGCCGGCCGAGCCGCTCTACATCGCCGCGACCGCGATGGCGCTGTCACGGGTCTATCTCGGCGTGCACTACCCGTCGGACATCGCCGCCGGCGCGGTGCTGGGCACGCTCGTCGGCAGCGCGAGCGACAGGGCGGCACGATGAAGGTCGGCATCGTCGGCATGCCGAACGCCGGCAAGTCCTCGCTCTTCAACGCGCTCACGCAGGCTGGCGTCGATGCCGCGAACTACCCGTTCACGACGATCGAGCCGAACATCGCCGTCGTCGCCGTCCAGGACGAGCGCCTCGACCGCCTCGCCGGGCTGCTTCACGCGTCCAACGTCGTGCCGGACACGATCGACTTCCACGACATCGCCGGCCTCGTCGCCGGCGCTCACAGCGGGGAGGGGCTCGGCAACCGCTTCCTCGCGAACATTCGTGAGACCGACGCGATCATCCACGTCGTTCGCGCGCACAACGACGACTCGATCATCCATCCCGAGGGTCGCGTCGATCCGCTCGCGGACATCGAGACGATCGAGACGGAGCTGATCTTCGCCGACCTCGAGCAGGCCGAGCGCCGCCACGACCGCGTCGTGCGGACTGCCCGCAGCGGAGACCGCACCGCGATAGCCGAGGAGGCCTGGCTGCGCGAGCTGATCGACGCGCTGCACGCCGGGCGACCGGCGCGCAGCGTCGCGCCGCCCGCCGATGCGCCGCACGCGCTTCGTGATCTCGGGCCGCTGACGGCCAAGCCGGTGCTCTTCGTCGCCAACGTCGATGAGGGCGACGACGCAGTGCCGCCCGCGATCGCGGAGCACGCCGCGGCGCAGGGTGCGGGCGCGGTCGCGGTCTCGAGCCGCATCGAGGCGGAGCTCGCCGAGCTCGAGGCCGAGGACGCGGCGGCGATGCGCGCCGACCTCGGGATCGCCGAGTCGAGCCTGCAGCGCATCGTCGGCGGGGCCTTCGCGCTGCTCGAGCTGATCGTCTTCTTCACCGTCGGCGAGGCCAAGCCAGCGCAGTCCTGGCATCTCAAGCGCGGCCTGACGGCATGGCACGCCGCCGGCCAGATCCATTCCGACATCCAGAAGGGCTTCGTCCGAGCCGAGGTCGTCGGCTGGGACGCGCTCGTCGACGCGGGCGGCTACGCCGGCGCGCGCGACCGGGGCACGCTGCGGCTCGAGGGCCGCGACTACGCGATGCGCGACGGCGACGTCATCACCGTCAAGTTCACGCCGTAGCGCCGCCTACGCGACGCGACGCGTCGGCAGCTCGACGACCTGACCTTCGGGCGGCGGCGGGCGCCAGGCGCGCCAGATGTCGCGCAGGCAGATCGCGTCGAGCGCCATCAGCCCGCCGACGAGCGCGAGCATCGCGAGGAACAGGAGCGTGCGCAGGACGACGGGTCCCCCATTCGTCAGCTCGGCACGCGCTACTGCGGCCGGATCGGCGCGGTACAGCGGTGTCGCTTTGAACGCCTGCTGGGCCGCCTTGAACGCGGGCTTGGGCTTGCCGTCGTAGGAGATCAGGCCCTTGTTGTGGATCGAGTCACGTACGAGGGGGTGCGCGCCCCCGTCCCAGTGCGGCTTGACGGCGAACTCGCGCGCGGTCCAGTAGATCGCGCCGGTCATGAAGCCGAGCCGGTCGACGATCGCGAGGTTGCGTTTGAGGTACTGGGTCTGGAATCCGTAGGTCTGCTTGACGTCCGCCGGCCCGGGCTCGGTCGCCTCGGCACCGAACTCCGTCATCACGAGCGCCTTCTGCGGATACATCGCGTGCATCTTGCGCAGGTACGGCTGGAGGTCGTCGATGTTCGCCGTCGAGCGGTTCGCCTTGCCGGCGTACCAGCCGTAGTACGAGTTGATGCCGAGCAGGTCGAAGGCGTCATACGTTCGCTGCTGCGGCACGCCCGGGTAGGAGAGGATGTCGATCGCCACCGGCAGCGTCGGGTCCAGGTCGCGCGACAGCGCGGCGGCGTTCTTCATCCAGACCTGCGTCGTGCGATGCGTGTCGGGCAGCACCGTCAGCTCGTTGGCCACGGAGTGCGTGATGACGGCGGGATGGTTGCGCGCGGCGAGGATCGTCGCGCGCTCGACGTCGAGCTCGTGCGAGCGCTCTCCCGGCGTGACGAGCTGCTTGTCGCGGTGGTAGACCGGCGCCTGGCTCCACAGCATGATTCCCGCCTTGTCGAGCGCGGCGAGGATCCGCGGATCGGGCAGATAGTGCGCGCGCGTCACGTTCGCCCCGAGCGACTTCAGCTCGCCCACGATCGTGTTGACGTCGGCGTCCGTCAGGGCGGGCCCGTGGCCGGGGATGTCCTCGGTCAGCGAGGCACCGCGCAGGTCCAGCACGCGGCCGTTGAGTCGCATCATGCCGCCGACGACATCGACGGTCCGCAACCCGATGCTGAGGTGGTCGACCTGGGTCACCTGCCCGCCGACCGACGTCGCGATCGTCGACGCATAGAGATTGGGGTGGTCGGGGTCCCATTGCTCCGGTTTGCCTCTGATCGGGATCGCGAAGCGCACGCGAACGCGCTCACCGGGCCGCAGCGCGCGCGGTGAGGCGCTGCCCTGGGACGTGTCGCCGTCGGGCGAGGTGAGCTGCACCGAGACGGCCGGCTGCTGGACGGTGTTGCTGCCGTTCGCCAGCCAGCCATCGAAGAGGACCTGCCACGAGCAGCTCGATCCCTTGCAGACGCGCCGCGGCAGCAGGCCGGCGTCCTCGGTGACGACGGAGCCGCGCGCGACGAGCGAGACCTCGCGCGTGATCCCGCCCCAGTTCCACCAGCCCTCGCGCAGACCCGCCGGACGGCGATAGTTGGCGCGCACGACGAGCGTGTTCGGCTGCCCGATCCGTAGCGCGGGCATCGGCAGCTCGAACGCCGAGTAGGGATCGCGATGGACGCCGATCGCCTGCCCGTTGAGCCAGACGCGCGCGGTGCGCCGCACCTGCTCGAAGCGCACCGCCCAGTGCATGCCGGCGGCGATCGAGGGACCCGTGAACGTCAGCCGGTACCAGCCGATCGAGCCCTTGAAGAGGTCGGGGTCGGTGCGCGCGTCGGCGACGTGGGGCAGCGTGACCGGCTGCCAGCCGCTGCCGCGCTGCCCGCTCTGCCAGTCCTGCGCGACGCCGCGGTTGGCCGCGTCCGGTGCGAACTGCCAGCCGCCGTCGAGCGAGACCGGTCCGGGCGGCCCGGCGGCCTGCGCGACGTGCGGCAGCACGAACGCGAGCCCGACGACCACCGCGAGGGCGGAGAGGAGGCGCACTGGGGCACATCATGGCGCAAGCCGGCGCCGGAATGGCCGCTTGCGGCCGGACGCCGGCGCGGCCTGGACTACTGTCCGAGTCGCTCAGCCAGGCGATGCATGCCGCGTCCGTGGGCGGCCTTCGCGGCGCCCTCGCGGTCGAGCGCGGCGTCCGTCGGGCGCGTCAGCTCGATCCGCCGCAGCGTCGCGATGTCCTTGAAGTCCCGCAGGGCGTCCGCGCCGGTGAGCACCGCGCCCGCCTGACGCGCGGTCATCGCGCCCGGCTTGGAGGCCGCGGCGATCACGCCGTTCAGCGTGTCGTGGGCTCGCAGCAGGTCACGCGCCGTCTTCGCGCCGATGCCCTTCGCGCCGGGCAGCCCGTCGGAGGGGTCGCCGCGCAGCGCGATGAAGTCCGGCACCTGCGCCGGCTCGATTCCGTAGCGCTCGCGGACGCTCGCCGCGTCGACGACCTCGGGCCCGTCCTTGCCGCCGCGCGGGAACAGCACCGTGACGGCGTCGTTGACGCACTGGAACATGTCGCGGTCCCCGGTGAAGAGCAGCGCCTCGCCGCCGGCCTCGGCCTCGGCCAGCGCCAGCGAGCCGAGCAGGTCATCGGCCTCGAGATCGGAGACTGAGACGCTCGCCCAGCCGAACTCGGCGAAGAGCGCAGGGGCGTCGCACCACTGGCGCTCGAGCTCAGGTGGCATCGGGGGCCGATCGGCGTGATAGGCGCCGAACAGCTCGGTGCGGTACGTGGCGGCCTCGGCGCCCCAGCACAGGACGACCGCGCGCGGGCGGTAGCGCTCGACGACGAACAGGACGAGGTTCGCCATCCCGAGCAGCGCGTTGACCGGCTCGCCGTCATCGTCGGTGATGCTCTGTGGCAGCGCGAAGAACGCGCGGTACAGCAGCGACGGTGCGTCGACGGCAAGCAGCGGGGCGGCCATGCTCGAAGGGTAGGCGCGCCCGGCCGCGGCTGCCCAGAGCCTTTGCCGCCATGTCGCGGGCGGCCGGGCGGGCTCAGCCGGGCGGGATGACGGGAACCGTGCCGCCCGACGGCGCGGCGGCCGGGGCTCCTGGCACGGCCGGCGAGGCGGGCGCGGGCTGCGGCGTCGCCGGCTCGGGCGGCAGTGTCGGCGGGTCGCCGTCGCCGCGCCGCTTGGCGCCGTCGATGACCGTGAACTGCGCCCACGTGTCGTAGAGCCCGAGCTTGCGGCGCAGCGTCGGGCCGCTGACCGGCGACGTGCCGCCGGTGCCGACGACCTGCGCGCGCACGACGCGCGGCGACGCGCCGCGTTGCAGCACCTTGATCTGCAGCAGGGTTCCCTTGACGAGTGCGCCGAGCCGCGCCTGCGCCGTCCCGAGGCTCATCCGCCGCACCCAGCGATGGCGCGGCGAGGCGCTGTCGTAGGGATCGTCTACCGCCGTCAAGTAGGGCTCCGGCGTGGCACCGAGAAACGAGTTCTCGATGTTCTCGGTGCGGCCGCCCGAGGTCGAGAAGTAGTACGTCACGATCGGCTTGCCGGCGAAGGTCACGAGCTGTCCCGCCGTTGCGGCGACGGCGGCGTCGGTCGCCTTCGTCTCGCCCGAGATGCCGTTGTAGACCTGCGAGCGCGTATCGGCGTACTGGTCGAAGCCGGTGCCGGCCTTCGTCGTCGCGATGGCATATGTGCGGGCCGCGATCGCCTGCGCCTCGAGCGCCTCGGCGGGCCAGCTGGCCGGCATCTCGCCGGCGACCACGCCGCGGACGTAGTCCTCGAGCCCGACAGCGTCGATCGCTGACACGCCGCCGAGCGGCGATGCACGGATCTCGAGGTTGCCGCGATAGCGCCCGTCGACCGCCGCGTTGCCGCTGCGCCCGTAGACGCGGATGCCGCCGGTCGACCCGCTGATCGCCAGCAGTGACGGGTATGTCCCGAGCGGACGCCCGCTGGAGCCGCTCAGCGCGAGCACGCCGTTCAGCGCCCGCGTCGCGACGTAACGCTGGGCGGGATCGAGGCGGCGCCCGCCGACGACGCCGGTGGCCTTCGTGAAGACGATCCGGCCGGAGGTCTTCAGCAGCACGCGTACGACCGTGCTGGGGTCGCTCGCCGTCAGCTGGGTGCCCGTGTAGTAGTGGGCGAGGATCGCCCCGTGGTTGGCGCCGGCCTTGGCGAATCCGAACGCCCCGTACTGGCTCATGCCGACGCCGTGGCCGAAGCCGGCGCCATGGATGACGAGCTGCTCGGCGGCGTTGGCGGACGGCGCTGCGGCCGCGCTGACGACGCTCAGTGCCAGCGCCGCCAGGACGCTCGTTCGCAGCGTCGGCCTCGTGCCCGCGCGCGGCGCGGCTCGTGCGCTGGTACGCGCGGCCGTGAGATGGGTACCTCGCATACGTGCGGATCCAGCGTACGTGCCCGCTCCGACGAACATGACCGCTTCTCACGCATTCCTACGGCATGGCACGGCCCGCGGCGTACCCTCGGTGACGGTGATCCGCAGATGACGACGTCGACGCAGCGCTCGCCGGCAGAGCAGGCGGTCCTCGATGCCGTTCCGAAGCAGCTGCTGATCGGCGGCCGATGGCGCGACGGCGAGGGCGCCAAGACGTTCGCGGTCGAGGACCCGGCCACGGCGGAGACGATCGCCCATGTCGCCGACGCCACGCCCGCGGACGGGCTGGCCGCGCTCGCCGCCGCCGACGAGGCGTGGCACGGCGAGTGGCGCGACAGCGCTCCTCGCGAGCGCAGTGACATCCTGCGGCGTGCCTACGAGGCGCTCATCGAGCGCGCCGACGAGCTCGCGCTGCTGATGACGCTTGAGATGGGCAAGCCGCTCACCGAGTCGAAGGCCGAGATCACGTACGGCGCGAGCTTCCTGCGCTGGTACGCCGAGGAGGCCGTGCGGATCGACGGCCGCTTCACGACGCACGAGGCCGGCGGCGGCCGCCTGCTGACGATCAAGCAGCCCGTCGGGCCCTGCGTCTTCATCACCCCATGGAACTTCCCGCTCGCGATGGGGACGCGCAAGATCGGCCCGGCGATCGCGGCCGGCTGCACGATGGTCGTCAAGCCGGCAAAGCTGACTCCGCTCTCGATGCTCATGCTCGGGCAGATCCTCGAGCAGGCGGGGCTGCCGGCTGGCGTGCTGAACGTCGTCACGGCGCACTCGAGCGGCACGGTCATGGAGCCCCTGATCCGCGACCCGCGCACTCGCAAGCTCTCGTTCACCGGCTCGACGGAGGTCGGCCGGACGCTCATCGAGCAAGCATCCGAGCAGGTGCTGCGCGTCTCGATGGAGCTCGGCGGCAACGCGCCGTTCGTCGTCTTCGAGGATGCCGAGCTCGAAGACGCGCTCGACGGCGCGATGATCGCCAAGATGCGCAACATCGGCGAGGCCTGCACCGCCGCCAACCGCTTCCACGTCGCGGCGCCGATTGCCGCGCGCTTCGCCGACGGCATGGCGGCGCGGATGGCGGCGCTGACGATCGGCCGCGGCACCGAGGAGGGCGTCGACGTCGGCCCGCTGATCGACGAGGACCAGCTGGAGAAGGTCGACGAGCTCGTGCGCGACGCCGTCGAGAAGGGCGCGCGCGTGCTCTGCGGCGGCGAGCGCGTCGACGGTCCCGGCCACTTCTACAAGCCGACCGTGCTCGCCGACGTGCCGGTGGGCGCACGGCTGCTGAAGGAGGAGGTCTTCGGCCCGGTTGCGCCGATCGCGTCGTTCGCCACGGAGGACGACGCGATCGCTGCCGCCAACGACACGCAGTTCGGCCTCGTCGCGTACCTCTACACGAGCGACCTCAAGCGCGCACTGCGCGTCGCCGAGCAGATCGAGACCGGGATGGTGGGCCTCAACCAGGGCATCGTCTCCAACGCCGGAGCGCCGTTCGGCGGCGTCAAGCGCTCCGGGATCGGGCGCGAGGGCGGGCCGGAGGGCATCGAGGAGTACCTCGACACGAAGTACATCGCGCTCGCGACCGACTGAGCCGGATGCGAACTGAGCCCCACAGAACGCTGGTCATCCTGATCGGCGGTGGCCTCGCGGCGCTGTTTCTCGCGATCGTGGTCGTCGTCGCACTGTCGCTGACCGGCTCCGGATCGGCGGCCGAGCCCGTGCACGCGCGCGTGATCCCGGGGCTGCCGCCGTATTGGACGGTTCGGCGCGGCGACACGTATGCGGTGATCGCGCAGAAGACCGGGCTGACCATCGACGAGCTCGAGACGTTCAACCGGTATGTCGACCCCTCCTCGATCGTGCCCGGGCAGCGTCTCAAGCTGCGCCTGCATCCCCCCAAGCCGAAGCCCAAGCCGCTCGGCCCGCGCGCTTATCACGTCCGCGCCGGGGACACATACGGGTCGATCGCGCGCCGGTTCGGCCACACCGTCAGCAGCCTGCAGCGGCTCAACCCGAAGCACTCGGCGGCCGATCTGCAGCCGGGCGATCGGCTGCGGCTGCGCTGAGCGCGAATCCCAGGGCGCGAGGCCCGTACGCACAAGGCGGCGTGCAGCGCCCCGCGGACCGCTACATTCTGCCGGTCGCTGCGTTCAAGCGCGACATCGGTGACCGCGCCCGCACTCATCGCGCGCCAGCGGCGAGCAATTCGAGGTGGACGATGAACGGGGACGGGTGACGAGCTGAGCTTGCGAGTGATGATCGGAGGGGCGCTCGCGCTCCTCGGCATACTCGCGACGGTGTTCGTGATGGTCTCCTCGGCGCAGTCCGATGCGGTCGTCACGCCCGTC
Source organism: Solirubrobacteraceae bacterium (assembly GCA_036271655.1). Taxonomy (GTDB): domain Bacteria; phylum Actinomycetota; class Thermoleophilia; order Solirubrobacterales; family Solirubrobacteraceae; genus CADCVQ01. Next base: position 118,248 of record DATBAE010000004.1, read on the forward strand.
GTGCTGGCGCCCCACGGCGGCCCGCCGACGATCTACGCCGGCCCCGGCGATCGTGCGCAGCTCAACGGCCTGTGGCGCTTTCGCCGCGACCCGGACGACAGCGGCCTCGACAAGGGCTACCAGACCGGCAACTTCGACGGCTCGCTCGTGCGGATCCCGTTCGTCCCCGATGCGACGAAGTTCACGGGCCGGGCCGGGATCCCGATCTTCCGCGGCACGATCGGCTGGTATCGCACCCACATCGACGTCCCGACCTCCGGCACGTATGCGATTCGCTTCGAATCGGTCAACCACAAGGCGCGCGTCTACATGGACGGCAAGCTGCTCGTCACGCACAAGGGCGAGTACCTGCCGTTCGAGGCGCGCACGTACCTCACCGCGGGGACGCGCCACACGCTCGTCGTGCGCGCCGACTGGCGCAGCCCGACGGCGATGAAGCGCGATGGCTGGCACCGGCTGTGGTTCAACTACGGCGGCATCAACCGGGGCGTCAGCATCCGCCGGATCGGGCCCAGCGAGCTCTCCTATCCGACGGTGCGAACGCGGCTGATCGACGGGGCGGCGATCGTCGATCTCGAGGTCCACGTCCACAACAACACCGATCCGCGCGCGCTCGGCGTGCACGGCACGATGTCGCACGGCGATCGCACGATCGACTTCGACTTCCCGCCCAAGCCGATCGCGCACGACGGGACCGAGGTGCTGCAGACGACGTTGCGGATCGAGGATCCGCAGTTGTGGTCCCCGCAGGCGCCGAACCTCTGGGATCTCGAGCTCTCGATCCCGGGCGAGTCGACGTATCGCGTGCACGTCGGCCTGCGCGAGATCGCGACGGACGGCACGAAGCTGATGCTCAACGGATCGCCGATCAAGCTGCGCGGCGCGTCGATCCACGAGGACGCCTACGGCCACGGCGACGGGCTGACGCCGGCCGACCAGGACAAGCTCGTCTCCGAGCTGCAGACGCTCGGCGCGAACGCGACCCGCGCGCAGCATCCGCTTGACGAGGGTCTGCTCGAGCGCCTCGACGCGGCGGGGATCATGATCTGGCAGGGCGTCGGCCCGACGGACGCCCCGGGCAACTGGACCTCGACCGGCGCGCACCGCCTCAAGGTCGCCGAGAACCGGGTGCGCACGACGTACCGCCAGGATCAGCCTCACCCGTCGGTCATCACGTGGAACCTCGCCAACGAGGTCGCCGGCGCCGGGCATCCCGGCGGGCAGGTCACGTACGTCAACGACATGGCCAAGGAGCTGCATCGCGTCGACCCGAGCCGCCCGGTGGCGCTCGACATCTGGGGCGCGCATCCGCCGAAGCAGACGTCGACGATCTACAGCAACATCGACATGATCGGCTGGACGAACTACATCGGCTGGTACGAGGCGACGCGTGCGTCGGCGTCGGCGCTGCGCGACAAGATCCGCGCGCGCCTGGAGCGGCTGCGCGCGGTCTTCCCGGACAAGGTCATCGCGGTGACGGAGTTCGGCGCAGAGGCGAACGGCCTCAACCCGACGACCGAGCCGGGCGGCTACGCGTTCCAGGCGCATCTGCTCGACGTCCATCTCGGGACCTACGAGGCGATCCCCGACCTCGCCGGCGCGCTGATCTGGAACCTGCGGGACTTCGCGGTCGCGCCGACGTTCTACGGGGGGTCGATCAAGAGCCAGGTGCCGGACATCCAGCTCGTTCGCGGTCTCAACCAGAAGGGGCTCTTCGACGAGCACGACGACGCCAAGCCGGCGGTTAAGGTCGTCCAGCAGCGGTTTGCCGAGGAGGCGGCCGCGGACGGCGGCTAGGACGATGCGCCAGGCCACGCCCTATACCCTCGACTGCACGATGAGCGACGCGGAGGACACACGATGACGGTCACCGAGCACGAGCTGTGGGGTGCCGAGACGGCCAAGGCCGTCGAGAACTTTCCCGTCTCCGGCGAGCGCGTCCCGGTCAGCGTCGTGCGCTGGCTGGCTGCGATCAAGGGCGCGGCGGCGCGTGTCAACGCCGACCTCGGCAAGCTCGACGGCGAGCTCGCCGAGCGCATCGCGCAGGGCGCCGACGAGATCGCCGCGGGCAAGCACGACGACCAGTTCCCGATCGACGTCTTCCAGACCGGCTCGGGAACGTCGACGAACATGAACGCCAACGAGGTCATCGCCGCCCTCGCCGGCGAGGGCGCCCACCCCAACGACGACGTGAACATGGGGCAGTCGTCCAACGACGTCTTCCCGAGCGCCGTCCATCTCGCCGCGCTCGACGACGCGACGAACACGCTGCTGCCGGCGCTCGAGCATCTCGAGGCCGCGTTCACCGCGAAGTCCGCGGAGTTCGAGGACGTCGTGAAGTCCGGTCGCACCCACCTCATGGACGCCGTCCCGGTGACGCTCGGCCAGGAGTTCGCCGGCTACGCGGCGCAGGTGCGCCTCGGCGCGCGGCGGGTGCGCAACACGCTGCCGCAGGTGGCGCAGATCCCGCTCGGCGGCACCGCAGTCGGCAACGGCCTGAACACGCACCCCGAGTTCGCCGAGCGCATCCGCGCACGCCTGTCGGCCTCCAGCGGGCTGCCGATCGCACCGCCCGAGGATCCGTTCGAGGCGCAGGCCAACCGCGACGCGCTCGTCGAGCTCTCCGGTGCGCTGAAGGTCGTCGCGGTGTCGCTGACGAAGATCGCGCAGGACCTCGCGATGATGGGCTCGGGGCCGCGCTCCGGCATCGGCGAGATCTTCCTGCCGGAACTGCAGAAGGGCTCGTCGATCATGCCGGGCAAGGTCAACCCGGTCATCCCTGAGGTCGTCATGCAGGTCGGCGCGCAGGTGATCGGCAACGACATGGCGATCACCGTCGGCGGCCTGCAGGGCAACTTCGAGCTCAACGTGCGCATCCCGCTGATGGCCCGCAACCTGCTCACCTCGATCCACCTGCTGTCGACCTCGAGCACCCTGCTCGCCAACCGTTGCGTCGCCGGCATCGAGGCCAACCTGGATGGCTGCCGCCGCTCGGCGGAGTCGACGCTTGCCGCGGCGACGGCCCTGAACCCGTACATCGGCTACGACCGCGCCGGCGCGATCGTCAAGGAGGCCGCCGCCTCCGGGCGCATGCTCCGCGAGGTCGCGCTCGAGCAGGGGGTCGACGAGGCGACGTACGACAAGGCGATGGACCTGCGCATGATGGCGCGCGGCTCGGCCGCGTGAACGCAGACGCTTAAGCGGCTCTCATCTGGTGGCGCTAGCGTCGGGGGCGTGCCGGTCAGCCGCCGCCTGCGCTCGATCGTCGAGCTCGTCCTGATCGCGGCGACGGCGCTGTTCTTCGCGATGGCGATCCAGGCGTACGCGATCAAGCCGTACGTGATCCCGTCGGCGTCGATGCTGCCGACGCTGACCGTCGGCCAGCGCCTGCTCGTCGACCGCTTCTCGCACCGGCTCGGCAGCGACCCGAAGCTCGGCGACATCACGGTCTTCATGCCGCCCGCCGGCGCCGACCTCGACGATCGCCAGTGCGGCATCAGCGGCGAGGGCCCGTCGTACGACAACGGCGCGGCCATCGCTCGCTCGTGCTCGCGCGCCACGCCGGGCGTTGGATCGAAGGCGTTCGTCAAGCGCGTCGTCGGCCTCCCGGGCGACGTCATCTCCGTGCAGGACGGGCACGTGATCCGCAACGGGCACCGCGCGCACGAGCCGTTCGCCGCGCCCTGCGGCGGCGGCGCCGAGTGCAACCTGCAGGCGATCGTCGTCCCGCCGAACGACTACTTCCTGATGGGCGACAACCGCGGCAACTCCGACGACAGTCGCTACTGGGGTCCGGTTCCGCGCAGCCAGATCATCGGCCGCGCCGTCGCCACGTACTGGCCGCCGGAGCGCATCGGCGGTCCGTAGACCGTCCCGACGGACCCGCTCGACGGAGTAGCGCGCTCGCGCCGAGTGCCGAGTGCCGGGCGCCGACCCGCCAAGCATTCGCGTGCCCTACTTGCAGAAGGCAGCCAGCTCGCGGGCGACGCCGACCGGGTCGTCGTAGGCGATCAGGAACCCCGTTCCGGGCAGCACGCGCAGCTGGCCGTCGGGCAGGAGGTCGAGCGCCTCCTCGGCGCCGATCAGCGGGTGGTAGCGGTCGCGGTCGGCCCACAGCAGCAGGACCGGGGCCTGCAGCCGCGGGTAGGCCTCGAGCAGGTCGGTCTGCGCGCCGGCCGGCCAGCGCCGGACCCAGCGCGACCACGAGCGGGCGAGGTTCGCGTTGCCTCCGATGTCGGCCGTCGCGTGGCGCAGCAGATCGCGTGCCGCGGGGTTGCCACGCGCGGTGAGCTTCATGCCGTGCTCGGGCCGGTAGGCCAGCCGGACGGCGTGCGCGGCGGCGCGATCGAGTCCCGGCAGCGCCGCTGCCGGGGCGATCGTCCGCAGCGGCACGGGCAGCCGTGAGCGCGTCGGGGGGCGGTGCAGGCGATTGGGCATGAGGACGATGCGCGCCGGCGACAGCTGGCCGGTGACGGACGCGCGCAGCAGGATCTCGGCACCGGCACCGTGCCCGCCGACGAGCGGATGCGGCCCGCACGTCTCGCGGCAGAAGGCCGCCATCACCTCGGCGAGCCAGTCCTGCGTGTAGGGATGGCGCGGGCGGTCCTCGGAGTCGCCGTGCAGCGGCAGGTCGGGCAGCACGAGCCGGAAGCGGTCGGTGAGGTGCTCGACGATCGGCGCGAACTCGCGATGCGAAAGCGCCGCGCTGTGGATGAGGCAGAGGCTCGGGCCGACGCCGGCCTCTCGATAGGCGATCCGCGCGCCGTCGCGATGGTGGTACAGGCGCAGCTTCATCCGCTGCGCTCGCCCGCGCGCAGTCCGCGTCGCAGGGCTGCACCAGCGGCCGGCGGTGCGCCCGGATCGAGCATCGCGACGTGCTCGAGGTGACGTGCGAGCTGCGTCGCGATCCCGCTCGCAGACGCCGCGGCGCCCGCATGCACCGCACCGGCGAAGTAGCCCAGCCGAAGTGCCGCGGACGGGTCGGTCGCGGCCTGCGCGCGGAGTGTGTCGGCGACGCGGGTGAGCGACAGGCCGAGCGACTGCAGGTCGCTGTCGCTGCGCGCCCGGCTGATGCAGCGCGACAGCGGCGTGCCGTCCGCCAGCCTGACCGCGCCGGGGGCGCGCCGCAGGGCCGCCTGCAGCGTCGCCGAGCTGTCGCTGCAGGCGGCGGGCACGGGGTCGGGCCCGTTCGAGCAGCCGGCGAGCGCGAGCAGGCATGCGGCCGCGGGCAGCGCGGTCCGGACGGCGCGCACGTTGACGAGAAAGCCCACCCGCGGATCGTAGAGTCCGCGGCGTCGGCGGCGTCCGCCACCGCCGCTACGGTCCGACGTCAGGATGACCCTCGTCCCCGGCGATCCGCTCGCGCATCGTGCCCTCGATTCGCTCCTGCGCGCGGAAGCGTCGGTTCGCCGCAGGCTGAGCGCCGACCTCGAGCGCGAAGGCCTGTCGGCGACGGGGTTCTCCGTGCTCGTGATCCTCACGACCGCTGGCGGCGAGCTCGAGCTGCGCGTCCTCCGCGCTCGGCTGCGAACCTCAAAGGCCAACGCGACCGAGGTCGTCACGACGCTCGAGACGCGCGGCCTCGTCGATCGCCGCCGCCTCGTGACCGACCGCCGAGCAGCGAGCGTGGCGATCACGCCCGCCGGCACCGAGATCGTCGACCGTCTGTTCCCCGAGCACAGCGAGCGCGTCGCCCGCGCGTTCGCGGTGCTCGACGAGGCCGAGAAGCGCTCACTTGCCTCGATCTGCCGCAAGCTCGCCGCCTGAGCGCCCGACCTACACTGCACGGCCATGGCGAAGCGGTCCGTCGACGCGCAGGTGTCGTTCCCGAAGCTCGAGGAGCAGGTCCTCGAGCGCTGGCGTGAGCGCGACGTCTTCGCGGAGTCCGTACGGCGGCGCGAGGGGGCTGAGCCGTGGGTCTTCTGGGAGGGTCCGCCGACGGCGAACGGACCGCCGGGGGTGCATCACGTGCTGAGCCGCGCGTTCAAGGACATCTTTCCGCGCTACCGCACGATGCGCGGGCGCTACGTCGAGCGCCGCGGCGGCTGGGACTGTCACGGCCTGCCGGTCGAGATCGCCGTCGAGAAGCAGCTCGGGATCACGCGCAAGGAGGAGATCGAGCAGTTCGGCATCGCCGAGTTCAACGCGAAGTGCCGCGAGTCGGTGTTCACGTTCCTCGAGGAGTGGAACGCGCTCACGGAGCGGATCGGCTTCTGGGTCGATCTCGACAACGCGTATCGCACGCTGGACTCGACGTACGTCGAGTCGGTCTGGTGGTCGCTGAAGCAGATCGCCGACAAGGGCATGCTCTACGAGGGCCACAAGGTCGTGCCGTACTGCCCCCGCTGCGGCACGGCGCTCTCCAGCCACGAGGTCGCGCTCGGCTACCAGGACGTCGTCGACCCGTCGGTCTATGTGCGCTTCCGGGTGGCGAAGGACGGCGGCCCCCTGCAGGCCGGCGACGAGCTGCTGATCTGGACGACGACGCCCTGGACGCTCGTCTCCAACGCCGCGGTGGCCGTCGACCCGGAGCTTGTCTACGTGCGTGCGAAGACCGGCCGGCTCGACGCGCCCGTCGTGCTCGCCGAGGCGCTGATCGAGAAGGTCCTCGGCGACCGCGACGGCGTGCAGATCCTCGAGCGCTTCCCGGGCGCGGCGATGGACGGCGTGCGCTACGACCCCCCTTTCTCCTACATCGGCTCCGATGCCTACGGCGAGCGCGGTCACACCGTCCTGCTCGGCGACTTCGTCACCGCCGACGACGGCACCGGCATCGTCCACACCGCGATCGCCTTCGGCGAGGACGACTTCCGGCTCGGCGCGCAATACGGGCTGACGGTCGTCAACCCGGTGCGCGGCGACGGCACGTACGACGAGCGCATCGGCGCGTATGCCGGACGCTTCGTGAAGGACGCCGACGCCGACCTGATCGAGGATCTGCGTGGCCGTGGACGGCTGCTGCGCGCCGAGCCCTACGAGCACTCCTATCCGCATTGCTGGCGCTGCTCGACGCCGCTGCTCTACTACGCGAAGCCGTCGTGGTACCTGAGGACGACGCAGATCCGCGACGAGCTGCTGGCAGCCAACGAGCAGATCGGCTGGCATCCCGAGCACATCAAGCAGGGCCGCTTCGGGCGCTGGCTGGAGAACAACGTCGACTGGGCGCTGTCGCGCGAGCGCTACTGGGGCACGCCGCTGCCGGTCTGGCGCTGCGAGCAGGGTCACGTCACGGTCGTCGGCTCGTTCGACGAGCTCGAGCAGCGCTCGGGCGTCCGTCTGGAGGACCCGCATCGCCCCTACTGCGACGCCGTGACGTTCGCCTGCGACGAGTGCGGCGAGACCGCGACGCGCGTCCCCGAGGTGATCGACGTCTGGTTTGACTCCGGCGCGATGCCGTTCGCCCAGAGCCATGAGCCGTTTGAGGGCGTGGGCCAAGCCGATCCGGAGGCTGCGCGACGGCCCGCCGTCGACGCGCTCTACCCCGCCGACTTCATCTGCGAGGCGCTCGACCAGACGCGCGGCTGGTTCTACTCGCTGCTCGGCGTCTCGACGCTGCTGCGCGGGCCCGAGGTGCCGTATCGCAACGTCGTCTGCCTCGGCCTGATCCTCGACGCTGACGGCCAGAAGATGTCGAAGTCCAAGGGCAACGTCGTCGCGCCGTGGGAGATCATCGACCAGTTCGGCGCCGACGCCCTGCGCTGGTACTTCTTCACCTCCAAGCAGCCCTGGGACGGATACCTCTTCTCGCCGGAGGCGATCGGCGAGGGCGTGCGGCTGTTCCTGCGCCAGCTGTGGAACACGTACCGCGTCGCGACGATGTACGAGGTGGCGGTGAAACCTGATGGCGGAGGCTGCGAGGAGACCGACCTCGATCGCTGGATCCGCTCGCGCCTGGCCGCGACTGTGGAGATCGTCACCGATCGTCTGGAGAACTACGACGCGACGACCGGCGGCCGCGCGATCGCCGACTTCGTCGACGATCTCTCCAACTGGTACGTGCGCCGCTCACGGCCGCGCTTCTGGGACGGCGACGCGGTCGCGATCGAGACGCTGCGCCACTGCCTCGTCACGGTCTCGCAGCTGCTCGCGCCGTACACCCCGTTCGTCGCCGACGAGATCTACGACAACCTCGACGGGTCCGAGCCGAGCGTGCACCTGACCGACTGGCCTGCGCCGCAGCCGCGCGACGAGGCGCTCGAGCAGGCGATGGCGATCGCGCGCGAGACGGTGCGGCTCGGGCTCGCCGCGCGCGGCGCCGCGAAGATCAAGGTCCGCCAGCCACTACACGAGGCCGTCGTCGTCGCCGACGGCCGCGAACGGGCTGCGATCGAGCGCCTTGGCGAGGTCGTGCGCGAGGAGCTCAACGTCAAGCAGCTGCGCTTCGTCTCGCAGGCCGACGAGCTCGGCTCCTACACGGTCAAGTGCAACTACCGCACGCTCGGACCGCGCTTCGGCAAGGCGATGCCGCGAGTCGCCGAGGCCGTCGCCGCACTCGACGCCGACCACGTCGCCGTCGCGCTGCGCGAGTGCCGCTCGGTCGGCGTCTTCATCGACGGCCACGACCACACGCTCGGTCCCGACGACCTGCTGCTCGCGCTGGCGCCGTTGCAGGACTACCAGCTCGAGCGCGAGGGCTCGCATGCGGTCGCGCTCGAGCTCTCGATCAGCGACGACCTACGTCGCGAGGGCCTTGCGCGCGAGATCGTGCACGCCGTCCAGCTCGCCCGCCGCGAGGCCGGCCTGGAGATCGCCGACCGGATCGCGCTCACGCTTGGCGGCGACGAGACGCTGCTCGCGGCAGCGCGGGCGCACGAGGAGTACCTCAGCGGCGAGGTGCTCGCCGTCACGGTGCAGTACGGCGCGAACGGCGCCGGTGCTGCCGCGAGCATCGAGGGCCGCGAGCTGCGCATCGCGGTCGTCCGCGCCGGCTGATCCGGGCGTGCTGGCAGATTGTACCCGGATACGGGGGACTACGCGCCACGCGACTCCCGAAACGCCTGATTCGCGGGCGGACGGCTGGGTACCCCTCGTTGCATGAGCGACCACACGCCACCGCCGACGACGACCGACGCGGGCATTCCCGCGCCCAGCGACTCGCACTCCCTGACCGTCGGACCCGACGGCCCGATCCTGCTGCAGGACCACTACGTCATCCAGAAGATGGCGCAGTTCAATCGCGAGCGCGTGCCCGAGCGCGTCGTCCACGCCAAGGGCTCCGGGGCGCACGGCTTCTTCGAGGTCACGCAGGACGTCTCGCAGTTCACGAAGGCCGACGTCTTCAACGTCGTCGGCAAGCGCACCCCGATGCTCGCGCGCTTCTCGACCGTCGCCGGTGAGCTCGGCTCGCCCGACACGCTGCGCGACCCGCGTGGCTTCGCGCTGAAGTTCTATACGCAAGAGGGCAACTACGACCTCGTCGGCAACAACACGCCGGTGTTCTTCGTCCGCGACCCGTCGAACTTCCAGGACTTCATCCATTCCCAGAAGCGCCGCGCCGACACCGACCGGCGCGACAACAACATGCAGTGGGACTTCTGGACGCTGAAGCCCGAGTCCGCTCACCAGGTCACGATCCTCATGAGCGACCGCGGGACGCCGAAGACCTATCGCAACATGAACGGCTACGGCAGCCACACGTTCATGTGGGTCAACGCCGGTGGCGAGCGGTTCTGGATCAAGTACCACTTCAAGACCGACCAGGGCGTCGAGAACTTCACCGACGCCGAGGCGACCGACATGGCCGGCGAGGACCGCGACTTCCACCGCGCCGACCTGTGGGACGCGATCGACGGCGGCGACGCGCCGTCATGGACGCTGATGGTCCAGATCATGCCCTTCGAAGACGCGGCGAGCTACCGCTTCAACCCCTTTGACCTCACGAAGGTCTGGCCGCACGGCGACTATCCCGAGATCGAGGTCGGCCGGATGGTGCTCGACCGCAACCCGGCGAACTACTTCGCCGAGATCGAGCAGGCCGCCTTCGAGCCGGCGAACATGGTCCCGGGCATCGGCCCGTCACCGGACAAGATGCTGCTCGGCCGGCTGTTCAGCTACCCGGACACGCACCGCTACCGGATCGGCCCGAACTACCTGCAGCTGCCGGTCAATCGCCCGCAGTGTCCGGTGCACAGCTACAACAAGGACGGCGCGATGCGCTTCGAGAACCCGGGCGACCCGGTCTACGCGCCAAACTCATTCCGCGGCCCGGCCACCGACGAGGCACGCTACGGCGACGACGCCACCTGGCGCAGCGACGGCGACATGGTGCGCGCCGCCTACACGCTGCACAGCGAGGACGATGACTTCGGCCAGCCCGGCACGCTCGTGCGCGACGTCATGTCGCAGAGCGACCGCGACAACCTCGCGGCGAACATCGTCGGCCACGCCGGCGACGCCGACGTCCAGCCGGACATGAAGATCCGTGTCGTGCAGTACTGGACGAACGTCGACGCCGATCTCGGCGCCGACGTCGCGGCCGGTCTCGGCGTCGCTGCGCCGACACCGGCTGGAGCTCGCTAGGCGGCGGGCTCCATCTCCAGCTGCTGCTCGAGCTGGCTCTTGTTGCGCGTCGGGCGCAGCCGCTTCGTCTCGGCGCCGTTGTTGAAGAGGATCAGCGAGGGGATCGAGAGGATCCCGTAGGTCGCGGCTGTCTCCTGGTTCTCGTCGACGTTGAGCTTGACGATGCGAACATCGTCGCGGCCTTCGGCGATCTCCTCGAGCAGCGGGGCGATCGCGCGACAGGGGGCGCACCATGGCGCCCAGAAGTCGACGAGGATCGGGGTCTCGCTCTCGATGACCTCAGCCTGGAAGTTGTCGTCGGTGACTTCGATGATCGTGCCAGCCATGTGGATGTGATCTCCCGAGTGACGTCGCCAGGGACCAGCGCGGGGCGATGGCCGGGTGGCGAGAAGGATGTCCCTCCACTATACAAAGTAAAGCGACAAACCTTGCCGCGCTATCCGGCAAGCCAGCGCAGGAGCCCGGGGCTGACGTAGACCTCCACGAACGCGGCGGCGACGAGCACCGGTGCCGAGATCATGACCGTCACGAGTGTCGCGGCGAGCAGCTCGTGCCAATCCTTGTGACGGCTGGCGAGCAGCCACGCCGCGAGCGGGAGGAAGAGCGCGACGAGCTCGGGCAGCGCGTGCGGTAGCAGGCCGAGCAGCAGCAGGCCTGGGCTGATGTCGAGCTGAGCGGCGAGCGACGACGCCCCGCTGCCCAGCACGAGGGCCTGCGTCACGAGCGAGAACGTCGTTGCGACGGCGACGAACGCGATCGCCAGCGGGCCGGCCGTGTCGTGCACCCGACGCCAGGCGCCGGTGCGGCTCTCGGCCTGCAGCGGCAGCGAGCTGCAGGCGATGAAGCCTGCCACGCAGGCCATCGCGTGCAGCGCGAGGACGAGCGCGTTGCGTTGCAGGATGTGGACGACCTCGCCGATGCTCGCCTGGTCGCCTGTGCTGAGAAACGATGCGCTCGGATCGGGCGTCGAGACGCCGGCTATGACCCAGACGGCGCCCAGCAGCAGCAGCGAGATCGCCAGCGACGCCGCAACCCAGCGTGCGACGATCGGACCGGGCCGCTCGTTCCACGCGCCGAGCGTGGCGCGCGTCGCGGCGATGCCGCGAACGAGGACGAGGTCCGATGTCTGCACTGATGGCGCATCGGCGGGTGCGCCGCTTCGTCCGCTCAGCCGGCGCGACGCTGGCCGGATGTGCGAGCGAAGCGCAGCTGCGGGACGAGCAGCGCGGCCTCCCCGGCGATTCGCCACGACATCTTCGATCGCCCGAGCTCGCGGTCGCGAAAGACGATTGGCAGCTCCACGACCCGGAAGCCCTGGCGTACCGCGCGATGCGTCAGCTCGACCTGGAATGCGTAGCCGCGCGAGCGGACCGTCGGCAGGTCGATCGCCTCGAGGACCTCGCGGCGGAAGCACTTGAAGCCGCCCGTGAGGTCCCGGACGTCGAGCCCGAGGACCTTGCTGGCGTACCACGAGCCGCCGCGGCTCACCGTCCGGCGCACGCGTCCCCACTGGGTCACGCCACCGCCCGCGACGTAGCGCGAGCCCAGCACGAGATCGGCGTCCTGCGCGGCCGCGAGCAGGCGCGCGAGATCGGCCGGGTCATGCGAGAAGTCTGCGTCCATCTCCAGCACGAACTGCGCGCCCTGATCGAGCGCGCGGGCGAAGCCCGCAAGGTAGGCGGGCCCGAGCCCCTCGCGCACCGGGCGATGCAGGACCTCGACGTCGTCGTGCTCAGCGGCGAGCCCGTCGGCGATCTGCCCCGTGCCGTCGGGCGAGCCGTCGTCGACGACGAGGATCCGGTGGTCGCCGGGGACGGCGGCCTCGAGCACCTTGCGCGCCGCGCGCACGATCGCGGCGACGTTCTCGGCCTCGTCGAACGTGGGCAGGATGAGCCAGGCTGCGGGGGGCATGAGCGCGACTACCCTAGTGGGCACTGAGCCCCATGCCGTCGGACCCCTCCAACCTTCAGATCGCGGCAGCATTCGACGAGCTCGCCGACCTCTACGAGCTCGACGGCGCGATCGTCCACCGGGTCCTCGCCTATCGCTCGGCGGCGAAGGCCGCGCGCGAGGCGACGGTCTCCGTCGCAGGGCTCACGCGGGCCGGAACCGTCACCTCGCTGCCGGGCATCGGCAAGACGCTCGAGGAGAAGATCCTGGCGCTGCTGCAGACCGGCGAGATCCCGGCGGCGGTGAAGCTGCGCGCGAAGTACCCCGCCGGGCTCCTGGAGATGACACGCCTGCCGGGCCTCGGCCCGAAGCGTGCGCGGCGGCTCTTCGACGAGCTCGGGATCGACTCGCTCGTAGCGCTGCGCACTGCCGCAGAAGGTCAGCAGCTGCGCGGGATCAAGGGCTTCGGCGCAAAGTTCGAGGAGTCGGTGCTGTCGTCGATCGCGGCGGGCATCGGCGACCGTCCGCCGCAGCGGGTGCTGCTGCATCGCGCGCTGACCGTCGGCGAGCAGATCGTCGCCGCGCTGCGCGAGCACCCGGCGGCGATCCGCGTCGAGCTGGCCGGGTCGGCGCGCCGCCAGACGGACTCGGTGAAGGATCTCGACATCATCGCGACGGCGACCGACCCGGGCGCCCTCGCTCGTGCCCTGGGCGAGCTCGAGCTCGTCGAGTCGGCGTCGGCGCCCAACGACAACGCCGCGCGCGGGCGCACGCACACCGGCCTGCCCGTCGATCTGCGCGTCGTCCCGCCGGAGAACTTCGGCAACCTGCTGCAGCACTTCACCGGCTCGCAGGCGCACAACGTGGCGCTGCGCGAGGCCGCGGTCCGCCGCGGGCTGCACGTCAGCGAGTACGGGATCCTCGACGACGAGACCGGCGAGACGCTGCACTGCGCGACCGAGGAGGAGGTCTACGAGCGCCTCGGCCTCACGTTTCCCGAACCGGAGCTGCGCGAGAACCGCGGCGAGCTGGCGCCAGGCTTCGTCGCGCCGCGCCTGGTAACCGTCGAGGATCTGCGCGGCGACCTGCACATGCA
>DATBAE010000005.1:0-18422 GCA_036271655.1 Solirubrobacteraceae bacterium
GACCGAGGAGGAGGTCTACGAGCGCCTCGGCCTCACGTTTCCCGAACCGGAGCTGCGCGAGAACCGCGGCGAGCTGGCGCCAGGCTTCGTCGCGCCGCGCCTGGTAACCGTCGAGGATCTGCGCGGCGACCTGCACATGCATACCGTCGCCTCGGACGGCCGCAACACGATCGAGGAGATGGCGCGCGCCGCGCTCGCGCGCGGCTACGAGTACATCGCGATCACTGACCACTCCGCGACGCACGGCTTCGGCAACCACCTCACCCCCGACGACCTCGAGCGCCAGATCGAGCGCATCGCGGCCGTCAACGAGCGGATCGACGGGATCACCGTGCTCGCCGGCACCGAGACGAACATCCTTCCCAACGGCTCGCCGGACTACGACGACGACCTGCTCGCGCGCCTGGACTGGGTCATCGGATCCGTGCACACCTCGTTCGGCATGACCGCCCCGGAGATGACGAGGCGGATGGTGGCCGCGATCGAGCATCCCTCGATCGACGCGATCGGTCATCCGACCGGTCGCAAGATCTCGTCGCGCCAGCCCTACGCGCTCGACATCGATGCTGTGATCGAGGCTGCCGCGCGCAGCGGCACGATGCTCGAGATCAACTCCGCGCCCGATCGCCGCGACCTGGACGACGTCCATGCGCGTGCCGCGGCGCAGCACGGCGTGCGGCTGCTGATCGACTCCGACGCGCATGGCGCCGACCGACTGCATCATGTCCGCTGGGGCGTCGCGACCGCCCGACGCGCATGGGTGACGGCCGAGCAGGTCGCCAACACACGGCCGTGGGCGCAGTTCGCTGCGCTGCGCAAGCGTTCGCTCGCCTGACGCGTCAGGCGAGCAGACGCGGCAGCAGCTCGTTGCGAACAATCGCGTCGATCGCGGTGCGGGAGAACGGCATCACGGCCGCGGCGGCGCGCTCGGCGTAGTCGTCGATTGGCGCATCGAGCGCGGCGCGCAACGCGCCGGCGAGCGCGCTGCCCGCAAGCTCGCCGGTCGGCACGACGAGTCGCGGGTCGAGCGCGCGTGCGAGCTCCAGCGCGGCGTAGGGCCCGGGGGCGGTCGTCGTCACGAGCCGGCAGCCGTCGGCGAGCGCCTCGAGCTGCGCGATGCCGTAGTCCTCGCGCCGCGGCGCCGTGACGAACACGCGAGCGCGGCGCAGGAGCGCGCGGTAGGCGCCCGGCTCCAGCGCGCCGACGACGCGCACGCCGGGCGCCTCGATCCGCAGGTCTGCGCCGGCGATGACGAGCTCCTCGTCCCCGCGGCGTGCGCTCGCCCACGCGTCGAGCACGCGATCGATGCCCTTCTTGTGCGGATTCGCGGCGTACGTCAGAGCTGCTACGTCCCGTTGGGCCCCCGTGTCCGGTGACGGCTCGACGGGCACCGGGATGACGATCGCCGGGGCATGGGGCGCCGGTGTCTCGGCCAGCGAGCCGGCATCCCACGGGGCGAGCAGCGGCGCCTCGCGTAGGCGCCGGCGCTCGAGCGGGCGCTGCCAGGCGCCGTGGCGCCCAGGCCGGTTGGACGCCGCCGGCGCGTCGTAGCGGATCGCACCCGGCCGGGGCCAGAGCAGCGCCGCGGTCGTCGTCGAGTACACGATCGAGCGCGGAGCATGCGCCGCGATGCCCTCGACCGCTGCGCGGCGGGCGGCGCGTGCCCATGCGAGGTCAGTCAGCGCGAACGTGCGCAGCTCGCGCGGGACCTGCGCGGCGACGAGCTCGACGTGCGCGCCCGCGCGCCGCAGCGCACCGGCAAGCTCGCGATCGGCGGCACGCAGGCCGGAGGTCGATCCGAGCGACACGAGGACCACGTCGGCGGCGCTCACGAGCAGCCCGCCACAGGAGTCAGCGAGCGGTGCCGTTGACGGCGACGATGTCGCGCCGGAAGCCGGGGGCGCGAACGAGCTTGATCGGCTTCAGCGGAGAGGTCGGCTCGACGTAGAAGGCCACGCCGTCGCGCTCCTCGATCGCCGTCACAGCCGCCTCCTGGCGGCGCCAGGCGAGCGAGCCGATGATCGCGAACCCGCAGGCGATTGCGGGGATCTGCGGGGCGATCAGGCCGAGGCCGAGTGCCAGCACGGTCGACAGCGCCAGTGGCCACATGCGGTTCAGCAGCAGGCTGCTCGGTCGCTGCTCGGGCAGCGAGTTCGTCGACTTCGCCGCCGCGAGCAGCCGCGCGATCGGCGAGTTCGTCTCTGCTCGGCGCCCCAGCCAGATGCCGATCATCGCAGCGACGACCCACCAGCCAACGATGAAGCCGACGAGCGCGGAGTCGTCGCTCTCCGAGCTCGCCGAGAGCACGGTCAGCGTGGCGAGCACCGTCGCCGCGCCCGCACAGAGCAGGACCGCGGCGCGGAGGAAGTCGACGAACCGCATGTGTCGCTTCTACGTTGCCAACGCCGTCAGCAGCTCAAGCACGCCGCGCGTGCCGTCGACGAGGACGTCGGCGCGCTCCTCGATCTGCGCCGGCGTCTCGTCGGAGAGCACGCCGACGCAGACGGCGGTCGTGAGCCGCCCTTCGTCGACGAGTGCGCGCAGGCCTGCGAAGGCATCGAGGTCGGTCACGTCGTCGCCGACGTAGAGCGCGGCCGACACGTCGCGGCCGTCGAGTAAAAGCCGCACCCCGCGGCCTTTGTCGATCGCGAGCGGAGGACGCACCTCGAGCACCTTGCGGCCCCAGTGGATCGCCAGGCCCGCGGCCTGCGCCTGCTCGGCGATCGTCCGCAGGGCGTGCTCGGCAGCCTGCTCGTCGGGCGCCCCGCGCCAGTGAAACGCGGCGATCGCCTGCTTGTCCTCGCTGCGCACGCGCAGGCGCTGTAGGTCGGGCGTGTACACGCTGTCGGCGAATGCGCGCACGGCTCGCGCATAGCCCGCGATCTCGGGATCGACCTGCGCCTCCGAGTCGCCCGGCCGCAGGATCTCCGCGCCGTGGTTGCCGACGTAGGCGATTGACCCGAGCGAGACCATCTGGCGCGCCCGCGACGAGCGCCTCCCGCTGACGCACCCGACGACGGCATAGCGCTTGGCGACAGCGATCAGCTGGACCCGCGTCGGCTCCGGGACGGCGGCGTCGTCGGCATGGCGGACGATCGGTGCGAGGGTTCCGTCGATGTCGAGCAGGATCGCCGCCCGCCCCGGCGTGCAGCGGACGGGCTCAAGCGCCTCGACGAGCGTGGCGGCGACGGACACGGCCCCTAGTATGGCGGGCGATGCTCGTGCCAGAGCACAAGGGATGCGGCTGGTTCGCGCATCGTGCGCGAACCAGCCGCATCCGTGTGCACTACTTGATCTTGTAGGTCGCCGACGGGCCGACGGCGCTGATCGTTCCGACGGAGTCGATCGCCTTCACCTTGTACGTGAACGTCTGCTTCGCCGTGAGCTTGGCACTCGAATCGGTGAAGCTCGGCGTCGATGTCGTGAACTCCTCGGTCGGTGCCTCACCGCCGGTGCGACGCACGACATACGTCACCGGGGCGACCCCGCCCGTAGACGGAGCGAAGGTGAAGCTGATCTTCGCCGGGCTCGTCGTTGAGGTGAAGTCCGTCGGCTTGCCGGGAGCGGTGAGCGGACCGGTGCCCGCCGCCCGCGGGACCTTGATCTCTATCTGGTTGGAGCCGTTGCCTTCCTTGCCACCGGTTGCGACAGCGCGCACCTTGTAGGAGACGTACGTCGTCTGGGTCGCGTTGCTCGCGGGGAAGGCCCCGTCGGTGTAGCTGTTCGTCGCGACATCGGCTGCGATGTCAGACGTGTCGGAGGACAGCCGCTTGCCCTTGCCGTCTCCGTCGTCGGACACCTTCGCGTACACGTTGGTCTCGCGCCGCACGATGTAGTGGTCGGCGCCCGAGACCGCTGACCACGTCAACTTGATCTGCGTCGAGCCGACGGCGCCCGCGGTCTTGTTCGGATCGTCAAGCTTTGGCCCGGCCAGTTTCGAGGCTGCTGACGCCCCGTACGCACTGACGAGGCCGGCACTGAAGATGGCACACACGGCGAGCGCCACATATCTGCTGAATAGTCTTGTTGGCATTCGCCCACCCTGCTGCACACACTGGTCTCCTTCAATTGGCAGAAAGACCTAACCTGAGCGCGTGGATCAAGGCAGGCCGTGCTCGAGCGCGCCCTTGACGGCCGCGTCGAGCGCGTTGAGCCGATGAAGCGCGAGCGCCTCGGCCGAGGCGAAGCGCCGCCCCGGCGCCGGCTCCGGCCCGTGGTGACACAGCACGCAGTGGGCGAGCGCCAGATGGCGCTCCGCGCTCAGCGCGCTGATCGTCGCCGCGCGCTCACGCAGTAGTGCGAGACCGAGCTCGATGTGGCCAAGCAGCCGACCGGCCTCGGTCAGCCCGATCTCCGCGCCGTAGGTGAACTCTCGCGTGCGGCCGAGGTCATGGACGAGCGCTGCGGTCATCAGTAGGTCGCTGTCCAGGCGCGAGTGCAGGATGCACGTCTCCTGTACGAGCGTGCCGACGGCGACGGTGTGCTCGAGCAGTCCGCCGAGATAGGCGTGGTGGCCGTTGCGCGTGCACGGCGCGCGGCGCCAGTCGGCGCGCAGCGCGTCATCGCCGAGCAGCGCGGCGAGCAGCGCCTTCAGACCCGGGTCGTGGACCTCGCGGGCGAGATGCTCGAGGAAGCCGTCGAGCTCGTCGAGGTCGCGGTAGGCGACGGGCAGGAATGCGGCTGGATCCGCCTCGTCGGCGCCGACGCGCCCGATCGATCGCAGCTCGACCTGCAGCTCGTCGCGGAAGCGCTCGACGCGGCCGGCGACGCGCACGAGGTCGCCGCGCTCGAAGCGCCCCGCCAGTACGTCCGCGTCGCGGAACGCGCGACCCTGGACGGCGCCCGTCCGGTCGCGCAGCTCGACTGCCAGGTAGGGCGTCCCCGAGCGCGCCATCAGGCGGTCCTTGCGTGTGCACGCGAACACTCCGTCGACCTCTTGCCCGGCGCGCAGCGTGGCGATCGTCATGGGAGCGGCCACACACCCATGATGTACCGTGAATCGGATGCAGCCACTGATCTGGGAGAGTCGTCCGGACGGTCTGCGCGCCCCCGCGATGATCGCTGCCTTCAGCGGTTGGAACGACGCCGGCGACGCCGCCTCGGCTGCCCTGACGTTCATCGGCGAGTCGCTCGGCGCTGAGCGTTTTGCGCGCCTGGACCCCGAGGAGTTCTACGACTTCCAGTCGACGCGCCCGCATATCCGCTTCACGGACGACCGCCAGCGCGAGATCACCTGGCCCGGCATCGAGATCTTCGCCGCACGCGTCCCGCGCGCCCCGCGCGACCTGATCCTCGTGCAGGGCCCCGAGCCGTCGATGCGCTGGCGCACGTTCAGCGAGAACCTGATCGACCTCGCCGAGGCGCTCGGAACGCAGCTCGTCGTCACGATGGGCGCGCTGCTGGCCGATGTGCCGCACACGCTGCCGATCGCGATCACGGGCCTCGCATCCGACGAGTCGATGGTCGAGAAGCTCTCCGTGCGCGAGACGACCTACGAGGGGCCGACGGGCATCGTCGGCGTCTTCCACACGGCATGCGCGCAGGCCGGCCTACCGTCCGCGAGCCTGTGGGCGGCGGTGCCGCACTACGTGGCGGCGGCCCCGAATCCGAAGGCCGCGCTCGCGCTCGTGCGCAAGATCGAGAGCCTCGTCGCCGTCACCGTCGACGCGACCGAGCTCGAGACGGCGACCGAGGAGTACGAGCGCCAGGTCGGTCTGGCGGTCCAGTCGGACCCCGACGTGCAGGCGTTCGTCGAGCGGCTCGAGCAGGCGGCTGAGCGCGACACGTCGCCGCTCGGCCCGGGCGACCTGCCCTCTGGCGATGCGATCGCCAGCGAGTTTCAGCGCTTCTTGCGCCAGCAGGGCCCCGACCGCTGATCTGAAACGGCCCTCGCCGCCGCTGGCGGCACCCATGGGATCGGTCCGTGCTGGAGCACTGTCCCGGTCCCGCATGCGGCGCCAGCGACGACGATGCCTCGTTCAGCTACGCGGTCGGACCGTGACGGCGGTGCCGTAGGCCGCGACCTCGCTCATGACGTCGCCGATCTCGTTGCAGTCAAAGCGCATCGCGAGCACGGCGTTGGCGCCCTTCGCCTCGGCCGCGGCGCGGAGCCGCTCGGTGGCCTGGTCGCGGCTGTCGGACAGCAGCTTCGTGTAGCCCTTCGCCTCGCCGCCGACGACTGTGCGAAGCCCGGCGCCGATGTTCGAGAAGACGTTGCGGGCGCGCACGATGATGCCGTACACCTCGCCGTGGACGGTGACGACCTCATAGCCGGGCAGGTCGTTCATGGTGGAGATCAGGATGTCGCTCATGCGGAGAGCTTGACGGCTCGCGCGCCGGACGCGGGATTCCTGGGCGTCAGCGCTCGGCTGCCGGGCAGGCGATCCGGTAGTCGCACATCGAGCACACGGTGTAGGACGGCGTCGGCTCGAAGTCCTGGGCGAGGATGCCGCCCGCGACCTCGTCGACCGTGTCGGCGATCCAGCCGGCGTCGATCTCGGCGCTCGGCACGCGCACCTTCTCGTCGTCGAGCACGTAGAGGTAGGACTGCTGCGTGGCCTCGAGTTGCCAGGCCTCGCGCGCGGCGACCGCGTACAGCGAGAGCTGGACGTCCTCGCGCAGTGCCGCGGCCGAGCGCGGTCGCCCGGTCTTGTAGTCGATCAGCTCGTAGCCGCCGTCGACCAGCTTGTCGACGCGGTCGACGCGTCCGCGTAGCGTGTGCGCGCCGAGCCGGAACGAGAACGGGCGCTCGAACCAGACCGGCTCGACGGGCTCGTCGAGCACGCGCTGGTAGTAGCGCCGCAGCGCGCCGCCGGCCTTCGCGCGCAGCTGGCGCTCCTGGTCGGAGTCGCCGAAGCCGCCTCGCCGCCAGCCCCAGTCGAGCAGGTTCAGCAGCTCGTCGAGCGAGTCGACGGCCGACTGGTGGTAGCGCTCGAGCACCTGGTGCACGAGGATTCCGAAGCGCTGGTTGAGCGTCGGCTCCTGCGGGACGCGCAGGACGCGCGCGAACTTGTAGCGCAGCGGGCAGGAGCGGTACGTCTCGATGTCCGAGGCCGACAGTGCCAGGCCGGTGCCGCGGCGCGGCAGGAATGCCTCCAGCGAAGGCTCGCTGCGCGCCGCCCGCGCGGCCGCTCGCGCGCGGTCGTGACGCTCGGCGTCGAGCAGCAGCTCGTCGAGCGAGGACGTCGCCAGCACCTCGCGCTGCAGCGGCGACAGCGCAGCGCCGAGACGCTCGTTGACGGGGCCGAGCGCCTCGGCGACGGACTGGCCGTCGGGCCGCTCGATCAGCGCCGCGAGCTTGACGAGTTCGAGATAGCGCGTGACGGCGTGGGTCACGTCGAGATCGGTGTCGAGGCGCAGCTCGCCAAGCCCCTTGGCGACCCGTTGGAGCCCCGCCAGCAACTCGTCGCGCAACGCCTGAAATGTCGCGTGCAGTGCCTCCTCGGGGCCGAACAGCTCCTCGCCGAGGACCTCCCACTGCGCGCTCAGCGCGGCGCGCGCCTCCTCCGCGAACTGCGATGGCGGCTGAATCACGCCGCCCGCCGACAGCGCCGGATAGGCGAGCACGAGCCCACCCGAGGCGCGCGTCATCGCGACGTACATGAGGCGCCGCATCGCCGCGACGTGCACGTTGCGGTCGTCGGGCGCCAGGCGCTCCTTCAGCAGCGCGTCGGGGATCGCCTCGCCCGCTCGCAGACGTGCGCCCGGCATCCGCGCCGACGTCAGGCCGAGCACGAAGACCCAGTCGAACTCGCGACCGGCGGACGCGTCGAGGCCGAGCAGCTGGACCGCGCCGGCCGGCGGTGGCGCGCCGGCGACGTCCTCCTCGCGTAGGCCGGCGTCGGCGACCGCGGCCGCGTAGCGTGCGAAGTCGCGCGAGGTGGCCTGCGGAGCGCGCCGCGCGTAGGAGCTCGCGAGCTCGCCGAGGCGAGCCAGGCCGACGAGCCGCTCGACGACGTCGGCCTGCGCCGAGAAGACCTGCTGGCGGCGCAACCCGAGGCGGTCGACGAGGCGGTGCACGAATAGGTCGGGGCGGGCGCTGTCGAGCGAGCCGGCGGCGTCGCGGTGGACGCGCAGGAACGTGTGGATGTGCTCGCGCGCCTCGGGGGGAAGCTGGGGCGACTCGGTCGCGGCGCGCAGCGCCGTGACCATGTCGAGCTTGCGCCGCCGCGCGATCTGCACGCAACGGGCGATGTCGACTGAGCGCAGCGCGACCGGCGGGCGCGCGAGCGCCCGCACGACCGCGCCGGCGTCGGATGGGTCGGCGAGCAGGCGCAGCCAGGCGAGCACGTCGCGAACCTCGGCCTGCGCGAAGAGGTCGGCCTCGCCGACGGTCCGCAGCGCGATCGCCCGCTCCTCGAGCGCGAGCGCGACCTGGCGCCCCTCGTCGCGCGGCGAGCGGACGACGATGCCGATCCGCTCCGGCGGGCAGCCGCCGTGCACGAGGCGCTCGATCTCGGCCGCGACCGCCTGCGCCTGGGCGCGCTCGTCGGCGGCCCGCCAGAAGCGGACGGCCTCGTGCCGCTGCCGGTCCGGGCCGTCGGGAGATGTCCCGGGCGGCCGCAGCCCATCTCCCGAGGTGGCCCCGCGCAGCGGCGTGGCCAGCCGGTCGGCGATCGGCTCCACGACCGCAAGCGCAGCGTCGAGCACGGGCTGCGGGCAACGCTGCGACAGCTCCAGCCGGATCGCCTCGGCGCTGGGATGGGCGCGCTCGAAGTCACGCACGTTCTTCGTCGCCGCGCCGCGCATCCTGCGTGCCGCCCCGTCGTCGTCGACGCAGACCGTGACCTGCTCGTGCTCGGCGGCGAGCAGCTCGACGAGCAGAGCCGCCGCGAAACTGAGGTTGGCGTACTCGTCGACGAGGACGTGGCGGTAGCGCTCGGCGATCCGCGCGCGGACGTGCGGCCGGTCGCGCAGCAGCGACACGGCTCGCAGCACGAGCTCGCCGGCGTCGAGTGCTCCGGCGGCGCCGAGCAGCCGGTCGTGGTCGACGTAGAGTTGCGCGAACTCGATCTCGCGCGCGGCCTGCGCGCGCTCGGCGTCGTCGCCGGCGGGCAGCTGCTGGGCCCAGGCCGCGTAGTCGCCGGCCGTGACGCATGCATCCTTCAGGCGATCGATGCGATCGATCACGTCGGCGAGCAGCACTGCCGGCCGGCCGCCGATGTCGTGGCTGCGCAGGTGGAGGTCGTCGATCCGGTCCAGCAGCAGCGCGAGCCGATCTCCGCGGGTGGCGGGCTCGAAGAACGGATCGACGCCGGCCTGGCTCGTCTCCTCGCGCAGCAGCCGGGCGCAGAGCTCGCCGACGGTGTGGATCGCAAGCTCCTCGTACGGGCGGTCGAGCGCGTCCTCGACGGCGCCGCGCAGCACTGCTGCGCCGGACGCGAACGGCGTCAGCACGAGGACGGCGTCCGGCGAGCAGTGCTCCTGCGCGACGAGCCAGGCGAAGCGCTGCGCGAGCACGGTCGTCTTGCCGCTGCCCGCCCCGCCAAGGACGAGCACGGGCCCGCCCGGGTGCGTGACCGCGCGGGCCTGGGCGGAGGTCAGCTCCAACACGGTCCTAGTATGCCGTCGATGTCATCGACTGCCGACGCCTTGGGTCCCGACTGGCTCGCGGCCTGCCGGAGTGCCGTCGAGGGGCTCCGGCACGTGTTCGCCGAGCATCCCACGAGCCGTGAGCGGATCATCGAGACCGGTGACACGGGCGAGGGCGGTGACCAGACGCTCGTCATCGACGCCGAGGCCGAGGACGCGGTCTTCGCGCAACTCGATGCGCTGTACGCCGGCGGTGCGCGCTTCACGGCGATCAGCGAGGAGCGCGGCGTGGTCGACTACGGCGGCGGCGACGTCCGCGTCGTCATCGACCCGCTCGACGGATCGCTGAACGCCAAGCGCGGGATGACGCACTTCGCGCTGTCGATCGCCGTCGCCGACGGCCCGACGATGGCCGACGTGCAGTTCGGCTTCGTCTACGATTTCGGTCCCGGCGAGGAGTGGCTGGCGCGGCGCGGCGAGGGTGCGTGGCTCAACGGCCGGCGCATCGAGACGCCGCCCAAGGAGCGCCGCACGTCCGACGGACGGCTCGAGATCGTCACGTTCGAGTCCGCCGATCCGCGCCTGCTCGCGCCGCGGATCGAGGCGCTCGGCGAGACTGTCAACCGGCTGCGGGCGATGGGCTCGATCGCGATCTCGCTCTGCCAGCTCGCTCCGACGCGGGTCGACGGGATGTTCACGCTGCGCCCGACGCGCTCGGTCGACGTCGCGGCGGCGCAGCTCATCGTCCGCGAGGCCGGTGCGCTCGTCGCCTTCCCCGCCTTCGACGAGCCGCTCGGCGCGCCGCTGGACATCGAGCCGCACTCGCGCGTCGTCGCCGCGCGCACGCCGGAGTCGCTCGCGCGGCTGATCGCCGCGCTGTAGAGACGCAGCGGGCCGGCGATAGCCGTCCGCCATGATGGATGGGTGCTCGATCGCGCCCTGACCCAGCGAATCGCCAACTCCATCGCCCGCTCGAAGACGGCGGATGCGTCCAGCGGCGTTGCGGGGTCCGCTCCGCCGCTGCCGGGCGACCTCGTGGCGATCTGTGCCGACGCCGAGGCGCGTGTCGTCGCGTATACCGGCCTACGGCCCGCGGCGCCGCTGCCGGCGCCGGAGCTGCTCGCCCGCGCCGGCTGGATCGCCGCCAACGTCGAATCGATGGGCGCCCTGCTGGACCCGCTCGGCGACCAGCTCCCCGGCGGCGGCATGCTCGGCGGGGCGACGCGCGCCGTCGCCGGCGCCGTGATGTCGGTCGAGGCGGGGGCGCTCACAGGCTACCTCTCCCAGCGCGTCCTGGGCCAGTACGAGTTCGTCCTCGTCGATCCGGAGGCGCCTGCGCGACTGTTGTTCGTCGCGCCGAACATCGCCGCAGCCGCCCGCCGGCTCGACGCTGATCCCGAGCAGCTGTTGACGTGGATCGCCTTTCACGAGGTCACCCACGGGGTGCAGTTCGCGGGCGTCGCATGGCTGCGGCCCTACCTCGCCGGCCTGCTGCGCGAGCTGCTCGCGTCGCTCGAGCTGAAGGTCGACCCGCGTGCGCTGCTGCGGCTGCCCTCGCTCGAGGACACGCGCGGGCTCGTTGCGGCGCTCAAGCGCGATGGCCTCGCCGGCGCGCTCTCCGGTGGCGCGCGGCGCGACCTGCTCGATCGCGTGCAGGCCGTGATGGGGGTGGTCGAGGGGCACGCCGAGCACGTCATGGACGTCGTCGGCGCCGCCGCGCTGCCGTCGCTCGCCGAGCTGCGAATCGCGCTCGATCGTCGCCGCCGGGAGCGCCCGCCGTTGCTGGCGCTGCTCGAGCGATTGATCGGGCTGGAGGCGAAGATGCGCCAGTACGAGGATGGCAAGCGCTTCTGCGACGCCGTCGCCGCGGCGCGCGGGCCCGAGGGCCTGCATCGCGTGTTCGACGATGCGCGGCAGCTGCCGACGCTCGACGAGCTGCACGACCCGGACGGCTGGATGCGCCGGGTCGGTATCGCGTCGCCGGCATAGGCACTTGGCGGAACTCCTGTTCGTGCCGTAACCACGGGGCCCGCCCGGTTTACAAACACACGTTCGGGTAGTATGTTCCTGAGCATAAGATTAGTTCTAATATCATTCGTCGCCCGTCAGGAGGCACAGCGCAATGGCCGAGACCAGCACCACAGCAAGCACGACCGCCGCAGAAGCCCGCAGTACCGCCGCCGAGAAGGCGGCCACGACCCGCAAGACGAACGCGACGAAGCGCTCGACAGCTGCCAGGAAGGCGGCGACCACCCGCGCCGCGAGCCGCGGTGCAGCCGCTCGCAGCACGACAGCGCGCAAGGCGAAGGCGACCGCATCGAAGGGAACCGCCCGCGCGAAGCAGGAGATCAAGAGCCCGGTCGCTCGTGCCGGCGAGATCGCCGAGAAGGTCGTCCTCGTGCAGGTCGGCGCGGCCCTGATCGCGCGTGACGAGGTCAAGTCGACGATTGAGGAGCTGCGCGCGTCCTACGGCACCCGCTCGAAGGCCAAGCAGCGGCTGACGCGCTTCGAGCGCCGCGGCTCGTCTGCGCTGAAGGGCATCGAGCGCAACGTCAAGAAGCGCACGACGCGCGTCGAGAAAGAGCTCAAGAAGGTCGAGAAGGAGCTCAAGGGCGTCGTCAGGGACATCGAGACACGCAGCGAGCCTGTGAAGAAGAACGTCGAGCTCGTGAGCGCACGGATCGAGAACGTGTACGAGCGCGGGCGCCAGCGCGCCGTCAGCGTTTTCTAGACTGGTCGGATGCCGACAGAAACCGAGATTCGCACCGCCCTGAAGCGCGTCATCGACCCCGAGCTACACCGCTCCGTCGTCGAGCTCGGGATGGTGCGCTCGGTCGTGGTCTCCGAGAGCGGCGACGTCGCCGTGACGATCTCGCTGACGACGCCCGGCTGTCCGATCCGCGGCCAGTTCACGGACGCGGTCGTCCGCGAGGCGGGCGCCGTCGCAGGCGTCGGTGCCGTCACGGTGGCGTTCGACGTCCTCTCGGACACCGAGAAGTCGGCGCTGCAGAAGACGCTCGGGCGTGGCGCGCTGCCCGCGGGCGCGCTCGCCGAGGTGCGCAACGTGCTCTGCGTCGGCTCGGGCAAGGGCGGCGTCGGCAAGTCGACCCTGACGGCAAACCTGGCCGCCGCGCTGACGCTCGATGGCAAGTCCGTCGGGATCCTCGACGCCGATGTGTGGGGCTACTCGATCACGCGCATGTTCGGGCTCGGCAGCGAACGCCCGCCGGTGTCGCCCGAACGCAAGATCCTGCCGATGCAGGCGCACGGCGTGAAGGTCATGTCGATCGGCTTCTTCGTCGAAGAGGACGCCGCCGTCGTCTGGCGCGGCCCGATGCTGCACAAGGCGCTGACGCAGTTCCTCGAGGACGTCGCCTGGGGCGAGCTCGACTACCTGCTCGTCGACCTGCCGCCGGGCACCGGCGACGTCTCGATGACGCTCGCCCAGCTGCTGCCGCAGGCGAAGTTCGTGATCGTCACGACGCCGCAGCCGGCGGCTCAGAAGGTCGCACGCCGCGCCGCGCAGATGGCCGGCAAGGTCGATCTCGAGATCGCGGGCGTCGTCGAGAACATGGCCGGCTTCACGACCCCGTCAGGCGAGCGCTTCCAGATCTTCGGCGAAGGCGGCGGCCAGGCGCTGGCCGACGAGCTCGATGTCCCGCTGCTCGGCAAGGTGCCACTCACGATGCCGCTGCGCGAGCAGGCCGACGACGGCACGCCGCTCGTCTTCACCGATCCCGACGATCCGGCGGCGCAGGCGATTCGTCATGCGGCGCGCGGGATCGTCGCGCTCGCGCCGATCGAGCTGCCGGTTCTGCAGGCGCCGGCTCCGCTCGGCATCAGCCTGCCGATGGCAGGCTGAGCGCTGAGCTGCGGCCGCGCCTCGCGCGGCCTCGGAGAGGCGGCGCGATCAGGCTCCGGACTTGAAGTAGTCGGCGTTGATCTGCGTGAAGTTCTGCCACTCCTCGGGCAGCTGATCTTCGGCGAAGCACGCATCTACGGGACATGCCTCGACGCAGGCATCGCAGTCGATGCACTCGTCAGGATCGATGTAGAGCATCTCGACCTTGTCGTAGTCGGGCTCGTCGGTCGTGGGATGAATGCAGTCGACGGGGCACACCTCGACGCACGAGTTGTCCTTCGTGCCGATGCAGGGCTCCGCGATCACGTAGGCCATGAAGCAGTCGTTTCCTTCGCTGTCGTTTGACTCGGGCCGGTCGGTCATAGTATCCGGGGTGGTCCCGTGCTCCTGCTGACCGGCGCGACGAGCCCCGTCGGTCAGGCGCTCCTCCGGCGCCTGACCGCAGCCCGCGAGCCCGTTCGCTGCCTCGTGCGCGACCCGCGGCGGCTGGGCTCAGACCGCGTCCGGGTGCAGATCGTGCTCGGCGATCTCGCCGATCCACCGTCCTTTCGCAATGCGCTGCGCGGCGTGCGCACAGTCGTCCATCTCGCGGCGGCGATCCGCGATCAGCCAGCGGGATCGATCGAGGAGCTCAACGGCATCGCGACCTGGCGCATGGTGCAGGCGGCCGAGCGCGCCGGCGTCGAGCACTTCGTCTTCATGAGCTCGCTCGGCGCGGCGAGCCACGATCGCACACGCTTCCTGCGCGCCAAGGCTCTCGCCGAGCGAGCGGTGCTCGGCTCCGACATCCGCCGCACGGTCGTCGCACCGTCGCTCATCTATGCGCCCGGAGACCCTCTCACGACGTTGCTCGAGCGAATCGCAGCGCTGTCGCCGTTGGTGCCGCTCAGCGGCAGCGGACACGCACGCTTCGCGCCGATCTGGGCCGACGACGTCGGCGCGGCGATCGCCGCGATTCTCGGCGATGCGGGCGACGGCCGCGACCGCTACGAGCTTGCCGGCCCAGACGTGCTGTCGCAGCGCGCGGTCGCCGAGCTCGTGTTGCGCGCTGCGGGCCGGACGCGGCGGCTCGTCAACGTGCCAGCGCCGGTGGTGAGCCGCTGCCTGCGCATCGTCGAGATGCTGCTGACGACGCGCGCGCCACTGACGTGGGACGAGGCCGAGCTGCTCGAGGTGTCGATGGTCGCGGCGCGCGGCACGGCCGATGCGGAGTCACTCGGCGTGCAACCGCACCGGATGCAGGCCATCCTCGCGGCCTGACCTGATCTATTCTGCGGGCGTGCACGTCGATCCGGTCGGCAGCCTGCGATCGGCGCGCGGCGATCGACCTCGCGCGCGCGCCCGCTCGTGAGCGACATCACCCAGGACAAGCTGCGTCGCGGCGAACCCGCCGCGCTCGCCGCACTATGCGCGCGGCGCGGTGCGGCGGTGCTTGCGTATTGCGAGCAGGTGGCGGGTCCCGAGCGCGCGCTTGCCGCCACCTGCGACGCGTTCGCCTGGTTTCGCGTCGCCGCCTGCGCACCCGGGGAGCTCAAGGCGCGCGACGCGGAGGCGCTCTTGCGCGGCATGACACGCCGCGCGGCCACCGCGGGCGAGATCCAGACGGCCGCGCGCAGGGAGCGCGGGCCGCGCGACGAGCGCTGCGCCGAGTGCGAGCGCCGGCTCGTCTATCTCGTCGAGGACGGGGTCTCCGAGGACGAGCGCGCGCAGATCGAGGAGCACATGGCCGGTTGCGATGCCTGCCGGGAGGCGCTGCAGCGGCTCAAGGCGGCCGAGCACGCCTATGACCATCCGCCGGTGGCCTCGCTCGCCCTGCCGATCGCAGAGGTGGTGCTCGGTGACCTCATCGCGGCATTTCCGATCGAGGCGCACGGTGGTGACGCCGGCCTCGTGCGCGCCGAGGCGCTGCGCCGGCTGAGCGCACCCCGCCAGGCCGCCGGCCAGCGCCACGGGGAGGCTGAGGCCAGACCGAACGTCGTCGCCACCGAGCATGCCGTCCGCCGCCCGGCGGCGCCCCCCGCGCCAGCGCCCGAGCGCGTGCGGCGCTCGCCCGCCACGCCGCCGGCCCGGCGCGCGCCGCACGGCGCTGCGTCCGCACGCGCTCGTCAGCCGCCGTCGCGCAGGGGCAATCCGCAGCGCGGACGTGCCGCGCAGCGCCGCCGCTCACCGGCGGGCCTGCTCAGGCTGCTCCCGCATCTCGGCCCGCTCGCGCTCAACGCGGTCCGCCGTTGGCGCTACAAGACGGCGCTCGACCAGCGGCGCCGGCCACGCTGGTACAACGGTCGCAGCGCCGCCTGGTGGGTGCTGATCGTGCTGCTGGGCGCGATCCTCGGGTTGGCGGTCGCGGCCGTGGCGTCGTCGGCACAGCCGCCGCCCGTCCGGGCGCACGCCGGCGACGGCGCTCAGGTCGCCGGCGCCGGATCCGGCGGCCCGACCGCCGCTCCGACGGCGACCGTGCGCCCGACGAGATACGGGAATGCGACCACCGGCTCTCCGGTCAGGGGCTGGAATGCGACACGGCTGCCGCGTGCGGCGAAGACCGTCGCGGGAGTCAGGCGGGTCGAGTGGCCGAAGGACCCTCCGCCGCGTCGCAGCGCGGCGAACGTCGCGAAGATGTAGGGGCGCGCCTTCGTCGGGCGCGGCGCCGTGTACGTCACCGCGATCGAACGTCCGGGCCCGGCGGCGGCGTCGTCGAGCACGGCACCGCGCTCGCGCGACAACAGCAGCGGGGTGCGCGAGATCCCGCCCGCACCGGCTCCGATGCGCGTGAGCTTCACCGCGCGCCGGCCGCTGCGCGTCGCACCGGTCCATGCGACGTAGCTCGCGCCGCCGCCGTCGTCGATCGGGATGACAGGTGCCGCGTGGGAGTCCGAGCCGCTTGGGCCGCAGCGGCGCTCGAGCGTGCGGTTGCTCCAGCGGCCGCGGCTGTCACGGACGGACACGCCGCAGGCGTGCCCCTGACTGCCCCAGGTGACGACGACGCGCCCGTTGCGCTCGAGCAGCGCTGACAGCTGCAGGTGCGTGATCGCGTCGACCTGTCCGAAGCGGACCGTCGGTCCCCAGTCGCCGTTCACCGGCTGCAGGCGAGCCGCGAGGCGCGTGCCTGCGCGCCAGACGACGACGCGGTCACCGCGGTCGTTGATCGCGACGGCGGCCGTCTTCGCGACCGCAAGGTCGAGCGCGGGTGCGACGTCCTTGCCCGCGGCACGCTCGGCGACGCGCAGGAACGGCGAATGCTCGACGGTCCAGGCGATGATCGCGTCTCCGCCGTCGTTGACGGCGGACCAGTGATCGGAGACGTAGTCCTCGAGTGTCGCGAACTTGCCGAAGCCGCCATCTGACTGGCCGTCGGCGACGACGAGCTGCCGCCTGCTCGTGCTCGTCGCCGCCTCGCGTGCGACGAGCAGCGCGTGCGTCGTCCCGTAGAGATGGATCTGCGCGTTGTCTGGCTCGACGCCGACGAGGTCCGGCGGGCGCAGCCAGCTGCCGGCAGGGTCGCGCGTGGCCAGGCCGCCAAAGGCCGGGGGCTCGTGGCCCTGCTGCGCGCCGTACCAGCTCAGCAGGCCGTTGCCCTCGGCATCGAACTGCAGGGCATGCAGCTCGGCGACGCCGGTCGACGAGGCAATCGCCTCGAGCCGCCAGGGCGCGACACCGGTCGCCGCCATGGCGGGCGCCGGGACGACGAGAGCGAGCAGCGCAGCCGCTGGAACCAGCCAGCGGGCGGTGAGCTGGAGAGGGGAGAGCGCTGGACCCATGCCCGGTCGCAACCGTAGCTGGTCTGGGGCCCTGCGGCGCAGATCGCCGATGAACGACCGAGGGCCCGGCTGGTGGCCGGGCCCTCGGTCTGCAGCAGTCCATCCGTCCCAGCCCGAAGGCGGGAGATGGCTACATCATGCCGCCCATTCCGCCGTCTCCGCCCATGCCGGGCATCGACATCTCCTTGCCCTCGATCTCGCAGACGATCGCCTCGGTGGTGAGGATGTTCTTCGCGATCGAGGCGGCGTTCTGCAGCGCCGAGCGCGTGACCATCGCGGGGTCGATGATGCCGGCCGCGACGAGATCCTCGATCTCGTTCGTGGCTGCGTTCAGGCCCCAGCCCTTCTTCGCCTTGCGGACGTCGTTGATGACGACCGAGCCCTCGAGGCCGGCGTTGTGCGCGATCTGGCGCAGCGGCTCCTCGAGTGCGCGCAGCACGATCTTCGCGCCGGTCTTCTCGTCGTCGACGTACGTGTCGAGGTCGATCGCGCCCTCGGCCTGCAGCAGCGCGACGCCACCGCCGGGAACGATGCCCTCCTCGAGGGCGGCGCGGGTCGCCTGCAGCGCGTCCTCGACGCGGTGCTTCTTCTCCTTCATCTCCGTCTCGGTGGCTGCGCCGACCTTGACGACGGCGACACCGCCCGACAGCTTGGCGAGGCGCTCCTGGAGCTTCTCGCGGTCGAAGTCGGAGTCCGTCGACTCGATCTCGGCCTTCAGCTGGTTGATGCGGCCCTTGATCGCGGCCGCATCGCCGGCGCCGTCGACGATCGTCGTGTTGTCCTTCGCGACGACGACGCGACGTGCGCGGCCGAGCTGCGAGATCGTCGTGTTCTCGAGCTTCAGACCCATCTCCTCGGTGATGACCTCACCGTTCGTCAGGATCGCGATGTCCTCGAGCATCCGCTTGCGGCGGTCGCCGAAGCCGGGAGCCTTGACGGCAACGCCCGTGAACGTGCCGCGCAGCTTGTTGACGACGAGCGTCGCGAGCGACTCGCCCTCGACGTCCTCCGCGATGATCAGCAGCGGCTTGCCCGACTGGATGACGGCCTCGAGGACCGGCAGCACGTCGCGGACCGACGTGATCTTCTGGTTGGCGATCAGGATGTAGGGGTCGTCGAGGACGGCCTCCATGCGCTCCTGGTCGGTGACCATGTACGGCGAGATGTAGCCCTTGTCGAACAGCATGCCCTCGGTGAACTCGAGGTCCATGCCGAACGTCTGGCCCTCCTCGACGTTCACGACGCCGTCCTTGCCGACCTTCTCGATCGCGTCG
>DATBAE010000006.1:0-44634 GCA_036271655.1 Solirubrobacteraceae bacterium
GTGTCGATATCGGTCTCGGCAAGCACGGGAACCTCGAGCGCGCCCGACGTCGCGCCGACGAGGCGCTCGGCGCGCAGGCGGATCTGCGCGGCGGACTCCTCACCCGAGACGTAGAGCGTGCGCCGGCCGGCGGCCGCGAGATTGCCAAGCGCCATGTTCGTCAGCGTCGACTTACCGATCCCGGGGGAGCCGCCGAGCAGCACAAGCGAACCCGGCACGAGGCCGCCGCCGAGGACGCGGTCGAGTTCGCCGATAGCGGTCAGCAGGCGCGGGACGCGCTCCGTGCTGACATCGACGAGCCGCACGGGTCGGCCGGCCCTGACGCCGGCTCCGGCGCCCGCCCCACTGGCGCCGCTGCGGCTCCGGCCGCTCCCGCCGGCGGCCGGGGCACGCTCCTCGACGAGCGTGTTCCAGGCATCGCAGCCGGGGCACTGCCCGTGCCAGCGGGCACTCGAATGGCCGCACTCGGAGCAGACGTGAATGGTCGTCGGACGAGCCATGCACAGACCCTAGGGTCCGCACCCGACGACTTCGCCCCTCTCGCCGATGGCGCTCGCTCCGTGGCAGCTTGACCCCGCATGGCGAGGAGAACCTGCCATGCGCCGCCGGGTCGCCGCCGATCACAACGACCGAGGGCGGCCTGCTGGCCGCCCTCGGTCGTCAATCTCTGGCGAGGCGCTGTTTCAGCCGTCGCTCGGCTCCTCGACGCTCGGCTGGTCGAGCGCGCCGCCGGGCTCCGACGGCGAGTCGTCGTCCGCGGCAGACGCCTCGGCGCTGCCACCGCCGACGGCGGCCGGGACCTTCGTCGGCTCGACGACCGTCAGCGAGACCTCGCGATCGTCCTCGTCGGGCGCCTTCTCGACCATCACGGTCGCACCGGGCGTCAGCTCCGAGCGCAGCACGAAGTCGGCCAGCGGATCCTCGATGTAGCGCTGGATCGCGCGCCGCAGCGGACGGGCGCCCATCGCGGGATCCCAGCCCTTGTCGACGAGCAGGTCCTTGGCTTCGTCGGTGAGCTCCAGCTGGAGCCCACGCTCGGCCATCGACTCGCGGATCCGCCGCAGCAGGAGGTCGACGATCTGCTTGATCTCCTCCTTCTGCAGCTTGTGGAACACGATCACGTCGTCGATCCGGTTGAGGAACTCGGGGCGGAAGACCTTCTTCAGCTCGCCCATGATCCGGTTCTTCATGTCGTCGTACGTGATGCCGGTCTCGTCGTCGGAGACGGCGAAGCCCAGTGGCGTGTTGCGAGCGATCTCGGAGGCGCCGATGTTCGACGTCATGATCACGATCGCGTGGCGGAAGTCGACCGTCCGGCCCTGAGAGTCGGTCAGGCGCCCGTCCTCCAGGCTCTGCCGCAGGATGTTGAAGACATCCGGGTGCGCCTTCTCGATCTCGTCGAGCAGCAGCACGCAGTACGGCTTGCGCCGCACTGCCTCGGTCAGCTGGCCGCCCTCGTCGAAGCCGATGTAGCCCGGGGGCGAGCCGACGAGCCGCGACACGGAGTGCTTCTCCATGTACTCCGACATGTCGACGCGGATCATCGAGTCCTCGTCGCCGAACAGAAACTCGGCGAGCGTG
Source organism: Solirubrobacteraceae bacterium (assembly GCA_036271655.1). Lineage (GTDB taxonomy): Bacteria > Actinomycetota > Thermoleophilia > Solirubrobacterales > Solirubrobacteraceae > CADCVQ01. The sequence goes on from DATBAE010000006.1 coordinate 1,582, forward strand.
CGGGCGAGCTCGGTCTTGCCGACGCCGGACGGGCCGAGGAAGACGAACGAGCCGGTCGGCCGCTTCGGATCCTTCAGCCCGGCACGGGAGCGGCGGATCGCCTTCGAGATGACCTCGATCGCCGGCTGCTGGCCGATGACGCGCTTGTGCAGCTCGTCCTCCATCCGCATGAGCTTGGCCGTCTCGGCCTCGGTCAGCTTGAAGACGGGGATCCCGGTCCACATCGAGACGATGTCCGCGATCTCCTCCTCGCCGATCGCCGGACGCTCGGTCTCGGCCTCGCCGGCCTCCCACTGCTCCTCGAGCTCGCGCTTCTTCTGCGTGAGCTGACGCTCCTTGTCGCGCAGATTGGCGGCCTTCTCGAACTCCTGTGCCTCGATCGCGGCTTCCTTCTCGCGCCGCGTCGACTCGATCTCCTCCTCGAGATCGCGGTACACGGGCGGTGACGTCATCGACTTGATCCGCATCCGCGACGCGGCCTCGTCGATCAGGTCGATCGCCTTGTCGGGCAGGAAGCGGTCGGAGATGTAGCGGTCGGCGAGCTCAGCCGCGGCCTCGAGGGCCTCGTCGGTGATGTTCACCTTGTGGTGCTGCTCGTAGCGGTCGCGCAGGCCCTTCAGGATCTGCACGGTCTCCTCGATCGAGGGCTGCTCGACGCGGATCTGCTGGAAGCGGCGCTCGAGCGCGCTGTCGCGCTCGAGGTACTTGCGGTACTCCTCGAGCGTCGTCGCGCCGATCGTCTGCAACTCGCCGCGCGCCAGCGCCGGCTTCAGGATCGAGGCCGCGTCGATCGCGCCCTCGGCTGCGCCGGCTCCGACGAGGTTGTGCAGCTCGTCGATGAACAGGATGATGTCGCCGCGCTGGGTGATCTCCTTCATCACCTTCTTGAGGCGCTCCTCGAACTCGCCGCGGTACTTCGAGCCCGCGACGAGGGCCGCGAGGTCGAGCGTGTAGATCTGCTTGCCCTTCAGCAGCTCCGGCACGTCGGAGGTCGTGATCCGCTGGGCGAGACCCTCGACGACGGCGGTCTTGCCGACGCCGGGCTCGCCGACGAGCACGGGGTTGTTCTTCGTGCGACGCGAGAGGATCTGCATGATCCGCTCGATCTCCGTGGCACGCCCGACGACGGGGTCGAGCTTGCCCTCCTCGGCGAGCTTCGTGAGGTTGCGGCCGAACTGGTCGAGCAGCTTCGAGGACTTCTTGCCCTCGCCCGACGAGCTCGAACCGGCTCCGGCGCCTGCGCCCGAACTCGCACCGGCGCCCTGGCGGCGACCGCCGGGGCCCGACAGCATGCGGATGACCTCGTTGCGGATCTTCTCGGAATCGGCATCGAAGTCGAGCAGGATCCGGGCGGCGACGCCCTCGTTCTCGCGCACGAGGCCGAGCAGGATGTGCTCCGTGCCGATGTAGTTGTGACCCAGGCTCAGCGCCTCGCGCAGCGCGAGCTCGAGGACCTTCTTCGCACGCGGCGTGAACGGGATCTGGCCGGAGGTGACCTCCTCGCCCGATCCGACGATCCGCACGACTTGGGCGCGTACGCGCTCGACGGTGATGTCGAGGCTCTCCAGGACCCGCGCAGCGAGGCCTTCCTCCTCACGGAGGAGGCCGAGCAGGATGTGCTCGGTCCCGATGTAGTTGTGCTTGAGCGTGCGCGCTTCTTCCTGCGCGAGAACGACCACCTGACGGGCTCGCTCTGTGAATCGCTCGAACATGACTGCTGATCCTTTCCTGCTGGGGCGGGGCCTCTAGCCTCGGTTCATGCGTGGTCCGGATGGAACTCTAGGGACGGCAAATTGCCCGACGTGTGCTTCATCATTTCGGCACCGCAAGCGAAATGGATGAGGGGTCGGGAGCAGAAGGCGGGCATGGGGCAGTCTACCAACGGCCCGGTCGCCCAAAGGTCGCATGCCAAGCACGCGGCGCTCACGCCTCCCGCATCGCCGGAAAGAGCACGACTTCGCGGATCGACGAGCGATCGCGCAGCGCCATCACGAGGCGATCAATACCGAGCCCGACACCGCCGGTCGGCGGCATCCCGAGCTCCAGCGCCTCGACGAACGACTCGTCGTAAGGCGCCGCCTCGTCGTCGCCCTCGGCGGCCAGGCGTGCCTGGGACTCGAACCGGGCGCGCTGCTCGTCGGGGTCGTTGAGCTCGGTGAACGCGTTGGCGATCTCGACGCCGCCGCAAAACGCCTCCCAGCGCTCGACGAGGCCGGGCTCGGAGCGATGCGCCTTTGCGAACGGCGACAGCTCGACGGGGTAGTCCATGACGAACGTCGGCTGCTGCAGCTCTGGCTCGACGACGGCGCTGAGCAGGTCGTCGACGAGCTGCGGCCAGGTACGGCCGGCGGTCGGCAAGCGGTCACCGATCGCGGCCGCGAGGGCCTGGCGATCGCGATGCTCGGTGAAGTCGATCCCGGTCGCGTCGCGGATCGCGTCGCGCAGCGTGACACGCCGCCAGGGCTGCTCGAAGTCGATCGGGCCGATCGAGCCGACCTGTGCTGCGACGGACCGCACGAGCGCCTCGAGCCGGTCGGCGACGTCGTTGTAGTCGGCGTACGCCTCATAGAACTCGACCATCGTGAACTCGGGGTTGTGCTTCGTCGACAGCCCCTCGTTGCGAAAGTCCTTGCCGAGCTCGTAGACGCGCTCGAGGCCGCCGACGATGCAGCGCTTGAGGTAGAGCTCCGTCGCGATGCGCAGATACAGCGTCCGATCGAGCGCGTTGTGGTGCGTCGTGAACGGCCGCGCCAGCGCGCCGCCGTAGAGCGGCTGCAGGACCGGCGTCTCGACCTCGATGAAGCCCGCGTCGTCGAGCTCGCGGCGCACGGTGGTGATCACCTTGGCGCGGGCGATGAACAGCTCGCGCGCGTCCTCGTTGGCCATCAGGTCGAGCTCACGCCGGCGGAAGCGAGTCTCGACGTCTTGTAGACCGTGATGCTTCTCGGGCGGCGGGCGCAGCGACTTCGCGAGCACCGTGAAGTCGTCGATCCGCAGCGAGATCTCGCCGCGCTTCGTGCGCAGCGCGGTGCCGTCGACGCCGATGATGTCGCCGAGGTCGACCTGCGTCAACAGTCGCTCGTGCGCCTCCGCTCCAAGCACATCGACGCGCGCCTGCAGCTGCAAGCGCCCGGAGCGGTCGACGAGGTCGAGGAACGCCATCTTGCCCTGACCGCGGCGGGCCGCCAGCCGGCCCGCGACGCGATGCCTCGCCCTGGTCTCCTCGCCGTCCTGCAGATCGGCGTGCGCCGCGAGGACGTCGGCGACCGGCTCGACGCCAGGGAACTCGTGCGGGAAGGGATCGATGCCGTCGGCACGCAGCTTGTCGAGCTTCGCGCGCCTGACGGCGAGCAGCTCGTCAGCCATTGCGGCTCAGCCTAGTGCTTCCCGGCGCCGATCCGCGTGCAGCGGGCGGGCCGGAGCCGGGCGTCAGAGCCCGACGTCGATCTTCGTGATCTTGTACTGGATCTTCTTGCCGTTGGGCAGCGGGACGTCGACGACGTCGTTGCGCCGGTGGCCCAGCAGCGCCTTGCCCACCGGGGACTCGTAGGAGAGCCGTTCGGGCGGCTTTGCCTCGGGCGAGCCGACGATCGTGAACTTCTGCGCCTTGCCGGTCGCCTCGTCCTTGACGTTCACGATCGAGCCGACCTGTACGACATCCGTCGAGACGTCCTTTGCATCGACGACCGTCGCCGAGCGGAGGCGCTCTTCGACCTGGGCGATCCGCGCCTCGAGCATCGCCTGCTCGTTCTTGGCGTCGTCGTACTCGGAGTTCTCGGAGATGTCGCCGAATTCGCGCGCCTCCTTGATCCGCTGGGCGACCTCGCGGCGCTTGTCGCCCTGCAGCAGGATGAGCTCAGCCTTGAGCTTCTCGAGGCCGTCGGCAGTGAGGATGACGTCTTTTGGCATAGATGAAGAGGGAGCTGGAACCCGGCGGCACAGTGGCGTCCGACGGCGGCGGGGTCCGCAAGCGACGCCGCAGGATAGCAGTGCGTCAAGCGGCGGCGGGAAGCCCGTCGAGCGCCGCGAGCACCGCGCGCGCCTCCGCGATCGTGTCGGTCGCCTGCAGCGCAGCCTGCAGCGCCTTCGAGCCACCGATCCGCTCGACGTACCAGGGGTAGAACTTTCGCATGTAGCGACCCGCCCGGTGCTCGCCCAGGTGCTCGATGGCGCGCTGCATGACCCAGTCGAGCTCGGTCAGGACCTCCGCGGTCGTCGGCTCGTCGTCTCGGTCTCCCAGCAGTCGTGCGAACAGCCACGGGTTGCCGAGCGCACCGCGCGCGAGCATGACCGCCTCGCAGCCCGTGAACTCGAACGCGTGGCGGATCGCCGCCGGTTCGCTCATGCCGCCGCTGAGTACCACGGGTGCGTTCAGCGTCTGCACGAGCTCGCGCGCGAGCTCGAGGTCCGGTGCGCCCTTGTGGTGCACCTGCGCCGAGCGCGGGTGAAAGCCGATCGCGGCGACGCCTGCCTCGTCGACGAGGCGATGGGCAAGCTCGAAGCCGTGGCGGTCGCCCGTCCGACGGCCGCTGCGCAGCTTGACGGTGACCGGCAGGCCAGAGCCCTCGCGGGCGGCCCGGGCGACGGCGACGGCGAGATCCGGGTCGTCGATCAGGGCGGCGCCAGCACCGGTCTTGCAGACCTTCGGAACCGGGCAGCCCATGTTCAGGTCGATGATGTCGGCCGTCGTGTCGCGGGCGACGATCGCCGCCGCGCTGCGCATGACGTCCGGCTCCTGGCCAAAGAGCTGGATGGAGATCGGCCCACCCACCCCCGCCTCGCGCTCGGCCGGCTCGATGCGCAGCATCTCGGTCGTCGTCTTCTCGTTGCCGTGGTGGATGCCGAAGCTCGACACCATCTCCGAGACGACCATCCCGGCGCCGTAGCGCTTGGCCTGCAGCCGCACGAACCAGTTGCCGATGCCGGCGAGCGGCGCCAGCACGACCCGGTTGGGCACATGGAGGTCAGCGAGCTGCCAGGAGTCGTTGAGGGTGCGCTGCGCCACGTAGATGATGGTAGGCCGCGTGGGCTACTTGTTGCGCTCGTACAGCAGCCGCAGCCCGGTCAGCGTGAGCATGTCGTCGACCTCGTCGATGAGCTCCGTGAACGGCACGATCGCGCCGGCGAGGCCGCCGGTGGCGATGACATCGGTCTCGTCCCCGAGCTCGTCGAGCAGGCGCCGCAGGATGCCGTCGATGGCCCCTGCGAAGCCGTAGATCACACCGGAGCGGATCGCCTCGACGGTCGACTTGCCGATCACGGCGCGCGGCGGCAGCAGGTCCACCTGAGGCAGGCGCGCACCGCGCGACGTGAGCGCCGCAAGCGAGATCTCGACGCCCGGCACGAGCACGCCGCCGAGGAAGTCTCCGTCCGGTCCGACGATGTCGAAGTTCACCGAGGTGCCGAAGTCGACGCAGATCGCGGGCCCGCCGAAGCGCTCGCGGATCGCGACGGCGTTCGCGAGCCTGTCGGCGCCGATCTCGCGCGGGTTGTCGTAGCGCAGCGCCATCCCGGTCTTCAGGCCGGGGCCGACCTCGAGCATCGTGTGGCCGAGATAGCGCCCGCCCATCGCGAGCCATTCGGGCGCGAGCGTGGGCACCGTCGAGGAGACGATCGAGGCGCTGATGTCGGCCATACCGATCCCCCGCAGCTCGAGCAGGTTGCGCAGCGTGGCGCCGAGCTCGTCGGCCGTCGAGCTGGGGATCGTGGCAAAGCGCCAGTGCTCGACGAGCTGCTCGCCGCGGAACGTGCCGAAGTGCGTCTGGGTGTTGCCGACGTCGACCGCGAGCAGCATCGCCGATCCCTACCGGGCGCCGCTCGCGCCGGCTTGCCCGGCACGAGCGCGCTGTACGAGCTCAACGGTCGCCGGACGCACGTCGGCGGCGCTCGCGAGCGGCTCGTCGAACTCCACGCGCGCGGCAGCGGACTGCCCGGCCCCCGTGCAGCTGAGATCGATCCCGTAGCGGTCGATACCGGTGCAGACCGCAGACACGGCGCCGCGCGCGCCGGCGAGCTCGCGCGCGATCAGCAGCAGACCCTCCGTGTGGTCCTTGTTGAGATGGGCGGCGGCACGCGCCGCGATCGGCGCGGTCGGGTCGGGCTCCGCGGCCCGGTAGTCCTCCGCGCTGACGGTGTCCATGCGCGCGAAGCCGCCCACCCAGCGCACGCGCTGCACCCCGAGCACCCAGAGGGAGAAGTCCTCCCAACCGGCGTACAGGCGCGCGCCTGGAACCGCCGCGACGTGGGCGTCGAGTGCCGCCTCGGCGCCATCGCCGGTCGGTTGCACGACGCGGCCCGCAAGCGTGATCCGCGGCCGGTCGAGCGGATCGCCGGGCGCCGCAGGATCGTTGATCGCGAGGCTCGCACGTGGATCGCTCAGCAGGTTGCGGCCGTGCTCCGCCATCGTCGAGACGAGCAGCACGGGGTCGCCTGTGGCCGTCGGGCCGAAGACGACGAGGGAGCACCATGGGTCGCCGTCCGCGCCGACGGTCGCCAGGTAGCCGACCGCCACGGACGCCACGAGCGTGCGGGCCTCCTCCGCCGCGTCGCGGCGACGGCCGCCCTGCTCGCTTGGACTCGACGGCGCGCTGTCGTGACCGGTCACCACGCGAACGCTACCCAGAAGCCGCTGCGACCGTGAGCGGCGGACCCGCCCGGCGCACGTCCTCGTCGACCGGCAGCCAGGCGAGCGCATCCGCGAGCCGCTCGCCGGACGGCGTCGTGAGCGCGAGGTCGAGCTCGAGCAGCGGAATCAGCACGAAGCGACGCGCCAGCACCTGCTCGTGCGGAAGGCGCAGGCGCTCGGTCTGCAGTTGCACATCGGCAAGCAGCAGCACGTCGACGTCGATCGGCCGCGGGCCGTGGCGCGGTCCCCCGGCCGTGCGCCCGAGCTCGCGCTCGACGGCCTTGCAGGCGTCCAGCAGCGCCTCGGGGACGAGCTCGGTCCGCACCCGCAGGCAGGCGTTGAGGAAGTCGGGCTGATCGAGGATCTCGCCAACAGGATCTGTGTCGTAGGTCGAGGAGCTGGCCAGCACGTGGACGCCGTGCGCCGGCAGCGCGTCGACCGCCGCCTGCAGGTGGGCCCGACGGTCACCGACGTTCGAGCCCAAGCCAAGGTAGCCGATCGCCATCGCGTGGCAGTTTGACGGGTGACCACAACGGCGAGCATGATCGCCACCATGCGCCGGACTCTGCTCAGCCTGCTGATCGCCGCCATCGGCTCGCTGTCTGTGGGTGCCACCGCCGACCTGCCCCCGCAGCCACTCGACACGCCGCTGCAGGCCGACCTCGACGGCGACGGCAGCCCGGAGACAGTCCGGGCGCACGAAATCGTCTGCTACGGCCAGCGCGGGCGCACGGCGCCTCCGTGTGCGAAGGATGTGCTGCGGTCGCTCTACGTCGAGGTCACCGACCACTGCGCGGGCGCAGCGCACGCGATCCGCCTGTCGCGCGAGATGAACTTCATGTCGCTCGCGCAGATCGTCGATGCCGACGGCGACGGCCGCGCCCGGGAGCTGGCCTTCGAGGCGCGCGCCGGCGCCACCGGCCGCGGCGTGCAGGCGAAGGTCGTCGCCTTCCGCCCCGGCCGCGGCGGCTGCGTCGCAGTGCGCAAGACGCTCTTCTCCTATCCAATGCCGGCGACGATCGGCCGGCGCCCACCGGGGACGACGTTCGCAAGCGGTGAGATGGCGATCAAGGACTTCGCGCCGCGCCTGCCCGGGCTCGAGCTGCGCACGAGCGAGACCTACGCGCGACCGGCGGACGCCGGCTGCTGCCCGACCTACCACCGCGTGACCTACTGGCGCTTCGCGCCGGGACGGCAGGCCTACAGCCCGTACCGTACGAGGCTCACGCGGCTCAAGAAGCTCACGCGGTAGACGCCCGTCGGCCGCGCGCGTCAGTCGTCGAGCTCGCCGAGTTCGCGCCAGACCTCGACCGAGACGTCGTCGACGGGCAGCGCGAAGGGCGGCTCGGGCTTTGACGCCTTGACCGAGACGGCCTGGGCATCGAAGTCCTTCAGCAGCCGGTCGGCGACCGCGGCGCAGAGGCGTTCGAGCGTCTTGTCGGAGCGCTGCGTCGCGACGAGCGCAGCGACCTCGCAGACGCGCGCGTAGTCGACCGTGTCCTCGAGCCTGTCGGTGACCGTCGCGTCGGCCTCCCCCAGCTCGAGCCGGATATCGATGATCAGGCGCTGGCCGACCTCGCGCTCGGCCGCCGTCACGCCGTGATGGGTGAACAGCGAGAGCCCGTTGACCTCGACCGTCACGACGGTCTGGATCGCCTCGTCGTCGTCTTCGAACTCGTCGTCGAGGCCGTCGTCGATGTCGTCGTCGGCAGCCATCGCCCGCGCAACGTAGCAGCCGCGACGAGCAGGGCATCGCGCGCCTGCGCGACGTCGTGCACGCGGAAGATGCTGGCGCCGTGGGCGAGCGCGAGCACGTTCGTCGCGATCGTCGCCGGCACGCGATCGCCCGGCTCGCGGCCCGTGATCGTGCCGAGGAACGACTTGCGCGACGTCCCGACGACGACCGGCCGCCCGAGCGCGACGATCTCGTCGAGCCGCGCGAGCAGCTCGAGGTTGTGGTCGATCGTCTTGCCGAATCCGATCCCGGGATCGAGCCAGACGCACTGCTCCTCGATCCCCCGCCCGACGGCGTACGCGAGCCGCTCGGCGAGGAAGGCACGCACATCCTCGACGACGTCGCCGTAGCGCGGATCGCGCTGCATGGTGCGCGGCTCGCCGAGCATATGCATCAGGCAGACGTCGCAGCCCCGTTCGGCGATCAGCGTCGCCATCTGGTGGTCGCCGCGCAGCGCGGTCACGTCATTGACGATCGTCGCGCCGGCGTCGAGCGCCGCAGCCGCCACCGCAGCCTTCGAGGTGTCGATCGAGAGCCGTGCGCCACGTCCGGCGAGGCCGGCGAGCACCGGCAGGACGCGCCGCAGCTCCTCGCCCTCGCCGACCGGCTCCGCGCCGGGGCGGGTCGACTCGCCACCGACGTCGAGGATCGCGGCACCCTGCTCGATGAGCGTCAGCCCGTGAGCGATCGCGGCGTCGGCGTTCAGCCACGCCCCGCCATCCGAGAACGAGTCGGGGGTAACGTTGACGACGCCCATCACGAGCGGCTCGGGAATGGTGCGCGCCATCTCGGGCGACGTTAGTGCTTCGTCGCGTGACGGACGCAGCGCGTCGCTATGTGCGGGATGAGCTGCGTACGCCCTGCGACCGAGCTCGGGATCAACGCCGAACGCCGCGGCGTAGCGCTCGTGGACGTCCGGCCACAGCTCGAGCGAGGCGGCCTCGCTCATCTGCACGCCTGCGAGCAGCGCATCCAGGCGGGCGAAGCAGCGGTCCCAGCCCGCCGCGGTCCGGTCCGAGGTGCCGGGATCGGTGACTCGTGCGTGAACACGAGCACGCAACCATCGCCGTCGGCGTGCTGCGCACCCGTCCCATGACGCGCATCGAACACGTGCGTGAACGTGAGAAGGCAACTCTCACCTTCTACCTGAAGGTCAAACTGATAACGCTCGTCGGCCCACGTCCAGGCGAGACAGAACGGCTCCTCGAGCGCGACGATCTCGCGCTGCTGGCCACCGGCACCGAACGTCTCGCCGAGCTCCGGCGTCCAGGGCGCCGCCACGACGAACCAGCACTCGAGCTCCGCGGGGTCGGTGACCGCGCGCCAGACGCGCTCCACCGAGTGGGGCAGCCGCCGCCGGAAGCGCAACTCACCGGTCCTGGAGCGCCAGGACGCCCTCCGGGGCGCCTCAGATGGCCTGAGCTACAGCTCGGGCTTGCGCGGCACGTCGGCGCGCGCCTCGACGCCGCCACCGGCAAGACCGGGTCGCGGCAGCGTGCGCGGCGCCTTCTGGCCCGGCTTCTCGGCCGGCGCGGGTGGCGGGGGCAGCTGCGGAGCCTCCTCGGGGAAGACCTCCGACTCGGGAGTCCCGATCAGCAGCGCCTCGAACTCGGCCTTCTCGATCGTCTCGCGACGAACGAGGATCTCGGAAATCGTGTCGAGCGTCTCGCGATGCTCGGTGAGGATGTCGCGGGCGCGCTGATGCGCGCTCTCCACGACGCGGCGGATCTCGTCGTCGATTTCGCGAGCGATCTCGTCGGAGTAGTCGGGCTCCGAGGAAAACTCGCGCCCGAGGAACGGCTGCGAGTGGTCGTGACCGAACACGCGCGGGCCGAGACGCTCGCTCATGCCATAGCGCATGATCATGTTCTTCGCCGTCGCGGTGACCTTCTCGAGGTCGTTCGAGGCGCCGGTCGTGATCTCGCTGAAGACGATCTCCTCGGCGGCACGGCCGCCGAGCGTCATCGCCATCGAGTCGGCGAGCTCGCCGCGCGTCGTCAGGAAGCGATCCTCCTGCGGCATCGAGATCGTGTAGCCGAGCGCCTGACCGCGACCGATCACGGAGATCTTGTGCACCGGGTCGGAGTGCTCGAGATAGTGGCCGACGATCGCGTGGCCCATCTCGTGGAACGCGGTGATCCGGCGCTCCTTCTCGCTCATGACCCGCGTCTTCTTCTCGGGACCGGCGATGACCCGCATGATGCCCTCTTCGAGCTCGTGCTGACCGATCTCGCGCTTGCCGGTACGCGCCGAGAGCAGCGCCGCCTCGTTGACGAGATTGGCGAGGTCGGCGCCCGTGAAGCCCGGCGTCTGGCCGGCGAGGTCGTCGATGTTGATGACCTTGGCCAGCGGCTTGCCGCGCGTGTGGACCTCGAGGATCTTCGCGCGGCCCTTGCGGTCGGGGCGATCGACGACGATCTGGCGATCGAAGCGCCCCGGGCGCAGCAGCGCGGGATCGAGGATGTCGGGACGATTCGTGGCGGCGATCAGGATGATGTTGTCCGTCATCGTGAAGCCGTCCATCTCGACGAGGAGCTGGTTGAGCGTCTGCTCGCGCTCGTCGTGACCGCCGCCCATGCCGGCGCCGCGATGGCGGCCGACGGCGTCGATCTCGTCCATGAAGATGATGCAGGGGCTGTTCTGCTTGGCCTGCTCGAAGAGGTCGCGCACGCGGCTGGCGCCGACGCCGACGAACATCTCAACGAAGTCCGAGCCGGAGATCGAGAAGAACGGCACGCCGGCCTCGCCTGCGACGGCACGGGCGAGCAGCGTCTTGCCGGTGCCCGGAGGACCGAAGAGCAGCACGCCCTTCGGGATTCGCGCGCCGAGCGCCTGGAACTTCTTCGGGTTCTCGAGGAACTCCTTGATCTCGTGCAGCTCCTCGACGGCCTCGTCGGCGCCCGCTACGTCGCGGAACGTGATCTTCGGCGAGTCGACGGACATCCGCTTGGCGCGCGACTTGCCGAACGACATCACCTTCGAGCCGCCGCCCTGCATCTGATTCATGATGAAGATCCAGAAGGCGATGAAGAGCACGAACGGCAGGACGTACGTGAGCATCGAGATCCACCCGTTCGTGCGGGTGCCCTTGATGTCGAAGGACTGGATGTTGTGCTTCTGCTGAGACGCGAGCAGCTGCTTGGTGAGATCGTCGCCGTAGTCGGTCGGGAAGCCGATCTCGTACTGGCTCTTGTCGGCCTTCGTCACGAGCAGGTCGTTGGAGCGCGTGCGCATCTCGACGCTCTTGATCGCCCCCGGCGTGTTGATCTGCTGCACGAACGTCGCCAGGCCCGGATCCTTCTTCTTGTTCGGGCTCGAGATGAGCTGCTGCGCGAAGAACGCCAAGATCACCACGATCAAGATCGGGAACGCTGCGCTCTTGGAGAATCGGCTCATGAAGGTGGTGTGCGTTGGGCGATCACGGGATGGCCAGCCTAGCAGGGGTACGTGAGCATCCTGCCCGGTGGATCAGAGTTCCACCAGACGCGTGCTACCCCTCTATCGGCAGGTCATGTCTCTGTCTCAAGCACGGCGACATACGGCAAGTTGCGGTAGCGCTCGGCATGATCGAGCCCGTAGCCGACGACGAAGCGGTTGGCGATCTTGAAGCCGACGTAGCGGGGCTCGATCGCGACCTTCAGGCGCTCCGGCTTCGTCAGCAGCGCGCAGACCTCGATCGATGCCGGGTTGCGCACCCCGAGGTTGCGCAGCAAGTACTGCAGCGTGAGGCCCGAGTCGACGATGTCCTCGACGATCAGCACGTGACGGCCCTCGAGCGCGATGTCGAGGTCCTTGAGAATTCGCACGACTCCCGAGGAGTCCGTCGTCGAGCCGTAGCTCGCGACAGCCATGAAGTCGACCTCGCAGGGCACGTCGATCTGGCGCATGAGGTCCGAGAGGAAGAAGACGGCCCCCTTCAGGACGCCGACGAGCACGAGGTCGCGGCCCGCGTAGTCCTCGGTGATCTGACGACCGAGCTCGCGCACGCGGCGCGCGAGTTCATCTGGCTGGACGAGGATCTCGCCGACGGCGTCGTCGCGCATGAGGGCGGGAGTGTAAGAGCCGCCGACGCCGGCGCGGCGCAAGCGGCGTCAGGACCGGGGCTGTGGCTGCCCCGCCGACGTAGGCGCCGAGCGGCCGGGTGGCGTCGGCTCGACGCGCAGCACGCCGCCGCTGACGACCGCGCGCGCTCCGTCGCCGAGGTCGAGCGCGCCGTCGCCAAGCTCGAGGATCTCGCCGAGCCTGCTGGGCGCGCGCGCACACAGGCCACCGACGACGTCCTCCGCAAGGCGGCGCACGACGAGGCGCGCGAGCGCCACCGGCAGCGCCCCGAGCTGCGTGACCGCGATCTGGTCCCGGCCCCCGAGCGCGGTCTCGACGACCTCGTCGAGCACGAGCGCCTCGTCGCGCAGCAGCTGCGCGGTCCGCACGACATTGCGCTCGGCCGACGGGTGCAGCGTCCGCAGCGCCGGCACGAGATCGGCACGCGCGCGGTTGCGCGCAAACGAGGAGTCGTCGTTGGACGCATCCTCGCGCCACGCGATGCCGCGCGCGCGGTCGTGCTCCGCGGTCTCCTCGCGCGTGACTCGCAGCAACGGGCGCACGAGCAGCCCGTCGCGCTCGGACATTCCCAGCAGCGCTCGCCTCCCAGGCGATGCGGCGAGGCGGTAGAGGACCGTCTCCGCCTGGTCGGACGCCGTGTGCCCGGTGGCGAGCTGGGCGCCGCGCGCGAGCGCGAGTCGCGTGCCCGCTCCCAGCCGGATGTCGCGCGCCCAGGCCTGCAGGTTGCCGGTCTCCGGCGGGCGCGCCACCGTCTCGACGTCAAGCGCGACGCCGAGCCGCACGCACAGCTCACGGCAGAATGCCTCGTCCTCGTCAGCGGCGTCGCGCAGCCCGTAGTTGACGTGCAGCACCGTGACGGCCTCCGAGCCGGCGAGCCGCTCGGCGACGTCGAGCAGGCAGACCGAATCGCGACCGCCCGACAGCAGGACGACGACGGGCGCGCCCGCCGGCAACAGCCCCGTCGCACGGACACGGTCGAGAAGGTCCATCGCGTGCGAGTCTAGGGTCGATCTCCGGCCCTGCCACAGATGCGGATCCGGTGCGCGCCCGGGGCGACCCCTAGGGATCATTCCCAATAGGCAGCGCCGCGCGGCGCGCCGAGACTGAGCGGCATGGAATCGACATCTGACATCCCAGCAGGACCGCCGCTGCCGCCCGCTCCTCGACGCCTCACGCGCTCCGGCCAGGACAGGATGATCGGTGGCGTCTGCGGCGGCGCCGGCAAGTACTTCGGCATCGACCCAACGCTCGTGCGGATCGGCTTCGTCGCGCTCGTGCTGATCGGCGGAGCGGGCCTGATCGTCTACGCGGCTGCCGTCCTGCTCGTCCCGCGCGACGACGACGCGACCGCTGCAGCGTCGACGTCGCGCGACCGCACGCTGGCGATCGGCATGCTCGTCGCATTCGCCGTCGTCGCGGCCACCGTCGGCAGCATCGGCTTCGTCTCCGCGGGCCCGCTCGTGCCGATCGCGTTCGTCGCACTCGGCGGGCTTGCGATCTGGTGGCTCGTGTCCGGCGAGCGACCGCGTGGAGGCCCGGCGACGCTCGCGCGGCGCGCGGCGCAGGGCGTCGCCCTCCTGCTGGGCTGCTTCGCGCTGGCCGTCGCGAGCTTCCTTGCGAGCGGTCTCGGCGGCGCAGTCGCGATCGCGGCGATCGTGATCGTCGCGGGCGCAGCGCTCGTCGCCGCAGCGTTCGTCGGTGGTGCCCGCTGGCTGATCCTGCCGGCCCTCGCGATCGCGCTGCCGCTGGCGTTCGTCTCGGCCGCCGGCATCGACCTCCGCGGCGGCTTCGGCGATCCCCAAGCCCATCCGACGACGCTCGCCGACCTCTCCCACGGCTACCGGCTCGGAGCAGGCCAGCTCGTCGTCGACCTGCGCGATCTCGACCTGCCGCCCGGCGACCATCCGCTGACGGTCCACATCGGCGCCGGCCACGCCCTCGTGCTCGTGCCCGACGGCGTCTGCGTCGCGAGCACGGCCTCAGTCGGGATCGGCGGCGTGGCGGTCTTCGATCGCTCCGGCGGCGGGATCAACACCGACTGGAGCGACGACCGCAAGGCCCCGGCGGGCACCCCGAGGCTCGTGCTGCACGGCGACGTCGGGCTCGGCCTGCTCGAGGTCCGTCACAGCGAAGACCGCAGCGGCGACGACGTCGACGGCCCGCCATGGAGCCACGACCGCCACGTCAGCCCGACCGAGCGCAACGCGGCCTGTTCGGGCGCCACGACGTGACCGGCAGGGGGCGACCGGGACGGATCGACCCGCCCTCGCTCTTCGCCGGCCTCGTGCTCGTCGCCTTCGGCGTCGTGCTCCTGCTCGACCACACGACGTCGCTGAAGCTCACGTTCGGATCGGTCGCCCCGATGGCGTTCGCCGTCGTCGGGGTGATCCTGCTCGCCAGCGGCCTCTCGCGGCGAGCATGATGTAGTGCGAAGCACCCGATGGTGGCGATGACGACAGGACGCGCCGGATCGCTGCGCGACCTGCGACGGGACCCGCACAACGGCATCGTGGCTGGCGTCTGCGAAGGGCTCTCCAGGCGTCTCGACATCGATCCGCTGCTGCTGCGGATCGCGTTCGGCGTGACGACGCTCGCAAGCGGCATCGGGCTCGTCGCCTACGTCCTCGCGTGGATCCTGGTGCCGGCCGAGTCCGAGCATGGCGAGCCCGCTGCGGTGCGAACGAGGACGACGCGCGGCCGTGGCGCCGCGATCCAAGTCGGGCTCGGCGTCGGCTGCCTGCTCGTCTCGGTCCTGCTCACATTCCGCGGCCTCGGACTGCCGTTCTCCGATGCGCTGACCTGGCCGCTCGTGCTCGTGGCGGCCGGCGGCGCGCTGATCTGGCGCCAGTCCGGTGCCCGGACCGGCGCCCCGCGGCTCGACATGCGCCAAGGGCTCGGGCTGCGTCGTGACGCGGCGGCGCCCGCCACGACGCGCATCGCGCCGGCGCCGCCCGCCGCGCCAGACGACGGCGACTCCCGTCCGTACGTCATCTCGCGGATCGGCGTCGGCGTCACGCTCGTGGTCGCCGCGGCGATCGTCTTCCTGCAATACACCGGCGCGCTCGCCGCCGCGACCGACGTCGCGCTCGCAGCCGTGGTCGTCGCGATCGCGCTCGTTGTGATCTTCGCGCCGTTCTTTTTGCGGCTGCTCTCCTCGCTGTCGGCCGAGCGCGCCGAGCGGATCCGCTCGCAGGAGCGTGCCGAGCTCGCCGCCCACCTGCACGACTCGGTCCTGCAGACGCTCGCCCTCGTGCAGAAGCGCGCCGGTGACCCGCGCGAGGTCGCCGCTCTCGCGCGCCGCCAAGAGCGTGAGCTGCGCAGCTGGCTGAACGACGCGGCCGCGCCCGGCGACGGCGAGCGCCGGCTCGCAGCTGCCCTGCAGGCGGCCGCCGCGGAGATCGAGCAGGCGCACGGGGTCGCGATCGATGTCGTCGCCGTCGGCGACGCGGCGCTCGACCGCGACGCCGAGGCGCTCGTCGCGGCGGCCCGGGAGGCGATGCTCAACGCCGCGAAGTTCGCCGGCGAGGCGGGGGCGATCGCGGTCTACGCGGAGGCCACGAACGAGCGGATCGACGTCTTCGTCCGCGATCGCGGCCCCGGCTTCGATCCGCAGGCCGTGCCGGCAGACCGGCGCGGCGTGCGCGAGTCGATCGTCGGGCGCATGAGGCGCCACGGCGGGCACGCGGCGATCCATGCCGCGCCCGGCGGCGGCGGAACCGAGGTCGAGCTCGTGCTCGAGCGCGGCGAGCACTCATGACCGTGCGCGTCGCGATCGTCGACGACCACGCGCTGTTTCGCGCGGGCGTGCGCGCGGAGCTCGCCGGGCTCGTCGACGTCGTCGGGGACGCGGCGACGGTCGCCGAGGCGGTCGAGCTGATCGGGGCCGAGGCTCCCGACGTCGTGCTGCTCGACGTCCACATGCCCGACGGCGGCGGCCTGGAGGTGCTGCGCCAGGTCGGCGGCGCAGCACCGGCGACGTGCTTTCTCGCGCTCTCGGTGTCCGATGCGGCCGAGGATGTGATCGCCGTCGTTCGCGCGGGCGCACGCGGGTACGTGACGAAGACGATCTCCGGCGCCGACCTCGCCGACGCGGTGCGTCGCGTGCATGACGGAGATGCCGTCTTCTCGCCGCGTCTGGCGGGCTTCGTGCTCGATGCGTTCGCCGGCGCCACGCCGCCGCCCGACGCCGGCCGCGACGCTGATCTTGATCAGCTGACGCCGCGTGAGCGCGAGGTGCTGCAGCACATCGCGCGTGGCTACATGTACAAGGAGATCGCGCAGCGGCTCGGGATCTCCGCCAAGACGGTCGAGGCGCACGTCTCAGCCGTGCTGCGCAAGCTGCAGCTCTCGAGCCGCCACGAGCTGTCGCGCTGGGCGGCGGCGCGGCGGATGCTCGACTGAGCGGGCCTCGAGTCGATCAGACCTTGAGGTGCGGGTACTCGGCCTCGACGACGGCGCGGTACTGCGCGTAGACGGGCTTCGTGATCGGGATCAGCGCGAGCGCCGCCTTCACGTCGCCGCTCGTCTTGATCCGCCGGCGGGCGATCGCGACGGCGATGTTCTCCTTGCCCTGGAAGTACTTGTTCGCGATGTCCGAGTTCATCGACATCTTCACCTTCGGCTTCCAGCTGATGTCGTCGTTCCAGACCCAGTGCAGGCAGCCCTCCTCGCCCTGCTCAGCGGCGCGGATGTTGACGACCATGTCGACGTCCTCGAACTCGAAGCGCTGCGGGACGTCCGCGTCGCGCAGCTTCGGGCCCATGTCGGGGTCCTCGCTCATGAGCGTGAAGATGCGATCCATGACCGTGCGGAACTCTTTCGGTCCGCTGAACTCGGCAGCCATCGTGCGGTCCTCCTTCGCTGTGATGTCTAGGACGCGGGCGGCTCGCCCGCGGGCGGCTTCCTGCGAGTCCGCGGGGCTGCGGCCGGCTTCCCGGCGGCCGGCTTCCCGGCGGCCGGCTTCTTGGCCGCGGGCTTCTTGGAGACGGGCTTCCTCGTGGCGGTCGCCGACGCCCGTCTGCGTGTTGCCGGCGCGGACGCCTGCGCCGGCGCGGAGAGCGGTGCCGCCTCGAGCGCCGCGATCCGCGCGCTGAGCGACTTGATCTCAGTACGCAGCGCCCTCACCTCGGCCTCGGTCGCCGGGCGCAGCTCGTCGACGGCGCCGCGCAGGCGCCCTGCGGTGTTGCCGATCTCGTCGAGCACGCCCGAGATCCGCTCGCGCGGGATCTGCGTCTTGAAGGCCTGGTCGACGGCGTCGCGGACCGCGTCGGCACGCGACGCGTTCTTCTTCTTGGCCATGGCTCGATCATATGGCGCACTCCGATGCCCGTCCATCTCCACCCCACCGCCCCGCTCGCGCGGCGCGCACTGCTGCCCGGCGATCCCGGTCGCGCGCTCGCCCTCGCTCAGCTGCTGCTCAGCGAGCCGAAGATGTTCAACCACAACCGCGGGCTGTGGGGATACACCGGCGCCGCGGCTGACGGCGAGCTGCTGACGATCCAGAGCACCGGCATGGGCGGTCCGAGCGCCGCGATCGTGCTCGAGGAGCTCTGCGACCTCGGCCTCGAGCGAGCGATCCGCGTCGGCACCTGCGGCGCGCTCGATCCCGCCCTCGTGCTCGGCGATCTCGTGATCGCCGAGGCGGCGCTCACGGCCGATGGCACGAGCCGCGCACTCGGTGCCGGCGAGCGGGTCGCCGCCGACGCGACGCTCGTCGCCGCGCTACGGGCGGGTGCCGGCTCGTCGGCGCGCGCGGGGCTCGTCGCCTCGACCGACCTCTTCTACGACCGCCGTGCGGACCTGGCCGGCGCCTGGCAGCGGGACGGCGCACTCGCCGTCGAGATGGAAGCGGCGACGCTGCTGCGCGTCGCCCAGCTGCGCGGCATACCGATGGGCTGCGTGCTCGCCGTCAGCGACGTGTTCGGAGCCGACGGGGAGCGCAACCGGATCGCGCCGGACGAGCTGCTCGCGGCGGCCGAGCGGATCGGGCAGGCCGGCGCGATCGCGCTCGGTGCCGCGCCGCCGGACTAGCCCGACACCTTCAGGCGCTCCTGGCGCGGAGAGACGGATTTCGGCGCGCCGGGAATCGCCTTGTGCAGCGCCGAGATCTCCGCGGTGAGGGCAGCGAGATGCCCCTCGATCGCGGCGAGCCGCGCGTCGAGGGCCGTCGCTGCGGCATCGTCGGCGAGCCGCTCATCGAGGCGATCGATGCCGTCCTCGATGCCCTCGAGCCGCTGCGAGACCGAACGCACGCGCCGTGTCAAGCGCTCGATATCGGCCGCCGAGGGCAGCATCAGCGCGCCGAGCGCCGCCTCCTGCGCGCTGGACGCCTTCTCGCGCGCGTCAAACGCACGTTGCAGCGCGCCCGCGACCAGCGGGTTGGCCATCAGGTCCTCGGCGAGCCTGCCGAGCGTGTCTTCGCCCTGCTTCGTCAGCCGCTCGCGCAGTCCTTCGGCCTCGTCGTGATCGCTCATCGGGCGGGCGTTCCTCCTGGTTGGCAGGGCCTCACGCAGGCTACCGCAGCGCCGCGCCCTCGAACGTCCGTCCGGCTTCCGCCGACCCGGACCGGTGCCATGAGATCCTGCAAGCGGCCACCGCCGGCGACGTTGGCGCACGGCGCCGATTCCCGGTAGTGTCGGCTGCGATTCACGGTAGTCTGCCGCGCACGCGATCGGGAGCTCGCGTATTCGGGACACCTCCAGGGGGGAGATGCAGGGTCACATGCACCACAAGCGTAGGCTTCTCGTTGCCTTGGCCATGACGGGTGGCATGGGCGCGGGTCTAGGAACCTTCGCCTCACCGGCGGGCGCAGCAACACGGACGTTCAACCTGACGCTCCTCGGCAACATCAAGAGGACCGTCACGCTCGACATCGGGGCCGACACCCCGCTCGACAAGATCAAGTTTCCGGGCCTCAAGCTGCCGCTGCTCAGCATCACCGAGGTTCCCTCGAGCCAGGCATCGTCGGGCACGCCGCTGCTGACGATCACGCCCACGGCGCCCGACAGCTCGACGGCGCCGTCGACGGCGCCGGCCGCACCCGCCGCCGAGGCGCAGACGCCGCTCCTCGACCTCACGAAGTCGACGAAGAAGGCAAAGCCGTCGATCGTGCAGCCGTTCTTCGACTCTGCCGGCCACCTCCTGAAGTCGGCGCTGCCCGAGCGCGCGCTTCCCGAGGCCACCAAGCTGCGTCATTCCGACGGCATCCCCACCGTCGGCAACCCGACGTTCTCGCTGGCGCTCCCCGGACCCGTGCCGGTCGGCGTTCCGAACTTCTTCATCGACAAGTTCCAGATCCCGCCGTTCCTGCTCTCGATCTACCAGGCTGCCGGCATCCAGTACGGCATCCGCTGGGAGGTCCTGGCTGCGATCAACGAGATCGAGACCGACTACGGCCGCAACCTCAACGTCTCCTCGGCCGGCGCGATGGGCTGGATGCAGTTCCTGCCGTCGAGCTGGAAGACCTGGGGCGTCGACGCCAACGGCGACGGCAAGACCGATCCGTACAACCCGGTCGACGCGATCTTCACCGCGGCGCGCTACCTCAAGGCCGCCGGAGCCGACACGAACCTGCGCAAGGCGATCTTCGCCTACAACCACGCCGACTGGTACGTCGACTCGGTGCTCATGCGGGCGCGCTTCATCGGCGGCATGCCGTCCGACCTGATCGGCTCGTTGAGCGGCCTCACGCAGGGGCTGTTCCCGGTCCATGCGGCGGCCAAGTACGCCGATGACATCACCGAGGCCGACACGGTTCGCCGGGTCGCTCACGGCAAGAACGCCGCGCTTCCGGTGGAGTCGAGCGCCAAGCGTCGCGGCATCAACATCTTCGCGAAGGCCGGCTCGCCGGTGATCGCCGTCCAGGACGGCAAGATCATCAAGCGCGGCCACACGACGCGACTGGGGAACTTCATCCAGCTGCGCGACGTGTACGGCAACACGTACACGTACGGCGGCCTGAAGAAGATCGCCACGCAGGTGCCCGTGCCGAAGGCCAAGTCGCAGAGCCAGGCGTCGATCGCCAAGGAACTCGCGCTCCCATCCGCCGACGCCGCGCCGACGAAGGCAGCAAGCTCGGGCGTCGCCGGCAAGGTCAAGGCCGCAGTCAAGGCCACGGCCGACGCGGTCCAGACGACGAGCGACGTCGCCAAGGAGCGCCTCTTCGCCAACCCGACGCGCCCCAACGCGCTGTCGAGCGGCGGTCGCGAGCAGATCCTCGAGTCCGAATCCACGCTCGCTGACGGCACGAGCATCAAGTCGTACTTCACGGGTGTCTACGGCCTCAACCGCGACGACGTCGTGCTGAAGACCCTCGTCCCCGGACGCCGCGTCATAGCGGGCACGATCCTCGGCCGCATCGGCACGACGCGCGCAACGGTCGCCCCGCACATGCTGTTCGAGATCCGCCCGGCCGGTCGCGGTGCACCGCGGATCGACCCGAAGCCGATCCTCGACGGCTGGAAGCTGCTCGAGTCCACGGCGATCTACCGCGCGCAGGGCAAGAACCCGTTCTTCGGGGCCGACGCCCAGGGCGCCACGATCGGGCAGATCCTGCTGATGAGCAAGGACGAGCTCGGCAAGCGCGTGCTATCCGATCCGCGGGTCGACATCTACTCCTGCGGCCGCCAGGACATCGAGGCCGGGGCGGTCGACCGCCGCGTGTTGGCGACGCTCGAGTTCCTCGCCTCGTCGGGCCTCAATCCGACGGTCACGTCGCTGCGCTGCGGCCACGGTCTGTACACCGACGGCGGCAACGTCTCGGCGCACTCGACCGGCGACGCCGTCGACATCGCGAAGATCAACGGAATCCCGATCCTCGGAAACCAGGGTGCCGGCTCGATCACGGACATCACGATCCGCCGTCTGCTGACGCTCCAGGGCACGATGCAGCCGGCCCAGATCATCTCGCTGATGACCTACAAGGATGCGACGAACACGCTGGCGCTGGCCGACCACGCCGATCACATCCACGTCGGCTTCCGCCCCGAGTTCGACCCGTCGACGAAGGCCGGCAAGGCCGCCGAGTCGGTGCTGAAGCCGTCGCAGTGGATCAAGCTGATCGACCGGCTCGGCCAGATCAGCAACCCGACGGTCCAGCTGCAGCCGTCGAAGTACGCGATCAAGGCATCGCTCGGACGCGCAAGCCGCGCGCACAAGTCCGAGTAGCAAGATCAGCACGGGAGTGCCAAAAACCGCCGTGACTTCCGGGTCACGGCGGTTTTGCTTTGTACAGCTCGAGTTCCCGTGGGCGCTCGGCCCCGAGGCCGGACGCCACACGATCCGCGAGCGGCTCGGCGAGGCGCCGGCCTGCGTGCTCGTGCTACAGGTGCTGGGCGCGCCGGAGCGCCGGCTCGTCGGGCGCCAGCGACGAGCGCGGTCGCTCGGACCGGCGCCCGAGCTGCAGCCCGAGGCCGTCCTCACGTCACGAGCGACGATGATCGACACGGCGCCGCTCGCCGGGCCCGCGCGCGCCGAGCGGTGGCTATCAGAGATCGACGCAGACGCGGTGACGGCAACGGCGGTCGCGCGCCTGAACCGCGTGCTGCATGCGCACGCCGCAGCGACGGCGGACCCCTATCTGCGCGAGGTCTCGCGCGGCCAGGCGCTCGTCGTGCGGATCGGATTCGGCACCGGCGAGCACGTCGCCGACGGGCGCTGGGAGCGCGCGCTGGAGCTGCCGCGCGCGCCCAGCGGGGCACTGCGACCAGGCATGGCGGTGCTGCGCCCGCAGGAGCGCCTCGCGGCCCTGCTGGCCGGCCGTGACGCGGTACTCGCCTGCGAGGTCCTGACGCTGCGAGTGCGACTCGACGCCGACGCTGAGCGCTGGCGCGAAGCGGCGCTCGGACTGCGGATCGCGTTGCAGGCAGCGCTCGCCGAGCTCGCTCCGTGGGACGAGATCGCCGGGCTGCCGGCCCGCGTGGACGAGCTGGGCTCCCGCCTCGACGACGTCAGCGCGACCGCGGATGCGGCGCTCGCCGGCGGGCTCGGCGACGCGCAGATCGAGATCGTCCGCAGCGTGCTCGGACGCATCGAGGCGGCGCTTCGGGCCCGCACGGCCGGCGGCATTGGGTGACCTCGGCACGGCGCCGTGTCCCCGCCGGAAGGAGCGGCTGCCACGCTCGCGGACGGACCCTCGCTACCGCCCCGTCCACCGCGGAGCGCGCTTCGCGAGGAACGCGCCGATCCCCTCGCGTGCGTCTGCGCTGACGAAGATGTCGCCGAAGGCCGCCTTCTCGGCCTCGATCCCCTCGTCGAGGTCGGCGTCGCCAGCCGTCGTGCGCTTGATCGCGGCGACGGCAAGCGGCGCCTGGCCGCCAAGCCTGCGGGCCCATGCGCGCGCGACGTCGTGCAGCTCGTGATCGGGAACGACGCGGTTCACGAGCCCGATCGCGAAGGCCTCGTCGGCGGAGATCGGGTCGCCGGTGAGGTTCAGCTCCAGCGCCCGCGCCGTGCCGACGAGCCGCGGCAGGCGCTGCGTCCCGCCGAAGCCGGGGATGATGCCGAGGCTCACCTCCGGCTGGCCGAAGCTCGCCGACTGCGCGGCGATCCGCACGTCGCAGGCCATCGCCAGCTCGCAGCCGCCCCCGAAGGCGACCGCGTTGACGGCGGCGATCGTGACCGTCGACGACGTCTCCATGCGGCGCATCAGCGCGTGCATGTCGTTGAGCAGCGCAGCGCCGGTCGCCGCGTCCATCTGGGTGAACGCCTTGATGTCGGCGCCCGCGCAGAACAGCATCGGGTTCGCGGAGGCGATGATCAGCGCGCGGATCTCCTCGTCGGCCTCGACATGCTCCCAGAGGCGCGCGAGCTCCTCGATGACCTGCGGCGACAGCGAGTTCGCCGGCGGTCTGTCGAGCCACGCGATCGCGTAGCCGTCGCGCGTCTCGAGCGTGACCGCCTCGCCCTGCTCGAAGCCGTCCTCGTCGGGCTGCTTGTAGGCGAAGAAGCCCTGGCCCGTCTTTGCCCCGAGCCGGCCCTGGGCGACGAGGCGACGCAGAATCAGCGGCGGGGCGAACTGCTCGCCCCACTCGACGGCAGCGCGTTCGAGCGATGCAAGGACCTCGTCCAGTCCGGTCTGATCGGCGCGCGCGAACGGTGGCGGGATCAGCCCTGCGCCGGCCATCATGCCGAGATCGATGTCGCGCACGGTCGCCATGCCGTCCTCGAGCACGAGGCACGCCTCGACGAGCGCCTTGAGCACGAAGCGCTGGGCAAGCTCGTCGTGATCGAACGTCATCTCACCCTCAGATCGAGGCTGACCGTTGTCGTAGAACCCCTTGCCGGTCTTCGCGCCGAGCTCGCGCGCCGCGACGAGCGCGGCCATGCCCTGGTGCACGTAGAACGACTCGTCCCCGTAGGCCTGCTGAAGGTGCTCGGCGACGTGCAGCACGGTGTCGAGGCCGAGCAGATCGGTCAAGAAGAACGGGCCCATCGGCGCGATCTGCGCCTGCGAAACGGCATCGTCGATCGCCTTGATCGACAGCCCGCCCGCCTCCTGGAAGCGCCAGATCTCGCTGATCGACGACATCAGGATCCGGTTGACGACGAAGCCTGGCTCCTCGCCGCAGGCGATCGGCAGCTTGCGGATCGTCTGCGCGAACGTCGTCGCCGTCTGCATCGTCTCGGGCGAGGTGTCTGCCCCCTCGACGATCTCGACGAGGCGCATCATCGACGCCGGATAGAAGAAGTGGAAGCCGACGACCTTGTCGGGTCGCGAGGTCGCGTCGGCCATCTCGCTGATCGCCAGCGACGACGTGTTCGACGCGAGGATCGCGTGCCCCGGCGTGTGCGCGTCGAGCTCGGCGAAGACGGCCTGCTTGATCGCCATCCGCTCCGGCACTGCCTCGATGACCAAATCGACGTCGCCGAAGCCGTCGTACGCGGTCGTGCCGGTGATGCGCTCGAGGATCTCCGTTGCCTGTGCGTCCGCCTGCTCCTGCGTGATCTTCTGCTTGTGCACGAGGATGCCGAGCTGCGCGGTCGTGACCTCGGCCGCCTTCTTGAGGCCGAGATCGACGAACTCCTGCTTGACGTCCTTGAGCAGCACCGGGATGCCGGCGGACGCGATGACCTGCGCGATCTCGCCACCCATCGTGCCTGCGCCGACGACGGCGGCCTTGAAGACGAACACGATTGCTACTCCTTCTCGTTGCTGTGATGCGGCCGCTGAGGCCGCACGATCATCCGGCCAGCTCGCGCCGGATCAGGTCGACCGCCGCGGCGAGCTCGCCGAGCCTCGGCGCGACCTGCGTGGCCAGCCGGGTGCGCTCCGCGTCGCCCGCGCTCGTCAATCGGTAGAAGCGTCGCGAGCGGCGCTCCGGGTGCTCCCACTCTCCCGCCACGAGGCCGTCGGCCTCGAGCGCGCGCAGCAGTGGATACATCGTGTTCGGGTTGACCGCGACCAGGCCCCCGGTGAGCTCGCCGACGCGCTCCATCAGCTGGTTGCCGTACGACGGGCCGGACCGCAGGAGATGGAGGATGAGCAGCCGCAGCAGCCCGAGCCGCCGCAGTCCGGCCAGCAGCGGATCGCCTGAGCCCGGGCCTTGCGGCGCAGTGCTCGAGAGCGGCTCGCCCGCTCGCGCGGGAGCGCCCGCCGCCGCGCGGATGTCGCTCTGGGCAGCTGCCTCCGCGACGGCGTCCTGCGTCGATGGAAGGCGAGCGGCCACCGGTCCAGTATGCCCGCCACGGCGGTGCCGGGCCGCTCGGGACGGGCAAGGGGTGGCCCATCGCAGCGACCGTTCGGACCGCTCGCGGACCCGGCTATGCCGTTGCGGTCGCGGGCTGCTCGACGCGCCGCGGGAGCAGCGTCTCACGCGCGATGACGAGGCGCTGGATCTGCGACGTGCCCTCGTAGAGCTGCATGATCTTCGCGTCGCGCATGAGCTTCTCGACCGGATAGTCCTTGATGAAGCCATAGCCCCCGTAGACCTGGACCGCGTCCGTCGCGACCTCCATCGCCGAGTCCGCCGCGTAGCGCTTGGCGTGTGACGACTCCAGCGTGTTGCGCTTGCCCTGGTCGAGCAGCACGGCGCTGTTCCACGTCGCCAGGCGCGAGAGGTGCACCTTCGTCGCCATGTCGGCGATCATGAACTGGATCGCCTGGTGCATCGCGATCGGCACGCCGAACTGGACGCGCTCCTTGGAGTACGTCGTCGCGAACTCGAATGCCGCGCGCGAGATGCCGGTCGCCATCGCGGCGACGCCCGGGCGCGTGCGGTCGAGGACCATCATCGCGAGCTTGAAGCCCTTGTTCTCCTCGCCGAGCAGGTAGCGCGCGTCGACCTCCGTGTCGTTGAACGTGATCGTCGCGGTGTTCGAGGCGCGCTGCCCCATCTTGTCTTCCTTCTTGTCCACGATGATCGTGTCGTCCTTGCGCACGAGGAAGGCAGAGATCCCGCGGTGGCCGGCCTCCGGATCGGTCTTCGCGTAGACGACGAACCAGTCGGCGTAGCTGCCGTTCGTGATGAAGCACTTCGAGCCGTTGATGACGTACTTGTCGCCGGCCGCGCTCCGGACCGCGCGCGTGCGCATCCCGGAGACGTCGGAGCCGGCGTCAGGCTCGGTGAGGCAGAACGAGGCGAGCTTCGGCGATGCGATGAGGTCCTCGGCGAACTCGCGCTTGACCTCCTCGGAGCCGCCGAGCATGACGGGCGCGGACGCCAGGCCGTTGGCGCCGAGCGACGTCTGCACGCCCGAGCAGCCCCACGACATCTCCTCCTCGATGATGCAGCCGTCGAGGTAGTTCAGGCCGGGGCCACCGTACTCCTCGGGGAGGTGCGTGTTCATCAGCCCGACCTCGTGCGCCTTGTCGATGATCGCCTGCGGCCAGGTACCGTCGCGATCGAGCTCCCAGGCGACTGGACGGATCTCCTTCGCGGCAAAGTCGTGGGCCAGCTCGCGGAGGTTCTTCTGCTCGTCGGTCAGTGTGAAGTCGACCATGGGATGGCTCCTGAAGAGTGGGGTCTCGAGGCTAGATTGACTGGTCAGTCAATCACTGTACCCCGCAGCGTAGCGGACGTCACACGCGGCGGGCGAGGGTGGCTCGGAGCATCAAACGTGTCGACGCTCTCGATCCGTCTGACCTGATAGAGATAGGGCTATGGCCAACCCTCGTCAGTTCGACTTCGAAGACATCGTCAATCGCCCGGGGACGTACTTCAACCCCCAGACAGAGGTTCTGGTGGTGATCGACGATTCACCCGACATCGACACCGAGATCTTCAACATGGAGAGCTTCGAGGGCGCGGACTGGGTCCTCATCTCAGACGAGGTGCCGATCGACGGCGATACGCGTGACGAGCTCATGCAGGCCTTCCAGGTACGTCATGGCTCGGCGCTCGCCGCCGCCGACCACGGCGACGACGAGATCGTCGACGACGACGAGAACGCCGAGCCCGAGGCCGACGAGTTCGAGGACGAGTAGTCCGCGCCCGGGAGCCTCGTCGAGGCTCAGTGCACGGGCACCTTCAGCGAGCTCTCGTACTGGTCGAACTCCGACACGCGATCGGTGACCTTCAGCTGCCAGTCGCCGCCCGGCACGAGCTGTAGCGTGTCGATCACGTAGTGCCCGGGTCCGGCCGCGTGCGCTGTCGCCGCGATCGGGCCGATGTGCTTGGCGGGCAGCGCCAGCGTCACGTCGATCTGCTTCGTACCGGCGAACGGCGTGCCGTCGCTCGCCTTGAGGATGTACAGGTGCAGTTCGTTGGCGCCGACGCGCGCAGGATCGACCGTCGCCTCCATGCGCAGCGGGCCGAGCGACGTCGTCCCGTCGAACGGTCCGGCCGCGAGCGAATCCGGCGGCGGATAGCTGACGAGCGCACCGGTCACGCCAAGCACGACGATCACGAGCGCTACCTCCGCCCGCAACGTGCGGCGCAGCAGATGGCCGGCTGCTCCGGGGGCTGCGGCGCTTGCGGCCAGCGTCCGCAGACCCGGCACGACGCGCTGCCGGTTGACGGCGCCGACGCCGATCAGCCCGAACAGCAACACGACCTTGATGACGACCGCGCGGCCATAGCCCGTGTGCAGGAGCTGTCCCCAGGCGTTCATGTGCTCGAGCGCCTGAATCGTGCCGGTGATCAGCAGCGCCGCGACGCAGGCGAGCGCGATCGGCGAGAAGCGCACGAGCGCGGCCGCGAGCAGCCGCGTCCGATCGGGCGCCTCGATCAGGCGGGTGGCGGCCGGCAGCACGAACAGCAGCGCCACAAGGCCGCCGAGCCAGACGCTCATCGACAGGACGTGGATGACGTCGAGCGGGATCAGCAGCGCCGTCGGCGATGTCACGCCGGCGTGTCCGGCGAGCGCCGGCGTGATCGCCACGAGTGCCGCAGGGATCGCCGCCAGCAGGATGCCGGTGCGCGGCAGGCGCGGCGCGGCGAGCCCGTCGGCGCCAAGCGCCACGCTCTGCAGGCGCGGCGCCGCACCGGGTTCGGGCACGGCTCGCAGCAGCAGCCATGACGCGCCGCCGAGCAGCGCGAAGGCGACGATCCGCAGCCCCCAGATGTGACCGAAGCGCGTGCCGAGCACCTCACTGATGACGCTCGGATCAAGCGCCGACCAGGCCGACGTCCCGCCCGCGGTCGCACCTTGCAGGACGATGCCGGCAGCGCCGCTCGCGACGCCGAGCCCGGCGCCGCCCAGCAGCATCCCCCGCAGCCGCCCGGCGAACGCGCCGGACGCGTCGCGCCAGCGCTCCTGGGCGTCGGCCGCGATGCGCAGCGCGGGGAGCCAGACCGCGAGCAGGAACGCAAGCCCGCCGAGCAGCAGTGCGGTGGCCAGGTAGGTGGCGCCGCGCGCAGCGCCGAACGCGGTCTCGGTGAACGGGCCGGCGTTGGCCTTGCTCAACAGGTCGCTCACGGTCGGGGCCGCGGCGCTGCCGGTCTTGCCGATCGAGAACACGAGCCCGCCCGAGACGGGATGGCTGTCGGCCGAGATGACGCGATACGTCGCGACGTACGTGCCCTTCGGCAGCCCGGGCTTCAACCGCACCGCGACCTGCGAACCGGTTCCGCCAGGGTGGAACGTGTCGCCGACGTCGACGCGATTTGACTTCGCGTCGTACACGCGCACAGCGCCGAAGTTCACCTCGACCGACTCGCCGAAGCGGAACACCACCTGACCCGGCTCGGACGCGAGCGTCGCTCCCCGGTCAGGTGACGTGCTCTCGAGCACCGCGTGCGCCGACGCCGACGCCGGCGCGAGCAGCACTGCGAACAACACGCTCGCGACGGCGAGCGCGAGACGGGGTCTCACCAGGCCTCCGCCCGCACCTTCGGGGGGCCGCTGGGCGCCGCCGGCCCCGCTGGCCCGTCGCCGCCGCCGTCGCCGGCTGCGCGACGGCGCCGCACCACCACGACTGCCGCACCCCCCAGGAGCACGATCACGGCGAACGCGATGAACGCGCCTAGCGGCGCGCCCGGACCCGTCCCGCGCCAGAACAGCTGCCCGTTGATCGCTCCCGTCGCCGGCTTGGCCCCCGCGGCCGTCGTCGCCTGGACGGGCACATGCCAGTCCACGACGAGCGTGCGCTTGGACTTGTCGGTGACCTGCTGCGGGATGCTCTTCGCCATCCAGTGCATGCGGTGGTCGTGGAACTCGTAGCGTCCGGTGTGGCCGACGACCTTCCACTGCGGCGGCGCCTTCGGGTTTGCCGAGGCCGGGACGTTCGTCGTGTAATCGCGGTCCTGATCGAGGTAGTACGCCGGTGAGCGCAAGTTGACCTCGACCTTGCCGCCGGGACTCATTCGCAGGAACGGATCGTTGCTGTATCCATCGATCGTGACGGTGGTCTTGCCGGTGTTCATCACGAGCAGCCGGTCGTCGCCGTTGAGCACCTGCACGCTGAAGCCGGGGATCTTCGGCGACACGCTGCTGACGAGCGATTCGAAGTTCGGGTTGCCCGCATGGGCGAACGCGGATGTGGCGGAGACCAGGACCGCGAGCGCGCAGAGCGTGGCGGTCGAGGCGATGCGACGGGCCATGCGGCCCTCCTTCTCGTGGGGTTCGAAGCTCAGGCTCCGACCACGGAAGGGCCGAAGCGTCCTCAGGCGGTCTGCAGGGTCCGCGCCGGAGGGGGACGCACGGCGAGCGAGCACGCGAGCAGGCGCCCACCGCGCGGCAGGCGATGCGATGCGCGCCGCGCGTTGGGCGCGAGCGCCGGTGCCGCGCGACGCGGTGCGCAATCGAACGCTGCGGCGAGTCGTGCGAGCCGCTGCTCGCCCACGTAGCGCCCCGCAAGCAGCGGCAACGCGAGCACGAGCGCAGGAGCGGCGAGCAGGATGTCGCCGTGCCCTCCGACGAGCGTCAGCGCTGCCAGCGCGAGCGTGAGCCCGGCGAGCGAGAAGAGCAGCTGACGATCACGGCGCGTCATCGACACATCATGGCGAACTGTAGACGTCTCCAACCCCGACTCGGCGATCGTCGGGTGACCTGGGCGATCGCCGGTCAGATGCGGGTGCTATACCTCGCGCCCTCGATGGCGCGCACTCGCTGGCTTTACATCTCGCTGCTCGTCGTCGCGACGGGCGCGTTCGGACTCGCGCTCTACGTGCCGGGGATGGAGACGGGCGTGCTGTTCGTCTCGCCGGCGATCGTCCTGCTGGCGTCGCTGCTGACCGGTCGCTACGTCGGGGAGGGGAGCATCGCCCGGCTGGCGGCCGCGGTTCACCCCGGACGACGGCGACGCGCGCGCGCCGCCACACCCGCATCTCCCGCCCGCGGTCGCGCGCTCATGCCGCGCGGCGGGCGCCTCGTC
Source organism: Solirubrobacteraceae bacterium (assembly GCA_036271655.1). GTDB lineage: Bacteria > Actinomycetota > Thermoleophilia > Solirubrobacterales > Solirubrobacteraceae > CADCVQ01. Next base: position 31,756 of record DATBAE010000006.1, read on the forward strand.
GCGACCTCGCTGGCAGTCCGCCCGCCGCCCGCCCCGCTCGCCGTGCACTGACCACGCCGCGCCGGGCTCAACCGGTGCGGTGCGCTGTGTTCAGCTCGACGAACTGAGGTCCGAAGATGCGAGTTCCCCTGCGACTGACCGCGTGTGCGGTCGCCGCGACGGCCCCGTGGGCGCTTGTCGCGCCCGCGGTCGGCCACCAGACGGTCACCGACCGCGGCACCGCGGTCACGATGCACGTGCAGCCCGATGACGCTCCGCTGGTGGGCAAGCCCGCCACGATCGTCGTCGTGAAGGTCGTGCCGCCGAAGGGCGGGCGCTTCACGTTCGGGGCCTGCACGACGTGTCGCCTGAGGGTGGCCGATGCATCCGGTCACGTCCTGCTGAGCAAGCGCGCGGCAAGCCGCACGAGCTTCACGTTTCCCAAGCCGGCTGCTTACGAGATCACGTACTCCGGCAGCTATCGCGCGAAGAACCGCAAGACCCGGACCTTCCGGGCCTCCTTTGCGATCCGCGCCTATCCGTCCGCACCATCGCAGTAGAGAGGACCGTCTCATGTCGATCCGTTCGAAGTCCCCGGCGGCGCTTGCCGCTGCGCTGCTCACCGCCGGCGCCGCATCGCTCGCGCTGCCGGCGCTCTCATCCGGCCATTCGACCGTCAGCGCGCTGCAGCCGCAGGGCCCGGTGCTGACCGGCGCGCGCGGCACGTTCGTCGTGCGCTCGCCCAACGAGACCGAGGCGCAGAGCACGTTCAAGATCGTGCTATTCGTGCCCGCGGCTCTGCAGGAGAGCTTCAGCGTCCAGCAGTCGCCGGACTGGAAGATCAAGATCACGCGCAAGGACACCGGCAAGACCGGTGAGGGCGGCGACAAGGTGTTCGCCGTCACGCGCGTGTCCTGGACGGCGAAGACGAAGGACGCCGAGATCGAGCCGAGCATGTTCGGCCAGTGGGCCGTGCGCTGGGTCAACCCGATCACGCCGCAGCAGGCGTGCTTCCCGATCTGGCAGTACTACCGCAACAGGGACGGCAAGCGCATGCGCCCAGAGGTCGTCAAATGGGTCGGCGATCCCGCGACGGCCGAGCATCCCCGCTCATGCATCGACGTCGTCGCGTCGGCGCCCGGGTCCTGACGTCCGCGCTCGTGCTCGGCGCCATTGCGGCGCCGGGCGCGGACGCGCACGTCACGATCCAACCGACCGCCTCACAGCCCGCCGCGTTGCAGCGCTACACCGTCTACGTCCCCAACGAGGAGACGGCGAGCGCGACGACAGGCGTCGACCTCAGGCTGCCGCCAGGCATCACGTTCGCGCTCGCAGAGCACGTCGCGGGCTGGCGGGTGCAGGTCATCAGGGCCGCCGGTGGCGATGCGATCAGCGGGCTGCGCTGGACGCGCGGCCGCGTTCCGCCCGACGGATACGCCGAGCTGCACTTCATCGCACGCAACCCGGTGAGGACCGGACATATCAGCTGGAAGGCACTGCAGCGCTACGACGAGGGCAAGGTCGTGCGCTGGATCGGAAGTCCGGACAGCGACACGCCCGCCCCCGTGACGACGCTCAGCGAGCGCGCCGTGCCGGTGGATGTCGTCAGCACGAACGGCGAGCGGCTTCCGTCGGCGCCCGCCGCGGCCGCGGTGACGCCCAGAGCGGCAGCGAACGACGGCTCCGGACGCGACGGCCTGACGCTCGGGCTCGCGATCGCCGGCGCGCTGCTCGGCGCCGTCGCCCTCGCAGTGGCGCTCTCGCGCAGGCGCGCGGGCTGAGCTGCCGGCGCGAGGGTCCCCTCGGGATGGGGCCTCGCGCCGGCCGGCCGGTCAGGCGGTCGTCGTCTTCAACCGCGCGGGCAGCGCCACGAACGTGCCGAAGCGCTCGGCGGCGGATTTCACCGCCCGGTGCTCGTCGGCGCTGAGGCGTGTCGCCAGCGTCACCTCGACGACGACCTCGCGACGTGACAGCACGCGCCGCCAGCTGCCGACCGTGCGACCATCGATCACGATCGACCGCGTCGGGAACTCGGCGCTCACGCGCCCATCAGCGTGGACGTAGCGCAGATCGCGATAGGCCACGAGCATCTCGTCGTAGGTGCCGAGCAGAAAGGCGTCGCCGCAGGGCGGCGGGCCGGCGGGCACATCCGCGCCGGCGATCCAGGCGCCGCCCGCCCCGTCCTCCTCGACGACCAGCCGCTCGCCCGCGATCGCCAGCCCAGCCTTCCCGTCCACCACCGTCAGGCCCGACCACCACGCGAAGTCGCGCAGGGTCGCCGGCCCGTGGCTCACGAAGTAGCGCAGCACGAGCTCGGCGACGTCGTCGTCGCGGTCGCGGTCGGGCGCGGCGGGAATCCGGCCGTCGAGCGCGAGGTATGTGTGCTGCTTGCCACGGCGCGGGCCGCTGCAGATCGCGCCGGTCAGCTCGGCGTGCATGAGGATGTGCGGCATGCGCTGGCCGGCGACGTCGATCCCGGCGGCGCCGAGTGCCGCGGCGAGCTCGGGACGCGTGCGCGGGTCGCCGTCGCCGCACGCGTCCGCCAGCAGTTCGTCGCAGCGCGCCAGCGTGCCGTCGTCCAGGCCGAGCTCGCGATGACGGCCGGCGGCCTTCGCGAGGACGCGCGGCCCGGTCAAGCGCAGCAGCCAGCGCAGGTCGGCGGCCGCGACGAAGTGCCAGGTCGGGCGCAGCACGTGCGTCCGGATGATCTCGCCGCGGTCGCATGCCGCCTGGACGCCGCTCGCGTCGCATCCGTCGACGCGCATGCCGAGCGACCAGATCGCCTCGGCGTGCTCCTGCGCCTGCACGCCGCCGCTCCAGGCAACCGCCTCCGTGGGGGACGCGCACCGCCCACCGGTCAACCGCTGCACGCCAAGCCGGCGGCGGACGATCCTGAGCGGGTCGCCCAGCCCACCGCTCACGGCGCGCCCCGCGAGGCTGACTTGGGCTGCTGCGCGCGGCGCTCGGCAGCGCCCTCGGGGTCTCGGCGGTCGCCGACCAGCGATGCAGCGATACCGATCGCGAAGGCGATCGCGACGAGCGCGAGATTGGCCACCGGGCCGACCGCGATCCAGGACTCGACGAGCAGCTTCACGCCGACGATGCCGAGCACGCAGGCGACCGTCTCGTCGAGGAAGCGGAAGCGGCGGATCAGCCCCTCGACGAGCACGAAGAGCGCGCGCAGCCCGAGCAGCGCGAAGACGTTGCCGGCCCAGATGATGAGCGGGTCGCGGGTGATCGCGAACGCCGCCGGGATCGAGTCGACCGCGAACGCGATGTCGGCGGCGACGATCGCCGTCAGGCAGAGGAAGATCGGCGTCACGTGCCGGCGGCCGCCCTCGCGCGCGAACCAGTGGCCGGCACGGAAGCCATCGGTCACCGGGAAGACCGTTCGCACCGCCCGCACGACGAGGTTGCGGTCGGGATCGACGTCCTCTCCCACCCCGCGGTAGATCCGGTAGGCGAGCACGAGCAGCATCGCGCCGAGCAGGTAGAGCACCGCATGGACCTGCTCGATGAGCGCGGTGCCGCCGAGGATCGCCAGGCCGCGCAGGGCGAGCGCCGCGATGATCCCTGAGAACAGGAGTCCGGCCCGGTAGGCCTGCGGCACCTTGAAGTAGGCGAACAGCAGGATGAAGACGAACAGGTTGTCGAGCGACAGCGAGCGCTCGATCAGGTAGACGGTCGCGTAGTTGACGGCGTCCTCGCCACCGTTCAGCGCGAGCACGACGGGCGTCACCGCCAAGCCGAGCGCGAGCCAGCCGAGCGACCATGCGACGCTCTCGCGGAACGTCGCCTCGCGACCGGGCGCGAAGAAGCGCACGTCGACGACCAGCATCGCGACGAGAACCACGATCAGCCCTCCGAATTCGGCGAGCTGCACGGGCCAGCGCCCTTATGCGTAGAAGAACACGACGCCGAGCACGGCGTAGACCGCGAGCAGCTGGAGGCCTTCGTACCAGGTCGACTCGCCGTCGTGGGTGACGTGGTTGGCGATCAGGATCGCGAGCAGGAGCGCGCCCAGCTCGAAGCCGTTGAAGACGAGTGCCATCGGATTCGGCCCGACGAAGAACGAGACGAACACGAGCACGGGCGCGGCGAAGAGCGCGATCTGCGCGCTCGAGCCGATCGCGATGTTCACCGCGAGGTCCATCTTGTCGCGGGCCGCGAACGAGATCGCGACCCAGTGCTCAGCGGCGTTGCCGACGATCGCGACGACGATCAGGCCGACGAAGAACTCGCTCAGCCCGATCGCCTTCGACGCCTCCGCAATCGAGCCGACGAGGATCTCGGACATGACGCCGACTGCGACGCCGGCGATGGCGAGCACGATGATCGAGGTACGGATCGACCACGGCTCGCCGCCGCCATGGTCGTCGGCGATGCCCTCGGCGTCGGCCGTCGGATTGAAGAGCGTCTTGTGCGAGCGCAGCGAGAAGAACAGCCCCGCGACATATGAGCCGAGCAGGATGAACGCGACGATCAGCGACATCTGCTCGAGGTCGCCGCCGAAGTCGACGCGCTGCTCGCCGACCCGCGGCAGGCCGCCGCCCGAGACGAGCTCGAAGATCGTCGGCATGACGAGCGCGGCGGCGGCCAGCAGCAGCATCGAGGACTGCACCGAGACCGCCGTCGGGTTGAACTTCTGAAACGGGTGCTTGAGGCCGCCGACCAGCATCGCGGCGCCCATGACGAGCAGGACGTTGCCGATGATCGAGCCGATGATCGACGCCTTGACGACCTCCTGCAGGCCGGCGTTGAGCGCGAAGAAGGCGATGATGAGCTCGGGCGCGTTGCCGAACGTGACGTTCAGCAGGCCGCCGATCCCGGGACCCGAGCGGTGCGCCAGCTCCTCGGTCGCCCGGCCCATCAGCGCCGCCGTCGGGATCACGCCGGCGGCTGCCGCGCAGAAGACGATCCCGGCCGTCGCGCCGGCGAGCTCGAGCAGGATCGCGATCGGGATGAAGGGGACGAGCAGATACGGCCAGCCCGAGCCGGAGAGCAGGAAGCGCCGGGCGTCCGTAGCCCAGCCGTCAGCCACGAGCGGCGCTGAGGTGGCGAAGATCGCGCTCGGGCTCGATCCCCCAGCGGCGCGCGACCGCGTCGAGCTCGGGACTGATCTGCCAGCGATCGGGGCGTGGCTCACCGTCGTGCTCCGGGTCAGCGCCCTTCAGCGACATGCTGCCGCTGTTGTCGCCGATCACGCGGATCGCCGCGACCTCGGCGTCGTCCAGCACGACGTCGCGCGGCGTCGCGAGCAGCTCTGCGCGTTTCTCCTCGATCGGGCGCGCGCCTGCGCCGATCTCCTGGATCAGCGTCGGGATGACACACGCGACGGGCTCGTGCGCGAGGCACCACTGCGCCGCGAGCTGCAGCATCGTCAGGCCGTGGCGCTCGGCGATCGGGCGCAGCTGCTCAAGCTTGCCGGCACCGGCGTCGACCCATCCGTCGGGGCGGAACGTGCGGTGATCTCGCGGAGCGAACGTGTGGCCGGGGCGCACGTCGTCCCAGAACAGGCCGCCGTAGTCGACGACGCGGGTCATGACGTCGACGTCGTGCTCGCGCGCGGCCGCGAGACACAGCTCGGCTGGCCACGGCTCGAGCGGGTTGAGGATCACCATCGCCCAGTCGATCAGCTCACCGAAGCGCTCGAGGCAGTCGATGATGTCGAGCGTGAAGCCGTTGGCCGGACCGGGGGCGATCCCGAGCCGGCCGGTGAGCCCCTCGTCGCGCACGGCGCGCATCGCCTGCCAGACGACCTCGCTCGTGTAGCCGGTGCGGTCGGGGTTGTGCAGCAGCAGGAGGTCGAAGGCGTCGATCCCGAGGCGCTCGAGGCTGCGCTCGGTGGCCATCCGGACGTAGTCGGCGTACGCCTCCGGCCCCCGCAGGCGGGCGTCGGTGAAGCGCGGGTAGCCCTTCGCGCCCTCGCGCTCGCCCTCGTAGAAGTCATGCCCGATCGCACCGACGATGCAGACCGCGTCGCGATCGCTGCCGCGCAGTGCGCGGCCGAGCAGCCTGTCGGCCTCGCCGGCACCGTAGGCGTCCGCGGTCAGCAGGGTGTCGAGGCCGCCGCCAGGCTCAAGGAGCGCTTCAAGCCGCGTTTCGCCGATCGCCTCGCCGAAGTGCAGGTAGCGACCGCCGCTCCAGGTTCCGATTGCGGTGTGAGACGGCGTACGCATCCGCCCACAAGGGTACGCAGCAGCCCGGATCGGCGGCCGTCGACGCCCTGAGCAAGCGTGCGCGGCCTACTCGTGAAGCTTGGAGATGCAGCGCACGAGCTGCGCGGAGTCGTCGCCGGTCCCGGTGACGCAGCTCAAGAACTGGCCCGCGAGCCCGTTCGCGTCACCGTCCGTCAGCGCCCCGCCGATGCCGCCGATGAAGTCGCCGATCCCGCCACCGGTCAGCGTGGCGAGCGGCTGGGCATCCGGCGGCGCGCCGACGTCGACCCGCGTCGCGTTGACGTCGCGCAGATCCAGGCGCACGTCGATCTTGCCACCGTTGAGCCCGGGGATCGGGGTCAGTCCACCGTGCTTGAAGGCGAAGCTGATGACGACGTGGATCCGCCGCACGACGTTGTCCGTCGCGCCGGTCCAGAGATCCACCGTCGAGGAGTCGACCGCGCCCGCTATCTGCCTGCGCAGCTGCGGCGTCAGCAGGCCACCGCCACCGACCGGGCCGCCCGCCTTCGTCAGCAGGCTGTCGAGGTCCTCGAGCAGCGCGGCCGTCTGGACGCGCCCGCGGATGTCGACTGTGTCGACGCCGTCGATCTGCTCGTGACCGCTCTCGCGCGGCTCGCTGATCCAGTGCAGCGGATCGATCCCGAGCGCTCGCAGCCCGGCGCGCGGCTCCGTCGCGAGGCCGCGGCGCAGGCCTTTCACGTAGCCGTCGTCGATCCTGTACGGGCGACCGCCTAGGCGCACGAAGGCCTGCGCTCCGGTCGACGAGACGCCACCGGTGAAGCGGTGGGTGGCAAGCGTCGTGGCGAACTGGACATCGAAGCGCGGCAGGTCACCGGCCGCCGGCGCCGCGAAGGTGCCGCCGATGTTCAGCTTGATCGGCCCGCCGAGCGCGAGCAGGCCCTCCGGATCGAGCCGGAACGCGAGTCGCATGCGGCCGTCCTTCACCGCGCTCGCAGCGCTCGCAAGCGTCCGCGAGAGCAGGCGATGGGCTGCTGTGGCGTCCGGATCGGCGTTCGTGGAGGCGGCGCCGCAGGCCGTAAGGACGATCCCGCCGGGCACGAGGCAGACGAGCAGCACGAACGATCGGAGGGCAAACCGGTGCACGGGCTCAGCAGTGTCCTGCACCCGCACCAAAAGGCAAAGGCCCGCCGGTGGCGGGCCTTTGCGGGGGAGGAGGAGAGGGTCGCTCGACGGCTGTATCGGCAGGCCCGCGTCCGCACTCGAGTCTTCCATGCGGCCCGGACGAATTCGGGATCGGTTAGGGTGACCTTCGTAGGGTCGCCTAAGACTGGGAGGCTGGACGCGCAGATGAAGTACCTCGGTTCGTTGGTCGCACTCATCGCCGCAGCGGGACTGCTCGCAGCCTGCGGCTCAGACTCGTCGGATGAGCTGACCGTGTACAGCGGTCAGCACGAGCAGACGATGTCGCTGCTGACCGCGGACTTCACGCGCCGTACCGGGATCAAGATCAAGGTCCGCCGCAACAGCGAGTCGGCGCTCGCCAACGCGATCCTGCGCGAGGGCTCCGCCTCGCCCGCCGAGGTCTTCATCACGGAGAACCCGCCCGCGCTGACGGTCGTCGAGCGCAAGGGGCTGTTCGCGAAGATCCCGGCGGCGACGCTCGCCAAGACGCCGGCCCGCTACAGCGCCACGAACCACGACTGGGTCGGCATCTCGGCGCGCTCCGCGGTCCTCGTCTACAACCCGAAGCTGCTGAAGGCCGCGCAGCTGCCGAACAAGCTGACGGACCTCGCCGGCCCGCAATGGAAGGGCAAGATCGGCTTCGCCCCGGCCGAGTCGGACTTCCAGCCGCTCGTCACGGCGCTCGACAAGCTCAAGGGCCCGGCTGTCGTCGCGTCCTGGCTGAAGGGCATGAAGCGCAACTCCAAGCTCTACGACGGCAACGTGGCGATCGTGCAGGCCGTCAACCGCGGCGAGATCGCCGCCGGACTGATCGACCACTACTACTACTACCGCACGCGGGACGAGATCGGCGCCGCGAAGACCGTCGCCAAGCTCCACTACTTCGCGCCTGGCGACGCGGGCGCCCTCGTCGACGTCTCCGGCGCCGCGGCGCTGAAGTCGGCCAAGCATCCGAAGGAGGCGCAGCGCTTCCTTGCCTATCTCGTCAGCAAGCCGGCGCAGGAGATCATCGCCACGAGCGAGAGCTACGAGTACCCGATCGCCTCCGGCGTCCTCTCCAAGAAGGACATCAAGCCGTTCTCCGAGCTCAAGCCGCCGAAGATCGGCATCGACGATCTCGGCGACGGCCGCGCCGCACTGCGCCAGCTCGAGGACGCCGGACTCCTCTAGTGGGCCGCCCACAAGCAGTGGCCGTTCTCTAGCGAGCCGAACGCGATGGGCCGATGAGCACAGTCGCATCGGGCATCGGACGACGACGGAGGGCGATGCGCAGGACGCGCGCGCCGAGCGTGCTCCTGCTGGCGGGGCTCCTGACGGCAGCGCTGTCGCTGATCCCGATCGTCTTCCTCGGCCTCGAGGTGCACCACATCGCGCTGGCCGACGTCAAGCGGCTGCTGTTGCGCTCGCACGTCGCCGACCTGCTCGGCAACACGCTCGGCCTCGTGGTCGCCGCCAGCCTGCTGTCGGCGGTCGTCGGGATCGCCGCCGCGTGGTGCGTGGAGCGGACCGACGTCCCCGGGCGGCGGATCTGGATGATGCTGCTCGTCCTGCCGCTCGCGGTCCCCGAGTTCGTCTCGAGCTTCGGCTGGGTGTCGTTCTTCCCGACGATGCACGGCTTCTGGGGCGCGCTGTTCGTGACGGTGCTGGCCTACTACCCGTTCGTGTTCCTGCCGGCGGCGGCCGTCCTGCGCGGCATCGACCCGGCGCTCGAGGAGACGGGCCGCAGCCTCGGCCTCGGTCCGTGGGCGACCTTCTGGCGCATCACGATGCCGCTCTTGCGCCTGCCCGTGCTCGGAGGCGCGCTGATCATCGCGCTGCACCTGCTCGCCGAGTACGGCGCGTTCGCGCAGCTGCGCTTCCCGACCTTCGCGACCGAGATCTACGCCGAATACGAGATCGGCTTCGACGGCGCCAGCGCAGCGCTGCTGTCGCTCGTGCTCGTCGCGCTGTCGCTGCTGTTCTTGACCGGCGAGGTCCTCGCCCGCGGGCGCGCCCGCTACGCGCGCATCGGCAGCGGCGCCCAGCGAACGCGCACGCGGATCGCGCTCGGACGCCGTACCCCGGTCGCCCTCGCCGGCCTCGGCACGCTCAGCGGCCTGTCGCTTGGCGTTCCGCTGGCGGCGCTCGTCTACTGGGTCCAGCGCGGCAGCTCCTCGACGCTGCCGTCGGCGTCGGTCGTCGGCGCCACGATGACAACGCTCGAGCTGTCGCTGGCGGCAGCCATCCTGACGGTCGCGCTCGCGCTGCCGGTCGCGCTGCTCGCGATCCGCCATCGCGGCGTCGCGAGCGGGCTGATCGAACGATCGACGTACATCGCTCGCGCGCTGCCCGGCGTCGTGATCGGGCTCGCGCTCGTCTCGTTCAGCATCCGCAGCGCGGAGTGGCTCTACCAGAGCGTCGTCCTGCTCGTCGTCGGCTACGCGATCCTCTTCCTGCCGCTCGCGCTGATCGCGATCCGCGGCCCGATCGCCCAGCTCGCGCCGCGCATGGAGGACGTCGCGCGCAGCCTCGGGCTCGGTCCGCTGCGCGCGTTCGTGCGCACGACGCTGCCGATGCTGCGCTCGGGCCTCGGCGCCGCGGCGGGCCTCGTGTTCCTGTCGACCGTCACGGAGCTGACGGGCACACTGCTGCTGCGGCCGACCGGGACGGAGACGCTCGCGACGCAGTTCTGGACGTACACCGCGAACCTCGCCTACGGCGCGGCCGCCCCGTACGCCGCGATCATGGTGGCGATCGCCGCCCTTCCTGCCTATCTGCTTATCCGTAGGCTGGACATGACGGGAACATGAGCGCAATCCGCATCACAGGCGTCAGCAAGTCCTTCGGCCCCGTCTCGGTGCTGCGCAAGCTGAGCCTCGAGATCCCGAGCGGTACGTTCGCAGCCGTGCTCGGCGTGTCGGGCTGCGGCAAGAGCACGCTGCTGCGGCTGCTCGCCGGCTTCGACGCGATCGACGCGGGCGCGATCGAGATCGGCGGGACGCTCGTCGACGACGGTGCGCGGCACGTGGCGCCGAACCACCGCCGTGTCGGCTACGTGCCGCAGGAGGGTGCGCTCTTCCCCCATCTCGACGTGCGCGCGAACGTCGCCTTCGGCTTGCCCCGCGCCGAGCGCGGCGCGCCGCGTGCGGACGAGCTGATTGCGCTTGTCGGGCTCGACGGCCTGCAGCAGCGCCGCCCACACGAGCTCTCCGGGGGCCAGCAGCAGCGTGTTGCGCTCGCCCGCGCGCTGGCCACGAAGCCCGACGTCGTGCTGCTCGACGAGCCCTTCTCGGCGCTCGATCCCGAGCTGCGCACGAGCATGCGCGCCGAGGTGCGGGCGACCCTGAAGGGCCTCGGCACGACGACCGTCCTCGTCACGCACGACCAAGAGGAGGCGCTGTCCTGCGCCGATCTCGTCGCCGTGCTGCGCGACGGGACGATCTCGCAGGCGGGAAGCCCGCGCGAGCTGTACCTCACGCCGCGCAACGTCGAGCTTGCACGCTTCCTCGGCGAGGCGAACATCCTGCCGGCGCGCCTGGAGGCGCGACAGGCGCACACGCAGCTCGGCCCGCTGATGCTGCGAGCGCCACGCGGCGAGGACTCCCCCTGCGACGGCGTCGTCGTGCTGCGCCCGGAGGAGCTGCGGATCGCGGCCGTCAACGGCTCGGGGCCGGCGAACGCGGTCGTGACGAGCGTCGAGTACTACGGCCACGACGCGCGCGTCGAGCTGCTCTGCGACCACCCGGGCGGAGCGTTCGTGCTCGTCGCGCGCACGACCGGGATCGATGCGCCTGAGGTCGGGGAGCGCGTCGTCTGCGCGGCACAGTCGAGCGCGCACGCGCTCTAGTCCTTCGGGTCCGGCCAGGATGAGACCGGCGTGTGATCGCCGGGCCTGGTGGTCGGTGACCCCCGATGACGGGCGTACAATCGCGGCATGGCAGTCGACGGCGCCCGTACGTGGATCCTCACCGGCTCGCCGGAGAACTACGCGGCGACCGCCGGTCACGACTTCAGCGTGATCGGCTGCAAGGAGCGCCGGCGCAACCAGGCGCTCACGATGGAGCCGGGCGACAGGATCGTGCTGTACCTCACACGGGTGATGCGCTTCGCGGCCGCGATCCGCATCAGCAGCGCGCTGTACGAGGACCGCACGCCGATCTGGCCGGGGAAGCCGGGCAAGGCGGATCCCTATCCGTGGCGCTTCGAGACCGAGCCCGAGCTCGTGCTCGAGGAGGCCGAATGGGTCACGGCGGAGTCGCTCAAGGACGACCTCGAGCACATCCGCAAGTGGCCCGCCGAGCACTGGAAGCTCGCCTTCCAGGGGCAGCTGCGCACGGTCTCCGCCGGCGACGCGACGCTGCTCATGGAGCGCATGCGCGCGGCGGCCGGCGTCTCGGCGTGAGTGGCCGCGCACAGCGCCTGCGCTCCGCGTACGGCGCACTCGATCGCGATCAGCGCTTCGCCGCCGCCGCAGCGCTCGGGCTGCTCGTCGCGATGTTCCTGCCGTGGTACGAGAAGAACGTCGTCGTCGCCGGCGCGAAGCACTTCACGACGGACTCGATCAGCGCCTTCGGCGCCGTCTCGTTCATCGAGGCCGCGATCTTCCTCGTCGCAGCCGGCGTGATCGGGCTGCTTTTGATTCGCGCCGACGGGCGCCCGTTTCACCTGCCCGGTGGAGACGGCACGGTGATCTTCTGCGCTGGCCTGTGGGCAACCGCGCTGATCTTCTACCGCGTCTTCGACCGCCCGAACGTGAGCGGCGAAGGCGGCACGGTCGGCATCCAGTGGGGCTTCTTCGTCGCCTTCGTGGCAGCCGGCGCGCTGGCATTGGCCGGACAGCGGCTGCGCGCGGCCGGCCGCCCCGAGCCGCCCAACCCCGCGGCCGACCCGGACGGCGAGCCGCGGTCGTCGCGCAGGCAGCGGCCGCCGCGCCCGCCACGCGACGCCGTGCCTACCGCCGTGATCCCGTTGTCGGAGGCGCTCACCGAGGTCGCGCCGCGCCGCGCGAGCCGCGACCGCGCCGTCACGCGCGACGACGCTCGCCAACTGACATTCGAGGTGCCCGGCGACGAGCCGCCGCAGCAGCGCGCCGGCGAGACCCCGCGCGCACGCGACAGCCGCTGAGCGGCCGGCCCGGGCGCGAACGCGCCAGCTCGCGCGCCGGGGCCCCCATCTCGACACCACGCGGTGCGAGGATGTCCGCACGATGGCCGCGTCGCCAACGATGGTCGCCGAGGGCGTGTGGCGCGTCACGCGCGGCTTCCCGCTGCGGATCAACGTCTTCCTCGTCCGCGAGGGCGACGGCGTCGCCGTCTTCGACAGCGGGCACAAGCCGATGGGCAGCGCCGTGCGCGACGCCGCCGACGCGCTTGGCGGCGCGACACGCGTGGTCCTCGGCAACCCCCACGCCGACCATCGCGGCGGGGCGTCGGCGATCGGCGCACCGATCCTGTGCCACCCGGCCGACGTGGCCGACGTCGAGGGCGACGGCGGCGCGCACTACTTCGACTTCGGCAAGCTGCCGCTGCCTGTCCGGGCGCTGACGAAGGCCACGTTCACGTCCTGGGACGGCGGTCCGCTGCACGTCGCCGCCACGCTC
>DATBAE010000007.1:0-58474 GCA_036271655.1 Solirubrobacteraceae bacterium
CGGGCCGGCGGCCTCTCTGAGTCGAACTGCCGCGAGACTGGGTTTGCGATGGCCATGTCGTCTCCGGTCGTGTCGTCGCCACGCGGCAGCGATGGGGCCATCCTTCCTAGGCGGGGTGGCCGCGAGAAGGACAGGACTCGCCAACGAGGCGCCTTTCTTGGCTCGTTTCGTTCCAGCTTGTTGTCGACGTGGACGATGAGCCAGGCTAGGCCGACGCCCGCTCGGGCGGTCGTATCGGAGTGTCGGAGGATCGCGTGCGATGGACGCCATCGACACGGGGCCACGACCGCGGCCACCGCGCGACACGCTGGCGACAACGTGTCGCGTCCGAGGCATGCCGATTAGCAAGCGCGGCTCGACGGATGCCCGCGAACAGAAATGAAAAGCCCCGGCATTACCGGGGCTTTTCAATCATGCGCCGAAGAGGACTCGAACCTCCACGGGGGAATCCCCCCACAAGGCCCTCAACCTTGCGCGTCTACCAATTCCGCCACCGGCGCAGGGCGGCCGCAAGTATAGGCGCCGCGCGACGCGACTTGACTTCCGTCCGGTAGCCCGTCTAGCTTGTACGAACAGATGTTCGCCCAGCTTGTCAGCCTCTCATCCGCCAAGGAGCCAGCGCCATGGATCTCGATCTGACCAAGCGCCAGCAGGAGATCTTCGACTTCATCAAACGCCATTCGGCGAGTCACGGGTACCCGCCGACGGTCCGGGACATTGGCAAGGCGGTCGGTCTCGCATCGTCGTCGACGGTCCATGCGCACCTCGCAAATCTCGAGAAGCTCGGCCTGCTGAGGCGTGATCCGTCCAAGCCGCGGGCGATCGAGTTGCTCGATCGCGCTGTCGAGCAGGTTCGCTCGATCGTGCGTCCGGAGGGCCTTCCGCTCGTCGGCCAGGTCGCGGCGGGCGCGCCGATCCTCGCCGAGGAGAACATCGAGGAGTACGTGTCGGTCCCGGCACTTGCGGGCGGCGAGATCGGCGAGTACGTGCTGCGCGTGCGGGGCGAGTCGATGATCGAGGCCGGGATCCTGCCTGACGACTATGTCGTCGTGCGGCCCCAGGCGTCGGCGGAGGACGGAGAGATCGTCGTCGCCCTCGTCGGTGAGGAGGCGACCGTCAAGCGCTTCTTCCGCGAGGCTGATCACATCCGCCTGCAGCCGGAGAACTCCACGATGGAGCCGATCCGGTCACGCGATGTGCGCGTGCTGGGCCGGGTCGTCGGTCTCTTCCGGAGCGTGCCGTGATGCTGCGCGACCTTGAGGCGAACGCGATCTTGCGAACTTCCCCGCGCGATGGTCTGACGCTGGAGGACGTGCTCTCCGGCGCCTGGGAGGACCTCACCGCGCACCACACCGCGGCGTGCCTGATCTGCAGCGGGGCGATGGAGCCCCGCTATGGGTCCGGGCCGTCTGCGGTGGGGGGACGCTGTCGCGACTGCGGGACCGAGCTCGTCTGACGATGGCTATGGGTGGCGCGCCGGGTGAATGATCAGCGCAGGACCTGCGCGAGGATGTCTTCGTCGCCGGGCCGGTCGCGGCGATCGGGCCCGTCGGGACGATCAGGCGGCGGCGGCGCGTCGTCGGCGACGACCTTCGTCTTGGATGCCATGTCGCCAAGGCGCTCGCGTCGCTGTCCGGTCGCAAAGACGGTGATCGCGCCGACGACGTAGAGCGCCGGCAGCGCGTCGACGAACCGCACGAGGTTGCGAATCGCCGCGGGCCCGGCGGTGAGCTTGCCGCCATCGGCACGCACGACGCGCAGCTTCATGACGCGCTTGCCGAGCGTCTGTGCCCAGGCCAGCTCGGTCCCGAAGAAGTAGACGAACGTCAGCACGATGAAGAGCGTTCGTGGGCCGCCTTTGGTCTCTGCCCAGATCGACTGGCTCGTGCCGTGCTCGCTCCCGAGGCCCTTGGCGATGATGATCAGCAGGATGAGGATGACCGCGGCATCGATCGCCGCAGCCGCAATCCGTCGACCCAAGACGTCTCCCATGCTTGGGACCCTATCCGGGCGACCCGACCGATTGCATCATCGGCGTCGAGCCCGGACGGATAGGCCGTGATCCTCTACGCTCAGCCGGCAGGCCAAGCAGCCGCGGAGGCTCGCCCTTCGAGGAAAGTCCGGACATCACAGGGCAGGGTGGTCGGGAACCCGACCCGGGGAAACCCGCGGGAAAGTGCCACAGAAACACACCGCCGATGGCGCGTCAGCACGTGCGGCGCGCACAGGCAAGGGTGAAAAGGTGCGGTAAGAGCGCACCGGCGCGGTGGTGACATCGCGGCCAGGCAAACCCCACCCGATGCAAGGCCAAGTCGGACCGTTTGCAGGTTGCCCGCCGAGGTCCAGGTCGGCCGCTCAGATGGATGGCTGCTCACGACAGAATCCGGCTTATCGGCCTGCTACGGAAAACCCCCGCTAACGCGGGGGTTTTCTATGTGGCGACGGTGCGTCAGCGCAACGCGCGCGCGGCGCTCGCCGTCGCGGCCGGGCTCGTCGATGATCGCCAGCTCGCGCGCACGCTCACCCGGCCGCCTGCGACCCGCGCGGCGGCCGCCGCGGTGAGCTTGACCTGTGCCTTCTGACTGCCCGTGCCGGTCACGCGGATCGTGCGGTGCGCGAGCGTCCGGCCGGCGCGCATGACCCTGAGCGTCAGCGTGCCCGCGCCGGGCGGCTTCGTCACGATCGAGACCCGGCGGCTGCCGCTGTGGCGAGCGCTTGTCAGGCGCAGGCGCGGCTTGTCGTTGTCGACGAGGGTCGTCGTGAACGTCGCGGGCGACGCAAGGGTGAGCTGCGCAGTGGCGCTGAGCGCGACGTGGATCTTGCGTGGCGCATGCCAGACGTGGTCGTTGGGGAACGTCAGCGCAAGGGTCCTCGCCACGGGCACCGTGGCGGTGGCGGTGCGCGCGATCCCGTGGCCGGATGCATGCGCAGTCACGACCCCCGATCCCGGGCCGGTCGTCGCCAGGGCGACGAGCAGCGGATGGCCTTCGGTCACCGTCGCGGGCACGGTGGCGGAGACGGGTGTGTCGACCGGCGTGAGCGTCAGCTGCCGGGCTGCTTCGTTGCCGTCGGCGCCGGTTGCACGGACGGCGATCGAGGTCGCGCCGGCGCCGATCGGCACGCTGACAGTAGCTCCCGTCGCGTCGCCATACGTCCCGTCGCCGTTGAGATCCCAGCTGTAGCTCGGTACGTCGAGCCCTGAGCTGGCGGCTGTCGCACTGATCGTCGAGTTCTTCGCCGGCGCGGCGATCGATGGCGCGATCGCGGCGGTCGGCACCGTCGAGGCCAAGAAGAGCGCTCCTGCACCGTCGGTCACGCGCTGGTAGACGGCCGGCTGGCCGTCGCCGCAGATGTCGGGCCCGAAGTCGACGGTCCCGAGCAGTACGGCGCTCGCGGTCGTCGGGCTGAACGCGAGCGGGCCGCCGGAGTCGCCGTTGCAGGAGTCCTGTCCGCGGACCGCGCCGGCACAGATCATCGTCGCGACGTCGTAGCTCGTGCCATACGCAGCTGTGCAGGCCCCTCCGTCGAGGATCGGCGCGCCGACCTGCTGGAGCGTGTCGCTCGTCTGCTGGATGAACGAGCTCGTGATGCCCCAGCCGAGCACGGAGGCGGTCGCGCCGGTGCTCGGATCGCTGGGGGATCCGAGCGCGACAGGGTCGTGCGAATCGGGGGCGGTGAGGTGCAGGGCGGCGAGGTCGCCATACGAGGACTGCGACGCGTAGGCGGGATCGACGACGATGCGATCGACGTGCTGCGCGTTGGCGCTCGTCGCCGTGCTGGCGCGGTCGAGGCCGACCCAGGTCGTCACGTCGGATGGTGCGACCTGCGCGCCCGCATCGGACACCGCGCAATGCGCGGCGGTGAGTACCCAGCTGCGCGCAATCAGCTCGCCGCCGCAGAGGCCGGTCTCTCCAGCGGGGAGATCGACGCTCACGAGCGCGGTCCAGCCCGGGTTGGAGACCGCCGAGCCACCCACCACGCGCGTCGAGGCGCTCGCGGACGACACGACGCCGCCTATGGCGGAGCAGAGCACGACGAGGGCTGTCGCCCGCAGCAGCTTGACCATCTGCAGATCCAACGCAGGAGCATCGTGATCGTTCCGGTCGCCTCCCGCGTTCTGCGGCAACTCTTCGATTCGCTCTGCTTCATCGCGAGATCCTTGCGACGAGCAGCCGTCGATGCGAACATCTGTTCGTATGACGATCGTCTGCGTCCTCCTCGAGCGATTTGCGCTCGCCGTCGCCGCGGGAGGCCGGGGGCGGCTGCTGGGCGAGCCTGCGGCGCTTGCTCCAGAGCCGGGGCGAGAGCTGCTGATCGGAACGGTCTCGCAGGCTGCTGAGGCGCATGGGCTCCACGCCGGGATGCGACTGGGGGAGGCGCTCTCGCGCTGCCCGCGCCTGGTGCTCATCGCGCCAGATCCGCTGGGCGTCGCGGAGGCATGGGAGCGTGCGCTGTCGCGGCTCGAGGGCCTCGGCGCGGAGGTCGAGTCGCCGCGTGCCGGGGAGGTCTGCTTCGACGCTCGCGGTCTCGAGCGCCTGCACGCCGGCCGGGTCGTGCGGATGCTTGCCGATGGCTATCTCGCCGCGCACGGCTCCGAGGGGCTGCGGCGGGTCCTGGCGGGGCCGCGGATCGGTCAGGGACCGACGCGCTTCTGCGCGTTCGTCGCCGCATCCGGCGCGCGCGTCCGGCGACCCGGGAGCGTGAGCGGCGCGGCCGAGCTGGCGGCTCGTCCGATCACCTTGCTGCGCCGCCGCGCGGAGGCCGCGGCGCTCGTGGAGCCGCTGCAGCGGCTCGGGATCGAGACGCTCGGCGATCTCGCCGCCTTGCCGCGCGGAGCCGTCGCAGATCGCTTCGGGCGACCTGGCCTGCACGCCCACGACCTCGCGCGCGGACACGACACGCCGCTTCGCCCACGGCGTCCGGGCGAGTTGCTGAGCGAGGAGCTCGAGCTGCCGGAGTCGGGCTCGGGCGAGCAGCTTGGCCGAGCGCTCGGGTTGCTGATCGATCGCCTGCTCGCGCGCCGCGAGCGGCGCGGGCGCACGCTGCGTGCCGTCGTGCTCGCGGCGCGGCTCGTCGAGGGGGGAACGTGGCGCGAGCGGGTCGTCTTTCGCGAGGCGCTTGCCGACGCGCAGCGGATGCGCCTCGTGCTCACCGCGCGTCTCGCG
Source organism: Solirubrobacteraceae bacterium (assembly GCA_036271655.1). GTDB lineage: Bacteria > Actinomycetota > Thermoleophilia > Solirubrobacterales > Solirubrobacteraceae > CADCVQ01. The sequence goes on from DATBAE010000007.1 coordinate 5,166, forward strand.
CTGCTGCCCGCGCCGGCCGAGAAGCTCCTGCTCACCGTCGAGCGCTTCGGCCCGCCGCATGCCGTGGGGCGAGCGCTGTTCGACGACGACGCCGGGCAGCGCGGCGAGCGCTTGCAGGAGGCTGTCCGCCAGGCGCGCGCGGTCGCCGGGCCCGACGCCGCGCTGCGTGTCCTGGAGATCGATCCTGACTCACGCGTGCCCGAGCGGCGCGTCGTGCTGACCCCGTTCGAAGCCGGGCCCGTCCCGCCGGAATCGTGACTGTGCGTCTCGCCGGCCGATGAGCCCCGGTCCGCGCAGGATTGCCGAGCCGCGCCCGGTGCGAGTCGATGCCGACGAGGCCGGCGTCCCGTTGCGGGTCGACGGGCAGGCGATCGATGCCGTCCGCGAGAGCTGGCTCGTCGAAGATCGCTGGTGGACGGAGGCCGCGCTGCGCCGGCGCTACTGGGAGGTCGTCACCGTCGAAGGGCGTAATCTCGTCGTCTTCCGTGAACTGGTGCGCGAGGAGCGTCGTTGGTATCGCCATCGCTGAGTTGTCACAAGTTTGTCTGCCTTTTGTGACACATCCGTGTAGATCGGTCACCTGTCGCGCGAGAGCCTTGCGGCCATGCGCTCCACGCACGGTCAGGCGACGATCGACTATGTCGCCGTCATCGCGTTGCTCGCCCTCGTCTTCGGGGCGGCGCTCGCGCTTGCCGATGCCGGCGCCGCCGGCATCGTCAACGCCGTCGTCGGGCAGTTCCGCTACGCGCTCTGCGTCGTCGGCGGTGGTCCGTGTCGCGACCCGCGTCCTCGTCTATGCACCGTCGCGGGCACGCGCGACGCACATCACCTCGCCGTCAACCTCGCGCTCGTTCGCGCCGATGACGATCGCTACGTGCTGCGAGAGCGGATGTCAGACGGCACGGTACGGCTGACCGTCGGGCGCAGCTCCGCGACGGGCGTCGAGGGCGGCATCGGCGGCACCGCGACGTTTGCGCTCAAGGGGCGCCGCGTTGGGGTGTCAGACGAGGCCCGCGGACGGCTGCAGGGCGTGCTCGGCTCGGGCCAGGTGTACGTCGCGCATGACGACCACGAGGCGGACGTGTTCATGCGGGCGATCGACGAAGGTCATGCGCCTCCGTCCACTGCCCGCGAGGTCTTCGTCGAAGGCGGGCTGCGCGGCACCGGCCGGATCGGAATCGGCGGCTCGACGGCAGGTGCGTCGCTGGACGGCCTGGCCGGGGCGCTGATCGGCACGCGCCGTGACCGCCAGACGGGTGACACGACGTTCTCGCTGAACACCACCGCCTCGCAGGGAGGCGCGCTCACGATCGCGCTGGGCGGGCCGATGGGGCTGATGAACCGCGTGACGACGCTTGCCCTGACGGTCGACAAGGACCACCGCGCGCGCGATCTGTCGCTCTCGTCGTCGGGAACGCTCGCCGCCAGCGCGAAGCTGCCGCTCGCGATGGCGGACATCCCCGGTATCGGCCCGCGGTCATCTGCCCGCGGCAGCGGACGCCGCTGGGAGCAGACCGCGCACCTCGACCTGCTCGACCCCGTCGTTGTTCCGATCTGGGCACGCTTTCGCCACGATCCTGCGAGTGGCGCGGCGATCCGCGCGCTGGGGCAGGTCATCGGCGAGCGCGCACAACTCGACGCGCGCAGCTACAGCACCGCCAGCTCGTCGAACGGTGCATCGGCCGGCATCTCGCTGGGCGTCCGGCTCGGCGGTGAGCTCGACCACACGGTCGACCGCAGCACGCTGCTCGCTGCGTTCTCGCGGCCGCCGGGCGGGCTTTGGGAGTCCCGTGTCGACTGCGTCTCGTGAGGCCGGCCCGGCTTGCGTGCGCGGCGCACCAGGCTCAGGCCGTCTCCGGGTTTCCCTGCCAGCCGGCGTCCGTCCAGCCGAAGTCCGGCGTGGCGCCCCAGCCGCCCGACGTCGAGCCCGGGTCGTGCGTCGTGCTCGAGCCGCGCTCCGGCCAGCTCGCCGTCTCCTTCGCACCCTGCCCCTCGGGAGCCATCGCGTGGTAGCCGTTGGAGATGATCGGCAGCGCGGCCGACGGATCGCGGAGCTGTCCTACGGACACGTCGTCCGCGCGCGCCGGAGCTGCATCCCCGGAGACCTCGAAGCTCGGCGTCCACCAGGCCCAATCGCCCGCGAGATGCAGCACGGCCGGCAGCAGGACGAGCCGCACGAGCGTCGAGTCGATGACGATCGCGATCGCCAGGCCGACGCCGAACTGGCGCAGGCTGGCGATGTCGGCCAGGCCGAAGGCGAGGAATACCCCGAGCATGCTGAGCGCCGCACCCGTGACGACGCGGGCGGTGCGTGCCAGTCCGACTTGGACGGCGTGCGCGGCGTCGCCGGTGCGCAGCCACTCCTCGCGCACGCGACTGACGATGAACACCTGATAGTCGATCGACAGCGCGAAGACGACGCCGAAGATCGCCGTCACGGCGACCGCGTCGATCTCGCCCGGTCCGCCGAGCAGCGGCGCGTGGCCCTGGAAGAGCAGACGCAGCAGGCCGAGCGTCGCCCCGACCGCAAGCAGGTTCAGCACGACGCCGATCAGCGCCACGACGATCGAGCGCAGCAGGATTGCGAGCAACAGTGCGGTCACACAGGTCAGGACGAGCACGATCAGCGGCAGGCGATGGGCTGCCGCGGCGTTGTAGTCGGCGAGCATCGCCGCCGGGCCGCCGACCGCGGACGTCGCGCCGAGCGTCTTGCCGAGCTCGGCCGAGGTCACCTGCAGGCGTGCGTAGAGCGCCTGCGTGCGCGGATCTGCGGCGGTGTAGCGCGGCACGACGACGATCCGCGCGCCCTGCCCGCCCCTGTCGACGTTGACGCCGAACGGCGTCGCGCCCTTGCCGCTCTCGAGCGCTGCGAGCAGGAAGTAGCCCGAGTCGAAGAAGGTCGCGCTGCTCTTCTGCGGCGTCGCGTCCTGCGTGCCGGACGGCGAGCCGCTCAATCCGCGGACCGCGCTGCTGGCGTCCTGCAGTCCGCTTGCCAGCGCGCCGCTGCGCGTCGCGCCACTGCGCACGCCGCTGGCAAGCCCGTTGACGCTTGCACCGACGGCGCTCACGGCCGCACCGATCCGGTTCGCGCCACCGTCGAGCGCCTTCAAGGCGCTGACCAGCGAGGCGCCGCCATCGGTCAGCGAGCCGACGGTCCCGTCGAGGTTGCGGACGCGCTTGGCGATCGCGTCGGCGCTGTCGGCGAGGTCGCCGACAGCGGTCGCGAGGTGCGCGGCGTCGCTGACGGGCGTCGCATCGGCGATCGCGCCGGCGTACTGCGCGTCCTGGCCGAGCTGCTTGACCGGGTCGTCGAGAACGACCCCCGGGTCGGCCGAGAGCGCCTGACGCGCGAGTGCCAGCGCCGCGCGGGCGCGGATCGCCGCCGTGCTCGTGGGCGGCAGCGAGGACACGGCCGAGGCGAGGATCGCGTCGGCTTGATGATTCTGCGCTCGCACGCCGCTCTGCGCGCGGCTGAGAGCGTCGGTCTGCGTATGAAGGCGGCCCTGCAGATCGCGCAGGCTGCTCGCGAGCGTCGCCAGCCCGCTGCTCAGCTCGCGGGCTCCGTCGCGCAGCTTGCGTGCACCGCCGCCGGCCGCGGCGGACTGGGATGCGAGGCCGTTCGCGCCGCGGCCCGCGTCGGCGAGCTTGGCGGCCAGCTGGCGCGCTCCGCTGCCGGCTCCGCTGAGTCCGCGCTGCAGCGATCCGACGCCGCCCTGGAGATCCTTGGAGCCGGCCTGGATCTTCGACGTGGCAGCGTTCGCGCTCGACAGCGAGCTGCGCAGCGAGTCGACGCCGTCGGCGGCCGAGTTGACGTTCTTACCGAGGCGCTTGAGGCGCGTACCGGTACGCTGGGGCAGCCCGCGCTGAGCGGCGACCGCGCGGCGACCGGCGCTGCGCAGGGCTGCGGCCGAGCGCGCGATCGTGCCCGGCCCGAGCACCGCTCGCACGGCCGGATCGCGGGCGAGCTTGCGCTGGACGCGCTCGAGCGCGGCGAGTCGCGGCGCGGTCGTGACAGCGCCTTGGTGGGCGACGGCGACGATCTCAAACGGCTCCGTCCAGCCTGGTCCCATCGAGCTGGAGACGGTGTCGTACTGTGTGCGCGCAGAGCTGCCGGAGGGAAGCGATTGAGCTTGCGGCGCGCTCGCGCGCAGGCCGAGCACGGGCACGCTCGCGGCGAGCAGCAGCAGTGCGGCGCCGGCAGCGAGCGCGGGACGGTGCATGGCAGCGCGGGCGAGCCCGGCGCTCAGCCCGTGGCCGGCCTTGCCGGCAGCGGCTTCGCTGCCGAGCCAGGGACCGAGGAGGACGAGCATCGCCGGCACTGCGAGCATCGCGGAGCCGGCAGCGAGCAGTGCGACGACGCTGACCCCAAGGGCCGCGCCGAGCATGGAGGTGCCGGGCGACATCGCGGCCGCGACGCCCATCGCGACGACGATCGCCGCAGCCGCAGCGGCGACGGTGCGCGTCGTCGGCGTCGTTGCTCGCGCGACGGCGGCGCCGATCTCGTCGCCGTCGGCCAGCTCCTCGCGCAAGCGGGACACGAGCAGCAGCGAGTAATCGACGGCAAGCGCCATGCCGACCATGCAGGAGATCGCCAGCGCGAAGGCGTCGAGCCGCAGAACGGAGGCCAGCAGCGCCAGCGCACCGGTCGCGGCGGCGATCGTGGCGGCGCCGAAGGCCACCGGGATCGCTGCGGCGAGCGGCGATCGGAAGACGAGCAGCAACGCGAGCAGGAGCAGCGGCAACGCGATCAGCTCGGCGCGATGGATCGCCGCCAGCGACGAGTGCATGCCATCGCGCGTGAGCAGGGGCAATCCTGTGACCGTCGCCTTGACCGGTGCGGAGGTGGCGCGCGCGACGACCCGCTGCACGGCCTGGCTGCGCTGGTCGATCTCGTGGCCCGAGCCGCTGATCGAGAGCAGCAGCAGGGCGCGATCGGCGGATGGGCGCAGCGCGCTGTTGCTCGACGATGCCGTCCACGGGCTCAGCACGCGCACGCCCGGGCGCTTGGCGAGCGTCGCTGCGAGCGCCTTGCCCTGCGTCTTGACGGCGGCGCGCGGCCCGCGCAGCAGGACGGGAACCGTCGCCGAGTCGCCGAAGTTGCCGCCGATCAGGGCCCGGGCCTTCGCGGACTGCGATCCCGTGATCTGCAGCCCGCTCGACGACAGCCGTCCGTCGATGCCGAGCCCGATCATGCCGAGCACGGCGACTGCGACCGCCCAGGCGGTCAGGACCGTCCAGGGGTGCGCGACAGCGAAGCGAGTCGGTGCGGGGGCGGGCTTGCCGCTCCCGCCAGAAGGCGGTTGCATGATCGGGAAGTTCCCCCTTGTGCTTGCGAAGGCAGCTGCCCTGCCGCCACGGGGGTCTCATCGGCGCTGTGCGCACAGGACTTGAGGGCGCCGTCACTCCATCCGTCGCGTGTGCGAACATGTGTTCGTATGTCGATAGACCCAGCGATCCCGTACGTCGAGCTGCACTGCCACTCCGCCTACTCGTTCCTGGACGGCACGTCGCGGCCGGAGGAGCTCGTCGCAGCGGCGGTCGATCGCGGCCATGCCGCGCTGGCACTGACCGACCATGACTCGCTGTCGGGCTCGATGGAGTTCGCACAGGCGGCGCAGAGCGCGGGGCTACAAGCGATCCATGGGGCTGAGGTCACGCTCGTGGACGGGCGTCACCTGACGCTGCTCGTCCGCGATCAATCCGGATGGCGCAACCTGTGTCGCCTGCTGACGCGGGCGCACGCCCGTACCCGCGAGGGCCTGCGACGCGATCGCACGGAGCCCGCCGTCTCGCTTGACGACGTCGCCTGCCATCACGAGGGGCTCGTCTGCCTCAGCGGCTGCGCGCGCAGCGGCGTGCGCGACGAGCCGACGATGCGCCGGTTGCTCGGCGTGTTCGGTCCCGATGCGTTTCGCGTCGAGCTGCAACGCCCGTTCGCGCGCCAGGATCGGGCGCTGAACCGCGGGCTGGCGGGGCTTGCGGAGCGGCTCGGCGTCGCGGTCGTCGCGACCGGCAACGCTCATGCGCACACACTCGAGCGCGCGCGCCTGCAGGACGTCTTCGTCGCGATCCGCGAGCACACCACGCTCGATGCCTCCGAGCCGCTGCGGCGCGGCAACCACACACACGTGCTGACGACGCCCCAGGCGATGGCGGCACGCTTCGCCGACCATCCCGAGGCGGTCGCCGAGTCCGTGCGGCTTGCGGAGACGCTGACCTTCGATCTGAGGAAGGACCTCGGCTACAGCTATCCGAGAGCCGAGGACGTGACGGCGGGACGCGAGCTCGCCGAGATCTGCCATGCGCGCTTCGATCAGCGCTATCCGATGGCGGGTGAGGGGTCCATCCACCGTGCGGAGGCGGTCGAACGCCTCGAGGAGGAACTGCGCGTGATCGACAGGCTCGGCCTTGCGGGCTTCTTCCTCCTGCACCACGAGATCCTCGAGCTTGCGCGTGAGGTCGCCGTCGAGGTGCGCGGCGCGTCGGCGGCCCGCGCCCTGCTGCCGCCCGGGCGCGGGCGCGGATCGAGCGTCTCGTCGGTCGTCTGCCACCTGACGGGTCTCAGCCACGTCGATCCGATCGCCAACAAGCTCCTGCTCGGGCGCTTCCTCAGCGAGGACCTCAAGGCGTTGCCGGACATCGACCTCGACTTTCCGCGCGACGTCCGCGAGAAGCTCATCCCGCGCGTGCACGAGGTCTACGGCCATGAGCACGCGGCGCTCGTTGCGGCCTTCCCGACGTATCGCGCACGAGGTGCAATCCGCGAGATCGGCAAGGCGCTCGGGCTGCCACCGGGGGAGATCGAGCGGGTCGCGCGCGGCAGTGAGGGCTGGTCATCGCGCGACGTCGATCGCGACATCGACACGACGCTTGGACCTGGGCGCAGGACCGGGCGCTGGGCCTGGCTTGCCCGCCTCGCCGAGGAGGCCTATGGCCTGCCGCGTCACCTCTCCCAGCACTCGGGCGGGATGATCGTCGCGACGCGGCCGCTCGTCGACTGCGTCCCGCTCGTCCCTTCGGCGATGGAGGGCCGCCAGATCGCGCAGTGGGACAAGGACTCCTGCTCCGATGCGGGCTTCTTGAAGATCGACCTGCTCGGCCTGGGGATGCTCTCCGCCGTCGAGCGCTGCGTCGAGCACATCGCGCGGCGTCGCGGCGAGCTCGTCGACCTCAGCCGGATCCCGTACGACGATAAGCCGACGTTCGAGTGCATCCAGAGCGCCGACACGACCGGCGTCTTCCAGATCGAGTCGCGCGCGCAGATGGGCTCGTTGCGGCGGACACGGCCGAAGGATCTCGAGCAGCTGACGATCCAGGTCGCGATCGTGCGCCCAGGCCCGATCGTCGGCGGCGCCGTCAACCCGTACATCGAGCGCCGCCAGCGCCTCAACGCCGATCAGGACTTCCAGGTTCCATACATGCACCCGTCGCTCGAGCAGCCGCTGAAGGAGACACTGGGAACGATCATCTTCCAAGATCAGGTGCTCGAGGTGGCACAGGCCTTCGCCGGCTTCAGCACCGGCCAGGCCGAGGGACTGCGGCGGGCGATGAGTCGCAAGCGCTCCGAAATGGCGATCGAGGAGCATCACCGCGGCTTCATCGAGGGCGCGATGGGCAAGCACCCGGACGTCACCGAGGAGCTCGCCGAGCGCGTGTTCGCGATGGTGTCCGGATTCTCGGGCTTCGGCTTCCCCAAGGCGCACGGCGCGGCCTTCGGCCTGCTCGCCTACCAGTCGACATGGCTGCGCGTGCATTACGGCCCGGAGTTCCTCTGTGCGCTGCTCGACGAGCAGCCGATGGGCTTCTATCCCCCCGACGCGCTCGTCCACGAGGCGCAGCGGCGGGGCATTCCCGTGCTCGCCGCGGACGTCAACGCGAGCGAGGTCGGCTGCACGGTGACGAATTCGTCTCAGCCGTCGGCCCCCGACCAGCCCGCTGTGCGCATCGGCTTGGGCTACGTGCGCGGCGTGCGCGCCGACGAGGTCGCTGCGCTTGTCTCCGAGCGCTGCGCGGCCGGGGCGTTCAGCTCCCTGGAGGATCTCGCCTCGCGAGCCGGCGTAAGCGGGGCGACGCTCGAGCAGCTCGCCTGGTCGGGCGCCTGTGACGCGCTGGCCGGCGGCGATCGCCGCAACGCGCTGTGGCAGCTGGGGGTGAGCACGCCGGCCATCCGGGCGCGTGGCCGGGACGGCGTCCAACTCGCCCTGGCGCTCGACTTGCCGGAGCCGCCGGCGCTCGAGCGGCTGTCGGCGTGGGACGCGATGATCGCCGACTACGCGACGACCGGAATGACGGTCGGCGATCACCCGATCGAACTGCTGCGCCCGCGCCTGCAGGCCGCGGGCGCCGTCGGCATCGGTGCGCTGGAGCACCTGGAGCATGGTGCGCCGGTCCGGGTCGGCGGCCTCGTCGTCGCTCGTCAGCGGCCGGGGACGGCGAAGGGCATCACGTTCATGCTGCTCGAGGACGGGCACGGGACGGTCAACATCGTCGTCTCGCCTCAGATCTACGAGCGCGAGCGGCTCACCGTGCGGACCGAGCCGCTCGTCGTCGTCGACGGTCGTCTCGAGCGCCATGCCTCTGCCGGCGGAGCGATCAACATCGTCGCGCGGCAGGTCACCGCGCTCGAACTGGGTGACCGCATCCAGGCGCAGGTCAAGGATTTCGACATCCTCGATGCGCTCGAGCTCGCGCGTCAGGGCGACCAGCAAAGGAGCGCGGCGACCGGGACGGACGACTTCCGAGCGGTCGCGCCGGCAGTCATGAACTTCGGCGCCGGACGGCGTCGATGAGCATCCCCGAAGGGACGGTGAGGCGCTGTCGCCTCGCTGTCGAGTAGATTGCCCGCCGCATGGCAGCACTGGCATTCGTCTCGTTCTTCGTCGCCCTCGGCCTCGGCGTCGTGCTCGTCGCGATGCGCGGTGGCCCGCGCGGCGTGCGCGACACGCTCGAGAAGGAGCGTCACCGGCCGCTGCGCGCCGCCGAGTTCGCCGTTGCGGGCGCGATCGCGCTGTTCGGGGTGGTCGTTCCCATCGTCGTGCTGAGCAGCGGTGACGCGGATGCTGGGCCCGCGGGCACGACACTGACGGCTGCCCAGCACAACGGTCGTGAGCTCTTCGACGTGCACTGCGCCACCTGTCACACGCTCGCCGATGCCAACGCCGTCGGTCGCGTCGGTCCTGATCTCGATGTCATCACGCCGGCCCCAGGGCTGACGCTCAACGCGATCCACGACGGTCGCGCGCGCGGCCAGGGTCAGATGCCGGCCGAGCTGCTCGACGGCAGCGACGCGAAGGATGTTGCCAGCTACATCGCCGCCGTCGCCGGTCGCTAACCCGCAAACTGCGGGTTCTGTCCGCACTCTCCATAAGACTGCGCATATGCAGGGAAATCGATCGCTGCTACGATGCCGCCGTCAGCACGCCGAGTCTTCGGGTCCGCAGGGCCCGCAGAGCGGGGGAACCAACACCAGGGGCGAATCGCCGTCGTTCGGCGTAGCGCGACTCTTTCAGCGCGAGCCCGTCAGCTAACCCCGTAGGTCTCCACGGAAAGAGGGCTAAAAACCGCATGGGACATACAGAGGCTGCCGCTTGGTGGGCCGACGTGGAACATCTCCGCGACGTCTATGAGCGCACGGACGAGGCACGGCGACGCGCCGACCTCGCCGAACGTCGCTCCTCACGCGATGCCCGCAGGGAGGATCCGGAGCCGCAGCAGGCCGAATCTCGCGGTCTCGGTCGCGCCGGTCGCGACGTTCCCCGCCAGCCGATGACGACACGCCGCGGACCGCACACGAAGGGCAGTGCGGTTCCCGCCCGTCGCACGATCGAGATCCGCGGACGCACCGTGCCGGCCCCGCCGGTCCCGCGCAGCGTCGAGCTCGATCGGCGCCGCCCGCCACGCCGCGCGATCGAGCGCGTCGGTGCTCGCCCGGACCGTCTCGCGCTGTGGGCGCTGCTGATGGGGATCGTCCTGATCCTCGTCGCCGTAGGCACGTCCAACGCATCGATGTAAGCGCGGCCCCGCCGCCGCCGGGCGGCAAACCAGACCCGCTCGGCGCTCTGCGCACGCATCGTCCCCACGGACGGCGGGCGTCGATGTGCGCCTCCGCACGCCCGCGGCCGATTGAGCCCGTACGTCACCGGGCAGATTCTTCGCATCATCCACACATTCGCCTGAGCCGGCGTTAAGTCGCGTGCGTAGAACTTCAGGAGCCAACGACCCCTTGTGTAGGCCCCTCTGGCGGCCTACACTTACGACAAGTAAGCAACCGTATCGGCACGGACGCTGTTCATCGCCACCTCAGAAGGCCCCCCATGAAGACACCGATGAGTAGGTTCCAGATCCACGACGACCTGACCGCGCCCGAGGGCTCGGTGCCGGTGCTTCGCGGCGCTCTCGCGACAGGCGGCCAGCTGCCCAACTTCCTGGGCGCCCTGGCCGGCTCGCCGGCCGCGCTCCGCGGGTACGCGCGCTTCCGGTCCGAGCTGCGCCGCGGCGAGCTGGACGTTCCCACGCTCGAGCGCATCTCGCTCGCCGTCGCCGACCACCACGGCTCGCAACCTGGCGTCGCGCTGCACAGCCGCACTGCTCGCCAGGCCGGCCTCGCGCTCGACGAGGTCGCGCTGGCGCGCGAGTTCAGCTCCAAGGATCCGCGCGCGGCCGCGCTACTGACGTATCTGAAGGCTGTTGTCGAGGCGCCCGGGCGTCCGCCGATGCATCTGCACGAAGAGGCGCGCGAGGCGGGCTGGACCGATGAGCAGATCCTCGAGGCGATCGCGTATGTCGCGCTCGAGCGCTTCACCGCGATGGTGAACGTCGCCGGCGATATTCCCGTCGACGGCTCGGTGGAAGACACACGCACGCTCCGCGCGGCGTAGATGCCCTCGCCGACGACCCGCCGCGCCGGCTAGCCGACAGGCAACGCGATGGGATTTGCCGATGATGGTCCCCGCCCGGATCCGCGCCGCCGCGGGTCGGGACGGCGGACCGTCCTCGTGGCGACAATCGAAGAACATCCGGCCTGCTGTCCGTATTACCACCAGGCGGTCGAGCTGATCGGGCGACGCTGGACCGGAGCGATCGTCAGCGTCCTGATCCACCACCAGACGCTGCGCTTCGGCGAGATCGCCGATGCTGTGCCGGAGCTCTCCGACCGCCTCCTATCGGAGCGCATGAAGGAGCTCGAGGCGCGCGGGGTCGTCAGCCGCACCGTGCGCCAGGGGCGCCCGGTGCGCGTCGAGTACGAGCTCACGGAGATGGGGCGTGCGCTCGCACCCGCGGTCCGCGAGCTCGAGGCGTGGGCACGTCGCTGGCTCGCGTAGTCACGATCTCGCATCCCGATCGGTGGCGCCGGACGGACGCACGAACCCGTCGATCCGGGCGAAATACGCCCGCAACAAACCGGCGGCGCAGCGGCTCAACTAGGCTCCGCGCATGAGTGACGAACGTCCAAAGACGCCCGACGACGTCAAGGCGATCGTCGCCGAGCGCGACATCCGCTTCATCCGGCTCTGGTTCACCGACATCCTCGGTCAGCTGAAGTCCTTCTCGATCAATCGCGACGAGCTCGACGATGCCTTCGAGAGCGGCATGGGCTTCGACGGCTCTTCGATCACGGGCTTCAACGCGATCGAAGAATCGGACATGCTCGCGATGCCGGATCCGTCGACGTTCGCGATCCTCCCGTGGCGCCCGGAGGAGCAGGGGGTCGGGAGACTGTTCTGCGACGTTCAGACGCCTGAGCGCACGCCGTACGAAGGCGATCCGCGCCACGTCCTGCGCCGAGCGCTCGAACGCGCCGGCGCGATGGGCTTCGACGTCTTCAACGTCGGCCCCGAGCTCGAGTACTTCCTCTTTCGCGACTCGAAGGGCACCGAGGTCCTCGACAACGGGGGCTACTTCGACCTGACGACGCTCGACGCGGGCTCCGACGTGCGTCGCGAGACCGTGCTCGCGCTCGAGCAGCTCGGGATCCACGTCGAGTACACCCATCACGAGGTCGGCCCCAGCCAGCACGAGATCGACATGCGCTACGCCGATGCGATGAAGATGGCCGACGACTGCATGACGTACCGCATCACGGTCAAGGAGTACGCGATGAAGTACGGCTGGCACGCGACGTTCATGCCAAAGCCGCTGTTCGGTGAGAACGGCTCGGGCATGCACACGCACATGAGTCTCTTCACGGGCGGAAAGAACGCGTTCTTCGACGCCGACGACCCGTACTTCCTGTCGGACGTCGGCAAGGCGTTCATCGCCGGCCAGCTCAAGCACGCGCGGGAGATCTCGTCGATCTTCGCCCAGTGGGTGAACTCCTACAAGCGCCTCGTGCCCGGCTTCGAGGCACCCGTCTACGTCGCCTGGAGCCGCCGCAATCGCTCCGCGCTCGTGCGCGTGCCGCTCTACCACCCGGGCAAGGAGAACGCCACGCGGATGGAGCTGCGCTGTCCCGATCCGGCCTGCAACCCGTACCTGACCTTTGCCGCCCTGCTGCACGCCGGCCTCGAGGGGATCGAGAAGGGCTACGAGCTGCCCGAGCCGATGGAGAAGAACCTCTATCACCTGTCGCCCGACGACCGCCGCCGGCTTGGGATCGAGCAGCTACCCGAGACGCTCGGCGAGGCAATCGAGCTCACCTCGGAGTCCGAGCTCGTCCTACGCGCGCTCGGCGAGCATATGTTCAACCGCTACGTGGAGATCAAGCGCCGCGAGTGGGAGGACTACCGCGTGCAGGTCAGCCAGTGGGAGCTCGATCGCTACCTGCCCGTGCTCTAGCGGCCCGGGTCGACGTGTCCCACCACCGCGAACTCGTCACCGCGCTTGGAGCGCCCGCCGCGATCGGGCCCTACAGCCACGCGGTGCGCGCGGGCGGCCTGCTGTTCTGCTCGGGCCAGATTCCGCTCGATCCGGACTCGGGCGAGCTCGTCGGTGAGACGCCGGCCGCACAGGCCGCCCAGTGCCTGAAGAACCTCGAGGCGGTGTGCTCCGCCGCAGGCGCATCGCTGCACGACGCCGTCCGCTGCACCGTCTACCTGACCGACCTGGCCGGCGCCTTCGCCGAGGTCAACGAGGTCTACGGGGCGTTCTTCAGCGCCGATCCGCCGGCGCGCGTGGCGATCGGTGCGGCGGCCCTGCCGAAGGGCGCTCAGGTGGAGATCGAGGCGATCGTGGCGCTGTCGAGCTGACGGGTCGGTCACCGCAGGTGCTCGGTGATTGCGATGGCGATGTCGGGCACGTCTGCCTCACCTGTTGCGACCGCCAGCACGAGGACCTCGGCATCGTCGATGTCGAACACGATGTCACGGCCGTTGACGAGGCAGAAGACACGCGTCGCGGACCATGCCAGGCGCTTGTTGCCATCGACCAGTGCGTGGTTGCGCGCGATCGAGTGCATCAGGGCCGCGGCCTTGTCGGCGAGCGAGGGGTAGGCGTCCTCGCCGTAGACAGTCGTCTGCGGGCGTCCGGCAGCGGATGCCAGGAGACCCATCTCGCGGACCTCGACCACATCGAGCACCCCGTGGGCGATCTCGAGCAGATCCTCGACCGTGAGGAAGTCGACCGGCGCGTCGGCCTGCGTCACTTGCTCAGGCGATCAAGCAGCTCCGCGTCCTCCGCGCGAACGCGGTCGATCGCCTCTTGCAGCCGGTCGGGCCGGCGCGAGACGTACTCGTTGATCGCCGACTTGGCGATCTCCTGCATCGAGCGTCCTTCCTTCTCGGCCCGCCGGCGTAGGGCGGCCGTCTCGTCATCGCTGAGTCGTAGGTTCATGGCCATGAAACGATGGTACCGTGGCGGTACCAATCGGGCAACGGGATGCGAACCCCGCTATGCGTCCTCGCGCAGCAGCGCGCGGCGCACCTTGCCGCTCGCGGTCTTCGGCAGCTCGTCGGCGAAGTCGATCCGGCGCGGGTACTTGTAGGGCGCCGTGTGCTGCTTGACGTGATCCTGAAGGGCACGGGCGAGCTCGTCGGAGGGCGCGAAGCCGTCGCGCAGCACGATCACAGCGCGGACGATCGAGCCGCGCTCCTCGTCGGGTGCGGCGACAACCGCCGCCTCGGCCACGGCGGCGTGCGCGACGAGCGCCGACTCGACCTCGAAGGGCCCGATCCGGTAGCCGGCGGAGATGATCACGTCGTCCGTACGGCCCTCGAAGTAGAGGTAGCCGTCCTCGTCGCGGGCGACGCGATCCCCGGTGCGCCACGGGCCGGACGGCGGCGGCGCGATGCCGTCGTGCCCTTGGTAGCCGAGGAAGAACGTGGGCACGCTGCCTGCGTCGGCGACGAGCTCTCCGTCGTCGATCGTCAGGCCGATGCCCGGCAGCGCTCGCCCCATCGAGCCCGGTCGCACCTCGTCGCCCGGGGCCATCCCGGTCAGCTGGCCGGTCTCCGTCTGCCCGTAGCCGTCGCGGATCTGCAGCCCGGTCGCCTCCTGCCAGGCGCGCAGGACCTCGGGGTTGAGCGCCTCGCCGGCGGCGACGAGGCCGCGCAACGAGGCCACCGGGCGCAGCGTGGCCCGTTTCGCGATGACGCGGTACTCGGTCGGCGCCATGCAGAGCACGTTGACCCGCTCGCGCTCGAGCACGTCGAGACGCTCCGCGGGATCAAAGCGCGCATCGTGCAGCAACGCCGCGGCGCCGCCGATCCACGGTGCGACGAACGCGTTGCGCGCCGACTTGCTCCAGCCACTGGCGGCCGTGCACCAGACGAGCTCGCCCGGCCGAGGCGCGAGCCAGTGCTCGGCCTGGAGGCGCTGGCCGGCGAGGTAGCGCTGTCCGTGGATGACCGCCTTCGGCTCGCCCGCGGTCCCGCTCGTGAACGTGACCAGGCATGGGTCGAGTGGCCCCAGCGCCGCCGCCGGCGGTGCCTCGCGAGCGGTGAGGCGGGCGACTCCCGGCGTCCAGACCGTCGGTCCGCTCCAGCCGGACTGCGCGAGCACGGCCTCGTTGCGGCGGTCGCAGACGACGGCGGACGGTGGGCAGGCGGCGAGCCGCAGCGCGAGGTCGGTCGCGCGCAGCTGCTCGTTGCAGGGCAGCACGACGTAGCCCTGGCGGAAGCAGGCGACCATCGCGACGACCCAGTCAGGTTGGTTGCCGGCGAGCGTCAGCACGGTGTCACCGCGCCGCACGCCAAGCTCATGCAGATGCGCCGCGAGCGTCCGTACCGCCTGGGCCACCTGCCCGAACGTCCACTCCGTCCGCGCCCCGTCGCGAGGCAGCTCGACGATTGCCAGTCGGCCGGGCGGAGCGGATTCCACGACCTCGACGGCGAAGTTGCGCATCGCGGCGGCAGTCTCGCAGGCGTGCGCGGTGGGTTAGGCTGACTCGCAAGTCAACTCGCGAGATCCTGACCTGGGAGGACATCACGCCATGGCCGTAGGCGCTCCGTACAGCGAGTACACCGACGAGCAGAAGGACATCATCGCGATGGTCCGCCAGTTCGCCGACGAGCAGATCCTCCCGAAGGCCGAGCGCTACGACCACGAGGACGAGTTTCCGCAGGACATCGTCGACCAGATGAAGGGGCTCGGGCTGTTCGGCGTCACGATCCCCGAGGAGTACGGCGGGATGGGCCTCGACCTGGCGACGTACGTGATGATCGTCGAGGAGCTGTCGCGCGGCTGGATCTCGATCTCCGGGATCGTCAACACGCACTTCATCGGCTCGTACCTGCTCATGAAGTTCGGCAGCGAGGAGCAGAAGGAGAAGTACCTCCCGGCGATGGCGACCGGCGAGTGCCGCGCTGCATTCAGCCTCTCCGAGCCCGAGATGGGCTCTGACGTGCAGGCGCTCAAGGCGACGGCGAGAAAGCTCGACGACGGCCCCTACGAGCTCAACGGACAGAAGATGTGGGTCACGAACGGGCTGCGCTCGACGATCGTCTTCGTGCTCGTCCGGACCGATCCGCACGCCGAGCCGCCGTACAAGGGCATGTCGTGCTTCATCGCCGAGAAGGAGCCGGGCGTTTCGGAGAACACCGGCGAGTACGCGGGCTTCATCGTGCCGCCGCCGCTGAAGAAGATGGGCTACAAGGGCGTCGAGTCGACTGAGCTTGTCTTCGACGGCTATCGCTGCCCGGCGGAGAACATCCTCGGCGGCGAGGACGCCGGCCTCAACCGCGGCTTTCAGCAGATGATGGACGCGCTCGAGGTCGGCCGTGCGAACGTTGCGGCGCGCGGCGTCGGCATCGCTCAGCGTGCGCTCGAGCTCGCGCTGCGTTACTCGCAGGAGCGCAAAGCGTTCGGCAAGCCGATCGCCCAGCATCAGGCGATCCAGTTCAAGCTCGCCGACATGGCGACGCAGATCGAGGCGGCCCGCCTGCTCACGCACAGGGCAGCGCGCCTGAAGGACGCGGGGGAGAGCTCGGAGCTCGAGGCGGGCATGGCGAAGCTGTTCGCCTCCGAGGCCGGCCGCTTCTGCGTCGAGGAGTGCTTCCGCATCCACGGCGGCTACGGCTACTCGAAGGAGTACGAGATCGAGCGCCTCTACCGCGACGCCCCGCTGCTGCTTATCGGCGAGGGCACCTCGGAGATCCAGCGGATGGTCATCGGACGCAAGCTGCTTGCGCGCAACAAGATCTGAGTAGGGTCTTCGAATGGCTGAAGACGCCAAGACGCTGATCGAGACCGCGCTCACGCGGTTCGTAGAGGAGGTTCCGGCGCTCGCGCCGCTGAAGCTCATCTTCGCCGTCGAGCTGCGCGGCCGCGGGGACGTGCAGATGTACCGCGTCGAGCTCCGTGGCAACGGCGACATGGACATCGCGAAGGGCATCGCCGAGGACGCCCGCGTCCGCGTCGAGATGCCGCGCTCGTTCTTCAACCTGATGGCGAAGGAAGCCCACATCGCCGACTGGCGCGAGGCCTTCACGTACGGCCAGGCGAAGGCGACCGGCGTCGATCAGATCCTCAAGCTCATCGCCCACGTCGTCGAGAAGCAGGAGGAGCGCCTGAGAACCCGCCGGGCGCGGCAGTAGCCGACCGGCTTCCGGGCTCGAGTGGCCTCGGCATCGTACGGCTCAGGGAGTTGCGATCAGGCGCCGGATGAACCAGGTGTATTCCGACGGGATCCTCTGGCCCAGGAAGTATTGCTCGTCCTGTATCGCGAAGGGAAACTGCGTCGCATACGGCGCCTTCCAGCGTCCCGACTGCAACTCCTGGCCCATGATCCCACCGGGCAAGATGCGTTGGATGAACCAGTAGTTGGTCTCGAGGTTCTGTCCGAAGAAGTATTGATCGCCGTTGATGTTGTATGGAAACTGCGCGCCATAGGAGAACTTCCAGGTGCCGTGGTCGGTCTGCTCGCCCATCGTGCCGTCGGGCAGGAGCTCTTGGATGAACCAGTTTCGCTCCGTGAGGTTCTGCCCGTAGAAGAACACTCGCCCATAGATCGTGAATGGGAACTGCACCCGGTAGGCGAACTTCCACGCGCCACTGTCGGTTTGCGCGCCCATCGTGCCGTCGGGCAGGAGCTCTTGGATGAACCAGTTTCGCTCCGTGAGGTTCTGTCCGTAGTAGAACACTCGCCCATCGATCATGAACGGGAACTGCACGCCATACGCGTTCTCCCAGGTGCCGCTGTCGGTTAGCGCGCCCAGTGTGCCGCCGGGCAGGAGCTCTTGGATGAACCAGCTCTTTTGGGTCTGGTTCTGCCCGAAGTAGAACACGCGGCCATCGATGGTGAACGGGAACTGCACGCCGTACGCGTTCTCCCAGGTGCCGCTGTCGGTTTGCGCGCCCAGTGTGCCGCCGGGCAGGAGCTCTTGGATGAACCAGTTCTTTTGGGTCTGGTTCTGCCCGAAGTAGAACACGCGGCCGTCGATGGCGAACGGGAATTGCACGGCATACGGGTTCTGCCAGGTACCGCTCTCGGTCACCTCGCCCATCGGAACCGGGACGTCTTCGTAGGCGCGGCGGACTCCGGCGGTATCGAAATCAGACGGGTTGGACCAGCCCTGGTACGCGCCGGCCCCAAGTCTCTTGGGGGGATCGCCGTCGTGATCCTTGTTCCAATGCATGGTCCAGACCTCTTGCCCCCGAGGCCCTCCCCAGCCCTTGGCGGGTGCCGGATAGTGCATGACGGATTGGAGGTCGTATGGCGTCAGGTCGACGCTTGCGGACTGGAGGACGAAGTCGTGGACCCTCTCACGGATGATCTGGCTCCATTCGATCGTCACGAACGTGTCCCGATCCTGTCGCGTCTGCTCGTGGATGAGGCCCAGCGTGTGCCCCAGCTCGTGCGTCGCAAGGAACCCTTGACCGATGAAGACACCCTGCTGGCCGCCCTTCATACCGACATCGCTGGTGCTCGGCTCATTGGGACGCGGTGTCTGGATCAGGATGTAGTTGCGTTCGTTGTTCCAGGGCACGAAGCGCACGCCGGTGGCGTACTCCCACTTCGCGATGGCATCGAGGACGTCGCCCTCGAACGGAAACCCGCTTTCGAACTTGTAGGGAATCCTGCGATATGTCCACAACGTGACGCCGTGCTTGAGGGAGGCCATGACGACTCCTGTTCGGGTGAGCCAACCAGCCTACGCCGTATCGGCAGCGCGAGGCGCCCAGTTTTGGACACTCTGGATATTTGTTCACCTCACCTCTGAAGCTCAGAGGGCGGGCCGATACGTACGCGGCTCGACCAGCAGGCGGTGTCATCGCGCCCGGGTGCACGACCAACACGCCGGACCCGAGTCACACCTACGCGAGCGTCGCGCCGTCGTCGTAGAGCTTGATCACGCGCACGGCGCCGGTGGCGACGTCGAGTTGCGGCGACTCCATGCAGAGCCGGCAGAGGACGCACTCGTCGACGTTGCCGGCGACGATCTCCAGGCCGCCGTTGCCGGTCTCGCGATAGATGTCGACGGGGCAGACCTGCGCAAGGTGCCCCGCGAGCTGCGGCTCCGCAGCGAGCGCCGCGTCGTCGACCTCGATCCCGATGAAGATGCCGTCGGACCTCATCGCGAAGCCACGCCTGCGAGCTTGGACTTCATGATGTCGGGGATCTCGGAGATCTCTTCCGCGACGACGATGCCGGCATCGGCGAGGCGCGCGATCTTCTCGGCCGCGGTGTCCTCCTTGCCCTCGACGATCGTGCCGGCGTGGCCGAAGCTCATGCCCGGCATCTCGTCCATGAAGCGTCCCGCCATGAAGGCGACGATCGGCATCCGGCAGTCGTTGTCGATCACCCACTTCGCGAGCTCGGCCTCCATCCGTCCGCCGGGCTCGGTGTAGATGACGATCCCCTCGGTCTGCTCGTCGGCCGCGAAGAGCGGCATGAGCTCGGCGTAGCTTGAGCCGATGATCGCGTCGCCGCCGATCGAGACGGCGGTCGACTGGCCGAGACCGGCGGCCGACAGCGTCGAGGACATCTCGGTCGTCATGCCGCCGGAGCGGCTGATGACGCCGATCGGGCCGGGCGTGTAGGCCTGCGCGGCGTTCTTCGCCGGTCCGCCGATGCCGCCCATCTTGATGACGTCGGGCACGATCATGCCGAGGCAGTTGGGTCCGATGATGCGCGCGCCGCGCATCCCTGCAAGCTCGACCATCTGCGCGACGTCGCGGCGCGGAATGCGCTCGGTGACGACGACGATGAGCTTGATCCCATTCTCGAGCGCCTCGAAGACGGCGTCCTTCGTGAACGCCGGAGGCACCGTGACGACCGATCCGTCGATCGGTGAGCCGTGCGCCTCGACGGCCTGCTCGACGGTGTCGTGCACGGGCACGCCGTGCACGTCACGGCCCTTGCGCCCGGGCGTGACGCCGCCGACGATCTTCGCGCCGGCGCCATAGTCGAGGCACTCGCGCGTCAGGTTGACGGCCTCGCGGCCGGTGATGCCCTGGACGATGAACGTCGTGTCTGCGTCGATCAGGATGCTCATGCCGTGACGGCCTCGGGGCCTGCGATCTTGGCGACTGCGCGGCGGGCTGCCTCGTGCATCGAGACCGAGCGGTCGGCGTACTCGATGCCGTACTTGTCGAGGATCTTGAAGCCCTCCTCTTCCCAGGCGCCCGGGATGCGGAAGATCGCGATCTTCTCTGCCGGATCCATGCCGAGCTCGAGGCAGGCCTTGATGACGCCGCGCGCGACGATGTCCACGCGCGTGTTCGAGACGATCGACATCATCACCGCGATCTTGTCGACGCCCGGCTTCGTCAGCACGAGCTTGGCCAGCCCGCAGGTCTTCTGGACCGACGGGTTGCCGCCGATCTCGCAGTAGTTGGCGGGCCTGCCGCCGTGCGCGCGGACGGCGTCGAACAGCGTCAGCGAGCCGCCGCCGGCGCCGATCACGAGGCCGATGTTGCCGTCGAACTCGGTGACGTTGCCCGCGACGCCGCGGTGATCGGAGCTGTCGACCTCCTCGCCGGCGAGCTCGAAGGGCGTCGGCTCGCGTGCCAGACGGGTCTCGTCGTCGCCGACGCCGAGGTCGGCGAGCAGCTTCTTGTGGCGCCCGCGTGCCTCTGACTCCATGTCCATGTGCGCGTCGAGCGCGACGAACGAGCCGTCGTGCATCTCGCAGAGCGGGTTGATCTCCGCGAGCACCATGTCGTTGTCGACGAAGAGCTGCGCGAGGCGGCGCACGATCGGCGTGAGGCGCTGCAGCGCCTTGCCGGTGACGCCCGTCTGCGCGATGCACTCCTTCGCCTTGTGGTCGGAGATCGGCATGAGGTTGGAGATGTGCACGCGCCCGACATGGTCGGGGTGCTGCTCGGCGACCTCCTCGATGTCGATCCCGCCCATGTCGCTGAAGAGGATTACCGGCTTCTTCGCGATCCCGTCCCAGACGACGCCGGCGTAGTACTCCTGCTTGACGTCGGCCTTCGGGTCGACGAGCACGCCGCGCGGCATGTGCCCGTTGATCTCGAGCGCGAGGATGTCCTGGGCGTGGCGCTCGGCCTCGTCCGGCGTGTCGGCGAACTTCACGCCGCCGGCCTTCATCCGCCCGCCGGTCAGCACCTGGGATTTGATGACGGTTGGGCCGCCGATCCGCTCGGCGATCGTGCGCGCCTCGGCGGCATCGGTCGTGAAGCCGAAGTCCGTCACGGGGATGCCGGCCCGCTTGACGATCTCACGGGCCTCGTACTCGAAGAAACGCATAGCTCAGGACCCTAACGAGCCGATCAGGCCGGCGCGGCTTCCATCTCGTAGGCCTCGGCGAGCTCGGGATCCTTGCGCGCGAGCATCTCGGCGAGGTCGACCATCACCTTGCACTGCTTCCACGTCGCATCGTCCTGCATCTTGCCGTCGATCATGTGCACGCCGCGGCCGTCGGGGATCGCCTCGATGACGCGCTTGGCGAAGCGCACCTCGTCCGGCTCGGGCGAGAAGACCTTCTTCGCGATGTCGATCTGGACGGGGTGCAGCGACCAGGCGCCGACGCAGCCCATGATGAACGCGGCGCGGAACTGCGCCTCGCAGCCGGCGACGTCCTTGATGTCCCCGAACGGGCCGTAGAACGGCAGCAGGTCCGCCGCCGCGCAGGCGTCGACCATGCGCCCGAAGGAGTCGTGCCAGAGGTCCTGCTGCGCGGTGACTCGCGGCGCATCGGGGTTCTCGGGGTCAGGGTCGGACAGGACGAGGTAGCCGGGATGGCCGCCGCCGACGCGGGTCGTCTTCATCCGGCGGCTGGCGGCGAGGTCGGCCGGACCGAGGCTCATGCCCTGCATGCGCGGGCTGGCGGTCGCGATCTCGGCGAGGTTCTGCACGCCGAGCGCCGTCTCGAGCAGCGCGTGCAGCTGGATCGGGCGGTCGATGCCGGCCTTCGCCTCGAGCTGGGCGAGCAACCGGTCCATGTAGTGGATGTCCCATGCGCCCTCGACCTTCGGGACCATGATCACGTCGAGCTTGTGACCGATCTCGCCGACGATGCGGGTCAGGTCGTCGAGCACCCATGGCGACTCGAGCGAGTTGATCCGCGTCCACAGCTTCGTGTCGCCGAGGTCCATGTCGCGACCGACCGTGATGAGCCCCTCGCGCGCGGCCTCCTTGCGCTCAACCGGCACCGCGTCCTCGAGGTTGCCGAGCAGGATGTCGACCTGCTGCGCGATCGCCGGCGCCTTGGCAACCATCTTCTCGTTGGAGAAGTCGAGGAAGTGGATCATCCGCGACGGCGTCACGGGGATCTCGTGCAGTGGATCGGGCGCGCCGATGGCCAGTGGCTTGAAGAAGGCGCGAGGGTTCTTCACAGGACAGCTCTCCCGGGTCGTCGGACGGCGATGGATGCACCCGGAACCTATCGAGTCGGCGGGCATAGCCGCCGTGGGTCCTCAGGCGTGTACGACACCACTCCTCCCGGGCATGTCTAACCATGTCTATCACCCCGCCAGACATGGCTAGACGCACCGGATGGGAACGCCTCGCCTGGCGGTCCGCCGGCCGTCAAAAGAACAACCACCACGTGCTAACCTTACGTTTACGTAAGATGCTGATTGAGACCTCATCCGAGCGACCGGCCCGGCGCCGCCGCCGGCCAGGCGTGAGCGCCGACCACCACCACTACAAGTGGTGGGCGCTGTCCTGCACGAGCCTCGGAATGCTGCTCGCGACGATCAACTCGGGCACGCTGATCATCGCCCTGCCGGACCTCAGCCGCAGCCTGCACACGAGCGTGCTGCAGCTCGTCTGGGTGATCCTCGCCTACATGATCGCCTCGACGGTCCTCGTCCTCACGGCTGGCAGGCTGTCCGATCTCTTCGGCCGCAAGAAGGCCTACATCGCGGGCTTCGTCGTCTTCGCGCTCGCATCGTTGGGTGCGGGCTTCGCCGGCGATGCCACGCAGCTCATTCTCTGGCGCATCCTGCAGGGGGTCGGCGCGGCGTTCCTGTTCGCCAACGCCTCGGCGCTCGTCACCGACGCCTTCCCGCGCGAGCAGCTCGGCGTCGCGATGGGCACGAACACGATGGTCGCGGCCGTCGGCCTCGTGCTCGGCCCGGTGCTCGGCGGCGGGCTCGTCTCGATCTCCTGGCCCTGGGTCTTCTGGTTCAACGTGCCGTTCGGCCTCGCCGGCGCGCTCTGGGGCTGGCTGATCCTGCGCGAGCTCGCCAAGCCCGACACCGTGCGCGGCCTCGACATCCCGGGCACGCTGACGTTCGTCGTCGGACTGACAGGCCTCGTGTACGGCATCTCGCGCGGCGGCCTGACGGGCTGGAGCGACCCCGCGGTGATCGTCGGGATCGCCGTCGCGCTCGTCCTGCTGCCGGCCTTCGTGCTCATCGAGGCGCGCTCGCGCGCGCCGATGCTCGATCTCGACATCTTCCGCAACCGGATGTTCGCCGCCGCGACCGGCGCCGCGTTCATCAACGGCCTGTCGCGCTTCGCGCTGATGTTCGTCTTCGTCTTCTACTACCAGGGCGCCCAGGGCGACGACGCGATCACGGCCGGGATCAAGCTCGCGCCGCTCGCGCTCGGCATGCTCGTCGCGTCGCCGCTGGCCGGGATCTACGCCGATCGTCACGGCTCGCGCATGCTCGCCGCGGGGGGCATGGTCGTCAGCGCCGTCGGGCTCGCGCTCATGACGACGCTCGGCCAGCACACGCCGTACTGGCAGGGCGGGGTGTGGCTGACGATCGTCGGGATCGGCTCGGGCATGTTCAACTCGCCGAATACCGCCGCGATGATGGGCGTCGTCGCCCCGCAGCGGCGCGGCATCGCCGCCGGCGCGCGGATGATGCTGCAGAACACGGGCGCCGTGCTGTCGATCGCCTTCGTGCTCGCCGTCGTGACGAACGCCGTGCCGACCGACGTCCTGCTGCAGATCTTCTCCGGCCTTGCGCAGGGCCTGTCCGACGCCCGTCTGGCGCCCTTCATCCACAACATGCACGTCGCGCTCTGGGTGCTCGCTGCCACCTCGCTCGTCGGCGCCGGCGTCTCGATGCTGCGTCCGCGCAGCAACGATGTCCCGGCCGAGGCCGAGGCCGACGTCGCACCCGCCGCCGCAGCCTCGCGGAGCGCCGCGTGAGCACCGTACCCGCCGCCCTCGGGCTGCGGATCGGCGAGGTCGCACAGCGCGCCGGAACGACGCCGCGCACGATCCGCTACTACGAGGAGCTCGGTCTGCTGCCGTCCGCGCCGGGCCGCGACATCGGCCGTCACCGCGTGTATGGCGAGGCCGATGTCGAGCGGGTGCAGGAGCTGCTGCGCCTGAAGGACCTGCTCGGCCTGACGCTCGACGAGCTGCGCGGCGTCATCGAAGCCGAGGAGGCGCGTGGTGCGCTGCGCGCCGAATGGCGCCGCGACGACGTCTCACGCCCGCGACGCGCGCAGATCCTCGACGAGGCGCAGTGCCACATCGAACGCCAGCTGGACCTGCTCGAGCGGCGCCGCGACAAGCTCGCAGAGCTCGAGCGCGAGCTGCTCTCCAAGCGTGAGCTCGTGCGCTCGCGGATGCGCGAGCTCGACGAGGACTGAGCCCATGCCCAGCGGTTGCGCCGTCGCGGTGCGGTCTGCGCCATCATCCGCGCCCACGCGACGAGATGGAGGAGACCGCCGGATGAGCGACGAGTTCACGACCGACCAGGCCGAGCGCGAGGCTTCAGGATCGCATCCGTACGGCCGCTACCTCGAGGAGTTCGAGGTCGGCGCGGTCTACAAGCACTGGCCGGCGAAGACGGTGACCGAGACCGAGGACCACCTCTTCTGCCTGCTGACGATGAATCACCACCCGTTGCACGTCAACGATGTCTACGCCGCCGCGTCGCAGCAGGGCCGCAACGTCGTCGTCGGACCGATGGTCTATTCGCTCGCGCTCGGCATGAGCGTCTCGGACGTCAGCGGCAAGGCGATCGCGAACCTCGCGACCGAGGAGCTCAAGCACCCGGCGCCGGTCTTCCACGGCGACACGCTGTTCTGCGAATCCGAGGTGCTCGAGAAGCGCGAATCGCGAACGAAGCCAGACCGCGGTACCGTGCGCGTGCACACCCGGGTTCATAACCAGGACGGCGTGCTCGTGGCGGAGTTCAAGCGGCTCGTGCTCGTGCCGCGCCGGGAGCACGGCTCGACTGGGGAGGATGAGGGGGAGGCATAGGACGCGCCGGCGGGGTGGCCCGGGGGGACCGCCCCGCCGCAGCGCGACCGACGCGCCGAGGGGACGCCAGCCGGCGTCCCCTCGTGTGCGTCGTGGGACGGGTGCTCAGCAGCTCGCGCTGAGGTGGAATCCGCGGTCGGCGGCGACGCCTGCGCCGCTGAACGTGCGCACGTCGACGGTCGTCGACTTCTTGTCGGCCGCGACCGTGGGGGAGACCGTCACCTGGCCCGGAGCGGTGCCCGTGATCGTCGCCGACAGCGCGCACGCCGACAGATCGCCCGTGAAGGCGACGCTGTACGTGCCGGCGCCGGCCGGGTTCGTGACGCCGTTGGTCTGCAGGCCGCGCGTCTGACCGGCCGTGCCGCTGTCGGACACCTGCGCGAACGGGGTCAGCGCCTGCTCCGCCGTGACCGCGTCCTTGGCGATGTCGTCGGCGTTCTTGCCGTCGACCCGGTCGGCGTTCAGGCCGGACGCGACGCCGGTCGCATTCGTCGTGAACGGCTTCGTGTTGTCACCGCCGGAGCCGACGGAGATCGTCCCGCCGAGATCGCCCTGGGACGACTGCAGCTCGAAGGCCAGGCCCTTCGAGAGGTTGTTGACGCGCAGGCAGGGGTTCTCCGGCGTCGGCTTCGCGCTCGAGCCGCCGGCCTGCGAGCGGCAGCCGTAGATCGCGCCGCCGCCGGAATTCGACAAATTCGACTGGCGCGTCGAGTAGCCGCCCTTGAGGGCGTTCGTGGACGCCACGTTAGAGATGATCTCGGTCTCGCTCACCGTCGTGCCGTTGCGCTTGCCCTGTAGCAGCGCATCACCGGTCTTTGCAGCGGCGAACGGGGCGATCGCGACGACGAGCACGCCGGTGGCGAGCATGACGGAGCGTGTGCGCGGTGCGCGATCACGCAGCAGCCGGCGTCGCTTGGGGGAATCGGGCATGGGGGTAAGACCTCGTTTTGCTCGGGGAACAGGGTGTCCTCTGCACCTTCGGACGCATCGCCTGTTTCGAAGTTGCGCCACACTTGGGGAAGCACACGAGAAGCACATAAAGCGAAGATGCGGGGGAGAGAGTGAGCGACACATTCACCGTGCCGACGAAGAACCAGAATCTGATCGCCTGGGTCGATGAGATCGCTGCGATCACGAAGCCGAACGACGTGTACTGGTGCGACGGGTCGTCTGAGGAGTACGACCGTCTGACGCAGCAGCTCGTCGATGCCGGGACGTTCACGAAGCTCGCCGATGCCAAGCGGCCGAACTCGTACCTGGCACGCTCGGACCCGGGCGACGTCGCCCGGGTCGAGGACCGCACGTTCATCTGCTCGCAGTCGCCTGACGGCGCCGGGCCGACGAACAACTGGATGGATCCGGGGGAGATGCGCGAGAAGCTCGCGGGCCTGTTCGACGGCTGCATGGAGGGCCGCACGATGTACGTCGTGCCGTTCTCGATGGGCCCGCTCGGCTCGCCGATCGCCCATATCGGCGTCGAGCTGACCGACTCGGCCTGCGTAGCCGTGAACATGACGATCATGACCCGCGTCGGCATGGGTGCGCTCGAGGCACTCGGCGAGGACGGCGAGTTCGTGCCCTGCGTGCACTCGGTCGGCGCCCCGCTGGCCGACGGCGAGGACGACGTGCCGTGGCCGTGCAACGCCGAGAACAAGTACATCGTCCACTACCCCGAGACGCGCGAGATCTGGTCCTACGGCTCGGGCTACGGCGGCAACGCGCTGCTCGGCAAGAAGTGCTTCGCGCTGCGGATCGCATCGACGATGGCGC
Source organism: Solirubrobacteraceae bacterium (assembly GCA_036271655.1). GTDB lineage: Bacteria > Actinomycetota > Thermoleophilia > Solirubrobacterales > Solirubrobacteraceae > CADCVQ01. The sequence continues at coordinate 31,946 of DATBAE010000007.1, forward strand.
GTGACGAGGGCTGGATGGCGGAGCACATGCTCATCCTCAAGCTGACGTCGCCCGAGGGCGAGACGAAGGTCGTCACGGGCGCGTTCCCGAGCGCCTGCGGCAAGACGAACCTCGCGATGCTGATCCCGACGCTCGCGGGCTGGACGGTCGAGACGATCGGCGACGACATCGCCTGGATGAAGTTCGGCGACGACGGGCGGCTCTACGCGATCAATCCGGAGTCGGGCTTCTTCGGCGTCGCGCCCGGCACGGGCGAGGACACGAACCCCAACGCGATGGCGACGGTCGCCAGCAACACGCTGTTTGCCAACTGCGCGCTGACCGACGACGGCGACGTCTGGTGGGAGGGCATGACGAAGGAGCCGCCGGCGCACGCGATCGACTGGAAGGGCAACGACTGGACGCCCGACTCCGAGACGCCCGCCGCGCACCCGAACGGGCGCTTCACGACGCCCGCGTCGCAGGACCCGGCGATCGCGCCCGAATGGGAGGACCCGAAGGGCGTCGCCGTCGACGCGATGATCTTCGGTGGGCGCCGCGCGACGGTCGTGCCGCTCGTGACCGAGGCGTTCGACTGGAACCACGGCGTCTTCATGGGCGCCACGATGAGCTCGGAGATGACGGCTGCCGCCGCCGGTGGCGTCGGTCAGCTGCGCTTCGACCCGTTCGCGATGCTGCCGTTCTGCGGCTACAACATGGCCGACTACTTCCAGAACTGGCTCGACATCGGGGCCGTCGACGGAGCGCAGCTGCCGAAGCTGTTCTACGTCAACTGGTTTCGCAAGGATCCGGAGAGCGGCCGCTTCCTGTGGCCGGGCTTCGGCGAGAACTCGCGCGTGCTGGCCTGGATCTTCGGCCGCTGCGCGGGGACGGCCGACGGCGTCGAGACGGCCGTTGGCATCGTGCCCGCGGCGGGCGAGCTGAACGTCGAGGGGCTCGACATCTCCGCGGAGGACCTCGAGCAGGTCGTCGCGGTCGATCCCGAGGCGTTCAAGGCCCAGCTCCCGCAGGTTCGCGAGTTCCTGGCGAAGTTCGGCGACGACCTGCCGAATGAGATCGGTGCGCAGATGGATGCCTTCGAGGCCCGGCTGGACGCCGCCTGATGCTCGCACTGTTCAAGCGCTGGCTGCGGATGCGCAAGCGCAAGAAGGCTCGTCGCTGAGGCCGGATTCGGACTGGGCGGCGCCGGTCGGTGTTCTACCGCCGGCCGGCGCCGACGTCGATGTAGTTCCTCGTGACGTTGCCGGCGTAGCTGCGGATGTAGCTGCAGTGATAGTCCCAGCCGACGCCGTTGGCGCGCGAGTGGAAGCACGTCCAGGTCTGCCCGTTGTGGCGCAGCTTGCCGTTCGTGTGGCCCTTGGTGGCTGACAGGTAGTGGCGGATGACCCCTCGCGCGCGCCCGCAGCTGATCGGCAGCCGGCCATCGGCGATGTCGACGCGCAGGGTGCGACCGAGCGCTCGCACGGTGCCGCAGGCGCGCACAGGATGCGCGCCGCTCGCCCGCTTCGGCACCGCGCCGGTGGCGGCCGCTGCGCAGAGCGCACCGGCCAGCACGAGAACAGTGATCTGGACACTGACGTGGCGAAGGGCGCGCTGCATGGCGCGGACCCTAGCCCAGAGGGCGCGGCGACCGCGTGACCCCGTGCGCGGGGCTCTCGCGCCGGCGATGTCGATCGCGGGCAGTGGACGGCTGTTCGATCGCTCAGCCTCGCATCGCTGTACTTGCGGTCCTTGGAACCGAGCGATCAGGGAGACGCGTGCATGCCCGACTACGACGAGATCGAGTCGTTCCCGGACCTCGAGCGCCTCGACGATCGTGAGCTGAAGGACATCATCACGTCGCTCGAGGCCGAGGAGGACGGCGTCTCCCGACGTCGGCGGCTGCTGCACGGCCAGATCGACATCCTGCGCGCGGAGCTCGTCAATCGCTTGCGCAAGCGCAACCTCGGCGCGCGGCGATAGTGAAGGGGCCTCGCTTCAGTCGTCTTCGATTGCGCGGCTGAGTGCGGCCAGACGGTCGTCCCACTGCGCGCCGACGGCGGTCATCCAGCCGATCGCGTCGCTCAGCGGCGCCGGCGTCGCGGCAAAGCGCGTCTCACGGCCGACCCGCTGAGCGCCCACCAGCCGGGCGCTCTCGAGCTGTGCGAGATGCTTGGCGACCGCCTGCCGGCTGACCGGTAGGCGCGCGGCGAGCTCGGTCGCCGTCGCCGCCTCCCCGCTCGCGATCGAGCGCAGGACTGCACGCCGCGTGGGGTCGGAGAGCGCGGCGAAGACGGCCTGCTCGCGGTCGGCGTCGTTCACGCTGCGACGAGGTGCGCGGCGCGCCGCAGCCGCGCGAGGGCCGGCGTCCAGTCGAGCGTCGTGACGACATAGGCGTGGCCGATCGGGAAGCTTGGCGACGCCGTCGCGGCGGCGGCGCTGCCTGCCCGCGGACCGCTGCTCGCGCCCCCCGACCAGCGCAAGCGGCAGACCGGCTGACCGGCGTAGCCGCTCTCAACCACGACGATCCGGGTGCCGGTGGAGACGGCGACGAGGCTGACCTCGACGAGCGTCGCGAGCGCGTCCGGCGCGTGCCACCAGAACGAGAGGCGCTCGCCGGGGCTGACCTCCTCGACGGTCGCCCAGCGCGTCTCGCCGTCGCGCAGCGTGAGCTCCCCCTCGGCGCCGGGCTCGAGCTCGAGCGAGCCGCCGTCGGTGAGCCAGCACTCGAGGTCGGTCACGGCGTCCCACGCCTCCTCGGCATCGATCGGCAGGGTGATCTCGCGGGTGACGTCCATCTGCTGACTCCTTTGTCGTGCAACTGATTGGTTGCATGCTACCGTGCGGCCTAACCAATGCGCAACCCAATGGTTGCGCAATAGCGAAAGGAGCCGACTCAGATGCCCCTCGTCCCGATGGTCGTGCAGCAGGACGGGCGCGGCGAGCGCTCGTTCGACATCTACAGCCGCCTGCTCAACGAGCGCATCGTCTTCCTCGGCCAGCCGATCGACGACGAGATCGCGAACCTCGTCGTCGCCCAGCTGCTGCACCTCGAGGCGGCCGATCCGGATCGTGACATCGCGTTGTACGTCAACTCGCCCGGCGGGCAGGTCTACGCCGGCCTGGCCATCTACGACACGATGCAGTCGATCGGCTGCGACGTGCAGACGATCTGCTGCGGCGTCGCGATGTCGATGGCCGCGCTGATCCTCACCGCGGGCGCACCGGGCAAGCGCTTCACGCTGCCCAACGGGCGGATGCTCATCCACCAGCCCACCGGCGGGTACCAGGGCCAGAGCTCGGACATCGCGATCCACGCGCGCGAGACGCTCGCGCTGCGTGCCCAGCTCGATGCGCTCTACGCCAAGCACACGGGACAGACCGCCGAGCAGATCAACGCCGACTCCGAGCGCGACCGCTTCATCACGCCTGAGGAGGCGGTCACGTACGGGCTCGTCGATCGGATCGTCGAGGGGCGCACGAGGCCTGCCTGAGCGGCCGATCGAGTAGGCCCCGGCCGCGCGGCGCGGCGATCCGCGCCGCGCGGCTGTACGGTCCCGCGTCATGTCAGCACCCGACATCACTCGCGCCGCGGCCGACGACGGCGCGCACGACGAGGTCGCACCCGGCAGCGAGTGGGCCTCCGAGCTGTACCGGATCGCGACCGACCAGTTCGACCGCGCCGCGACGCTGCTCGAGCTCGACCCCGAGTTCGTCACCCGGCTCGGCCGCCCGCGCCGCTCGCTCGTCGTCAACTTCCCGGTCCGGCTGGACTCGGGCGAGGTGCTCGGCCTGACTGGCTACCGCGTCCAGCACACGCTCACGATGGGCCCGACGAAGGGCGGCTTTCGCTACGGGCCGGACGTCTCGCTCGGCGAGTGTGCGGCGCTCGCGATGTGGATGACCTGGAAGTGCGCGCTGCTCGGCCTGCCATACGGCGGGGCCAAGGGCGGAGTGCGCTGCACGCCCGGCGACCTCAGCGTCGGCGAGATCGAGCGCGTCACGCGCCGCTACGCGGCCGAGCTGATCCCGATCATCGGCGCCGACCGCGACATCCCGGCGCCGGACATGGGGACCGGCGAGCGCGAGATGGCGTGGTTCATGGACACGTACTCGCAGATGCAGGGCTACTCCGTGTTCGAGATCGTCACCGGCAAGCCCGTCGTGCTCGGTGGCACGTCCGGCCGGCGCGAGGCGACCGGCCTCGGCGTCGTCTACGTGACGGAGGCCATCTGCGAGCGGATCGGGATGGACCTGCGCGATTCGCGTGTTGCGATCCAGGGCTTCGGTAATGTCGGCTCGGTCGCGGCCAAGGAGCTGCAGGCGATCGGTGCGCGCGTCGTCGCGCTGTCCGACGCGTCAGCCGGGATCGTCGACCCGGACGGGCTCGACGTCGCAGCGGTCGCAAGCTGGATCGCCCAGCACGGCGTGCTCGCCGGATACCCCGATGCTGCGCTCGTCGGCCCGGCGGACGTGCTCGAGGTGCCATGCGAGATCGTCATCCCGGCGGCGCGCGAGCAGCAGATCACCTCCGAGAACGCCGCGCGCCTGGACTGCAAGCTGGTTGTCGAGGCGGCGAACGGCCCGACCACGCCGGAGGCCGAGACGATCCTGCGCGATCGCGGCATCCTCGTCGTCCCCGACGTGCTCGCGAACGCCGGCGGCGTCACCGTCTCCTACTTCGAATGGGTGCAGGACCATCAGCGCTACTCGTGGGAGGAGATCGACGTGCAGGAGCGCCTGCGTCGGCAGCTGCGCGCCGCCTTCACGCGCGTCGTCGACGCCGCCGACCGGCTTGGCTGCGACATGCGCATGGCGGCGCTGTCGGTCGCCATCGAGCGCGTCTCCGAAGCCGCCCGCATGCGCGGCATCTACCCGTAGCGGCTAGTGACGTTCCTCGCCTGTGGCCGCCGGCGGGCGTGACTCCTCGGCGAGCGACGTGATCGCGAGCGCGCCACGCGCCGCCTCCTCGAGCACGCCGGTGGCCTCGTCGAGTGAGCGGGCGTACAGCTCGACGAGCAGGTGCACGACGATCTTGTCGCCGTCGTGCTTGTGGAAGCGGACATGGGTGAAGAACTCGCGCGTGCCGTAGTCGCCGAAGGCGGCATAGGAGAGCGCGTCGCCGGCCTCCGGGCCCGAGCACGTCTCGACATCGTCGGCATCGACGGTCACCGTGCACGAGGCGACCCAGGGGGTGCCGGCGATCATCCGCTCCCAGCGATCCTCGATCGGCTCGACGCGGCCGTTGTGGAAGCCGAGATGCGGTTGGTCGTGCATGCACTCCAGGCACTGCACGACGGCCTCCTGCAGCTCGTCGACCGGTTCGGCGCGTTCACCGGTCTCGGGGTCGATCTTGTGAATTCCCTCGTAGTGGACCTGCACCTCGAGGTCGGTCGACCAGCAGCGATAGCAGCGCAGCCACGAACGGGCTTCGTTTGCCTCCATGCCGCCCCATGGTAGTAAGCGCGCTCGCCGGCCTGGCAGGGCGGGCGCTACCCGAACGTGAACGCGAAGCCGCTCACGCCAGGATCGAGCGACAGCGTCAGGAGATGCTCGCCGGACTTCGGCAGGCGGACGAGGTTGTACAGGCGCTGGGCACGCACCGTCACGACGCCGCCATGCACATCGGCACCTGCCTGTGGCGCTCCGATCGGCTTGCCGTCGAGCTCGACGCGCACATGTCGCGGGACGTTCGCGGCTGACGACAGCACGAGGTATGCAGCCTTGCCGACGATCCGTGCCTCGATCTTCGCGCCGGCCACGGCGCGCCCGGACTCGTTGTCGATCTGCCAACGCCCGCCAAGGCTGAAGCCGTTCTGGGGCAGCGATGCCGGACGCTCCGCCGTGTAGTCGCGCGTGCCGTTCTTCGGTGCCGTCGAGAAGCCTTCGGCACGTGCGGTGCCGATGTACGTCTCGGGCGAGGTCCGCGAGGCGACGGACTGGGTTCCGTGCGGCGTGGCGGCCCCGCCGAGCGTGCGGTCACCGCGCTCGGCGAGCAGCGCGCGGATCGCGGCCTCGGTCTGCTTGTACTCGCCCTCGCCGAAGTGCGCCTCGCGCACGCGGCCCTTCGCGTCGACGAGGTAGTCGGCCGGCCAGTACTGGTTGCCCCAGGCGTTCCAGGTCCCGTACTTGTTGTCCTGCACGACCGGGTACCGCAGGCCCTCGCGCTTGATCGCGGCGGCGACGTTCGAGGCATCGTGCTCGAAGGGGAACTCTGGCGTGTGCACGCCGACGATCGTCAGGCCCTTTGTCCGGTAGGCGGCATCCCATGCCTTGAGGTACGGCAACGTGCGCAGGCAGTTGATGCAGGTGTACGTCCAGAAGTCGATCAGCACGACGCGGCCGCGCAGCTTCGCCATCGTCAGCGGCGCCGTGTTGAACCACTGCCCGGTGTCGGCGAAGTCCGGTGCGTTGCCGAGCACGGGGAGCGTGGGCGTCTTCACGCCGGGCAGCGCGGCGCCGTTCTGCTGGGACGTCTCCGCCTGCGTCTTCGCCGCGGACTGCTCGGCGAACCTCGCCTTGCCCCGCAGATCTGCCAGCTCGCGCGTGACTCGGCCGGACGTCTCGAGGCTGTTCGTCGGATTCGTCAGAAACGCCGGCAGGTGGTCGGCGAGCCCCCGTTCGAGGCTCAGGTCCACGTCGGTGAACATCAACACCGCGGTGAGCACCATCACGGCGCCGATCGACCGTTCGAGCATGACTCCGCGTCCGGCTCGGCGGACGCGATCCATCAGCTTGCGGCCGCCGACCGCGAGGCCGAACAGGACGACCGCAGAGCCGAGTCCGCAGGCGATCCCGACTGCGACTATCCGCGACGTCGTCCCCGAGGTCGCGCCGGCGGCGATGACCGCGGCGAGGATCGGTCCGGCGCACGGCGCGTAGACGAAGCCGAGCGCGCCGCCCACGGGCAGGCCCGACCAGAAGCCCTGCGCGTCGCCGCGCGGCGCGATCCGCTGCAGGAACGTGAGGCGCAGCTGCAGCCAATCCGCGGCGCGCGGAACGAGCAGCGTGACGCCGAACACGGCGATCAGGCAGATCGAGATCGTCCGCAGCGTCCCGTCGCCGATCCCGACGCCGTGGACGACGGAGGCGATGCCGATGATCGTGATCGTGTAGGTCAGCGTGAGCCCGCTGACGATCCCGGCGGGCCGCCGCCGCCCGCCGGTGCCGCTGGCCGACAGCAGGGCGGGGAGAACGGGCAGCACGCAGGGCGTGATCGCGGTGGCCGCGCCGGCCAGGAACGCGAAGGCGAGCAGGAGGATCATCGTGTCTGGATCAGTTCTCGCAGATGTGTCTTACGGATGCATGAAGCCTGTGTTGAGCCGGCGGACGCCGCGGCCCGGAAATGCGCCACGGGTGCAGGCGAACGACTAGGCTGCCGCGCCTATGAAGAAGGTCGTCTCTCTCGTCGCGGTTCCTTCTCGTGCGCTCGGCAGGTTGCTGCTGCGAATCCTGCGGCTGCTGGGCAAGCCGTTCGCGCGGCTCGGACGGCTGCCAGGCAAGGCGCGGATCGTCGTCTACGCGGTGATCGCGATCGTGATCGTCGGCGGCGTGGTGGTCCTCAAGCCGAAGAAGAACGAGGAGCCGGCGGTCCGGGCGGTGCTCGTGGAGTACGGCAAGGCCTCCGCCGCCAAGGACTACCAGAAGCTCTGCGACGACCTCCTGTCCAACGAGCTCGTCGAGCGGATCCGATCCGTCGGGCTTCCCTGCGAGGTCGCGATGCGGACCGGTCTGCAGAACCGGGTCGATCCACAGCTGACGGTGCTCGCCGTCGATGTCACCGGCGATCATGCGCTGGCGCGGGTGCGTGGCACCGCGGCCGGTGAGGCGCCGGCCGACGCGAACTTCGAGCTCGTCAAGGAGAGCGGGCGCTGGCGCATCGCGACGTCGCCCGGGTCTGACAGCACGAAGGCACCGTAGCCGGGCGGCTGCGATCAGCGGCCCAGGTCAGCGGCGCAGCAGGACGAACACCGCCGCCAGGGCAAACCCGATCTGGCCGAACGACATCGCCGTCCCGAGGTTCGCGGCGCCGCCCAGCTCGGCGACGAGCGTGGCGGCGGCGAACGCGGCGATCATGAGAGTGAGGTCCGCGAGCAGCTGTGAGCGAGACCTCATGCGAGCGTCTCCTCGAGCGCCCGCGTCAGCGCAGGGACGTCGAGTGTCGCGGGCTGCTTGTCGAGCAGCCTGACGGCCGTGCGCTGACCGCCGACCGCGCGCAGGCCGCGCTCGCCATGCTCGGCGACGAAGTCCGCGAGCGCGCTCGAGCGCCGCGCGGCGAGCCGCCGCGCGCGCACGTCGAGCCGGCCGCGATGCTCGTCGAGGGCGGCGACGAGCTCATCGAACCCGCTCGCCGGCGGCAGCGAGCTGACCGCCACGACCCGCGTGTCGGCGACGCCAAGCGCACGCAACGCGGCGCTGAGATCGCGCCGCGAGCGGATCGCGACCTGGCCGAGGTCGGCCTTCGTGACGACGAGCACATCCGGGATCTCCATGATCCCGGACTTCAGGAACTGCAGGACGTCGCCGCCACCCGGCTGCACGACGACGGCGACCGTGTCGGCGACCTCGGCGACCTCGGTCTCCGACTGACCGACGCCGACGGTCTCGATGACGACGACGTCGAACGCCGCCGCGAGGGCATGGGCTGCCGCTCGCGTCGCCGGTGCGAGGCCCCCGAGCCGTCCGCCGGCGGCCATCGAGCGCAGGAAGATCGCCGGGTCGCGCGGGTCGACGGCGATCCGGGCACGATCGCCGAGCAGCGCGCCGCCGGATCGCTTGGAGGAGGGGTCGACGGCGAGCACCGCGACGCTGCGGCGCAGCGCGCGCCATGCCTCCACGAGCGCCGAAAGCAGCGTCGACTTGCCGGCCCCCGGCGGACCGGTCACGCCGACGATGTGGGCGGGCGCCTCCGCGCCGAGCGCGGCGGGCGAGACCGCGTGCAGCAGCACGGCGATTTCGTCGCGCTGCTCGGGCGCGCGGTTCTCGACGAGGTTCAGGACGGCCGGCGCGGCGCTGAGATCGCCAGCGCGCAGGCGCTGGCCGAGGTCTTCGCCGGTGCCGGGCATCAGCTGCGGACGGTAGTCGGTCGTCGTGCGGGCGGCGTCGGGTGGCCGCGTCAGGCGCTCGCGGCGACGCCGTGGCGCTTGGCGACGAGGGCCACGATGTCGCGCATGATGCGCGTCAGGTCGAAGTCCTTCGGCGTGTACACCGCGGCGACGCCGGCCTGCTCGAGCAGGCCGGCGTCGGCGTCGGGAATGATGCCGCCGACGACGACCGGCGCGTCGACCCCCGCATCGCGCAGCGCTCCGACGATCCCTGGGATCAGCTCGCGGTGCGAGCCCGAGAGGATCGACAGGCCGATGACGTGAACGCCCTCCTGCAGTGCAGAGGTGACGATCTGCGCCGGCGTCAGGCGGATCCCCTCGTAGACGACGTCCATGCCGACGTCGCGAGCGCGCACGGCGATCTGCTCGGCGCCGTTGGAATGCCCGTCGAGGCCCGGCTTGCCGACGAGGATCTTGATGCGCCGCCCGATCGCATCGCTCACGCGGGCGACCTCGTCGCGCAGCTCCTCGAGCTCAGGCGCCGTCGCCAGCGGCCCGGCCGATGCCTCGCCGACGCCGGTCGGCCCGCGATAGGCGCCGAACGAGTCGCGCAGCGCCTGCGCCCATTCGCCGGTCGTCGCGCCGGCGCGGGCGGCTGCGATCGTCGCCGGCATGATGTTCTCGTCCTCGTCTGCCGCCGCGCGGCGCAGCGCGTCGAGCGCGGCATCGACCGTCGCCTGCTCGCGTGCCGCGCGCCACGCCGCGAGCGCGGCACGGGCCTCGGCCTCGACGCCGGCGTCGACGGTCATGATGCCCCCGTCGTCTCCGCCGGCGAGGGGGGACGGCGCGGTCTCGCGGTAGGCGTTCTGGCCAACGACGATCAGCTCGCCGGCCTCGATGCGGCGGATCCGCTCGCGATGAGATTCGACGAGCGCGGCCTTCATGTACGGCACCGCCTCGACCGCCCCGCCGTGCTCTTCGACGATCGCCATCTCCGCCTTCGCGCCCTCGACGAGCTCGGCGACGAGGCCGTCCATGACGACCGAGCCCTCGAAGATGTCGGGGTACTCGAGCAGGTCGGTCTCGAAGGCGAGCACCTGTTGGATACGCAGCGACCACTGTTGATCCCATGGTCGCGGCAGGCCGAGCGCCTCGTTCCACGCGGGCAGCTGGATCGCCCGCGCTCGGGCGTTGCGCCCGAGCGTGACGCCGAGCGCCTCGAGCACGATCCGCTGGACGTTGTTCTCCGGCTGGGACTCGGTCAGGCCGAGCGAGTTGACCTGCACGCCGTAGCGGAAGCGCAGCTGCTTGGGGTCCTCGACGCTGTAGCGGTTGCGCCCGATCCACTCCCACAGCTCGCCCATCGCGCGCAGCTTCGCGTGCTCCTCGACGAAGCGCACGCCGGCGTTGACGAAGAATGAGATCCGCGAGAAGACCTTGCCCATCAGCTCGGGGGCGACGCGGTCGCGGACGGCGTCGAGCACCGCGATCGCGTTGGACAGCGCGTAGGCGATCTCCTGGACCGGCGTGGCGCCCGCCTCCTGCAGGTGATAGGAGCAGATGTTCACCGGATTCCAGCGCGGCACCTCGGTCACCGTGTAGGCGACCATGTCGGCGATCAGCCGCATCGATGGCGCCGGCGGGAACGCGTACGTCCCGCGCGCGAGGAACTCCTTGATGATGTCGTTCTGGGTCGTGCCCTGGAGGACCTTGGGGTCCACGTCCTGGCGCTCCGCGGTCACGATGTACAGCGCCAGCAGCCACGCCGCCGTCGCGTTGATCGTCATCGACGTGTTCATCGTGTCGAGCGGGATGCCGTCCATCAGCTCGGCCATCGCGCCGCTGTGGGCGATCGGCACGCCGACCTTGCCGACCTCGCCGAGCGCGAGCTCGTCATCGGCGTCGTAGCCGGTCTGCGTCGGCAGGTCGAAGGCGATCGACAGGCCCGTCTGGCCCCGCGCGATGTTCGCGCGGTACAGCTCGTTCGAGGCGCGCGCCGTCGAGTGGCCCGCGTACGTGCGCATCATCCACGGCCGGTCGCGCTCGGGCAGCCGGTGAGCAGGCGAGTCGCTCATCGGTCGATCGTACTCCCGCCTCCTGGAGGGCTCATGCTCCGCGCGCCCGTTGGGTACGGCAAGTGCATCGGCGATTTTCGAAGGAGGATCGAGATGGCAGAAGCAGACAGCACGACTGCAGGTCAGGTCACGACGATGACCGGTGACGGCAACCAGCCGGCCGGCGTGGGATACGCGCCGCCGGACACTGGGTTCGGCGAGGGCGCCGAGAGCGAGGTGCCGGTCGGCGTCGAGGCGGTCGAGGCGTCCGACATCCCGACGGGTGACGAGGTGCCTGAGGCCGCGGCAGACGGCTTCGATGTGTCATCGATCGTCGCGGACGCCGGCGACGACGGAGGTGCCGCCGACGAGACCGGCGACGAGGCGCCGCTGAAGACGGACGCCAAGGCGCAGGTAGGCGCGGACACGTAGCGGGAGCCCGCGCCGGAGCAGCGCATCCGCGTTGCTCCGGCCGCCTGCCGGCGCGGACGGGTAGGTCATCCAGAAGTCCCGAGTGGGTAGCGTCAGATGGCCATGCGTGCGATTGACGTCTTCCACCAAGGTCACGAGCATGTGATCTGCGCCTGGCAGGTCGACGACGTGATCGTCGATCCCGGGCCGGAGTCGGCCTCTGACACGCTGCTCGACGCGATCGGCGACGAGGAGCCGCGCGCGCTCGCGCTCACGCACATCCACTTCGATCATGCCGGCGCGGCCGGTGCGCTCGTGCGTCGCTGGCCGGACCTGGAGGTCTGGGTGCATGAGCGCGGCGCGCGCCACCTCGTCGACCCGACGCGCCTCGTGGCGTCCGCCAAGCGGCTCTATGGCGATGCGTTCGACACGCTCTGGGGTGAGGTCGTCCCAGTGCCGGCGAAGAATCTGCGCGTCCTGCGCGGCGGGGAGCGCGCGGATGGCTGGGAGGTGGCGTACACGCCGGGCCATGCGTCGCATCACGTCTCCTATCGCCATCGCGACAGCGGCTGGGTGTTCGCCGGCGATACGGCCGGGGTGCGGCTGCCGCCTGGCGATCTGCTCCTGCCGCCGACGCCGCCGCCGGACTTCGATCTCGCGGCGTGGCTGACGTCGATCGACGCGATCGAGGCCTGGGAGCCCGAGACGCTCGCGATCACGCACTTTGGCGACTTCCGCGACGTGGCCGAGCATCTCGCGCGTCTGCGCGAGGCGCTCGCGCGCTGGACGGAGCTCGCGGCGAAGACCGATCGGGACGGTTACGCCGCCGCCCTGCGCGCCGAGGTGGCGGACAAGCTCGGCGAGCGCGACGCCGCCTCGTTTGAGCATGCGATGCCCCCGCGCGATCAGTGGCTCGGAATCGACCGCTATCTCGGCCGAGCGCGGGAGACTGGCGCTGCGAGCTGAGCACTCGTATCCTCCGACCTCGATGCGCGATTGTGCGACCACCTCGTTCCCCGAAGACGCGACCGGCGGAGGGCCGCGCTCATGAGCCAGACGATCGAGAAGCCGCGCACGGCCGGTCCGGGAAGCGGCTTGGGCGGCCATTGGCGCGTCATCGTCTGCAACGACGACCACAACACGTTCGAGGGCGTGGCGCATGCGCTTGCGCGCTACATCCCGGGCGTCGACGTCGAGCGCGGCCTGCGGATCGCCGACACGATCCACAGAAGCGGCCTCGCGATCGTCTGGAGCGGGCACCTCGAGGCGGCCGAGTTGTACTGGGACCAACTGCAGTGCGCGGGCCTCACGATGGCCCCCCTCGAGCAGGGCTGATCTTCGATCCGGATCGCCGGCGCCGTCGCCGTGCCGCGGTCGCCGGTGTGCGAGGCTGTAGGTCGGTGAGCGAGTCGCTCTGGACGAATGCCCGGTCAGCCTGACCGCGAACGCACGCTTCTGCGCGCGTACCACGAGCACGGGGACGCCCGTGCTCGTGACACGCTGGCTGAGGAGATGGTCCCGCTCGCGCGCGCGCTCGCATCGCGCTACAGCGGTCGGGGCGAGCCCGTCGACGACCTCGTGCAGGTCGCCTGTGTCGGGATCATGAAGGCGATCGACGGCTTCGACCTCTCCCGCGACGTGCGCTTCAGCTCGTATGCCACGCCGACCGTGCTCGGCGAGATCAAGCGTCATTTCCGCGACAAGACCTGGGCGATGCGTGTCCCGCGCGGGATGCAGGAGTTGCAGATGAAGATCGCCAAGGCACGCGACGAGCTGACGACGGAGCTCGGTCGCTCGCCGACGGTGCAGGAGCTCGCCAACGCCGTCGAGGCTCCGTTCGAGGAGGTGCTGTTGACGATCCAGAGCCAGGAGGCTCGCCGCATGCGCTCGCTCGACGAGCCGACGGGTGAGGACGTGACGTTGGCAGACTCGATCGGGGCGGGCGACCCGGAGCTCGGCCGTGCCGAGATGCGCGTCCTGCTCGACGGCGCGTTTGACGTGCTCTCGGAGCGGGACCGCGAGGTGCTGCGGCTGCGCTTTGCCGAGGATCTGACGCAGACCGAGATCTCGAGCATCGTGGGCGTCTCGCAGATGCAGGTGTCGCGGATCATCCGGCAGGCGCTGCGTGCCCTGCGCGAGGACATCGAGCGAGAGCAGAGCGACGCGGCCTGACGCCCGCGCGGCAGGGTGTGGGATCGGGCCACCCAGGGGAGGCCGGGAGCGGGCCGTGACGGCCCATGATGGCCGTGGGGCCTCATCTCTCAGCTGTAAGGAGTCGTCATGTCGTCGTCCGTCGTCTCGCGCCGCGTCGCCGGTGCCGCATTGATCGCAATTGCCATGCTCGCGGCGGCCGGGGGAGCCGCCGTCGCCGCCGACTCGCCCGATACGACGATCGCCGTATCGCCGCGCGTGCTCGTGTCGGCGCCCGATCGCAGTCCCGCCGACTTCCCGGGGGTGCCGGCGGCGCGGGCCGGCCAGCCGCTGCCGAAGGGGTACGTCGCGGTCGCGCGCGACGTGCGGATCGTGCGCGGCGGCGAGGCCGCCTATGCGGCCCTGCGCATGTCCTGCCCGAAGGGCAAGACGTGGCGCACCGGCAACGCGAGCGGCACGATCGGGGTGACGGTGCTCGACCGCACGATCTCGCACAAGTCCTCGGTGCTCGTGATGGCGACGTTCGACGCGCGCCAGACCGCCGTCGGGGAGACCGCTAGCGGAACCGTCTTCGCGCTCTGCCGATAACCCGGGCAATCATCAAAGCTAAGGCTCGACCTCACCCTCACTCTCGTCAAATCTCAGGCTCAACTAGAAGGTGAGATATGAATGGTGCAACAACGCCGCCGTCATGTCGGCTACGGTTGCGCCCGGGGGAGCAGGCGCCCATCCTGGGCGCTTGGCCACTTGAGACATGACGATGCACGGACTTCCAACCGGGGCCCACGTGACTGCGCGTCGCATTTCGCGCCGCTTGGGCGCGACGCTCGCGCTTGGCGCGGCCCTCGCGGCGCTCGCCGCGATGCCTGCTGCTGCCGACCCGGTCCCATCGGCTGTACAGCCGGCGGCGGCGGCGAAAGTGGTCCGGCAACATCCGGCCGAGCGCGCGCACACACCTGCCACGGACGCGCACAAGCCTGCCAAGGACGCGGCCGGCGCCGGCATCGGTGCTCCGGATGCCGGCGGCCCCGCCGCCCATGCGGCGCCCGGGACCGCCGGCGAGCTTGCATTCGGGACGGTCCCCGTGGAGGTCCCGAGCTACTTCATCGACCGCTTCCCGATCCCGCCGTTCCTGCTGCCGATCTACCGCGCGGCTGCCGACCGCTACGGCGTCCCCTGGGAGGTGCTTGCCTCGATCAACGAGATCGAGACCGACTATGGCCGCGACCTGCGCGTCTCGTCGGCCGGGGCGACCGGGTGGATGCAGTTCATGCCCGCGAGCTGGCGGCACTATGGGCTCGACGCGGACGACGACGGCACGAGCGACCCGTATGACCCCGTCGACGCGATCTTCGCGGCTGCGCGCTACCTGCGTGCGGCGGACGCTGCCCGGAACCTGCGCGGGGCGATCCTCGCCTACCGCCATGCCAGCTGGTACGCCGACATGGTGCTCTCGCGGGCCCGCTTCATGGCTGGCCTGCCGTCCGAGCTCGTCGACTCCCTGGCCGGTCTCGGTCTCGGTCGCGGGCCCGTCGCCTGGAAGATGAGCTTCGCCCACGGGGCGCCGCGCTCGCACGCGCGCAGCGCGCTGCGGATCGGTGCGCGCGCCGGCGCGCCGGTCGTCGCCGTGCAGGACGGGAAGATCACGCAGACCGGTCGGAGCGCCCGGCTCGGGCGCTTCGTCGTGCTGCAGGACCGCCACGGCGACAGGTACATGTACACCCACCTCGCCAAGCTCGCGGCGAAGGTGCTCGTCCCGCTGCAGCCCGAGGAGGCGGATCTCAGCGCGCAGGCGCCGCCTCCGACGGATCCGGCGCCACGGCGCGCGGCGAGCGCGGGGTCGCACGCGGACCGGACGCGGCGCGGAGCGACATCACCGCTCGCGAGCGTGCCGGCGCCCGCACCGGACGCCGCCGCCCCAAGCAAGGAGCGGCTCTTCGCCCACCCGGCGCGCCTGCGTGCGCTGAACGCCGGCGGACGTCGCCAGATCCTCGACGCCGCATTCTCGCTGGCCCCGTCGGCGAGCCTGCGCTCGTACTTCGCCGGCGTCACCGGACTGCAGCGCCAGCAGCTCGCGCTCAAGTCGCTGCGCGCCGGGCGTCACGTCCTGGCGGGCACGATCCTGGGCCGCGTCGGCGCAAACGGGGACGGATCCGCGCCGCACATCATGTTCGCGGTCCGTCCGCCCGGAGCGAACGCGCCGCGCATCGATCCGGAGCCGTTCGTCGAGGGCTGGCAGCTGTCGCGCTGGAGCCCGCCCGCCGCGACGATGCCCGGGCAAGTCAGCCAGGTGCGGGGCGCAGGCCTGCACACCGCGCAGTGGCAGGCGCTCGGCGAGCGCCTGGCGCGGATCGCTCAACCGGCGGTCAGTCGGTCTGCTCGCTGACCGCCGCGTGCTCTTGGACCTCGCCGCGGGTGACGAGGTCGTTCCAGACGTAGAGCAGCGGTACCTGATACCAGCCGTTGCACGCCGCCCGCATCTCGGTGAACTCGGGCCCGAACCAGAATGCGTCCCAGTCGCGCTTCTCGTCGAAGTCGATCGACATCAGGAACTTGTAGCGGTCGTCGCGCGAGCGGAAGACCTCGTAGCGGGTGGCGCCGTAGCGCGTCGAGATCGGGGCGAGCCGGCTGAGGGCCGCCGCCATGTCGTCGTGGCGAAAGCCGGTCGCGTAGAACGGGAGGTGGACGACGCCGCCGGCCATCAGTTGCCGACCTCGGCCGTGATCGCGCCTGGGCCGTCGGCAGTCTTGCCCTGGCCGGTCTCTGTCGCGCCCACGAGGATCGCGATCTTGCCCTGGTGTGAGTTTTCGTACATGAGCTGATGGGCCTCCGCGACGCCCTCGAAGGGCATCGTCTTCCAAAGGACGGGACGGATCTTCGACTCACGGATGAGGTCGTTGGCCTTCGTGCACTCCCACGCGTTGGCGAAGTGCGAGCCGATGATCTGCTTCTGACGCATCCACAGGTAGCGAACGTCGAAGTCGAGGTTGAAGCCTGACGTCGCGCCGCAGATGACGACCTTGCCGAAGGGCTTTACGACGAACACGCTCGTCGGGAACGTTGCCTTGCCGACGTGCTCGAAGACGATGTCGGGCGCGTCGCCGAGGATCTCCTTGACGCGCTTGGCGAAGCGTCGCGACTCGCCGAAGCGCGCCTGCTCCTCCTCTGGCGTCTCGTCACCCGTGCGCATCATGCCCGCGAACTCGTTGCGGTTGATGTACGCCTTGGCGCCGAGCTGCGTCACGAGCTCGCCCTTCTCGTCGGACGAGACGACTCCGACGCAGTCGGCGCCGGTCAGCGCGCAGAGCTGCGTCGCGAAGACGCCAAGGCCGCCGGCGGCGCCCCAGATGAGGACCTTGTGGCCGGCCTGCAGGTTGGTCTGGTCGATCAGCATCCGGTAGGCGGTGAAGTACGTCAGCCCGTAGGACGCCGCCTCCTCCCATGTCAGGTGCGCCGGCTTGGCGAGCAACTGCTGGGCCTGGACCTTGCAGAACTGGGCGAACGAGCCCCAGCTCGTCTCGTAGCCCCAGATCCTCTGGCTCGGCGCCGCCAGCGGGTCGAGGCCGTGGACCTCGACGTCTTCGTAGGAAGCCTGGTTGCAGTGCATCACGACCTCGTCGCCGACCTTCCAGCGCGTGACGCCGTCGCCGACCTTCCAGACGATGCCGGCACCGTCCGAGCCGCCGATGTGGTGCTCCTCGTCGGGGTGGTAGCGGAACACCGACACCGGCTTGCCGAGCGCGGCCCAGACGTTGTTGAAGTTCACTCCGGCGGCCATCACGCGGACCACGACCTCGAAGGCACCGGGCTCGGGAACCTCGATCTCCTCGAGCTGGAACGCATCCTGGGGCTCGCCCTCGCGCTCCTTGCGGATCACCCAGGCGGCCATCGACGCGGGCAGCTCACCGGGTGCCGTCGCAACGGCTGAGGGCATGCTGAGGTCGACGGCCACGCGCAAATCCTACGCGCCGACCGCCTCGCGCGCGGCCTCCGCGGGTGGCGCCGCGGCCTCGCCGCCGGCGGGTGCCTGTGCGGCGGCGCCGGCGAGCGCGGGGGAGATCAGCGTCCAGGCGGCGAGCGCGCCGAGGGCCGCCACGATGGCGCCCATCACGAGGCCGTGGCCGAGCGAGTTGACGTAGGCCACCCGATCGGTCGGCTTGCCGATGAAGGCACCGAGTACCGCGACGCCGAGGGTTCCGCCGATCATCCGGCTCATCGAGAGAATGCCGCCCGCGACGCCGGCCTTCGTGCGGTCGACGGCGTTCATCGCCGCCGTGCTCATCGGCGACATCGTGAAGCCCATCCCGATGCCCATGAGGACGAAGCCGGGTGCGAGGAAGCCGAAGCCCGAGCCGACCGACAGGTGCGAGACCCAGAACAGCGAGATCGCGACGAGCAGCAGCCCGCCGGTCATCAGCGGCCGCGGACCGACCTTGTCGGCAAGCCGGCCGGAGAGCGGCGAGATGAGGATGATCATCAGCGTCGTCGGCAAGAAGCGGATCCCGGACTCCAGCGGGCTGTAGCCCTCGATCGTCTGCATGTAGATCGCGATGAAGAAGAACATCGCAAGCATCGCGAACGAGACGATGAACGCGACGAGACTGGCGCCGAGGAACGTCTTGGAGCGGAAGAAGCTGAAGTCGACCATCGGCACGCGGACCCGGCGCTCGACGAGCGCGAACGCGGCCAGGCCGAGTCCGGCGACGACGAACAGCGCGACGTTCGGCAGTGAGCCCCAGCCCCAGCTGCTGGCCTCGACGAGCGTCAGCGTGAGAGCGCCGAGCCCGACGGTGATCGCGACGATGCCGCCGAGGTCGAGCTTCGGCACGATCGTCTCGTCACGCGACTCGTGCGTCGCGAACAAGGTGATCGCCAGTGCGCCGCCGGCGACCGGGAGGTTGAGGAAGAAGATCGACTGCCAGGAGACGTACTCGACCAGATAGCCGCCGACGACGGGGCCGATCGCGAGCGCGAGCGCGGACACGCCGGCCCACGTGCCGAGCGCCTTGCCGCGCTCCTCGGGCGGGAACGTGTTCGTGATGATCGAGAGCGTCGCGGGCATCATCAGCGCCGCGCCCATGCCCTGAATCGCACGGCCGCCGATCAGCCAGGCATCCGACTGCGAGAAGCCGATGAACGCGCTCGACGCGGCGAACAGCCCGACGCCGAGCAGGAAGACCTTGCGGCGGCCGAAGATGTCGCCCAGTCGTCCGCCGGTGATCAGCAGCACGGCGAGCGACAGCGTGTAGGCGTTGACGGTCCACTCGAGCGTCGCGTACGTTGAGTGCAGGTCCGCCTGGATCGACGGCAGCGCGACGTTCACGACCGTGTTGTCGAGCATGATCATGAAGAGCGCGAAGCACATCGCGGCGAGCGTCCACCAGCGCCTGTTGTCGTCGTTGAGGGCGATTCGCCTTGGCGTTGCGGTCATGACGCCTCCTTCTGCAGGCCGTCGAGGATCGGGCGCAGCGCGCCGGACAGCTGTGTGCGGTGGGTGGGGGGGATCGTTGCTGCGAAGTTCTCGATGCCGGCGAGACGGGCCTCGTCGAGGCGCTCCAGCGCCTCGCGCCCAGCCTCGGTGCAGCGCACGCGCTTCATGCGGCGATCGTCGCGATCCTCGCGGCGGTCGAGCAGGTCGCGTTCGACGAGCGCATCGACGGCGCGACTCGTGCCGGGCAGCGAGAGGCCGAGCTGCTCGGCGAGGTCCTTCACCGTCAGCTCCGCGGTGGCCAGCACGCAGAGCGCCTTCACCTGCGTCAGCGTGAGGTCGAGCTCCTCAAAGATCGCATATGAGCCGACGCGGCCGGTGGTGATGGCGCTGCGCCAGAGCGCGAGCAGCTGCTCGGCCAGTTCGGCGGCGGAGGTCGCGCCGCCGTCAGTCGAGGGAGCGGTCGTAGTAGATGCTTGCACGCATGCAAGTATTGCACGCGCGCATTGGTTGCGCGGGCGTTGACGCGATAGGGTCTGGCCGGTTGCCTCCACATATCGGACGCGACGAGCCAGACTTCAATGGCGGCAGCAGGCGGAGGTCGCTGCCGCCGTCATACGCCGAAGTGGCGGTCGCAGCGGCGCTGCGCGGCCTTGCTGCGGGCGACCGTGCCCAGCCGCGTCGCGCTGCGCGTGCAGGCCGCGAACCGGCGCCCGCGCACGCTGTTGAGCTGCCGCGGCTTGCCGAGCTTCGGCGCCGGCGCGAAGGCGGCCTGCACGCCGTCGACCGTCGGCGCCGGGCCCTGCGCCGGCCCGCCGACGGGTCCCGCCGCCGCGAGCGTCTTCCCGTTGGCGAGCGTCGTCGTGCCGGCGCCGCAGCCGAGGTTCAGCGTGACGTCCTGGCCGCGCGCGATGACGAGCGAGTGCTGCTCGAGCACCGTGCCGTCGGCGCTCTCGCAGGTCAGGTCGTAGGCCTCGGTGCCGCCCGCGGCGCCGACGAACGGCCGCGTCGACTGGTTGACATGCCACACGTAGCTGCCCGAGCCGGGGACGGTCGTCGTCGCGTCGAGCTCGTCGTCGATCGAGATCGGCGGCTTCTCGCCCGTCAGGCAGAGCGCCGGCAGCGCGACGAGGATCGGCTCGATGCTCTTCTCGCAGTAGTTGCTTGTCTGCGTCACGAAGCTGCGCCGCAGACGCAGCACGGTCCCGGCCGGGGCGCGGCCGCGCAGGATCGCGTGATCGGGCGGGTTGGCGGCCGTCTCGGCGGCGAGCAGCAGCGCCTCCTTCAGGCCGCCACGACCGCCGGCATGGGCGTTCTCGCCGGTCCACTCGTCGACGACGCCGGTTTGGTACGGCATGTGGAAGTTGCCGCCGGGCGGCCCCATCTCGATCGTGTAGCCGTACCCGCCTGTCGCCGCGTAGCTGTCGTCCTCGGTCGTGCCGGAGGTGTCGTAGAGCTGGTAGCCGTACTGCGACGTGTAGCCCGCGGCGTTCGCCATCGCGTCGCCGAGCGCCTTCATCTTCGCCTCGTCGGGCGCCAGACCGTGGCCGCTCACTCCGGGCGGCCGAAGGACGAGCGCGGCGACGTTGTGCAGCGAGATCAGCGTCGTCACCTCGTGCGTTCGGACGTAGTTCCAGACTGCCTGCGTCTCGGGCTCCGAGCGCGGCGCCGGGCCGTGGTAGGTCTGCGACGTGACGTCTGCCGAGCTGCCCGATCCGCCCCACAGGTTGCCGTAGTTGCGGTTGTTGTCGACGCCCCACGCGAGCTCGCAGGGCAGCCACGGTCCGAGGATCTCACCGTCGCAGTTCTTGCGCCGGTAGGCGAACAGGCCGCCCGGGGGAATGATCGACTCGACAAGCGTGGTGTTCTCCTCCTGGCCGATCGCGTCGCCGAGGTCGACGGCGTCGCGCGAGGAGATGTAGCCGTCCGGATTGACGACCGGCAGGATCACGACGCGCTCATTGCGCAGGATGTTCGCGACGCGCGTCGTCGCCTGCTGCTGCGTGAGGAGCTGCGCGAACTCCATCGCGGCCTCGGCCGACGGCCACTCTCGCGCGTGGTGCAGGCCCATCAGGAAGTAGACCGGTCGGCCGTCGTCGGCATCGACGTTCTGCGCGATCTCGACGCCGGAGATCTCGCGGCCCTGGTAGGAGGTGCCGAAGACGACCTTGCGCACGAGGCCGGGGTGCTGCGCGACGAGCTGCTTGAGCTCACCCTGGATCTCGTCGTATGTGCGGTACGTCGTACGCCCGGACGGCAGCGCCGAGCCCGCCGTGCCATCGCGCGCGGTGGCCCGCAGGTCAGCTGCGCGCGCGCTCGCGTCGGACGCCTCGAGGTTGGCGACGCGCGTCTGGAAGTGCAGGCCTGAGAGCCGCAGCATCGCAAGCTGGGCGGCGCCCGAGACGACGACGTCGGCCCAGCCGGGACCGCGATCCTCGGTCACGTCGAGACCGCTGCGATCGAGCGCGGCAAGCTGCGCGTCGTCGGCGCTGACGCGCACGAGCTGGTCCGCGCCGCTGGGAAGCTTGGGCAGCGCCGAGGCGATCATGCGCAGCGTCAGACGGGCGCTCGCGCCGGCGCCTGCATTGCGACATCCGTCAAGGACGAGCCGCGTTCCGGGCCGGACCCAGCCCTGGATGACCTCGTTGCCGCCAAAGCCGCGCGAGGCGGTGAGGGGCGTGCCGTCGGCGGCGCGCAGTTCGAGATCCCAGTCGCCGCTGCCGCGCAGCCGCGCGTCGAGCATTCCGGTCAGCGGGACGCGATAGGGCGACGACACGCAATGCACGCCGGGCGCGGCTGTGAGCGTGCGCACGGAAGGGGCCAGGACCTGGGGCAGGATGTCGCCCGGAAGCAGCTCGGCGGCGCGGGCCGCGGGCGCGAACAGAAGCGCGGCTGCAACGCCGACAGCGAGCGACACCGTCCGTGACATGTGGCTTCCCCCCAGGCGATTGCCGTGAACGAGGCGAAGCCTACGGGACGGTGCGCTCGACGGTTGATGTATGGCCGGGGGCGGAGCGCGTGCGCCTGGCGCACGCTCGCAGGGTCAGCCGGTCGGGGCCGCGACGTCGACCGCGCTGCGCTGGCGCAGCGTCTTGTCGTGCGCGTTCCAGGCGTACGTGTGCTGCACGATCTTCGCCGGGCAGCAGATGTCGTCACCCGGCGCGTAGTGCGGCGTCCGCAGGACGAGCGTGTTGCCGACGACCTCTGTGCTCGCGCGATAGAGGCGCTGCGAGCGGTAGACGGCGCGCAGGGGGCTGTCAGCCGCCTCGCCGTCGGTGCTGAACACGTAGACCGCGACGGCGCCGGCGACGCCGCCGGTGTCGACCGAGACGATCGCGTCCGAGCGACCATCGCCGGTCAGGTCGCCGAACGTCAGGTCGGGCGCGACGAAGCCGCCGCGCGTGCTCAGCAGGCTTTTGATCGCGGGCGTCGTCTTCGCGTCGGCGAGCAGCGTCTTCTCGAACAGCTCCTGCGACTTCGTGGGCGCGGCACTCGAGCCCCCGCTCAGGACGAGGCCGGCGGCCGAGGCGATCGCGAGCGCGGCGAGGACGGCGCTGGGAGTCCGAGGCCGTCGCATCGCGCGCATTGTCGCAAGCGGCGGGCCCTGGCGCTACGGCTGCAAGAGACGATCCGCGTCGGCCTGCTGCGCGCGGCCGACGTGGATCGTCGCGGGCTCACGCTCGCGCGAGCCCGTCGTCAGCCGGTAGGTGCCGGGAACGAGGTCGGCGGTGAGCGACGCGGTGTCGCCCGGATTGATCGGACCGGTGCGCTGCTGCAGCGGGGCTGCGCCGGGAGTGCGCGAGCTGCGCAGCGTCAGCTGCTGTGAGACCGGCGTCTGGTTGCTCGCCAGCAGCACGACCGGTCCCGCGCCGATGCGCGCCGGCGAGACCGCGATCGCGTGCCGGCCGAGCGCCACGCTCAGCGTGATCTGGCGGGGCGCGGGCTCGCGGTTGGCGAGCTCGTCGCCGCTCCCGCAGCCGGCGACGGCGATCACGACCGTCGCCCCAGCGACCGCCGATCGCGCGATCCGGCGCCACGATGGAGGCGCGTCTGTGCGCGTCCCAGGCATCGGCGAGAGGCTATCCGGCACAGCGCGGCAACTCGGGCTCGGGCGCTCCTCAGTCGCCGAAGGGAAGCTCGACGACCTCGGCACTCGCGCCGCCGTCGAGCGCGACGGTGTCGCCGGGCGACGCCTCGCGGCGAACGAGGGCGAGCGCGATCGGTCCGAGCGCGGGGGAGACGACCGAGCTCGAGAGCGTCCCGACAATGCGCTCGCCGAGCCGCAGCTCGGCGCCGATCGGGGCCGGGGCGGAGAGCCGCAGGCCGCGCAGATGCCGGTTCGGCTTGCCGCGATAGTAGAGCCGCGCGACAGTCTCCTGGCCGACGTAGCAACCCTTTGTGAAGCTGACGGCGCGCTCGTTGAGACCGGCCTCCTGCGGGATCGTGGCATCGTCGAGATCGCGGCCGTAGCGCGGTCGCCCGCGCTCGACGCGGACGATCTCGGCGGCAGCCTCGGAGGCCGCCGTCGCGCCGGCGGCGAGCAGCGCGTCGCGCACCGCGTCGGTGGCGTCGGCGTCGCAGAGCACGTCGACGCCGGCATCGGTGGCGATCAGCCGCACCGGACGACCATCGATTGCGCCGGCCCGGTGGCTGTGCTCGGCGGCGGGCAGGTCCTCGGCGCCCGCGACCGCCCTCGCGCGCGGTCCGACGAGCGACAGCAGGCCGCGCTGCAGCGTGCGCTTGTGCAGCTCGACGTCGTAGCCGATCTTGAAGCGGCGGACGAGATCAAACAGCGCCTGCAGGGTCGCGCGCTCAGTGTCGAGCAGCAGCTCGGGCTCGGCATCGCCTTCCTCGACCGCGAGCACGCGCAGGTCACCGAGCATCTTGCCCTTGTGCGTCAGGAACGCGGCGTAGCAGCCGGCCCCGGCGACGAGGCCCTCGATGTCGTTCGTCACCTGGCCGGCGAGGAACGCCTTGCGATCGCTGCCGGTCAGCGCGAGCTTGCCGCGCTCGGAGCGATCGAGCAGGCCGCAGCCGTCCTTCAGGGCCCGGTACTCGCTGGCGATGTCATCGGTCAGCGTGGCCATTGGCCGAGGATACCCATCTGGCGCGGTCGGGATTGTGGCTCGATGCCCGGCACCATGATCGGCGCCCGGCGGTTCGGATAGATTGCGGCGCGATGGCGCTTGCGGACACCTTCGAGCAGATCGTCGAGTCGCTGCCCGACGACTGGACCGACATGGAGTTCGACCTGCGGATCGCCGACGAGTCGCGCTACATCGACGCCGCCACCTACCTCGTGACCTGCAACGCCCAGCCGTACTCGCGTCACGACTGGCACTGGCGGCTGCTCGTCGCCCATCGCTTCGGGCACGCCGCCGCCGCAGAGGTCGTCCACGGCGCGCTGAAGCTGCTCGACGACGCCGGCATCGACGGCGAGCTCGCGTTGCGCGAGCTGCGCTCGGGGCGCACCGAGGTGCGCCAGATGTGGGGCCGTCCGCAATCGGTCCGCGACGAGTTTCGCCGCCTGCGGGCGCAATAGCCGCCGCGTGGCGCGCATCGTCGCCCAGCTGCCCGATCTGCTGTTCGGCTCGAAGGTCCAGGGCATGCTCGCCGCCGCCGGTCACGACGTACTGGTCGTCACCTCGCCGGATGCGGCGCTCGCGGCGCTCGAGCCCGGTGACCTGCTCGTCGTCGATCTCTGCGAGGACGCTGAGTCGCGCGTCTCGGCGCTGGCGGACGTGCCGGCCGACACGAAGCGGCTCGCCTTCTACCTGCATACCGACGTCGACACCCGCACGCGCGCGCTTGCGGCCGGCTTCGACCTCGTCGTGCCGCGCTCGCGCATGGCGCGCGAGGGCGCGGCGCTCGTCGGCGGCCTGCTCGTCGCGTAGCGACTACCCGGTCGCGACGAGCCCGAGCGGGCGCAGCTCCTCCGCGTAGGAGATCGAGTGGCGCAGCAGCTCGCCGGTCGGCGTCGTCTCGTAGGCGCCCATCCGCCACAGCGGCGGCGAGTAGGCGTTGATGGTGATCGACGGGCCGCTGCCCGCATGAGCCACGCGATGGATGTCGGCGGCCGAGAAGTCGATCGACTCGCCCGCCCCCAGGTGCCGCCGGATCGGCGGGCCGCCGAGCGCGAGGCGCTCCTCGACGACTTCGCCGCCGGCGACCGCGAGCGCGCCGCAGGACACGTCGTGATCGTGAAAGCCCGTGTCGTGCTCGTCCATCCAGCAGATCAGCCAGATCGCGACGTGCTCGTCGCGCCGCAGCTGCTCGTAGGTGCGCGCCGCCGGATCGTGGTGGACGAGGTGACGCCAGATGTCCGGCTGGGCGGCGATGTCGGCGGCGAGCACGCGCAGCTCGTCGCGCAGGAGGTCGCGGCCGGTCGGGATCTCGATCATGCGGGCACCGCCAGGCGCACGTCGCCGAGCAGGCGCGTGACGTTCGCCGACACCATCGCGGCGCCGGCCGCGTCCCCGAGCAGCGACGGGCCGTTCGTGTCGACGACGGGACGATCGGAGCCGTAGACGAGCTGGTCGATCCCAACGCAGCGCACGACGGCATCGATTGCGCGCGCGCCGTAGGACGACGTGTCGTAGTAGATGCCCGGATCGGCGAGCATCTCGGTCGGCCCGCCGCGGGCCGCGAGGCGCTCGCCGTGCAGCGGCGCGCCGCCGGCGAGCATCGCGAAGACGACCCGCAGCCGGGGATGCCACGGGCGCCCGAAGGCGGCAAACGCGTGCCAGGCGGCGTTCATGTCCGCCACGTAGCACGTCATCGCAGGCCACCATGCGGGTGTCTGCATGCCGCCGCCGTCGGAGGTCGAGACGTGCCACGGCGCGGGGCCGGGATGCACGAGCAGCGGAGCGTCGCGCCGCTCGAGGCGATCGAGCAGCGCGCCGCAGCGATCGAGTCCTTCGGGGCCGGCGAGCGCCCCGGCCGGCAACGAGATGCCGAGCGCGCCGGCGTCGAGCAGCGCGTCCACGTCGGCGGGGTCCGGCGGGCGCAGTGACACCGCGCCCCAGAGGCCGAACGGCTCGCCGAGCGCAAGCACACCGGCGTTCTGGGCCTCGAGCAGCGGCTCGGCCTCGTCGCGCGGCAGCCCCTCGATGCCGAGCGGGCTCGAGATCGCCACGAGCGCCCGCTGGACGCCGTCGCCCGCCAGCGAGGCCACGCGCGCGACCGGGTCGTGATCGGCGAGGGCGAAGCGGTACTCAGGCTCGCCGCGCAGGCGCAGCACCCAGGCGTCGCCCGAGCGGCGCACGAGCGGCGGCTCGCGACGCCATGTCAGCGCGGTGATCAGCGCCTCGGGCCAGAGGTGCTGGTGCACGTCCGTGCGGGCGGGGTGGGGGCCGGAAGAGGTCATCGCCCACCACTATATAGCTAAAGTCGACCGAGATTGTGCAGTTCTGTCTGGCCCCGGGCTCAGTCGCGTCCCGGAGGGGGCACGTAGCGGCCGTCG
>DATBAE010000008.1:0-15810 GCA_036271655.1 Solirubrobacteraceae bacterium
CGCTCGTGCTCGTCGATGCGACGTCGGGCGCCGGCGGCCTGCCGCTCGACGCGTCGCAGTGCGACGTCTACTACTTCGCGCCGCAGAAGAGCTTCGGCTCCGACGGTGGCCTCTGGCTGGCGCTGCTCAGCCCGGCCGCGATCGAGCGCATCGAGCAGATCGCGGCGACGCCGCGCTGGATCCCCGAGTTCCTCAGCCTGCAGACCGCGCTGACGAACTCGCGCCTGGACCAGACGCTCAACACGCCCGCCCTGGCCACGCTCGCGCTGCTTGCCGAGCAGGTCGAGTGGATGCTCGGCAATGGCGGCCTGGACTGGTGCGTCGCACGCACGACGGAGTCCTCGGACGCGCTCTACGGCTGGGCCGAGGCCTCACAGCACGCGACACCGTTCGTGGCCGACCCGGCGAAGCGCTCGCTCGTCGTCGGCACGATCGACTTCGCCGACGGCATCGACGCTGCGAGCGTCGCCGCGACGCTGCGGGCGAACGGGATCGTCGACGTCGAGCCGTATCGCAAGCTCGGCCGCAACCAGCTGCGGGTGGCGATGTTCCCGGCAGTCGAGCCGGCCGACGTGCGGGCGCTGACCGCCTGCATCGACTGGGTCCTCGAGCGGACGGAGGTCGCATGATGGCGCAGAAGGTGCTTGTCGCAGAGGCGGTCGGAGACTCCGGTATCGATCTGCTCGAGGTCGCAGGCTTCGACACCGAGGTCGGCGTCGGCTGGTCGCGTGACGAGCTCGAGCGGCGGATCGCCGACTTCGAGGGAATCCTCGTGCGCTCGGCGACGAAGGTCGACGCGGAGCTGATCGCGCTGGCGACGAACCTGCGCGTGATCGCGCGCGCCGGCGTCGGCATCGACAACATCGACGTCGCCGCTGCGACGAAGCGCGGCATCCTCGTCGCCAATGCGCCACGATCGAACATCGTCACGGCCGCCGAGCACACGATGGCGCTGCTGCTGGCACTTGCCCGCAACATCCCGCAGGCGCACGGCGCGCTCGTCGCGGGCCGCTGGGAGCGCAAGAACTTCAACGGCATCGAACTGATGGACAAGACGCTCGGGGTGCTCGGCTTCGGGCGCATCGGCCAGCTCGTCGCGACACGCGCGCGGGCCTTCGGGATGCGCGTCATCGCGTACGACCCGTACGTCGCAAACGAGCTCTACGAGCGTCTCAGCGTCGAGAAGTGCGACACGGCCGGTGCGCTATACGCGCAGTCGGACTTCATCACCGTCCACCTTCCCAACACGCCCGATACGAACGGCTGGCTCGACGCCGAGGCCTTTGCGCAGATGCGCGACGGCGTCCGCGTGCTCAACGTCGCACGCGGCTCGCTGATCGTCGACGAGGACCTCAAGGACGCGCTCGACAGCGGCAAGGTCGGCGGTGCTGCGCTCGACGTGTTCCGCAAGGAGCCGATGACCGACCACCCGCTGTTCTCCTATCCGAACGTGATCGTCACGCCGCATCTCGGCGCATCCACCACAGAGGCGAACGATCGCGCCGGCTACCAGGCCGCCGAGCAGATCGTTGCCGCGCTGCAGGGCGGCAGCGTCACGACGGCCGTCAACGCTGCCACGATCAAGGCCGAGGACATGGAGGAGCTGGGTCCGTTCCTGCCGCTCTGCCGGGATCTCGGGCGGATCGGCACGCGCCTTGCCCTGTGCGGCTCGATCGACAGCATCGAGGTCGAGTGCCTGGGCAAGATCGCCGAGCGCGACACCCGTCCGCTCGTGACCGCCGTGCTGCTCGGTGCGCTGGGCGGTCACACCGAGGAGCACGTCAACGAGGTCAACGCCCACGCGCTCGCCAAGGAGCGCGGCATCCACGTCGAGGACAAGTCGAGCACGACCGCGCACGATTTCACGGATCTCGTCCGCGTCAACGTCGTCTGCGGCTGTGACACGACGACGGTCGCCGGCACGACGATCGGCAACCGCAACCGCCCGCACCTGCTGCAGGCGTGGGGACAGCGCTTCAACCTCCAGCTCGAGCCGAACCTGACGTTCTTCCGCTACGACGACCGGCCGGGGGTCATCGGACACGTCGGAACGATGTTCGGCAAGCGCGGCATCAACATCGGCTCGGCTGCGGTGGGCCATTCGCCGGAGAACGAAGATCAGTCGCGCGCGGTCATGATCTTCACGACCGATGCCGAGGTGCCGGAGTCCGTGATCGGCGAGATCAAGGCGTCGTCGGACGGATTCGTCGAGGGCCGCACCGTCACGCTCGGATAAGGGCCCCCGAACATGGCGCACGGGCGATCGTGGGCGGCCGTAGATTGCGTGAGCTGCGCGGCGGCGCGATCGATGTCGTCGGCGGCCCCTCGACCAAGGAGCAGACGACGACATGGTGACCCGTGGCAAGCTCGCTCTCGCGATCGCTGCATGCCTGCTGATGCTCGGGACGATTCTCGCGATCGGGCTGATCCCGGACACGAGCCCGTTCTGAGCTCTGCGCCGTGCTCTGCGCAGTAGCGTTGCGCCGATGCGGATCGCGGTCGTCGCCACCGTCGCGCTGCTTGCGGCGGTCGCGACGCCTCGGCTGGTCGCGGGCCAGGCCGCGGCGCAGCCCGCGGTCGCTCCGGCCGCTCAGCGCCTGCGGCTGATCGTCGCCCCGACGCGGGTGCGCCTTGGCCACTCGCCGTTGATCTCGGTGAGCGACAGCCGCCGCAGCGGCGGCGTCTCGGGGATCGTCTGCGCGAGCGCTGCGAGGCACTCGAAGCGCTGTCGAACGATCCATCTGCGTGCTGGGAAACCCGTGCTGGCGCTGCACATCCCGCTGACCGCGGCGCGGCGCTGGACGATCTCGCTACGCAGCGCGTCGGGCGGTGGCGTCGCGCGGCGTACCGTCGACGTCGGGCGCGCGGCGCGCTACCGCGTCCTCGTCACGGGCGACTCGATGGTCTACGGCATCATCGACGTGCTCGGGCGCTCGGTGCGGGCGACCGGCGGCACGCTGCACGGCGACCCGAACCCCGGATCCGGGATCACGAAGCCGATGCTCGTCGACTGGCCGGTCCACGCCCGTGCGTCGGTGCGCACGCTGCATCCCGACGCGACCGTCGTGTTTCTCGGAGCAGCCGTCGACGCCTTCCCGCTGACGAGCGCGGCGGGCCAGAGCATCGACTGCTGCGGCCGGGAGTGGATCGCCGCATATGCGCGCCGCGTGCACGCGATGATGACCACGTACCTGCGTGGCGGCCACGCCCTCGTCTACTGGGTCCTCTTGCCGCTCGCCCGCGATCCTGCCCGCACGGAGTCGATCAAGGCGATCAACGCGGCGATCACCCAGGCGGCCGCAAGCATCGGCGATGGGGTCAGGCTCGTCGACATCGCCCCCGACGTCACTCCGCACGGCCAGTACACGGACACGATCGCCTACCACGGCAAGCAGGTCGCCGTGCGCGAGCCCGACGGCATGCATCTCGCCAACGCAGGCGTGCACATCGCTACGACGGTCATCCTCCGAGCAATGCGGCGCGACGGCCTCGTCGAGCCGTAGGCGGCCGGGCCCGGACGCCTGATCGGCGGCGCTGGGAAACGGCGGGCGCATCGCCTACACTTCGTCGCGCATGACGCACGCGCTCGACCTGTCTCTGCTTCTTCTCCTGCTCCCCCGCTAGGGGGAGCGTTACGCGTGGCGGCCGCACTGCCGCAAACCGACTGAGAAGCAGCACACCTCGAGCCTTCAGCAAGGAGCAGACACGTCATGAGCAGCAACCAGCACGACTCAAATCACGTCCTGATCTTCGACACGACGCTGCGCGACGGCGAGCAGTCGCCGGGCATCTCGCTGAACACCGGTGAGAAGCTCGAGATCGCCCATCAGCTCGCACGCCTCAACGTCGACGTCATCGAGGCCGGCGTCCCGATCGCCTCGCCGGGCGACTTCGAGGCCGTAGAGGCGATCGCA
The DNA here is from genome assembly GCA_036271655.1 of Solirubrobacteraceae bacterium. Lineage (GTDB taxonomy): Bacteria > Actinomycetota > Thermoleophilia > Solirubrobacterales > Solirubrobacteraceae > CADCVQ01. Next base: position 3,915 of record DATBAE010000008.1, read on the forward strand.
CGGGAGGTCCGCGGCCCGATCATCGCCGGCCTCGCGCGCGCCCAGGCACCGGACGTCGAGGCTGCAGCACGCGCGGTGCGCGACGCCGAGCGACCTCGGATCCACACATTCATCTCGACGTCGGACATCCACATCGTGCACCAGTTCCGCTCGACGCGCGCGGACATCCTCAACCAGGCCCGAGCCGCCGTCGCGCACGCGAAGTCGTTCGTCGACGATGTCGAGTTCTCGCCGATGGACGCGACGCGCGCGGAGCTCGAGTACACGGCGGAGGTCTGTGCGGTCGCGATCGAAGAGGGCGCGACGACGATCAACATCCCCGACACCGTCGGCTACACGACGCCCGAGGAGTACACGGCGTACCTCGAGGGCCTGTACCGGCTGATCCCGGCGCTGAAGGACGTCGTCCTCTCGGTCCACTGCCACGACGACCTGGGTCTGGCGGTCGCCAACTCCTACGCGGGTGCGCTGGCGGGCGCGCGGCAGATCGAGTGTGCGATCAACGGGCTCGGCGAGCGCGCAGGCAACGCGTCGCTCGAGGAGATCGTGATGCTGCTCGCGACGCGCGGCGACGCCTCGGGCCTGCACTCGACGGTCACGACGAAGGAGATCGCGCGCACGTCGCGGCTCGTCTCGCGCCTGACCGGCTACGTCGTGCAGCCCAACAAGGCGATCATCGGCCGCAACGCGTTCGCCCACGAATCGGGCATCCACCAGGACGGCGTGATCAAGGAGCGCACGACGTACGAGATCATGGACGCCACGAGCGTCGGGCTCGACGCCAATTCGCTCGTGCTCGGCAAGCACTCCGGCCGCGCGGCGCTGAAGCAGACGCTGGCGGAGCTCGGCTTCGTCGTCGAGGGCGCGGCGCTGAACACGGCCTTCAAGCGCTTCAAGGAGATCGCCGACAAGAAGAAGCAGGTCACGGCGATGGACCTCGAGGCGCTCGTCACCGACGACCTGCGCAACGAGCTCGGCAGCTACACGTTCGACAGCTTCATGGTGTCGGCGGCGTCGGGCCACGAGCCGCACGCCGAGGTCACGGTGACGCTGCCCGACGGCGAGACCGCGACGGCGACCGCGACCGGAGATGGACCGATCGACTCCGTCTTCGCGGCGATCAACGCCGCGACCGGGGTCGACGCCCAACTGCGCGCGTTCCGCGTCGACGCCGTCACCGGCGGCCAGGACGCGCTCGGCGAGTCGTCGGTGATGCTCGAGTTCGAGGGCCAATCCGCCTCGGGACAGGGCGTCGCGACCGACATCATCGAGGCGGCCGGCAGCGCGTACGTGCGGGCGCTCTCGAACGTCGTCCGCAAGGCGCAGGCCGTCTCGCAGTCGATCGACCTCGCTGCCGGCGCGCCGGTCGCGGCTCCGTAGGCATCGACGCTGACCCGGCGGAGCGCTCGCTCAGCGGGCACGTCGCGCGGTGACCCCGACGAGAGTTGAAGGCTCAGCTCTCGTCGGGCCAGCGGCCGTGCTCGTCGAAGTAGGTGCGCGCGGCCTCCTCATCGTCGCGCTCGAGATCGCCGGTCACGCCGACCCGGTAGAGCACGTTCAGAAGCAGGACCGAGGCGCCGACGCCGATGCCCATCGCGAGGCCTTCGAGCCCGTTGATGGAGTGGCTGAAGACGAGCGCGAGCACCCCGGTCAGCAGGATCGCCCCCGGCAGCCCGTAGCGGACGGCGATCATCGTCTTGGAAGGGCGGACGCGTGGTGTAGGCGTCGTCATGCGAGCTCCAGGCCCTGCGCGTAGCCGCCACTGAGGACGTCGTCGCGACGACGCGCGTCCATCAGGTTCGGCCCCATCACCCGTGCGATGTCGTGCGCCGGCCCGATCATCCTCACATGCGCGCCGCGGCTGCGCAGTGCGAGCGTCTCGAGCGCGGCCGTGCTGCCCGCCACCGCGCGCAGCATCCCGAGCGGTGACGCCATCGCGATGTCGAGGCTGGCGATCGGGTTGAGGCAGAGCACGCGCGTGGCGCGCCCGGCGGGGGCGATGTCGAGGTTCGTGTTGCTCCAGACGCCGCCATCGACGTACTCGCGGCCGTCGATCGTTACGGGGACGAAGATCCACGGCACCGAGCAGGATGCCTGGACCGCCTCGGCGACGCTCGCGGGCGGCGCGCCGGGTGCCCCGAAGACGACGCGTCGCCCGCTCGCGCGGTCGACGGCGACGACGCGCAGCCGCCCGTCGAAGCGCGCCCCCGCCTTGTCGATGCTCGTGCGGATCGCCGTCAGCGAGGCATCCTTGCCGGGCGTGCGCCCGAGCAGCGCTGCGCGCAGCGCCGTGCTCCCGCTCGAGCCTGCGGCGAGCGCCATCGGTGCCAGCGGGGTGGCGGCGGCGCCGGCGATCCGGACCGCCTCGCGCGCGACGTTCTGCAGGATCGACCGCGGCAGCGGCAGCCACTGCGCCGCAAGCCGCGACGAGCTCTCCGATGCGACGTCGGCGGCAGCCTCCCCGGCCGGCAGGCCGAGACGGCGCGTCTGCTGTCGAGGCCGTCGCGGTCGCTCGCCGGCGACGAGCGCGGCTGCCACGAGCGAGCCGGCCGACGTCCCGACGAACGACTCGGTGCCGCGGAAGTCGTGCCCGGTCGCGTCTTCGATGCCGGCCAGCAGCCCGCTCATCCAGGCCTCGCCGAGCGTCCCTCCGCTGGCCAGTACGAGGACGTCGGGACGGAGGAAGGAGGCGTCGGCCACAGGAGATCCAGCGTACCTGTGGCGAAGCCCGGGGTCGGCTCGCGCACCGCACAGTTGTATGCGATAACGTACAAACGTATGGGGACGGCGATCCAGCACCCAAACCCGATCGGCAGGCGCATCCACGCGCTGCGCGACGCGATGGAGCTCAGCCTGCGCGACCTCGCGCAGCGCAGCGGCGTCAGCGCGCCGATGCTGAGCCAGGTCGAGCGCGGCGAGACGAGCCCGACGCTCGCCGTCGCGGAGCGGATCGCTGCCGGCCTCGACCTGCGGCTCTCCCAGCTGCTGCGCCTCGACGAGGGCGGGCAGGTCGCGATCGTCCGCTCCGACGAGCGGCGGCTGGGCACGACGGACCCGGAGTCCGGCCACATCGCGGAGATCCTCACGCCGCCGCTGCCCGGCCAGCGCGCCGAGCTGTCGCGCCACGTGCTCGCTCCGGGCGCGAGCACGGGCGGTCCCGGCGATCCGCCGATGCACGAGCCCGGCAGCCGCGAGACGGCGCTCGTCCAGGTCGGCAGCGTCGTGCTGAGCATCGACGGCGAGCGCCACGAGCTCGGCGAGGGCGACTGCGTGACGTTCGATGCCGACCTCGCACACCATTTCGAGAACCCCGGTGAAGACGAGGCGATCCTGCTTGCCGTCGTCTCCGCCGGCCTACGCAGGAGCTGACGATGAACGCATCAGAACCAACGACGTTGTTCGACAAGATCTGGGCCGCGCACGAGGTCGCGCCGGGCCTGCTGTGGATCGACCTGCACCTCGTTCATGAGGTCACGAGCCCGCAGGCGTTCGACGGGCTGCGGCTCGCCGGGCGCACCGTGCGCCGCCCCGATCGTACGCTTGCGACGGCCGACCACAACGTGCCGACCGACGGCACGCCGACCGTTGCGCTCATCAAGGACGAGCTCAGCCGGGTGCAGGTCCAGACGCTCGAGCGCAACTGCGCGGAGTTCGGCGTTCCCGTCTACTCGCTGGGATCCGAGCACCAGGGCATCGTGCACGTCATCGGACCGGAGCTCGGCGTCACGCAGCCGGGCATGACGATCGTCTGCGGCGACAGCCACACGGCGACGCACGGCGCGTTCGGCGCGCTCGCATTCGGGATCGGCACGAGCGAGGTCGAGCACGTCCTCGCGACGCAGTGCCTCGTTGCGCCCAAGCCGCGCTCGATGCGGATCAACTACGTCGGTGAGCTCGGCTTCGGCGTGACGGCGAAGGACCTCATCCTCGCGACGATCGGGCAGATGGGCGTCGACGGCGCCGCCGGCCACGTCGTGGAGTTCGCCGGCCCGGCGATCGAGGCGCTCTCGATGGAAGGGCGCATGACCGTCTGCAACATGACGATCGAGGGTGGCGGACGGGCGGGGATGATCGCGCCCGACGAGACGACGTTCGCCTGGGTCGCCGAACACGCCGGCATCGAGATCCCCGCGGAGTGGCGCGCTCTGAAGACCGACGAGGGCGCCACGTTCGACCGCGAGATCAGGGTCGACGCGTCGGCGATCAGCCCGCAGGTCACGTGGGGCACCGCGCCCGACATGGTGGCGGGCGTCGCCGAGTCAGTGCCGGAACCATCGACCGAGGGCCACGAGCGCGCGCTCGTCTACATGGGCCTCGATGCCGGCACGCCGATCCAGGAGATCGCGCTCGACCGCGTCTTCATCGGCTCATGCACGAACAGCCGGATCGGCGACCTGCGCGTCGCGGCTGAGGTCGTCAGGGGCCGCACGGTCGCATCGACCGTGAGCGCGATGGTCGTGCCTGGGTCCGCGCAGGTGAAGGCGCAAGCCGAGCGCGAGGGCCTCGACGAGATCTTCCGCGCGGCCGGCTTCGACTGGCGCGGCGCGGGCTGCTCGATGTGCCTCGGGATGAACCCCGACACGCTCGAGCCCGGCGAGCGATGCGCCTCGACGTCGAACCGCAACTTCGAGGGCCGTCAGGGCCGCGGCGGCCGGACGCACCTCGTCTCGCCGCAGATGGCGGCCGCCGCCGCGATCGAAGGCCGCTTCGTCGACATCCGCAACTGGAGCTGAGCAATGGAAGCCATCAAGACGATCACGGGCCCTGTCAGTGTGCTCGACCGCAGCGACGTTGACACCGATCAGATCATGCCCAAGCAGTTCCTCAAGCGCGTCGAGCGCACCGGCTTCGGCGAGTTCCTCTTCTACGACTGGGCCAAGGAGGACGGCTGGGACCTGCCGCGCAACCCGATCCTCGTCACCGGGCGCAACTTCGGCTGCGGCTCCAGCCGCGAGCACGCTCCCTGGGGCCTGCAGGACTACGGCTTCAAGGCCGTGATAGCGCCGTCGTTCGCCGACATCTTCGCCTCCAACTGCACGAAGATCGGGCTGCTGCCGGTCGCGCTCGCGGAGGACGAGGTGCGCGCGATCATGGCGGCCGGCAGCGCCGAGATCGACCTCGACGCCCAAGAGGTCCGCTACGGCGGCTCGGTAGCGTCATTCGAGATCGACCCAGAGACGAAGCATCGCCTCTTCAACGGGCTCGACGACATTGCGCTGACGCTCGCGCAGGACGACGCGATCTCAGCCTACGAGGCCGAGCGCGAGCGCGGTGGACCGGTCACGACCGCGCTATGACGCCGGAGGTCCGTGACTGGAACGCCGACGCGTACCACCGCGTCTCCGGCCCGCAGGTCGCGATGGCGCAGGCCGTCCTCGATCGCCTCGAGCTGTGCGGTGACGAGACGGTGCTCGACGCCGGCTGCGGCTCGGGCCGCGTGACGCGCCTGCTGCTGGAACGCCTGCCGCGCGGCCGGGTGATCGCCGTCGACGCCTCGCCCGACATGATCGCTCGCGCGCGCGTCGAGCTCGACGACGAGCATGTGTCTGTGCGCCGTGCCGACCTCGCCGCGCTCGAGCTGGCGCCCGGCGAGCAGGTCGACGCCGTCTTCTCGAACGCGACGTTTCACTGGGTGCCCGACCATGAGGCCCTGTTTGCGCGCCTCGCGGCGGCGCTTCGCCCCGGTGGGCGGCTCAGCACGCAGTGCGGAGGGGAGGGCAACGTCGCCGGCGTCCACGACGCCGCGTTGCGCGCTGCCGGCGACGTCGGTCTCGCGGATCGGTTCGCGGACTGGCCGTTGCCGTGGAACTTCGCCGGCGTCGAGCAGACCGAGGCGCGCCTGCGCGCGGCCGGCTTCGACGATGTGCGCTGCTGGCTGCAGCCCTGGCCGGCGACGCCCGACGAGCCTCGCGCGTACCTCGAGACGGTGTGCCTGGGGCCGCACCTCGAGCGGCTCGACGCGAGCGACCACGAGCGCTTCGTCGACGCCGTGATGGCCCGGCTGGGCGCCGCGCCGACGCTCGACTACGTGCGGCTGAACATCGTTGCGCGCCGCGCGCAGGCGTAGCGCCTGGATAGCCTGCCAGCGATGCCAACCATCGTCACGCTGCCCGGGGACGGGATCGGCCCGGAGATCATGAAGCCGGCGCTCGAGCTGCTGCGCACGATCAGCGAGGACTTCTCGTTCGAGGAGCACCTCTTCGGCGGTGCCGCGATCGATGTCCATGGCACCGCGCTGACCGACGAGACGCTCGCGGCCTGCAAGCAGGCCGACGCCGTCCTGCTGGCTGCCGTCGGCGGACCCAGGTGGGACACGACGGACCCTGACTCACCGCGTCCCGAGCAGGGCCTGCTCGGCCTGCGCAAGGGCCTCGGCCTGTTCGCCAACCTGCGGCCCGTGCGGCCCGTCCCTGCGCTGTATGACGCGAGCCCGCTCAAGCGCGAGCGCATAGAGGGCACCGACCTGCTCGTCGTGCGCGAGCTGACCGGCGGGATCTACTTCGGAGCCAAGACGCGCACCGCGACGAGCGCGAGCGATCTGTGCGAGTACTCCGTCGAGGAGGTCAGGCGGATCGCTCGTGTTGCCTTCGAGGCTGCCCGCACCCGCCGCGGCATCGTCGCCAGCGTCGACAAGGCGAACGTGCTCGAGACGTCTCGGCAGTGGCGCCAGGTCGTCCACGAAGTCCACGCGGAGAGCTACGAGGATGTCGAGCTGTCCGACGTGCTCGTCGACAACGCCGCGATGCAGCTCGTCGCGCGGCCAGCCGACTTCGACGTGATCGTGACCGAGAACCTGTTCGGCGACATCCTCAGCGATGAGGCGGCGATGATCACCGGCTCGATCGGGATGCTGCCGAGCGCCAGCCTCGGGGAATCCGATCCGGCCCGCCCCACGCCCGGCCTTTTCGAGCCCGTTCACGGCTCGGCGCCGGACATCGCGGGGACCGGCGCCGCGAACCCGCTGGCGATGTTCCTGTCGGCCGCGCTCATGCTGCGCCACGGGTTGGGTTGGGAAAAGCAGGCGGCCGCCGTAGAATCGGCTGTGGATCGCGCCCTCGACGCGGGCCTACGCACCCGCGACCTTGGTGGCGACGCCACGACAGCGCAAGCAACGCGCGCCGTTCTCGACAACCTGGACGTCTAAGGAGCTCTCAGTGAAGCAAGCGGACTTCATCTGGATGAACGGAGAGTTCGTCGCCTGGGAGGACGCCAAGGTCCACGTGCTCACGCACGGCCTGCACTACGGCACAGGCGTCTTCGAGGGCGTGCGCTGCTACGACACGGAGATCGGGCCAGCGGTCTTCCGCCACCGCGAGCATCTCCAGCGACTGGCACGCTCGGCCGAGCTCTACTACATGCCGATGCCGTTCGATCTCGAGACGCTGCGCTGCGCGACGCATGAGCTGATTGCCCGTAACGGCCTGCGGTCGTGCTACATCCGCCCGCTCGTCTATCGCGGCTACGGCCAGATGGGACTCAATCCGCTCGAGGCGCCCGTCGACGTGACGATCGCCGTCTGGGAGTGGGGCGCGTATCTCGGCGAGGACGGCAAGCGCAAGGGCATCCGCGCGAAGGTCTCGAGCTGGCGCCGCATCAGCCCCGCATCGTTGATCCCAAGCGCAAAGGCATCCGGCCAGTACCTCAATAGCGTGCTTGCGAAGGTCGAGTCGCTGAAGGCGGGCTATGAGGAGGCGATCCTGCTCGACGACCACGACCACGTCTGCGAGGGGTCGGGCGAGAACATCTTCGTCATCTGGGAAGGGCGGATGATCACGCCGCCGGCCGCGGCCTCGATCCTCGATGGGATCACCCGCAAGTCAGTGATGAAGATCGCCGACGATCTCGGCATCGAGGTCATCGAGCGCGACATCGCGCGCGCGGAGCTGTACCTCGCCGACGAGGTCTTCATGACCGGCACGGCGGCCGAGCTCGTACCGGTGCGCGAGATCGACGACCACGCGGTCGGCGACGGCACGCCCGGCGAGCTCACGCGCGCCGTCCAGACGGCGTTCGAGGACGCCCTGCACGGCCGCGGCGAGCGCTATCGCGAATGGCTGGACCCAGTGCCTGCGCTGAAGGTCGCATGACCGCGGTCGGGAGGCGAATTCCGTAGGCGACCGCCGCGCCGCTGCTAAGCGGAGCCGCTGGTCGCCACGCCCACCCGGAATCCCTCTTGACCTCGAAAGGACGACTGACCTGATGACACGGATCGAGCTGTACGACGCGACGCTGCGCGACGGCATGGGCGGCGGCGGCATGTCGCTGACCGCCGAGGAGAAGGTGCGGCTCGTGCGCCGCCTCGACGAGCTTGGCATCGACCTCATCGAGGCGGGCTTTCCGGCCTCCAACCCGAAGGAGGCCGAGCTCTTCGGCCTGCTCGAGCACGAGCTGCTCACGCACGCGACGATCGCCGCGTTCGGCATGACGCGCCGCCGCGGCGTCGAGGCAGCAGCCGACGCCGGCCTGCGCGTGCTCGCGGAGTGCTTCGCTCCCGTCTGCACGATCGTCGGCAAGTCGTCGATCAACCATGTCGAGAAGGTCGTGCGCGTCTCACGCGAGGAGAACCTCGCGATGATCGCCGAGTCCGTCGCGTTCCTCGTCGCCCAGGGCAAGCGCGTGATCTTCGACGCCGAGCACGTCTTCGACGGCCTCGGCGAGGACCGTGACTACGCGCTCGACTGCCTGCGCACGGCGGCGGCCGCCGGCGCCGAGCGCCTCGTGCTGTGCGACACGAACGGCCCGTCGCTGCCGAGCGGCATCGCGCGCGCCGTCGGCGACGTCCACGCGGCACTGCCAGACGTCGCGCTTGGCATCCACTGCCACAACGACGGCGGCTGTGCGGTCGCGAACACGCTGACGGCCGTCGAGGCCGGCGCGACGCACGTGCAGGGCACGATGAACGGCATCGGCGAGCGGACCGGCAACGCGAACCTCATCACGATCATCGCCAACCTTCAGCTGAAGCTCGGCCATCGCGTCGTCTCGGACGAGCAGCTGGCGCTTCTGACGAAGACGGCGCACTTCACCGACGAGCTGCTCAACCGCCAGCCCGACGCGCATCAGCCGTACGTCGGCAAGAACGCCTTCGCGCACAAGGCCGGCCTGCACGCCGCTGGCATCCGCGCCGACGCGACGACGTTCGAGCACATCGACCCGGCGCTCGTCGGCAACCGTCGCGACCTGCTCATCTCCGAGCTGTCGGGCAAGGGAACGGTCGCCGACAAGGCGGAGCGCGCTGGCCTCGAGCTCGACGACGTAACGACGGCTCGCGTGCTCGAGCGGATGAAGTCGATGGAGCACGACGGCTACCAGTTCGAGGCCGCCGACGGCTCCTTCGAGCTGCTGCTGCGCAGGGAGACCGGGGACTACCAGCCGCTCTTCGTGCTTGAGTCGTGGCGCGTGATCGTCGAGCAGCGCGCCGACGGCAAGGTCGAGACCGAGGCGACGATCAAGATCTGGGTCGACGGCGAGCGCTACGTCAGCGTCGCCGAGGGCAACGGCCCGGTGAACGCGCTCGACGCCGCGCTGCGGCTCGCGATCACCGAAGCTCACCCGCACCTGTCGGACATCGTGCTGACGAACTTCAAGGTCCGCATCCTCGACGAAACGAAGGGCTCGGACGCGACGATCCGCGTCCTGATCGACGCGACCGACGGCAACGACACCTGGGGCGCGATCGGTGTCTCGACGAACCTCATCGGGGCGTCGTGGATCGCGCTCGTCGACTCGCTCGAGTACGCCGAGCAGCCCAGCCGCATGCGCGGCGCGACGGCGTCGTAGGCAGGCTGCGATCGCGATGTCGATCGAGCCGGTGACCGACGAGGTGCCGCTCGCGCGTCCGGTCCTCGGCCGCGCGGAGGAGGATGCCGTGATCGACGTCCTGCGCTCCGGTCAGCTCTCGCTCGGGCCGTGCGTGCCGGCGTTCGAGCGGGCGTTCGCCGGGCGGTTGGGCGTCGCGCATGCGTGCGCCGTCTCGAGCGGCACCGCGGGCCTGCACCTTGGCCTGCGCGCCGCCGGCGTGCGCGATGGCGACGAGGTCGTGACATCTCCGTTCTCGTTCGTCGCGAGCGCGAATGCCGCGCTCTACGAGCGCGCAAGGCCCGTCTTCGCCGACATCGACCCGCGCACGCTGAACCTCGACCCGGCCGCGGCTGCGGCTGCGGTGACGTCGCGCACGACGGCGATCCTCCCCGTTCACATCTTCGGCTACCCCGCAGATCTGCCCGCCTTCGAGCGCCTCGGCCTGCCGATCGTCGAGGACGCCTGCGAGGCGCTCGGCGCGGTCCACGCCGACGGCACTCCGGTCGGCGGCCGCGGCCACGCGGCGGTCTTCGGCTTCTACGCCAACAAGCAGCTGACGACCGGCGAGGGCGGGATGGTCACCACCGGGGACGCCGAAGTGAAGCAGCGGATCGACTCCGAGCGCAACCAGGGCCGCGCGCCGGACATGGGCTGGCTCGACCATGACCGGCTCGGCTTCAACTATCGCCTCACGGACATCGCAAGCGCGATCGGCCTCGCGCAGCTCGATCGGCTCGACGAGATGCTGGCGGACCGCGCGGCGGCGGCGGCGCTCTACCGCGAGGCGCTCGCCGGCATCGAGGGCCTCGATCTGCCCTGTGAGGACAGCGGCGGAGACCGTCGCGGCTGGTTCGTCTTCGTGGTCCAGCTGCCGCGGGGCGTCGACCGCGATCCAACGATCCGCGCGCTGCGCGAGCGCGCCATCCAGTCCAAGCCCTATTTGCCTGCGATCCACCTCATGTCGTATTACCGCGAGACGTTCGGCCACCGCGAGGGCGAGTTCCCGGTCTGCGAGGACGTCGCCGCGCGTTCGGTTGCGCTGCCCTTCTTCCCGGGGCTCTCGCCGGGCCAGGTCGAGCGGGTGGCAGCGGCGCTGCGCGAGGTGCTCGGGCAGTAGCGCCGTCGCCTGGACTCTCGTGCGTCGTGCTCCGTATCCGAGCGCCGTTCGCCGGAGCCACGCTGCGCCGGCGATCTACCGCAGGTGCGCGGACTCGTTGAAGCTCCGCAGCCAGCGCCGGCCGTCCGTCAGCACGACGAGGCGCGTGAGGGAGCCGTTGTCGGCATGGACGAAGGCGAACGGGCGACTTTCGCTCGCCTGGCGGCAGAGCTCGCCGATGACGCCTCCGTGCAGGACCGCGGCGACAGTCGCTCCCGGCTGCAGCCCTGCGAGGATTCGGTCGATGCCAGCCCGCGTGCGCTGCGCGAACGCCTCCATCGTCTCGGCTCCCGGGATGACGTCCCAGCGCTGCTTGGCGAACACCTCGTCGACCCGCGGATCGCCCTGTGCGACGGCGATCCGGAAGGCGCCGCCGTCGAGCTCGCCGAGGTATACCTCGCGCAGCTCGGGGATCACGACGGGCTCGAGGCCCGTCGCCGCGGCGAGCGGCGCCGCCGTCTGGGCGGTACGGCGCAGCGGCGTCACGAAGAGCCCGGCCAGCGGCTCTCCGGCGAGGTGCCGCGCGACCGCCTGCGCCTGGCGCTCGCCGGCCGGCGCGAGCGCCGGATCGGCCTGGCCCTCGAGCAGCTCGAAGTCCTGGCCCGCGACGGCGGACTCCGACGCCCCATGGCGCACGAGGATGATCTCGATCGCGTCGGCGGGCCGCGAGTAGTCCTCCTGCGGGTACTCCTGCTCGGTCACGGCGGCAAGGGTAGTGCGCGTACCGAAAGCACAGCGTGCGATCGTTGCGGGTCCAGTCCGGGTCCGGTTCGCGTCGCGTGCTCCCTAGACTCGCCCCGATGTCGCGCTTCTCCGAGCCGCAGGATCCGGTCTTCCACCGCCTCAACGCGTCGCTGGCGTTCGACCAGCGCCTGTGGCCGCACGACATCGCGCAGTCGCGGGCCCACGCGCGCATGCTCGCCGCCCAGGCGATCATCG
>DATBAE010000009.1:0-66357 GCA_036271655.1 Solirubrobacteraceae bacterium
TACGGCGACGCCGGCGACCGCGGTCGCGTTGCTCGACGATGCGCGCCCGGGCGAGGCGCTCGAGGGACGGCACGAGCCGGCGCTGGGCGAGCGACCGGGCCATGCCGCGCAGCTGCTCGCGATCGCCACCGCGCTGCTCGATGACGCCGGACATGGGTTCGGCGACGTCGACCGGATCGCCGTCGGACTCGGGCCCGGGACGTTCACCGGCCTACGGATCGGCGTGGCGAGCGCGCGAGCGCTCGCGCAGTCCTCCGGCGCCGAGCTGGTCGGGGTCTCGACGCTGCGCGCGCTCGCGATTGGCGCTTGGTCCGACTGTGTAGCGGTGTCCAGCGACGGGCTGGACACCGCTCGACACACGCCCGAGCACACCGGCGTGCTCGCCGTGATCGACGCGCGCCGCGGCGAGGCGTTCGCCGCGGGCTGGCGCGGCGGAGCTCAGGTCATCGCGGCAGCCGCGTACGCGCCGCAAGCCCTTGCGCAGGCCGTCGCGGCGGAGGGCGGTCCGTGGCTGGCGGTCGGAGATGGGGCGCTACGATTTCGGGCAGACCTCGAGCGCGGCGGCTGCGCCGTACCGGCGGACGGATCGGCGCAGCACGGCGTCAGTGCGCGAGCGATCTGCGAGCTCGGTCTGCGGTCGACGTCGCAGGTCGGTCGCGACGGGATCCTCCCCGACTACCTGCGCCAGCCCGATGCCGTGCTCGCTCGCAACCAGATCCGACGCTGAGATGCCCGCCGCCGCGCCTCCTGAGATCCGTCGCCTGACGTACGCAGATCTGCCGCAGATCATCGCGATCGAGCGGCGTGCGTTCCCGACGCCCTGGTCGCTTGCGATGTTCGTGCTCGAGCTGTCCAAGCCGGCGAGCGTCTGCCTGGCGGCGCTGCGCGACGGCGAGATGCTCGGCTTCCTGATCTGCTCGCGCTACGACAAGGTCTGGCACGTCATGAACGTCGCCGTCGACCCTGACCGGCGTCGCCAAGCAATCGCGAGCGCGCTCCTGACGGACCTTCTGCGTCGCCTCGACGACGCCGGCGCGCGCTTCACGCTCGAGGTCCGTGAGTCCAACGCGGGCGCGATCGCCCTCTACGAGCGATTCGGCTTTCGCGCCGCCGGACGGCGCCCGCGCTACTACCAGGACAACAACGAGGACGCGGTCATCATGTGGCGCACGCGGTCGACGCTGGTGGGCCGCTTCGACGACGTGCCGAACGCCCAGCCGCTGGTGCCGTGACGAGCCTCATCCTCGCGATCGAGACGAGCTGCGACGACACGTGCGCGGCCGTCGTCACCGGCGACGGGGAGCTGCGCTCGAACGTGATCTCATCGCAGGGGATCCACGACGCCTACGGCGGCGTCGTGCCGGAGATCGCCTCCCGCCACCATCTCGAGCTCGCGAACGTCGTCGTCGACGACGCGCTCGGGCGCGCGGGCGCGACGCTCGATGACATCGAGCTCGTCGCTGTCACGCAGGGCCCGGGCCTCGTCGGTGCGCTGCTCGTCGGCGTGGCGACGGCGAAGGGCCTGGCGGCCGGACGCGGGCTGCCGCTGGCGCCGGTCGACCATCTCCAGGGGCATGTCGCCGCGAACTTCCTTCGTCTCGAGGAGGGCTCCGAAGCGATCATGGAGCCGCCCTTCGTCTGCCTGATCGCCAGCGGCGGGCACACGCTGCTTGCGCGCGTCGACGGCCACGACGGCTTCGAGGTGCTCGGCCGCACGCTCGACGACGCTGCCGGCGAGGCATTCGACAAGGGCGCCCGGCTGCTCGGGCTGCCGTTCCCCGGTGGCCCGCAGCTCGAGCGGCTCGCCCGCGCGGGTGATCCCCAGGCGTTCTCGTTCCCCGTCGCACGCAACCTCGATGGCCTCGACTTCTCGTTCGCGGGCGTCAAGACGTCACTGCTGTATCGCGTGCGCGACCTCGGTGCGCAGGCGGTGCAGGAGCGTGCGGCGGACCTTGCTGCGAGTTACCAGCAGGCGATCGGCGACGCGCTTGTGTTGCGCTGCGAGCAGGCGCTCGAATCGACCGGCCTTGACCGGCTCGCGGTCGGCGGCGGCGTCGCCGCCAATGGGCCGCTGCGTGAACGGTTGACGGCGCTCGGCGTGCGCGTCGGTATCCCGCCGCGCGCGCTCTGCACCGACAACGCCGCGATGATCGCGTCCGCCGCGCGCTACGTGCCGGCGCTGCCCTTCCCCGCCTACCTCGCGCTCGACGCCTATGCATCCGGCGAGCGCGCGCTCGCATGAGCATCCCGAGCGAGGCCCGCCTCGTCATCTACGGCAAGCCCGGCTGCCACCTGTGCGACGACGCCCGCACCATCATCGACCGGGTCTGCACCGAGGTCGGCACGTCGTACGACGAGGTCGACATCACGACCGAGGACCGACTGCACGCCGCCTATCTCGAGCGCATCCCGGTCGTCACGCTGGATGGCGAGGAGCGCTTCGAGCTGTTCGTCGACGAAGCCGCGCTGCGCGACCTTCTGAGTAAAGTGCGGCCTGGATGACGACCGGCGAGCGCGTTCCCACGGCGGTTGATGCGGTGCCTCGCGACGTGCCGGTGACGGGCGTCGAGCGCCTGTCGCTCGGCGTGGCGGCGCGCCTGTCGCGCTACCTGCAGGTGCTCACGCAGGCCAAGAAGATGGGCAAGGAGACGATCTCCTCGCGCGAGCTCAGCGACTACACGCACGTCAATCCGACCCAGATCCGGCGCGACTTCTCGGGCTTCGGGAAGTTCGGCAAGCGCGGCGTCGGCTACAACGTCGACGCGCTCGTCTCGCAGATCCGCAAGATCCTGCGCACGTCCGGCCAGCACAACATCGCGCTATTCGGGGCCGGCCACCTCGGGCAGGCGATCGCGTCATCGGACATCTTCGTCGACCACGGCTTCCGGGTCGTCGCGATCTTCGACACCGACAAGCGCAAGGTCGGGCAGAAGGTCGGCTCGACGACCGTGCGCCATTCCTCCGAGCTGAGCGCGATGGTCGAGGACGACGACATCGTCGTCGGCGTGCTCGCCGTGCCGACCATTGCGGCGCAGTCGATCGCCGACGACCTCGTCGAGGCCGGCGTGAAGATCATCTTCAACTACTCCGAGGCTCTGCTCCAGGTCCCGCCCGAGGTGACGGTGCACACGTCGTCCCCGGCGGTCGACCTGCTCTACGCGCTGTACTTCTACCTCACGTAGACGTACCTCCTGGCGACCTTCACGCGCAAGCTACCCCGATGCCGATCGACCTCGACAACATGGAGCGGGTCTTCGCCGCGTCCACGGATCTCACCGTGGGCCTCGAGGAGGAGTTCGCGTTGCTGCACCCGCAGACGCTCGACCTCGTGCCGCGCTTCGAAGAGTTGCGCGACGCTGCCGGCGAGCTCGACCCGGTGCTTGCCGAGGCCGTCACCGGCGAGCTGATCTCGTCGGAGATCGAGATCGTCTCCGGTCGCGGCGAGGATCTCCACGAGGCGATCGCCAACCAGCGCGATCGTCGCCGTCGCCTGTTCGCGCTGGCCGCCGCACGCGGCGTGGCGCTCGGCTCGACGGGCACACATCCATGGGCCGACTACCGCGAGCAGCCGAACATCGACACCGAGCACTACCGTCGCGTCGTCGAGGGTCTGGGCTACGTGGCGCGGCGCAACAACACGTTCTCGTTGCACGTCCACGTCGGCGTGCGCGGCGCCGACCGCGCCGTGCGCGCCTGCGATCGGCTGCGACCGATCCTGCCCCTGCTGCTGGCCGCCAGCGCGAGCTCGCCCTTCCTCGAAGGCCACGACACGCTGCTGCACTCTGCGCGCAGCCAGATCTTCACGAAGTCGTTCCCGCGCTGCGGCGTGCCCGACTCGTTCGGCAGCTGGAGCGCGTTTCGCGCCTACCTCGAGCTGCTCATGGCGACGCGCTCGATCGTCGAGTACACGCAGGTCTGGTGGTCGGTGCGGCCGCATGCCTCGTTCGGAACGGTCGAGATGCGGATCTGCGATGCGCAGGTGACGGCGGCCGAATCGGAGGGGATCGCGGCGCTCGTCGTGGCGTGCGTCGGCCAGGCTCTGCGCGACATCGACGACGGCGTTCCGTTCGACGATCCTCCGCACAGGCTTGTCGAGGAGAACATGTGGCGCGCGATCCGCCACGGGATGGACGGCCACATGATCGATCCGCAGCGCGCGATCGAGATCCCCGCGCGGGCAGCGCTCGAGGGCCTCTGGGAGTGGACGGCACCGATCCGCAGCGAGGTGCGCATCGACGCGACGCTCGAGGGTCCGACCGGTGCCCAGCGCCAGCGCGCCGCCCTGCTCGAGGGGACCGCACTGCGTGACGTCTACGCTGAGACGGTGCGCGACACGACGACGACGTACGCCCAGGAGGTACCCGCATGACCGCCGATTCCGGCCCCGATTTCGACGAAGCCGCGCTTGGAGAGCTCAGCGAGGAGGAGCTGCGCGCCGCCTATGAGGCGGAGGTCGCGCGCGTGCGCGTGGAGGACGTGCTCGTCCAGACCGTCATCTCGCTGCTGAACCTCGGAGCTCGGAAGGCCGGGCTCACAGGCGCCGAGGAAGAGCCCGACTTCGAGCAGGTGCGCCAGGCGGTCGACGCCACCCGGGCACTGCTGCCGCTCACCGAGCCGGCGCTCGGCCCAGACGCCAAGCAGGTCCGCGACGCGCTCGCCCAGCTGCAGCTCGCGTACGCGCGCTCCGGTGCCACGCCGCCGCCCGGTGCGCCCGGCGCAGACGACCCGCCGCCGTCTGCGAAGCGCCCCGCCGAGGCCAGCCGGCTCTGGGTTCCCGGTCAGTAGACACAGGCATCCGCCCGTCCGGTTAGTATCCGCGCGCATTTCCGTGGCGTAGGTCCGTTGACACCGGCCCCGCTGTGGGCTAAGGCCAGATCACTAGAGACTTTACGGAGGAGAGACCGTTCAAGTGAGTGACTTCCTGTTGAATCACGGTGTCGTCGTCGCATTGGTGTGCGCCGGCCTCGCAGTCCTCTACGGAGCATTGACGACGCGCTCGCTGCTCGCGCTCTCGCCTGGCAACGAGCGCATGGTGGAGATCTCGAAAGCCGTCCAGGAAGGCGCCTCCGCATACCTGCGCCGCCAGTACATGACGATCGGCGCCGTGGGCGTCGTGCTGTTCATCGTGCTGATCCCGCTGCAATCGATCGAGGTCGCGATCGGCTTCGCGATCGGCGGCGCGCTGTCTGCAGCCGCCGGGTTCATCGGGATGAACGTCTCGGTGCGGGCGAACTGCCGCGTCGCCGAAGCCGCCCGCGGCGGCATCCCGCCGGCGCTCGATGCAGCCTTCCGCGGTGGCGCGATCACCGGCATGCTCGTCGTCGGCCTCGCGCTGCTCGGCGTCGCCGGCTACTACGGCGCCCTGACGTTCCTCTTCGACAAGACGCAGAAGGAGGCCGTCGACGCGCTCATCGGCCTCGGCTTCGGTGGCTCGCTGATCTCCGTCTTCGCCCGTCTCGGCGGCGGCATCTTCACGAAGGGCGCCGACGTCGGCGCCGACCTCGTCGGCAAGGTCGAGGCCGGCATTCCCGAGGATGACCCGCGCAACCCGGCCGTGATCGCCGACAACGTCGGCGACAACGTCGGCGATTGCGCCGGCATGGCGGCCGACCTCTTCGAGACGTACGCCGTCACTGCCGTCGCGGTCATGCTGCTCGGCGTCCTGACGTTCGGTGACGCGAACGCGACGCAGGTCGCGCTCTACCCGCTCGTGCTCGGCGGCGTCGCGATCGTCGCCTCGATCATCGGCACGTTCGCCGTCAAGTCGGCCGCCGGCAACGTCGAGCGCGCGCTCTACCAAGGCCTCGTCGTGTCGGGCATCATCGCCGCCGCCGCGTTCTATCCGGTCACGAAGTGGATCATGGACGGGATCGCGTTCCCGGCCGGCAAGGTGACCGACGCATCGCTTCCGGGCGTCGGCGACCTCTACCTCTGCTCGCTGATCGGGCTCGGCGTCACGGCCTGCCTGTTCCTGATCACCGACTACTACACGTCGACGCGCTTCAACCCGGTCAAGAAGACCGCCGAGGCGTCACAGACCGGCCACGCGACGAACATCATCTCGGGGCTCTCGCAAGGCATGCAGGCGACGGCCCTGCCGGCGATCGTCCTGGCGCTCGGCATCTACGGCGCCGACCAGCTCGGCGGCATCTACGGCATCGGCGTCGCCGTCATGGCGCAGCTCGGGCTCTGCGGCCTGATCGTCGCGCTCGACGCGTTCGGGCCGATCACCGACAACGCGGGCGGTATCGCCGAGATGGCTGAGATGCCCGAGGAGGTCCGCAACGTCACCGATCCGCTCGATGCGGTCGGCAACACGACGAAGGCGGTCACGAAGGGCTACGCGATCGGCTCGGCCGTGCTGGCCGCGCTCGTGCTGTTCGCGGCGTTCAAGATCGAGCTCGAGTCGCAGCTCGCGAAGGATGGCAAGCCGGCGGTCGTGTTCCTCATCGACAAGCCCAACGTGCTGATCGGCCTGCTGATCGGCGGCATGATGGTCTACCTGTTCGCGGCGCTCTCGATGGAGGCCGTCGGTCGCGCCGGCGGCGCCGTCGTCGAAGAGGTGCGCCGCCAGTTCAAGGAGAAGCCGGGCATCATGGACGGCAGCGAGAAGCCGGACTACGCGACCTGCGTCGACATCGTCACGAAGACCGCGCAGCGCGAGATGATCATCCCGTCGATGATCCCGATCGTCTTCACGCTGATCGTCGGCCTGCTGAGCGTCGAGATGCTCGGCGGCCTACTGATCGGCGTGATCGTCGTCGGCCTCTTCATGGCCGTCTCGATGACCGCAGGCGGTGGGGCGTGGGACAACGCGAAGAAGCTCATCGAGGAGGGCGCGTTCGGCGGCAAGGGCACGCTGGCGCACGAGGCCTCGATCACCGGCGACACCGTCGGCGACCCGTACAAGGACACCTCGGGCCCCGCGATCAATCCGATGATCAAGGTCGCGAACATCGTGGCCATCCTCATCATCCCCCTGGTTGCGTAAGCGCCTTGGTCGGAGCGTCGCACTACAGTCCGCCGCCGTGGGGTTCTTTGAGGATCATCTCGGTGACGGGCTGTGGCACGCCGATCCACCGTTCTCGTCGGTGACGTTCACCGTTCGTCATCTCGGTGCGCGCGACTATCGCGCGGGCTTCCGGGACATCGACGCGACGATGCGGCCGGCTGACGGCACGATCGTCGCGAGCGTGCCGGTCGCCTCGCTCGATCTCAACAACCCGATCATTCGTGAGCGGATGCTGTCGGATGAGTTCCTCGACGCCGGTCGCTTTCCGGAGGTGCGCTGGATGGTGGGGGAGATGATTGGCGACGCCAGCCGGGCGATCGACGCGACGGGCGAGCTCTCGATCCACGGGCACACGCAGACGGTCACGGCCAGCGGCCGCGTCGGCCTGCCCGGACCTGGCCTGCTGAGCCCCGACAACCGCGTCGGCGTGGAACTGTCCGCGACGGTCGACCGGCGAGACTTCGGCCTGGACTGGCAGGAGCCGCTGCCGAGCGGGGAGGACACGCTTGGCTGGGACGTGACGCTCGAGGCGCTGCTCGAGTTCGTGGAGCAGCGTTAGCGATGCGCATCCGTCTCCTGCCCGCCCTGCTGGTGATCGTCGTGCTCGCCGGCTGCGGCGGATCGAAGAGCGGCGGCGGCGCGTCCACGACCACGACCACGACGCAGGCCGGCGGCTCCGCGGCGCAGGCGGCAGCCGTCGCCAAGGTCCGCGCGTCCAACGCGAAGCGGATGCAGGGCACGACCGCTCCCGCGCGCAGCTGCCTGCGGCGACTGGGCTACAAAGTGTCCGACGGATCGCCGCGGCTCAACGACGACCGCGCTCCGGACTACCAGCTCGTGCTCAACGAGCGCACCCGCGGCCACGGCGCGATCATCGCCTACTACAACGATCTCGCTCGCGCTGCTCACTACGGCGCGATCACCCGCAAGAACACCGCCAAGCTGCACGATGCCACGCTCGAGCGGCGCGGCGAGATCAACATCGTGTGGATCGGCCTGCACGGCGCCAAGCGCCGCGACGGCGTGCGGTCGTGCATTCTGCGCAGCTCCTGAGCTTCCCGCTCGCGATCACCGGATAGACGCCGCCCGCCGGACGCGGGCGGGTCGTCGTTGCCGCGCGGCGTAGACTCCCGCCGCGGATGGCAGAGCGTCGGCTCCATGGACTGCAACGCGTTCTTGGCGTCAACGCATTGTTCGCGACGGCGTACGGGAACGTAGGGTCGTCGATCTACTACGCGCTCGGCCTTGTCGCCGCCCTCGCGCTCGGTCTCACGCCGGTCGTCTTCGTCATCACCGGCGTGATCTTCTTCTGGACCGCGGCGACCTATGCCGAGGCGACCGCGATGTATCCCGAGGCGGGCGGCTCGTCGTCATTCGCGCGCCACGCGTTCAACGAGTTCTGGTCGTTCTTCGCGGCCTGGGGCCAGATGCTCAACTACGTCATCACGGTCGCGATCTCGGCGTTCTTCGTACCGCACTACATCGGCGGCCTGTTCTGGGATCCGCTGCGCTCGTCGCCCGGCGACATCATCGCCGGCGTCGCGATCGTCGCGCTGCTGGCCCTGATCAACGTGCGCGGTGTGAAGGAGTCCGCCGGATTGAACATCGCCCTGGCGGTCGTCGACTTCATGACCCAGGTGCTGCTCGTCGTGATCGGCATCGTGCTCGTGCTCGACGTCGGCGTGCTGAAGTCGAACATCACGTTCGGCGTCGCCCCGACGTGGTCGGACTTCCTGCTGGCGATCCCGATTGGGATGGTCGCCTACACCGGGATCGAGACGATCTCCAACCTCGCCGAGGAGGCCAAGGACGAGGCGACGACGATCCCCGCCGCGATCAGTCGCGTCCGGTTCGCCGTCTTCGCGATCTACTTCACCCTGCCTGCCGTCGCGCTGTCGGCACTGCCGGTCACGCTGAACGAGAAGACGGGCAAGTACCAGACGCTGCTCGGGCTGCCAGAGGACCAGGGCGGCTATGCGGGGGATCCGATCCTCGGCGTCGTCAAGGCGATCCATCTCGGGCCGCTGCAGGGCGCGGGCGAGCTGTACGTCGGCATCCTCGCCGCGACGATCCTCTTCATTGCCACGAACGCAGGCCTGATCGGCGTGTCGCGGCTCGTGTACTCGATGGGCATCCACCGCCAGCTGCCCGACAGCCTGCGCCGTCTACACCCGAAGTACGGCACGCCGTGGATCGGGATCGTCATCTTCGGCGCCATCGCCGCGCTCGCGCTGTTGCCGGGGCAGGCCGACTTCCTCGGGAACATGTACGCGTTCGGCGCGATGCTGTCGTTCACGATCGCGCACATCTCGGTCTTCCGGCTGCGGGCCAAGCGGCCGGATGTCCCGCGCCCGTATCGCGGCCCGGGCAACATTCGCGCGCGGGGCGTCGACGTGCCGCTGTTCGCGATCTTCGGCGGCCTCGGGACGGGGATCTCGTTCTGCGTCGTGACGGTACTCAACCTCACCGTCGCCCTCGCGGGCGTCCTCTGGCTCGCGCTCGGGATCGCGGTCTTCGTCGTCTACCGCCGCACCCAGGGCCTCGACCTGACGACGACGGCGAAGGTCGTGATACCCAAGCCCGTGACCGAGCACGAGGCCGAGTACGACTCCGTGCTCGTTGCCCTCGACGCCGCGCACTACACCCCGCAGACGATCGCGACCGCGGCCAAGCTCGCGGCCCGGCGGCGGCGCGGGATCCACGTGCTCGTGGCGATCGTCGTGCCGCAGTCGCTGCCGATCGACGCCGAGCTGCCCGACGAGGAGATCGCTGCGCGCGCGGTGATCGAGCAGGCGCGCTTGCAGGGCGGGCGCCGCGTGACGGGTCACACCGAGCGCGTCCGGCCCGGCCAGACCGGCCGGCTGATCGTCGGCGAGGCGCGCGAGCTGCGCGCGGTCGCGATCGTGATGCCGCTGCCGGCGCGCACCGGCACGACGCTGTTCGGCAAGACGATCGAGACGGTGCTCGCCGAGCGACCCTGCCGCGTCATCCTCGAATCCGAGCCGACCCATGCCTGAGCGTCGGCGCCCCAGCGGCCGCGGCCTGCACGGCTCGTCGACGCTCGTGCTGTCGGCTGCGATGGTCCTGATCGGCATCGCGATGCTCGTCGTGACGCTCTCGCACGGCGGTGGACCACTCGCGTTGGGGGTACTGCTCGGGCTGCTGTTTGCCGTGTCGGGTGCCGGGCGCCTGTGGTTCACATGGCGGGGCGAGTGACGCCGTTTCGCCGCGGGGTCGGCTCGCCGGCACTGTTCGCGATCGTCTGGTCGTCGCTGGCCGGCGCGGTCTACTTCTCGCTCGGGATCGTCAGCGAGCATGCACTCGGTCTGACGCCGGTCGTCTTTCTCGGCGCTGGGATCTTCCTCCTGCTGACGATGATGACGTACGTCGAAGGCGCCTCGCTGCACCAGGAGCGGGCCGGCTCGACGGTCTTCGCGCGCCACGCGTTCAACGAGCTGTGGAGCTTCATCGCCGGCTGGGCCGTGCTGCTGGACTTCCTCATCCTGCTCGCGGTCACGGCGTTCGTCGCGACCAACTACATCGCTGCGTTCTGGGCGCCGCTGGGTCGTGGCGGGCCTGAGCTCGCGATGGCCCTCGGCATCGTCGCCTACGTCGCGTTTCGCAACGTCCGCGGCCTGGGTGGGCGCGCGATCGAACGCGTGTCGGCGCTCGCCATCACCGACCTGCTGCTGCAGTTGCTCGTCATCGTGCTCGGCGTCGCGCTCGTCGTCGATCTGCCGGCGCTGACGAGCTCGATCCAGCTCGGCAGCGCCCCGCGCTGGGGAGACCTGCTGTTCGCGATCACGATCTCGGCCGTCGCGTTCACCGGCTTGGAGTCGGCAGCGGGGCTGGCCGGTGACGTCAAGGTCGGGCGCCGCGGCCTCAAGCGGCTGATCGTCAGCGTGACGGCGTCGGCGTTCGTGATCTACGTCGGGATGTCGCTTGTCGCCGTCGCGACGCTGCCGGTGACGCCCGGACCGTCGCCACTGAAGGGCTCCGCGATCGACGCTCCCGTGCTGGCGCTCGTCGCCGCGCTACATCCGCACTGGCTGGCCGAGGTCATGCGCTACGTCGTGGCGGCGACGGCGACGGTCACGCTTGTCGTCGCAGCGCATGGCGCCATGCTCGGGCTGTCGCGGCTCTCGTACTCGCTGGCGCGCAACCGCCAGATCCCGACGGCGATCGGGCGGCTGCACCCGCGCTATGCCACGCCGTATGTCGTCATCATGCTGGCCGCGCTGCTCGCAGCGGCGCTCGTCATCCCGCGCGATCTGGACTTTCTCGTCGGGATCTACGCGTTCGGCGCGATGCTCGCGTTCCTGATCGCGCACGTCTCGATCTGCGTGCTGCGTTATCGCGAGCCCGACCGCCCGCGCCCCTACCGGATGCCGTTCTCCGTGCGGATCGGCGGCGGCGACCTGCCCCTGCCGGCGGTCCTCGGCGCGGTGATGGCAGCGATCGGGCTCGTCAGCCTGCTCGGCTTCCACGATGGCGCGAGGACGGTCGGACCAGCCTGGATGGCGATCGGCATCGCGCTCTACGTCGGCTACAGGCGCAGTTCGGGGATGCCGCTGTTCGAGCGCGTGATCCTCTCCGAGAAGGCCCTGCGCTCAGAGCCCGCGCGCGCCGAGTATGGCTCGATCCTCGTGCCGATCTTCGGCACGGCGCTCGACGATGACATCGTGCAGACCGCGGGCCGTCTGGCGGCGGCCGACAACCAGGACGCCGACGACAACGGACCGAGCGCGACGATCGAGGCGATCTGGGTCTTCGAGGTGCCGCTGTCGCTGCCGCTCGACGCGCGGCTTCCCGACGCGCAGCTGAAGGCCGCGCGCGCGGCGCTGGCGCGTGCCAAGGCCGTCGGCGAGGAGTACGAGGGCGTCGAGGTCGCCACCGCGACGGTGCGCGCGCGCCGGGCCGGCGAGGGGATCGTCAGCGAGGCGGCGCGGCGCGGCGTCGAGCTGATCGTGCTTGCCGCCGAGGAGCCGTCGCGCATCCGCGGGGGAGCGCGCTGGGGGGGCGTCGGGGGGCCGCTCGACAACTTCCTCGGCGACGCGACGAAGTACGTCGTGCGCAAGGCGGCCTGCCGCATCATCCTGACGGCGCCAGCGGGAGACCCGCCACCGTCGACCGCGCCGTCGCCGTGAGGACGATCTCTGCCGGCGACCGGCAGGACGGGATAGCATCCGCCGCATGATGGTCCTTGTCGTCGGGGCCGGCCGCGTCGGCGCGGCCGTCGCCAAGTCCTCGCTCGCCGCCGGTCACATCGTGTCCGTGCTCGACGAGGATCCCCTCTCGCACGAGCGCCTCGACGCAGGTCAGCCGACGTCGTGGGAGGACGCAGGCGGGCGCTTCACCGTCGGCACCGCGATCGAGATCGACGCACTGCTCGCCGCTGGCATCGAGGAGGCCGACGTCTTCATTGCCGCGACCCGCGGCGACAACACGAACCTGCTCGTCAGCCAGATCGCACAGAAGCGCTTCGGCGTCGGCCACGTGATCGTCCGGGTGCTCGATCCGGCACGATCGGATTGGTACGCCGAGCAGGGCCTCCATACGGTCTGCGCCGTCAAGCTCGGCGTCGCGATGTTCCAGCAGGCGATCGCCGACATCGCGGCCGTCTAGATCCGCGTCATGACAACCTTCTCCGAGAAGATCCACTAGCGCCGATGCCGATGTACGTCATCGTCGTGGGCGGAGGAAAGGTCGGGCTCAACCTTGCCCGCGAGCTGATTCGCAACGGGCAGGAGGTCACGCTCGTCGAGGCCGATCGGCGCGCCTACCTGCGCATCGAGCAGGAGCTCGAGCACGCCGTCCAGTACGGCGACGGCACCGAGCTCTGGGTGCTCGAGCGCGCCGGCATCCAGCGTGCCGACCTCGTCGTGGCGGTCACCGGCGATGACGAGGACAACATCCTGATCTGCCAGGTCGCGAAGGAGAAGTACCTCTGCGAGCGGATCATCGCGCGCTGCAACAACCCCCGCAACCTGCAGCACTTCAAGCTCCTCGGCATCCAGCCCGCGGTCTCGGCGACGGACCTGATCCTCAACCTCATCGAGCACGAGGTGCCCGGGCACGGGCTTGTCCATCTGCTCGATCTGCCGGACGAGAAGCTCGAGATCATCGAGGTCGAGGTCGCCGCGAACGCCCCTGCAGCGGGCTGCAGGGTTGCCGACATCGACCTCCCCGACGGCAGCCTGATCATCTCCGTCCTGCCGCGCGGCAAGGCCGGCTTCGTGCCGAAGGGCAACACGATGATCTCGGCCGGCGACGAGGTGCTCGTCGTGCTCGACCCAGGGCTCGAGCGCCACATCACAGCGCAGTTCGCTCCCACGGGCCCGCCGGGCTGAGCGGGTACCGGCCGGGCTCCTCGAGAGCTGGTCACCGGCGAACCCGATGGGCCGGCGGCAGGCTTGTCGCGTGTCGGTTGGTTCGTCGGCTCGGTCGCGCCTTCGTCCGGCGAAGTTGTCCGTCTGGCTGTGGCAGTTGGGACAGAGGAGCTGCAGGTTCTCGAGCCGGCTGTCCTGACGCCTCCCGTTGACATGGTGCAGTGAGAGCGACAGTGGCTCTCCGAGCCAGTCGACGAGGCCACATCGTTCGCACGTCGGCGACGTCAGCCCGGCGTCGAGAAGCCGCTGCTTCACGTGTCCCCGGCCGCGGTATCGGACGGCACGCCGCAGCTCCGGGGCAGGGACTCGAACCCCAAACTCGACTTCCAGAGAGTCGCGTGTTGCCGATTACACCACCCCGGAAGGGCGGCGACGAGGATAGCAGCGGTCCCCCGATGGTCCCGCCCGGCGGCGCGGCGCCCGCCGCCGCTATGCCGCAGCCTGCTCCATCCAGTCGCGGTACAGGCGCCAATACGCGCCGCCGGCGTCCAGCAGCTCGTCGTGGGTGCCCTGCTCGATGATGCGCCCGCCGTCGAGCACGACGATCCGGCCGGCCTGGCGGATCGTCGAGAGCCGGTGAGCGACGACGATCGAGGTGCGTCCTGCGAGCAGCCGGCGGAGGCCGTTCTCGATGCGCCCCTCGGTGTGCAGGTCGACGTTCGACGTCGCCTCGTCGAGGATCAGGATGCGCGGATCGGCGGCCAGCGCGCGCGCGAACGCGATCAGCTGGCGCTGTCCCGCCGAGAGCTGCGTCCCGCGCTCGCCGACCTGCGTGTCGTAACCGTGCTCGAGGTGCTCGACGAACTCGTCGGCCCCGACCGCGCGAGCGGCGGCGCGGATCTCCTCGTCCGTCGCTCCCGGCCGGCCGAACGCGATGTTGTCGGCGATCGTGCCGCTGAACAGGAACGCCTCCTGAGGCACGATGCCGAGCTGGCTGCGCAGCGACGCCTGCGTCACCGTGCGCAGATCGTGACCATCGACGAGCACGGTGCCGCGCGTCGGGTCGTAGAAGCGGGCGACCAGCTTGGCGATCGTCGACTTGCCTGCCCCGGTCGCGCCGACGAGCGCGACGGTCTGCCCGGGCGGGATCGTCAGCGAGAGGTCCTGCAGCGCCCAGAAGGCGTCATCGCCGTCGCCGTAGCTGAATGCGACATCGCGCAGCTCGATCTCGCCCTGCAGGCGCCCGAGCTCGACCGCGTCGACGGCATCCACGAGGTCTGGCTGCTCGTCGAGCAGGTCAAAGATCTTGTCGAGCGCCGCCATCGCCGCCTGGTACGTCGTGTAGAGCTGCGAGAGCTGCTGGATCGGATCGAAGAAGAGGTTCAGCGCGGCGACGAACGCCACGATCACGCCGGTCGTCACGTTGCCGTCGATCGCCTGCAGGCCTCCGTAGAGCAGGATGCCGACGGTTGCGAGGGCGCTCAGCAATTCGACGCCGGGGAAGTACGCGGCGTTGAGGTTGACGGTCGTCATGTTGATGTCTCGGTTGCGGTCGTTGAGCTCGTGGAAGCGCTCGATGTGACGCGGCTCCTGGCTGAACGCGCGCACGACGCGGATCCCCGACAGCGACTCCTGCAGGTAGGCGGTGATCGAGCCGATCGCCTCCCGCGTACGGCCGTAGGCGTCGGCGGAGGCGACGCGGAAGGCAAGTGACGCGAGCGCCATGATCGGGAAGATCAGGAACGTCAGCAGGGCGAGGTGGAGGTCGAGCCAGGCGAGCGTCACCATCGTGCCGACGAGCGTCAGCGAGCTCTGGAACAGCGTCACGACGCTGTCGGTCACGAGCGAGTCGAGTGCCTCGACATCGTTCGTCATGCGCGAGATGAGCTGCCCGGCGCGGCGACGCTCGTAGAAGCCGACGGGCTGGGATTGCAGGTGGGCGAAGATCCGCAGTCGCAGGTCCTGCAGCGCGCGCTGGCCGACCCAGCCGACGAGGTACGTCGCCACATACGACGCCACCCAGTAGACGAGTGCGCTGGCCACGAAGGCGGCCACGACCTCGTTGAGCGTCCTGATGTCGCCCGGCGTGATGCCCTTGTCGATCGCGAGCCGGATCAGCGGCGGAGGCGCGAGCGTTGCGCCCGTCGCGGCGCTGAGCGCGACGAACATGAGGATGACTCGCGCACGGTATGGCCGCAGCAGCGCCGCCAGGCCCCGCAGCTGGCGTCCCCGGCCGCTCGTCTGACGCAGGCGGCGGCGCAGCTCGGCCGTCGTCAGCGAGGTATCGCCGTCGGCGAGCTGGCCGCTGATCGCGTTGCGCGCCCCGGGCGCCTGGGACCGCGGGCTCACAGTCCGGCGACCTCACGCTCGGGGCGTTTGCGCGTCAGGAAGACCTGGTCGGGCAGCCCCTTCTCGACGATCTCGCGGTAGAACGCCGAGCGAGCGAGCAGCTCGGCGTGCGTGCCGCGGTCGACGAGCCGGCCCGCGTCGAGGATCGCGATCTCGTCGGCGAGCGCGATCGTCGACAGCCGGTGGGCGATGACGAACGTCGTGCGGCCGGCCATCGCCGCCGTGAGCCCCTGCTTGATCTGCCGCTCGGTGGACGCGTCGATCGAGGACGTCGCGTCGTCCAGGATCAGGATGCGAGGATCTGCAAGCAGCGCGCGCGCGATCGCGATTCGCTGGCGCTGCCCGCCGCTCAGGGTGAGCCCGCGCTCGCCGACGCGCGTGTCGTAGCCGTCGGGCAGCGCCGTGATGAAGTCGTGCGCCTGCGCTCGACGTGCCGCCTCGACGACCTCGTCGAGACTCGCCTCGGCGCGAGCGTAGGCGATGTTCTCGTGCACCGAGGCGCTGAACAAGAACGGGTCGTCGTTGACGACGGCGATCTGCGCGCGCAGCGCGTGCGGATCGACGCTGCGCACGTCGACGTCGTCGACGAGCACTGCGCCGGAGGTCGGATCGTAGAGACGCGGGATGAGCTGGACGAGGGTCGTCTTGCCCGCTCCGGTGGCCCCGACCAGCGCGATCGTCGTGCCGGCTTCGACGGTCAGCGAGACGCTGCGCAGCGCCGCGTCGGCGCCGGCGTGCGGGTCGTCGCCGTAGGCGAGCGTGACGTCGCGCAACTCGACGCGGCCCGAGCCCTCGGGCAGCGGCCCCGCACCTGGCGCGGCTGTGATGCGCGGGGCGCGGTCGAGGATCTCGAACAGCCGCGCGCCCGAGGCGGTCGCGCGCTGCGCCAGGCCCAGCGTCCAGCCAAGCGTGCGGACCGGCGTCAGCAGCATGAGCAGATAGCCGTAGAAGGCGGTGAACTCGCCCAGCGTCAGGCGCCCGGACACGACGGCATGGCCGCCGACGAGCAGCAGCGCAGCGATGCCCAGCTGCGGCAGAAATCCGATGAACGGGTTGTAGAACGCGCGCAGCTGCGTCGAGATCATCGATTGGTCGAAGACGCGCGTGACGCTGTCGGCGAAGCGCCGCGCCTGCTGCGGCTCGGCCGCGAAGGCCTTCACGATGCGCACGCCGCCAACGTTCTCCTCGACGTCGGCGGTCAGCTCGCCGATCCGCTGCTGGACCTCCTGCAGCGCGGGTCGCGCCCGCTTGCCGTAGCGCTGCGCGGTCCAGATCACGAGCGGGATCGGCAGCAGCGAGACAAGCGCCAGCAGCGGGTCGATGACGATCACGGCGACGGCGGCGAAGATGACTGTCAGCGCCGCCTGGGAGATGAGGACGAGGCCGTACCCGAGAAAGAAGCGCACCGATTGCAGATCAACCGTCGAGCGAGA
This sequence comes from Solirubrobacteraceae bacterium, assembly GCA_036271655.1. Lineage (GTDB taxonomy): Bacteria > Actinomycetota > Thermoleophilia > Solirubrobacterales > Solirubrobacteraceae > CADCVQ01. The sequence goes on from DATBAE010000009.1 coordinate 17,124, forward strand.
CATCAGCTGACCGGTCTGCTGGCCGTCGAAGAAGCTCAGCTCGAGCCCGAGCAGGTGCTCGTAGACGCGGTTGCGCAGGTCGACCTCGACGCCGAGCGAAACGTGCCCGGCGACGATCCGTCGCGCCACCGTGAGTCCGAGCCGAGCCACGCCGACGCCGACGATGGCGAGCGCGAGGATGCGCAGCCGGTGGCGGTCGTGGTCCTGGATCGCGGTGATCGCCGCGCCGGTCAGCCCCGGTATCGCGACGGTGGCCACCATTGCGCAGGCAGCCAGGATTCCCGACCACCATACGCCGCGCTTGTACGCACGCAGGAAGCCGCAGAGGCGGATGAACGTCGACACTGAGACGAATTGTAGTTGCTTGGTCAACGAGTTCGGTGTGGGGGTGGAGCGTTCTGAGCCTCCTATGGGGGTCCAGAACGCTCCACCCCCGTCGGTAGGCTGCGCCTCATGGCCGCCCCGCCCGTCGGACTCTGCGACAGCTGCCGCCACCAGCAGATCGTGCGCACGACGCGCGGCTCGTCGTTCTCACTCTGCCGGCGCTCGCGCGAGGACGCCCGCTACCCGCGCTATCCGCGCCTCCCGGTCGTACGCTGCCGCGGTCACGAGCCGCGGACGGAGGAGCATGGCGATGGCTGATCCGGTGCGCTGCTGGCCGACGACGGATCCGCTCTACATCGCCTACCACGACGAGGAGTGGGGACGGCCCGTGCACGACGAGCCGCGATTGCTCGAGCGACTCTGCCTCGAGGGCTTCCAATCAGGACTCTCCTGGTTGACGATCCTGCGCAAGCGGGAGAACTTCCGTGCCGCCTTCGAGAGCTTCGATCCGGTGCGGGTGGCGCGCTTCGGCGACGCCGACGTCGAGCGCCTGATGGCCGATGCCGGGATCGTGCGAAACCGAGCGAAGATCGAGGCCACGATCGCCAACGCGCGGGCGACCGCGGCGCTGCACGAGGCCGGGGAGACGCTCGGCGACCTGCTCTGGTCGTTTGCTTCCGCCGCCCGCCACGCGCCGGCCGCGTTGCACGAGCTGCCGGCAGCGACGCCCGAGTCCAAGGCGCTCGCGCGCGAGCTCAAGCGGCGCGGCTTCCGCTTCGTCGGGCCGACCACGGCCTACGCCCTCATGCAGGCGACAGGCATCGTCAACGACCACGTCGCGGACTGCATCGTGCGCTCCGCCGTGCAGGCGGAGATCGATTCCGCGCGGATCAGATGAGCGACGGCGACTGCACGACGAGTGGATCCGCTTCGAGCAGGCGCGTCGCGAAGTAGTCGCCCGGCGCGATCTGGCCGAGGGCGACCAACACGATGCGCAGGATGCCCTGATGCCCGACGATCGCCGGGCGCTCGTGGGCGGCGAGCACGTCGTCCGTCGCCGCGCGGGCACGCTCGAGGGCGTCCGCCAGCGACTCCATGCCCGGCACGGGCGCTCCGAACGGATCCGCGCGCCAGGCGTCGAAGGGCGCGCCGATCAGCTCGCGCGCAGCGGCGCGGTCGAGGCCCTCGAAGGCGCCGTAGTCGACCTCGGTGAGCCGCTCGTCGACGGACAGCGTCGCACCGGTCGCGTCAGCGATCGCCTTCGCCGTGTCACGCGCGCGAATCAGCGGGCTCGAGATGATCGCGTCGATGCCGGCGCCCGCGAGCCGCTGTGCCGCGGCGAGCGCCTGCTCCCGGCCGGTCTGCGTCAACGGGATGTCGAGCCGTCCGGAGTACGCCAGCCGCGCGGAGCACTCGGTCTGCCCGTGGCGCACGAGCGTGACGGTCTGCGCCATGCGCTCAGACCGCTTCGGGCTCGACCCAGCGCCGCTCGCGGTCCGCGCGCCGGACAGCGTCGAACAGCGCCTGCACGCGCAGGCCGTCGAGCAGGGACGGCTGCGGCTCGCTGCCCTCGCGGATTGCGGCGTAGAAGCTGCGCGCGATCTGCGCGTAGGCGGTCTTCGAGTCGGCCGTCAGCGGGCCCTCGGTCTGCAGCGGCTCGCCGGCCCGGCCCCAGCGCAGGGTCCTGTCGGCATCGAGCAGGACGCTGCCCTGAGAGCCGTAGACCTCGACGGTGTCGCCGCGCTTGTGGCGGGCCGTCGCGGTCAGGCTGACCTGGGCCAGCCCGCCGCCGCGCAGGCGCAGGAGGATCGCGTAGGCGTCCTCCGCGGTGACCTGATGCGCGGTGCCGTCCGCAGCGGTGCGCTCGCTGACGCCGACCTCGGTCGCGGCGGCGACCGCCTCGACCTCGCCGAAGGCCGCGAGCAACAGATCGAGGTCGTGCACGCCGTAGCCCTGCATCCGCCCGCCGCCCATGGCCGCGTCCTGCACCCACGTGAACGGGCGCGAGCCGGGCTCCGCATGATCGTCGAAGACGAGCGAGACCGAGACCATCCGCGGGGTGCCGACGACCTCCGCGATGCACTCGAGCAGGCGGGCGCGGGTCTGCTGGAAGCGCCGCCCGTAGTTGACGGCACAGACGACGCCCGCCTCGTCGACGGCTGTCGCGACAGCGCGACCCTCCGCGAGGTCGCTCGCCACCGGCTTGTCGAGCAGGACGTGGATGCCGCGGCGCGCGGCGGCGATCGCGAAGTCGGCGTGCAGTGCGACCGGCGTCGCGATGTGGATCGCCTCCAGGCCCGGATGAGCAAGCAGCTCCTCGACGTCGCTCGTCCCGAGCTGCAGCCCGTGCTTCTCGGCAAGCGCCGCAGCGCGCTCCGGGGTGCGCGACCAGACGGCGACGGGCTCGAACTCCTCGAGCTGCGCGAGCACCGGCAGCGGCACCTTGGCGCCGTAGCCGCCGCCGGCGACGGCGATCTTGATGGGAGCGATGGACATCGGCGCCGCAGGATACGCGGGCGGGCGATGCGGCACGCGCTACGGTGCTCGCACGATGAGGCATGGATCGCCTGGATGGCGGGTGCGCCGGCGCCGTCGCATCGCCGTAGGACTGCTCGTCGTCGTGCTGCTCGTAGCCGGCGTCTCCGAGGCACGCCGCCACTGGCCGGGCGCGGTGCGCACGGGCTCGGCAGCCGCGCACGGCGCGCGGATCCTGCGCTATGACGTCCGCTCGCGCTTCGTGCATCGAACGCTGCCGCAGGTCGCAGCCGTCCCGCGCGGGGGCGGCTCCGCGCGGCGCCCGTTGCTCGTTTTCCTGCACGGCCGTGGCTCCGACGGGCAGGAGTCAAACGCGAACGGCGACTTCTTCGCCGCGCTGGCCGCGCTCGGCACGCGCGCCCCGGCGGTCGTCTTTCCGAGCGGTGGCGAGAGCTCCTACTGGCATCCGCGTGCCGACGGCGACTGGGCGCGCTACGTGCTCGACGAGGTCATCCCGCAGGCGATCAAGCGCCTCCACGCCGACCCGCGGCGCGTGGCGATCGGCGGCATCTCGATGGGCGGCTACGGCGCGTTTGAGATCGCGCGCCTGCGCCCGACGCGGTTCTGCGCCGTCGGCGGCCACTCGCCCGCGCTCTGGCTGCAGGCCGGCGACTCGGCTGCGGGCGCGTTCGACGACGCCGAGGACTACGGTCACAACGACGTCCTCGCGATCGCCCGCAAGCGCGGGCGCGCGGCGTGGGGCACGGCACGGCTGTGGCTCGACGGCGGCACCCAGGACCCGTTTCGCAGCGGCGGCGATGCGTTCGCCGCCGCACTCGGCATCCACATGCGCCACTGGCCCGGCAAGCACGAGGGCAACTACTGGCGTACGCACTACGCGAGCTATCTGGGCTTCTACGCGAGCGCGCTCGCGAACTGCTGACGTACCGGCGCCAGGGCCGGCCAGTGTACGTCAGCCGCTTGCAGCGGCGAGCAGGCCGGGGGCGACCTGCTTCTTGCGGCTCATGACGCCCGGCAGCTCGATCGCTCCGTCCTGCGCGGATCTGCCGAACGCGCGCTCGGCGATGCTCTCGTTGCCGGTCACGACGAGCCGCGTGTGCTGGGCGAGGATGTCGGTCAGCATGAGCGCGAACAGCACGTCGCCGTGGCGTTCGCGGCGCGCCTCGGCAGCAGCGCGCAACTCGGGCGCGCGCTCGAAGACCGCTCGACCGACGGTCTCGATCTGCGCGACGCTGAGCGTCTTGCCGTTGTCGAGCTCATACTCCTTGAGATCGCGTCGCACGAGGTCGGCGGCGGCGACGTCGGCGACGTCGGAGCTGTCTTCGAACATCTCGCGCCCGAACTGCTGTGCCTCGACGCCGAGCAGCCATTCGAGGTACGCGGTTGCGATCCGGTCGCGCTCCGTCGTCGTCGGCGAGGTGAGCAGCACCGTGTCGGAGACGATCGCGCCGAGCAGCATCATCGCGGTCGCCGCCGAAGGCTCGGCCCCCGCCTGGCGGAAGCGCTCGATGACAAGCGTCGAGGTCGAGCCGACGGGATCGAAGACCGCCCGCACCGGCAGCTTCGTCTCGATCGAGCCGATGTGATGGTGGTCGAGGATCTCGACGATCTCGGCCTCCTCGATGCCCGCGACCGCCTGCGCGCGCTCACCGTGGTCGACGAGCACGACGCGACGCGGCGTTGGGTTGACGAGATCCGAGCGTGTCACGACGCCGATCGGCCGCCCCTCGCGATCGACCGCGACGACGGCCCGGTAGTGGACGTCCTTGATCTGGTCGGCGATGTCGTGCACGAGGTCGTCGGCACCGACGGTCAAAGGATCGGCCTCGGCGAGCGCGCGGCATGGCTCCGACAGCGTCACCATGCGGCTCGTCACATAGCTGTCGAGCGGCGAGCGGACGACGCAGGTGCCCTGCGCGGCGGCGATCTCGAGCACCTCGTCAGTCGGCTGCGCGCTGTTGCTGAGGACGAGCAGCGCGATCCCGTGCGCAAGCGCGGCGACGGTGGCGGCAGGCCGGTCGCCGATCACGACGACGTCGCCGGGCTGCACCTTGCTGTTCGCCGTCGAGTGCATCGCCTGGACCCAGACGCGGCCCTTGATCTCGACGTCGGCGTCGCCGGAGAGCAGCTCGCCGTCGAGCACATCGACGATCGAGCTGACGGGCGTCGGCACGTCAAGGCGCGACGCCTCGCGCGACTCGCGGATGTAGCGGCGGGCGAGGCCGCGCTCGGTCAGCAGGCCGGATAGGACGCCGTCGTGGTCGACGACGGGAACGAGATCCATGCCCTCCGATGCCATCAGCAGGCCGACGCTGCGCACCGGGTCGCCGCGCTGGGCGACCGGAAAGCTCGTGCGCATAACGTCGCGCACACGCAGGTAGACGTGCGGCAGGTGGATCGGCATCGGTGCGCCGCTGCGCTTCAGCAGCCATTGCGTCTGCGCGTTCACCGCGCCGAGCCGCACGGGGACGTAGTCCGTCGCGCCGCTGTCGAGGCGGTTCTTCAGCTCGGCGTAGCCGATGGCGGAGGCGATCGAGTCCGTGTCCGGATTGCGATGCCCGCAGATGTAGATCCGGCTCATCCGGTGTTTCGCAGGCCGCCGGCGATGCCGTTGATCGCGAGCAGGCTGGCACGCACGAGCTCGGGGTCGTCAGGATCTCCGCCCGGCGCCCGCAGGCGCCTCAGCAGCTCGAGCTGCACGAACGACATCGGATCGACGAACGGGTTGCGGCGGGCGATTGCGCGCTGCAGGATCGGATCGCGGTCAAGCAGCTGGCGCTCCTCGCGGACGAGGCCGAGCTCCCGCAGCGTGCGCTCGAACTCGTCGGCGATCAGCTGCCAGATGCGCTCGCGCATCTCGTCGTCGACACAGAGCTCGGCATAGCGCCGCGCGATCTCAAGGTCTGCCTTCATGCAGGCCATCTCGGCGTTGGAGATGAGCGCCTCGAAGAACGGCCAGTCGCGCTCCATCTCGCGCAGCAGCTCGACGCCGTGGGCCTCGCGCGCTGACTCGAGTGCCGTGCCGAGCCCGTACCAGGCCGGCAGCACCGCGCGGGTCTGCGTCCACGAGAACACCCACGGGATCGCTCGGAAGTCCTCGATCCGCATCGAGGCCTTGCGCCGCTTGGCAGGACGCGAGCCGAGCTGCAGGCGCGACACCTCGCGCACCGGAGTCGCGGCATGGAAGAAGTCCGCGAAGTCGGGGTCGCCATAGACGAGGTCGCGATAGCGGGCGGTCGAGATGTCGGCCATCTCGGCCATCGCGCGCTCGAAGCGCTGCAGACGCTCGGGGTCACGGTCGGCGGATCGGTCGAGGGTGCTGACGAGCGCGGCGCTCGTCGACAGCTCGAGCTCGCGGTGGGCGATCTCGGCGAGCGAGAACTTCGCCGAGAGCATCTCGCCCTGCTCGGTGACCTTCAGGCGCCCCTCGACAGTGCCCGACGGCTGCGCGCGGATCGCCGAGTAGCTAGGGCCGCCGCCGCGGCCGACGGCGCCACCACGGCCGTGGAAGAACTGCCACGTCACGCCGTACTCGCGCATGACGGCGGCCATCTCGAGCTGCGCTCGGTAGATGTGCCAGCCCGACGCGACGTAGCCTACGTCCTTGTTGGAGTCCGAGTAGCCGACCATGATCTCCTGCTCGCCGACGGCGTCGAGCGCGGTCCGGTAGACCGGCGTCTCGAGCAATGTGCGCATCGTCTCGGCGGAGCTTGCGAGCGTGTCGCCGGACTCGAACAGCGGCACGATCCGCAGCTGCGCGTCGACGCCGCCCGCCCGGGTCAGGCCGACTTCCTTCATGAGCAGCAAGATCTCGAGCAGGTCGCAGGGCCCGGTCGTGCCGGACACGATGTAGGAGCCGATCGCGCCGGGATGCGGGCCGCGCAGGAGGTCGTACATCGTCCGGAACGTCTCGACGACCTCGCGCGTCGACGCGCTGAAGCCGCTGATGTCGAGCGGGATCAGTGGGCGGCGGTCATTGATCTCGCGGGCGAGAAGCGCGATGCGGTCAGCCTCGGGCAGCGCGGCGTAGTCGTGCTCCACGTGCAGCTCGGCCATGATCTCGCCGATCGCGTTGCGATGGATGTCGGCGTGCTCGCGAACGTCGAGCAGCGCGAAGTGGAAGCCGAACACCTCGACCTGGCGGATGACGTCGCGCAGCCCGTCGTCGGCGACGAACGCGGCGTGTTGGTCGAGCAGGCTGAGCTCGGCGACGCGCAGATCGTCGAGCAGCTCCTGGGGACGGGCGTAGCCCTCGTCGTGACCCTTGCGCGTCGCACGGACGCGCGCCGCGATCAGCTTGAAGAGCCGCCGGTAGGGCTCCTCCGGGTTGCGATCGATTCCGACTGCGGCGATAGCGGGAAAGCGCTCCTCGAGCTCGCTCAGCAGCTCCCTGATCTCGGTTGGTTCGCCGGCGACCCGCGAAGAGAGCGTGATGCGCTCGCCGACCGCCGCGATCCGCTGCTGGTGATGGCGCAGGCAGGAGTCTTTCATGAGCTCGAGCGCGGCGGCGCTCGTGCTCGGGGTCACGTTCGGGTTGCCGTCCCGGTCGCCACCGATCCACGAGCCGAACGTCAGCAGCGGGGGAACGGGGGGTACGTCCGCATCGGGATAGATGGCGCGGACGGTTGCCTCGAGGTCGCGGTAGATCTGCGGGATGACCGCGGCCAGCGTCGAGGTGAAGTAGATGAGCCCGGCGCGGACCTCGTCGAGCACCGTCGTCGTGACCGCTCGCAGCTCGTCGGAGACCCACATCTCCTGCACAGCGGCGGCGATCTTGCGTCGCAGCTGCTCCTGCCGGATCCGCGAGGGACGGCGCTCGTCGAGCTCACGCAAGAGGGCGAAGATCCGCGCGAGCTTGGACACCGTCGTGCGGCGCCGCGCCTCGGTCGGATGGGCTGTGAGGACGAGGCGCACCTCGGCGGCCGCGAGCGTCTGAAGCAGTTCCTCGAGGCTCGTGCCGTCGGCGGCAAGCTGCGCCACGGCCGCGTGCAGGGAGCCGCGGCGCGGGCCCGGCCCCTCGTCGAGCGTGCGCAGGCGCCGCACGCGATCGAGGTCCTCGGCGAGGTTCATGAGCAGAAACCAGCGCGTCAGCATCCGGACGAGCAGGACGATCTCGCCCAGATCGAGTCCCGCGACGAGCTCGGCGAGCGCGTCCGCTGCCGCGGCGTCGCCGTCACGCGAGCGGGCGCCCAGCTCGATTGCACGGCGGTGCAGTTCGAGCGCGTCCGGCCCCTCGACCGCGCAGATGACCTCATCGAGGATCCCGCCGAGCAACTCCTCGTCATCGGCGTATGTGCGGCCCGGGTCGTCGGCGGTGGCGAGGATCGTCATCGCCGTCGAGGGTACTTGGGCGCTTGGCGGATTGGCTGTACGAGATGTGAACGCGTTGGACCGGCTGTCCAACGAGGCCACCTTCGGGGCCCTGCGGGCTGCTCTGCTCGTCGTCGCCGACCGCGTCCGGCGCTACCGCCCGAAGATGGCCAGCAGCGAGACGCCGACGGGCAGGTCGCGGCCGCGGGCGATCAGCGCAGCCTCGGCGGTGAGCAGCGACTCGAGCATCGCGTTGACGGCGCCGCCGGGGGTGCGCCCGAGATCGGAGGCGGGCTCGTTGCGCCGGCGCAATCGCTGCACGTAGCGCGTAGCCGCGATCGGCGCCAGCAGGAGCGCGTTGAACGCAGTGACGCGCTCGGGGTGCAGGCCGGCGGCGGCGGCGCGGTCGACGAGCAGGCTCCGGGTGTAGCGGCGGTGATGGTGGGCGAGCACGTCGTGCTCACCCCACAGCCATGCGTACTGGGGGACGGTCACGAGGACGCGACCGCCCGGCGCGACGACGCGGGCGAGCTCGGCGAGCGCCGCGTCATCGTCGGTGAGGTGCTCGAGCACGTCGAGCGCAACGGCAAGGTCGAACGCGCCGTCGTCGAACGGCAGGCGCTCGTCGAGCGAGCCCGGCAGGACCGCGCCGGCACCCCGAGCTCGGGCGACCTCGAGCGACTGCGACGCGAGCTCGATGCCGGTCACCGTGCCGCGCCGCGCGAGCTCGACCATGTTGCGCCCCGATCCGCAGCCGGCGTCGAGGATCCGTGCTCCCGCCGTGAGGTCGAGGCCGTCGAGCACCGCACCGATCACCGTGCGCCGGCCGCGGTACCACCAGTGGCGCTCCTCGACGTCGATCGTGAAGCGCTCGAGCGCGTCGTCCATCAGCGGACCGGCTTCAGGACCGCTGTCCGCCGTCGATCTGTTCGTCGACGACGAACAGCGGGCGCCCCTTGACCTGGTCGAAGATGCGTCCGACATAGAGCCCCACGACACCTAGCGAGATGATGATGAAGCCGCTCAGCAGGACGAGCAGCACGATGATGCTCGTATATCCGGGGGGAGTGTTCTGGACGTAGCGCGAGTACACCGCGTACACGCCGAGCACGCCACCAGCCGCTGCGACGATGAAGCCGAGCAGCACGATCCAGCGCAGCAACACCGTCGTTCGGAAGAACATCCCGTCGAGTGCGACCCCGACGAGCTCGCGCAGGCCGTAGGCGCTGGGGGAGCCGCCGGCGCGCTCGGCGTGCGGGAAGGCGATCGTCGCCTGGCTGAAGCCGAGCCAGTCGAGCACGAGCTGGTACTCGCGGTCGCGGTCGCGCAGCTGCAGGAACGCGTCGACGACCTTGCGCGAGATGATCGAGAGCGTTGAGAACTCGATCTCGCCGCCGCCCTCGCGCTCGGACAGCATGCGCCGGTAGAGCGACGCCGAAATGCGCCGGAACGTCGAGTGCCGCCGTCCCTCGCGAACTGCGCGGACGATGTCGTAGCCCTCTTGCGCCTTCGAGTAGAGACGCGCGATCTCCTCCGGCGGCTCCTGCAGGTCGCAGTCCATCACGACGGTCCAGGCTCCCCGTGCCCGGGTCAGCCCGGCGGTGATCGCCGCGTGCTGGCCGAAGTTGCGGCTCAGCCGCACGATCGTCAGGCGCGGATCGCTGCGTGCGAGCTCGCGCATGATCGTCCACGCATCGTCGCGCGAGCGATCGTCGACGAGCACGATCTCGTAGTCGAGGGTGAGGGCGCGCAGCGTCGTCGTCAGACGAGTGTGCAGGGCAGACAGGCACCCGGCGCAGTTGTAGACGGGGATGACGACGCTGATCTCGGTCACGCTGGCTGGCTATCCTCGCGCTCTGCCCGAGAGCCTCGTCTACCGCAGCGCGTGGGGCTACGGCCTCGCGATGCGCGTTCTGTATGGACGCTACTACGCGGCGCGAGACGCGGCCGTCGCGGCGCACATCCCCGACGGGGCGAGCGTACTCGAGCTCTGCTGCGGCCCGGCCCGCCTGTATCTGCACGAGCTGAACGGTCGCGTCGGCAGCTACGCCGCGTTGGATGCCAGCCAGCGCTTCGTGCAGCGGCTGCTGTCGCGCGGCGTCGATGCCCGCTGCGCTGACGTGGCCCGCGCGGAGCTGCCGGTCGCCGATGTCGTCGTCATGCAGGCGAGCCTCTACCACTTCATGCCCGAGGCCGAGGCGATGATCCGCCGCATGCGAGCAGCGTCGCGCATGTCGACGATCATCGCCGAGCCCGTGCGCAACCTCGCCTCGAGTCGTCTCGGGATCGTCGCGCGGCTTGGCGCTGGTGGCGCCGCGACGCAGCAGGGCGCGCAGTCGCAGCGCTTCGACGAGGACTCGCTGCACACGCTGATGGAGCGCTTCGGCGATGCGGTCGTCAGCAGCGAGCCGATTCCCGGCGGGCGGGAGCACGTCTACGTGCTGTCGGGCATGGCGCGATGACCCGGCTCCCGTTCAACCGGCCGCTGCGCACCGGCGGCGAGGAGGCGCGCGTCGCGGCGGCGCTTGAGCGCGGCTGGACAGGTGGCAACGGGCCGGCCAGCGAGCATTGCCAGCGGCTGATCCGCGAGCTGACCGGGACGCACCGGGTGCTGATGACGCACTCCTGCACCGGCGCGCTGGAGATGGCCGCGCTGCTGGCGGACGTGGGACCGGGCGACGAGGTCATCATGCCGTCGTTCACGTTCTCCTCGACCGCCAACGCGTTCGTCCTGCGCGGGGCGACCCCCGTCTTCGTCGATGTCGAGCCGGAGACGCTGAACATCGATCCGGGCTGCGTCGCGGCGGCGATCACGGGAGCCACCCGCGCCATCGTCGCGGTGCACTACGGCGGGGTCGGTTGTGACATGGCAAGCCTCGCGGGACTCTGTCGTGAGCACAGGCTCGTGCTGATCGAAGACGCAGCGCAGGGCATCGGCGCGACGGTGGGCGGGCGCGCGCTCGGTGCGATCGGGGACCTCGGAACGCTCTCCTTCCACGAGACGAAGAACGTGTCGTGCGGAGAGGGAGGCGCGCTGCTCGTCAACGACGAGGGCTGGGCGCAGCGGGCCGAGATCCTGCAGGAGAAGGGCACCAACCGCCAGCGCTTCGCGCGCGGTGAGGTCGACCGCTACACCTGGGTCGACGTCGGGTCCTCGTTCCTCATGTCCGACGTGTCCGCGGCGCTGCTCGGCGAGCAACTCGAGCGCGTCGCGCAAATCACGACCGCTCGTCTCGAGCTCTGGAATGCCTACCACGACGCGTTCGCGCAACTCGAGGCCACGGGCGTCCTACGGCGCCCGACGGTTCCGCCCGGCGCGGACCACAACGCGCACCTGTACCGAATCATGCTCGGCGACCGGGAGCGCCGCGATGCGGTCATCGCTGCGCTCGCCGCTGACGACGTCGCTGCCTACTTCCACTACGTGCCGCTGCACTCGGCACCCGCCGGCCTGCGCTTCGGCCGCACGCACGGCGCGCTCGACGTGACCGACGCTGCGGCCGAACGGCTCGTGCGGCTGCCGCTCTGGGTCGGGATGACGCTCGGCGACGTCGCGCGCGTCGCTCAGGGCGTCGCGTCGGCCACGTAGCGCGCGATCCGTGGGCCGGAGAGCGGTCCGTAGGAGATTGCCTGGCCGACGACGCGCAGGCGCAGATCGCGGATGTTGCCCGGCGGGTTGGGCGCCGCCGGACCGGCGGTCTGCAGTCGCAGCGTGCGCTTGCCGTGCGCGACGTGCGTCTTGAAGCTCACCGTCGTGCCCTGGCTGCTCACCATGACCGTCTTGCGCGTTCCGTCGGGGAGCGTGATCGTGACCGTCGACGGCGTTGCCCCGCCGCCGAACAGCTGAGCGCCGATGCGCACCGTGCGGGTGCCGGGCAGCGGGTCGTCGAGCGTCAACTCGGCGTCGGGGCCGGCCCAGCGAAACGGGACGCCCGCCGCGTTCTCCTGGTACGAGAAGCCGTGGCCGAAGCCGAGCACGATCGGGTAGAGCAGCGCCTTCGCGAGCTCGCTGCGCTCGACCGCCGTCGTATGGTCGCGCAGGCGCGACGCCGCGGGCCGCAGGTCGAAGAACTGCAGGCGCCCATCCGCCGAGGTCTGCGAGCTGCCCGGCCCGGCGAGCTTGCCGAGCGCCGCGTCGACGGCGGCGCCACCATCGGCGTAGCCGGCATGGTCGACGTAGACGGCGCCAAAGCCGGCCGCGGCCGCCGCCGCCGCAAGCTGCTCCGGCGCCAGCGACTGCTGCTGGGCGAGCCAATCTGCCGGACGGCCGCGGACGATGCCGTACGTCCAGTGCAGGCCGGTCGTGTGGAAGTACCCCTTGAAGAGGTCGTAGTCGCGCAGGCTGACGACCGTGCCGTTCTCGGGATAGCTCATGTACGGCAGCTGGAGGATCTTCGTGCCGCTGGGAAAGCGCCGCTGCATCGCGGCGCCGAAGTCGCCGTCGTTCTTCCAGCTTGCGGCGACCGCCGCGTAGTCGGGCGCGTCGCTCGGTGACGTCTGGTCAAACAGCCCCAGCACCCCGACGACCGCGGCGATCGCGCACAGCACCCAGGCCGGTCGTCCCCGCGCGCGCAGGCGATCGCCGAGCGCCGTCAGCAGCAGCGCGACCGTCATCAGGGCGGCGAACGCGATCACGAGCGAGAGCCGGTTCCATGCGCGCACCTGCGGCGAGATCTCATACGCGATCAGCGTCGAGATGCCGCCGACCGTCCCGATCAGGAAGCTCACGAGCGCGATCGCTCCGGCGCTCGCGATGCGCGATCGTCGCAGCGACACCTCGCGGCCGGCGAGACCGGTCATGAGCAGGATGATCAGCGCCGCCGCGAGGCCGAGCGTCGCGACCGAGCCGAGCGCCGGATCGAAGCCCTCCGAGCGCAGGGGGGTCGTGTCGTAGTAGATCGTGCCGCGCCGTGACATGAACGCGAGTCGGTGTCCCGGGCGCGGCAGGACCATGTAGGCGAGCTTCAGCCCGAACAACTCGCTCTCGGCGGGAGCGCGCTGCGCGACGGCCGTGTTGCTGCCGTGCTCGAGCGGATAGATGATCGCCGGCGCCGAGCAGAGCAGGAAGCTCGCGCTGACGATCGCGAGGACGCCGGCGCCCTGCAGCGCGATGTGCCGCGATCGCCGCGCGAGGGCGGCGATCGGCACGACGCCGAGCAGCACGAGGATGCCGAAGACCGCGTAGTAGTCCGACGCCGCGCCGCCGACGGCGGCGATCGCGACGACGGCGAGCGTGCGTCGCGGCGCCGAGCGGTGCAGCAGCGTGCGGCCCTCGACGACGCACATCACAAGCCAGACGAGCAGTGGGATCGCGTAGTACGACGTCAACAGCAGATGCGCCTCGTTGCGCAGCAGGTGGTACGGCAAGAAGACGAACAGCAGAGCCCCGACGAGCGCCGGGGCGCGCGCCGCGCCGAGATCGCGCATGACCGCGAACGAGATCGTTGCGATCAGCGGGAAGCAGACGAGGAAGAACGCGTTGAAGACCTCGATCGGGTCGCCGAGCACGAGCCCGAGCAGCCACACCATCGCGTAGTTGACGACATCGCCAAACGGATCGGCGAAGTCGAAGTTCGCCTGCCCGAAGGGGGCTCCGAGATTCGCGTTGTGCCAATACCAGCCGTTCTCGACGACGTCCTTGACGTCCGCCAGGTAGTAGGACGCGTCGCCGTCGACCGGGAAGATCGGCACGTGGGCGTGCATCTTCCAGAGCTTCAGGTCCGCGACGAGCACGACGATCGAGATCAGCGCCGTCGCTGCCAGCCACAGCAGCTCGGGCGTGCGCGCGAGCCGGGGGTCTGCACGCGTGTTGGGCGTGCGCTGAGCGATGCCCGGCTCCACGGCGCGAGACTAGTGCTTCCGTCGCGTAACAGTCCACCCGAAACCCTGGGCGCCGATCACCGCCTGGCGGCGTCCTCGGACACTCGATGTGCCAGAGGCACACCTTCGGGGCGGGCGGGGACCAGGTCCTGCCAGCCGGCGCCGGCATCCCAGCGTTTGCGGGCGTCTGCTACGCGACGAAGCACTGATGATTGATTGCGCGGCCGTGCCGTGACGTGCCCGGTGCTGGAGGCCAGCAGGGAGCCGGTCCCATACGATGGCGCGAATCGAGACGCCGACGCAACCACCGCGAGACGTCCCGCGTTTGCAAGACATGGCGGGGCCCGATCTGGATCAGCTGACCGGGGACGCAGACGTTCCCGCAGAGCAGCCGAAGCCGCGATCCGAGATCCGCCCGGAGATCCAGGCACTGCGTGCGATCGCGGTGCTGACCGTCGTCGTCTTCCATGTCTGGTCGCCGGCGATGCCGGGCGGCTTTGTCGGCGTCGACGTGTTCTTCGCGATCTCCGGCTTCCTGATCACGGCTCACCTGCTGCGCGAGGTCGATGCGACGGGGCGGATCGTGCTGTGGGGGTTCTGGGCGCGGCGGGCGCGCCGCCTGCTGCCGGCCGCGATGCTGACGCTTGTGCTCTGCGCGCTCGGCACGATGCTGTTCGTCCCGCAGGTGTACTGGCTGCAGTTCCTGCACGAGATTGGCGCGAGCACGGCGTATGTGCAGAACTGGCACCTCGCGGCCGACGCCGTCGACTACCTGAACGCGGACAACCGCCCGTCGCCGGTTCAGCACTTCTGGTCGCTGTCGGCCGAGGAGCAGTTCTATGTCGTATGGCCGCTGCTGATCCTGCTCGGGGCGTGGACGGTGCGGCGGCGCGCGGCGATCGCGGTCGTGCTGACGACGGTGACCGGGCTCAGCCTGGCGTACTCGATCGGCGAGACGGCCTCCAACCCCGCCGCGGCGTACTTCGTCACCCCGACACGCGCCTGGGAGTTCGGGGCCGGCGGCCTGCTGGCGATGCTCGGCGCGCGCGCGCAGCTGTCCGACGGTGCGCGGGCGGCGCTGTCCTGGCTGGGCTTGGCGGCGATCGCCTACGCGGCGATCTTCTACACGGCGCAGACCGCGTTTCCCGGCTCCGCCGCGCTCGTCCCGGTGCTCGGTGCGCTGGCAGTGATCCACGCCGGCGTCCCGGCCGCGGGCTGGGCGCCATCGCGCGCGCTGCGCTCGCCTCCGTTGCAATTCCTCGGCGGCATCTCGTACTCCGCCTATCTCTGGCACTGGCCGCTGCTCGTGTTCGCACCGTTCGTCCTTGCCGATGCCGACTCGACCGGCGTGCGCCTCGCGATCGTCGCGATCACCGTCGTCGTCGCGTGGCTGACGAAGACGCTCGTCGAGGACCCGGTCCGGCGCAGCCGCTGGCTGCTGTCAGCCCCGCCTGGCGCGACGTTCGCGTTCGCCGGCGCGGCGACGGTCGTCGTCGGCTGCATCCTGCTCGCCGGCACGACGCACGTCCAGTCCCAGATCGAGAACGCGGTGCGCGCCACCAACGCCACCGTCAAGGCCGACCCGCGCTGCTTCGGAGCTGCATCGCGCGACCACCTGCACCCGTGCTTCAACCCGGCGCTGCGCACGAGCGTCGTTCCGCTGCCGGTCGCCGCCAAGGCCGAGGATCACGCGCCGTGCGAGCGGCTGTACCTGGACGGCGGCATCAGCGCGTGTGACTTCGGGGTCGCGGCGAAGCAGGCGACGCGGACGGTCGCGCTCGTCGGCGACAGCCACGCGTCGCATTGGCGGATCCCGCTCGACGCGATCGCGCACGCGCGCGGCTGGCACGGGATCTCCGTCACGCGCACGAGCTGCCCGTTCTCGCTGGCGACGAAGCTCACGCCCGAGCCGACGCGCTCGAACTGCGTGAAGTGGGTCAAGGCGCTGCCGGCCTACTTCCGCCGGCATCCCGAGATCGACACGGTCTTCGTCGTCGGCATCACCGGCGGCAAGGTGCTCGTTCCGCCCGGGCGCACGAAGGCGCAGGCGAAGATCGACGGCTACCGCGCCGCCTGGCGCTCGCTGCCACCGACGGTCAAGCACATCGTCGTGATCCGCGACACGCCGAAGATCATGCGATCGACCGCCGACTGCGTCGATCGGGCGATCGCGGCCAAGCAGCCGGCGGGACGGCTCTGCACGATCCCGCGTGCGCTCGCGCTCGGCGGCGACCCCGAGGTGGCGGCGGCGCGCCAGGAGCAGGCGCTCCGGCTGACGCAGCCGGATGCGGCGCCGGCGCGACGCGTCCAGGTGATCGACCTGACGCGCGTGTTCTGCGGCAAGCACCTCTGCTACTCCGTGATCGGTGGCGCCCTCGTCTTCAAGGACCTCCACCACTTCACGCTCGTCTTCGCGCGGACGCTCACGCCGCAGCTGTCGCACGAGGTCGACCGCGTCACGTCCTCGTGGTGATGCCGAGCGCGCGCGAACCGCGCGTCAGCTGCCGTCGAGCCCGGCCGCCACGCACTCCGTGTTGACGGCGTTGGCGATCATCTCTGCGCGGTAGTGAAAGCCCGCGGCATCGGGATGCAGCGCGTCGGGCAAAAAGACGGAGCCCTGCGTCACCGCGTGCTGCCAGTCGATCAGCACGATCCGGGGGTCGTCGCGGCGCGCCTGGTTGAGCACGCGGTTGAGCCCGGCGTAGGCGCCCTTGCGCGCCGGCCGGATGATCGTCGCCCAGATGACGCAGGAGTCGTCCGGCAGGAGCTCCATCGTGCGGCGCAGCCGGTCGGCGAAGCGATGCGGGTCGCTGCCGTCGTTGGAGCCGAGGCTGATGACGACCGTCTGCGGCGTGATGACGTGCAGCTTGCGGCGGATGTACTCCATGCCGATGGGCGTCGTGATGCCGCTCTTGATCGCGGTCACGATGTTGCGACCGGGGAGCATCGGGGCGAGGTAGGGCTCCGTTCCGACGGCCAGCGAGTCGCCGACGACGAGCACGTCGTCGGGCGCGGCCGACGCCGGCGTCGCGGTGGCGCCGGCGAGCGCCGCCACGACGAGGAGCAGGCGGCAGCAGATGCCCGCGCGCAACGAACGCCGGGGCCGGCGTCCGGCGATCCTCAGACGACGACCTCGACCCCGACTCCGTGGGCTCATGACGCTCCTCCGTACGGCCGCCCCGCGCGGCTGATCGGGAGATTATGCGTGGCGCGACTCATCCACGCGCCATCAGGCTACGGCTCACCGTCGTGGGATCGCCGGCATCCGCCGTCGCCTCGACCTGCAGGGTCACCGTCAGTCCGCGGCGGCCCTTCATCGCCTTGCGCAGGCGAGCCACCTGGCGGCGCGAGATCGGGACGCGCACGATCTTCGAATCGGCCGCCTGCAGCTTCGCGGTCGCGGTGCTCAGCGTCACCGACACGGCGCGCTTGCGCTTCTTGGGCTTGTCGCGCTCGGTCAGCGTCCCGGTCACGCGGACGTCGCAGATCGTGTCGCAGGAGACGCGCAATGGCAGCACGCGGGTGCTGAACAGTTTGCCCGTGCGCAGCACGCGCACACCGAGCTCGGGCCCGGGCGGCGGCGGCAGGGTCGGGATCTTCGGCGGCGGCGGGTGACCGATCGGCGGCAGCGCGCTGCACGGCGGGGCCTCGGGCGCGGTCAGCTTGAACTGCTGGACGCGGTTGTTGCGCGAGTCGGTCACCGTCAGCACGCCGGTGCAGTCGACCACGACGCCGGTCGGGTTGATGAACTGGCCGGGTCCGATGCCGCGCTGGCCGAACGCGCCGAGGCGCTCGCCGTCCGGTCCGAAGAGCTGGATCCGGCTGTTGCCGCGGTCGGCGACCCAGAGCTTGCCGCCCGCGTCGAGGGAGATCTGGGCGGGGGCGGAGAGCTTGCCGAGCGTGCTGCCGGTGCCGCCGAACTGCTCGATCTGAGCGCCGCCGGCGTCATAGACGGTGATCCGGTTGGTCGTTGCGCTGACGTACGTGCGCGAGCCGTCGGGGGTGACCGCCACGCCGCGCACGGTGCCGAGGTTCGTCCACGAGCCGAGGTAGGCGCCGCTCGTCGTGAAGTGCGCGACGCGCTTGTTGCCGGTGTCGGCGACCGTGATCACACCGTTGGCGATCGCAATCGCTGACGGGTCCAGCAGCTGGCCGGGCCCGCTGCCCTGCGTCGCGATCGTGCGGGCCGGCAGGCCCGTGCCGCGGGCGAAGACGAAGATCCGCGCGCGCCGCTGGTCGAGCACGTACGCGTCGCCGCTCGTGTCGAAGGCGACGGCGACCGGCGAACGGAGGATCGTCGGCCCGGGGGAGGGCGAGCCCCAGACCGAGGCGATCGAGCCATCGGGGTTGAGCAGCTCGATGCGCCCGTTGACGGAGTCCGCGACCGCGCGCACGCCGTTGGCGTCGGCGGCGACCCCGAGCGGCGCGTTGAACTGACCGGGCCCGCGGCCCGATGCGCCGAACGAGCGCAGCAGCTGCCCGCCGCGGTCGAACACGTCGATCCGGTCGTTGCCGGTGTTCGTGACGTAGAGCTGGCCGCTGGCGTCAGACGCGATCGCGCGGGGATAGGCGAGCTGGCCCGGCCCGGTGCCGTAGCTGCCCCAGCGGGCCTTGTACTTGTAATCGGGCTGCGGGCCGAAGCGCAGCACGCGCTGGTTGATGTCGTCGGCCACGAAGAGGCGCCCCTGCGGGTCGGTCGCGACGCCGAACGGGAAGCTGAACTGGTTGGAGCCGGCGCCCTGCCCGCTGCCGACCGTGCGGATCACCCGGCCGCCGAAGTCCATCACGACGAGACGGTGGTGGTGGTCGTCGGCGACGATCAGTCGCTGGCCGCGGATCGCGAGCCCGCGCGGGTTCGAGAGCAGGCCGGGTGGGACGATCTCGGCTGCACCGGTGCCATCGAGGTTGAAGCGCTGCACGCGGTCGTTGAGGCTGTCGGAGACGAAGATGAAGCCGCCGCCGACGGCGAGCCCGCCGCCCGCCGGCGAGTCGTTGCCGCCGCCGGCGCCGAAGTGGAACTGCCCGACAGCGGAGCCGCTGCTGCCGAACGAGCCGATCAGGTTGCCGTTGGCGTCGAAGCGGTCGATCCGGTTGTTGCCGCTGGCGACGAGCAGTGTGTTGTCCGGCGTCACCGCGACCGCGCCGATCGACGTGAACTCGCCGGGCCGCGTGCCGGCAAGGCCGACCTCGCGCCGGAACGTCCCGTCGGGCCCGAAGACCTGCACGACGCTCGAGGATTGGTCGGCGACGTAGATCGATCCGTCGGGCCCGATCGCGACCGTCTGCGGGAAGCGCAGCACCCCCCCGCCGCGCTGGCCGATCTGCGACGAGAGCGAGTACGGGCACGCCGCCGTCGCACCCGGGCACGGGATGTCGGCGAACGCGCTTGTGGGGACGGGCGCGGCAAAGACGAACGCGAGCACGCCGGCCGCAAGGCCCCGGATCCGGCGGTTGCTGCTGCGGGCCATCGTCGCTTCAACCACGGCGGCCGACGATAGTCGCGCTGCGCGGCCGGGCTGCAGGAACGCTTGCCGCCGCGCTGGGTCTCGACCGCCGGCTTGGGCAGCGGCGCGCCGCTACGTATCGTTGTGCTTCATGTCGACCCACGTCCACGAGGAGCTGGTCGGCAGCGACCCTGCGACGGCTCGTGCCGTCGCGGCCGCCGCCGCTCGATCGCCTCGGCTGATGCTGATCGTCGTGCTCTCCGCAGCGGCCGGCGTCATCCACGCGCGAGCGATGTTCGACCACGCCTCGCACTACTGGCTGTTCGGCGTCTTCTTCGGCGCGTTGACCTACGGGCAGATCCTCTGGGCCGTGCGGGTCTACCGCAAGCCGGAGGAGCGCTGGCTGTTCAAGGAGGTCGCGATCGCCAGCCTCGGCGTGATCGCGATCTGGCTCGTCTCGCGGACGGTCGGCCTGCCGTTCGGGCCCTGGAAGGGCGAGGCCGAGCGGGTCGGTGTGGCCGACGTCTCCGCGGGACTCGACGAGCTGCTGCTCGCGGGCCTGATCTTCGCGACGCTGCGGCCCGATCGCCGCGTGGCGGCGCGGCTCGCGTGGCTGACCGACAACAACTGCGTCCGCGTCGGCATGATGCTCTGCGCACTGAGTCTGCTCGCCGCCCTGCTCGGCAACCACACGCATCCCACCACCGTGCGCTGACGCCGCGCGGCCTCGCCGCCGACGCGATCAGCGGCCGCGGGGGAGGCGCGGTCGATGCGGGATCCGCGCCTCGCGCAGCGCGGCCCGTGCCGCGGCATGGCCGTTGACGCCGTGCACGGCACCGCCGGGGAACGTCGATGCGCTGCCGATGAAGAGCCCGCGCAGCGGCGTCGAATAGGGGTTCAACGACGGGACGGGGCGGAAGATCAGCTGATCCATCGCGTAGCTGCCGTGCCCGACGTCGCCGCCGGGCAGGCTCGCGTTGCGCGTCTCGAGCTCGTGCGGGGACATCACGTGGCGCGCGAGCACGAGGTCGCGGAACCCGGGCGCGAAGCGCTCGATCTGGGCCTCGACCGTGTCCGCGAAGCGCGTCGTGCCTTCGGCGTCCCAGTCGATCCCCGGTGGCGTATGCGTGTACGCCCACGCGGTGTGCTTGCCCTCCGGTGCGCGACTCGGATCGGCAATCGACTGCTGGCCCGAGAGCAGGAACGGCCGCTCGGGCAGCGCTCCGCGGGCAACGTCGTGCATCGCGCCGCGCAGCTCGGCGACCGTGCCCCCGACGTGCACGGTGCCGGCGCGCCGCGCATCGTCGTTGGTCCACGGGATCGGACCATCGAGCGCCCAGTCGAGCTTGACGGTCTGCGGGCCGTAGCGGAAGCCGACCGCGCGCCGCGTGTACGCATCGCCGAGCGCGGCGCCGGCGAGCTCGACGAGCATCCGCGGCGTCGTCGCAGCAACGACAGAGCGCGCCGCGATCCGCTCCCCGCCGGCGAGCTGCACGCCCGTGACGCGCCCTCGCGAGGCGATGATCCGCTCGGCTGGGGTGCTCGTCCTCGTCTCGCCGCCGAGCTCATGCAGGAGCGCGGCGAGCGCGGCGGTGATCTGCCCCGCGCCGCCCTGCGGGCTCGGCCAGCCGACCGCGTGCCCGAGGATGTTGAGCCAGGTGCCGGCGATCGCGCTGCCCGCGCCGTCGAGCGGTGCGTCGCCGTGCAGCGACGAGCCATAGAGCCAGGCGGCGCCATCACCGTGCAGGACCTCTTCGGCGAGCGCCTCGGCCGACATCAGCAGCAGGCGGACGAAGTCCAGCGACCCCTTGAGCTTGAAGCCGGCGAACAAGCGTGCCGGCCCGGTGGTCGGCGGAAAGCCGGCGAGCATCGTCGCTCGGACGGCCTCGAAGTGGCGCAGATAGGGCGCCACGAGTTCACTCCAGCGGGCGCCGTCGCCGGGATGCAGCGCGTCGAGCGAGCGCGCGGTGTACGTGAGGTCTTGCGACAGGCTGGCGCCGCGCCCGTCGGGCAGCGGGTGGACCATCGCGAGCTCGGGCTGGATCCAGCGCAGGCCGTGGCGCTCGAGGCCGAGCTCAGCGAAGACCGGCGATGCGATGCCGGCCGGATGGACGGCGGAGAAGACGTCGTGGTGAAAGCCGGGCAGCGTCAGCTCGGCGGTCGTCGCCGCGCCGCCGAGCGTCGCGGCTGCCTCGACGCACAGCACCGAGCGTCCGCCGCGTGCCAGCGTGACCGCTGCCGTCAGCCCATTGGGGCCGCTCCCGATCACGATCGCGTCATAGCGCGCGCCGGTCATCGCGCCTATCCGGCCGTCCGGAGCGCGATCTGGTGCAGCATGCTCGACTCCGGGCGCTCGTCGCCCCAGAAGGCCTGCTGGGCCTTGCGGCCAGCGGAGCGATACGCCTGCTCGAGCGTCACGGGCATGTCGTCCCAGGTGCCGGCGGCGCGCAGGTAGTCCTGGCCGTCCAGCTCGTAGACGAGCAGGCGGTTGCGGCCCCGTCCCATGAAGTGACCTTCGTGGGTATCGAGGCAGATCGCCGCCAGCGGGGTGCAGCCCGGGGGATAGGCGGGCGGCTGGTCGCGCCCGTAGCGGACCATCAGCTCGCTCAGGCGACCGGCGTAGTGCTCGAGATCGGACTCGTGATCCTCGCGCGTGAAGTAGCGCGTGACGCTCACGTAGCCGCGCAGGATCGCCGGGGTGCGCGGCGTCAGCGCGCTGATCACCTCGATCTCGAATGTCTGGCCGGCGAGCCCGCCGCTGAGCACGGCGGTGAAGCGGCCGAGGTCGCTGCCGTAGTCGGGCCACGTCTCGGGCAGCGAGAGCGCCTCCAGGGTTCGTGCGGCGGAGCTGATCGGCACCGGGTCGTACGTGTGCCAGACCTGCTCGTTGCGCGGGCGCACGGCCGGCGTCGGCTCGCCGAGCTTCGCGTGACGCAGCCGGTACTCCGGCTTGTATGCGTCGCGCGTGGCCGTCGTCTCGAACGCGATCCCGTGCCTGCGGCGTTCGTCGTCGCGGTAGGCCTGCTCGAACCATGGCCCGATCAGCCGC
The DNA here is from genome assembly GCA_036271655.1 of Solirubrobacteraceae bacterium. Taxonomy (GTDB): domain Bacteria; phylum Actinomycetota; class Thermoleophilia; order Solirubrobacterales; family Solirubrobacteraceae; genus CADCVQ01. Next base: position 39,567 of record DATBAE010000009.1, read on the forward strand.
GCGGCGCCCGCCAGCAGCTGATCGCGGTCGAGCATGCCGCGCGGCGTGTGCGCGCTGTCGAGGATCCGCTCGCGGAAGAACGCGCGATGGAAGGCGAGCACGTCGGGTGCGTGCAGGCGGCGGTGCCCGAGCTGGTGCCAGCGCGTCGTGAGGATCGCGAAGGCGAGCCGCAGGTCCTCGACGTCGCGCAGCTCCGGGCGGCGGGCGTAGTAGGAGGCGTTGAGGAAGTCGGTCACCCAGCCGACGGCGTCGGGGCCGCTGATCGAGGTGCCGCTCATGCGCGCCAGCGCCGCCGGCGGCGAGCGCCACACGCGCCGCGCCGTGGCCGCGGCGGCGACGACGCCGATCGTGGTGGTCGCACCTCGTGCGGCGCGCCGGACTTCCATTCCTGCAGGCTACTCGGGGCCGGGCCGGCGTCTGCGACCCGCGCGATTGGCGATCGGCCCGTGCGGGCAGTGATCCGTCCGTCAAAGTCGGCGCGTATGCTCGGCGTTTCCACGACGGACACGGAGGGTCATCTTGGAACGGAGTGCGGGCGGAGGATGGAAACGGGGGTCGATCGCGCTTGTCACGTGCGCGATCGTGCTGGCGTGCGCGCCCGAGGCGTGGGGAACGGCGTCGATGAGCCTGTCATCCGACCTGTCGGCGGCGCCGGCCGTCGGTAAGCAGGGCATCGCTGGAACGATCACCGTGACGAACACGTCGACCTCGCCGCAGAGCAACGCTGGCAGCTCGTTGACGCTCGTGAGCCTGACGCTCGTGCCGAGCTGCGGCCAGGCCCCGCTGGCCGCCGACTGCCCGGCCAGCGTTCGCGATCCCGGCGTCGTCTCGTTCAATCCCAACGCCACCGGTGCGACGGGCACGGCTTGCGCAGGGGTTCCGTTCGCGGTCACCACGACCGACGCGGCACAGGGCAAGGTCGAGTTCGATGCGGCCAGCCCGGTGCTGCTGTCCAATCCGAGCGGGCCGACCCCGTCCTGCCGGGTGAACTTCACGTTCGACGTCCTGCGGATGCCGACGTTCGACGCCGATCCGACGACCGCCGGCGTCCAGACGGGGCGACTTGCGCTGGCGACAGCTACGCACACCGACGGCAGCCCAGCGGTGACGATCAGCCCGGCGCTCTCGCCGGCGTTCGCGCGCGCGAACGTGACTGCGAGTGCGACCCCGAGCGGAACGACGGTCAACATCCCGATGACCGACGCCGTCGCGCTGACGGGGCGACCGTCGGCGCCCCCGTTGACGGGCACGGTCTCCTTCAAGCTCTACGAACCGGGCAACGCGGCATGCGCAGGCGCGCCGCTCTTCTCGTCAGACATGCCGGTGTCGGGCTCGGGGAGCTACGTGTCAGATCCGTTCCTGCCCGTCGCGCCGGGCGACTACCACTGGCTCGCGAGCTATCCGGGCGATGCGAACAACGCGGCGGTGAACACCGCCTGCCAGGTGGTCTCGGTCCACGTGCCGATCGTGGCCACCGGGGCGATGGCGCGCGTGGGCCGCGTCGGCGCGACGTTCGCAGGCAGCGTTGACACGGCCGGCGCGGCCACGACGTACAGCTTCGAGTACGGCCGCACGACCGCCTACGGCGCCACGACGCCCGATCGTCCGGTCGGTGGCGGAACCGGGCCGGCGTCCGTCATGTCGATCGTGACCGGCCTGCGCGCGGGCACGACGTATCACTACCGCCTCGTCGCCACGAACGGCGGTGGCAGCATCACGGGGTTCGACGCGACCTTCAAGACGAAGCCGAAGGCGGCCCTGAAGCGGCTCTCGCTGAGCGTGGCGCCGCATCGCGACGCCAGCGCGCCCTATCGCTTCACCTTCCGCGGCAAGCTCACGCTGCCTGCCGGGCTCCCGCCGGCGCAGGGCTGCAGCGGCCTCATGTCGATCGTCATCCGCAACGGCGCCAAGACGCTGACGACGGTTCACGCGGGCGTCACGAAGCACTGCGGCTTCGCTAAGGCGATCACGATCCCCAAGGGCTCCGGCGGCTCGCGCCGGCTGAAGGTGGCGGTCTCGTTCGGCGGCAATCGCGAGCTGGCGAAGAAGTTCGTCTCGACCGTGATCCGCACGGGCTGAGGCTGAGCCTGGATCCACCTCTCCTCGCGGCGGGACCCAGGCTAGACGCGACTCACCCGTGCTTCGCGGCGTGGACGGTGAACGTCACCGTCCGCGTCACCGAGTGACGCCCGCTGCTCGTCGTCGCCGTGATGCTCGCGCGGTACCTGCCGGCGGGAAGCGGGGTGGATCCGAAGCGGCCCTTGAACGTCAGCGTGTTGGCGCCTCCCTTGCCCGACCCGGTCAGCGCACCGCGGCGCCGATAGCGGGCCTTGCGGCCGGCGAGCCTGCGAGCGACGACGACCGACACCCGGGCCTTGGCGCTCAACGTGTACCTGAAGCTGGCGCGAGCGCCGGACACGATCGTGCTCGGATGCAGGCCGAAGGCGCTGACGGCGATGCGTGACGCCGTCGCCGCCTGCGCGGACGGTGCCTTCACGGTGATGGGGGCTCTGGGCCCGACCGGGGCGACCGGGTTCGGCGCAATGGGCGGGCTCGTCGGCGTGATCGGCGTCGGTGCCGGCGGTGGCACCGACATCGACGCCGCGGTCGCGATGCCGGTGACCGCGATCGTCGGCCCGGGAATCGGATCGTTGCTGCTGATGACCATGGTGCCGGCGAACGTGCCGGCTGCGGTCGGCGCGAACGTCACGCTGACCGTGCAGTCCGACGAGATCGCGACGGGCGTCGTGCATGCGCTTGTGTCGACGACGAATCCGGGCGGTGCGGCGACCGCGATGTTGCCGAGCGGTGCCCGCGAGGTGTCGCCGGTCCCGTTCTTGATCCGGAAGGTCTGCACGGCGCTCGACGTGCCGGCAACCGCCGAGAACGCCGTCAACGTCCCGCTGGAGCCGCAGCCCGGCGCGCAGACTGTCGACTTCGGCGCGTCACCGCGCAGCAGCACGCCCTTCGTGCCGGCGCTCGTGTTGAGGTTCAGGGCGCCGCCGACCGGTGAGGCTCCGGGCGTGTAGGACACATCGATCGTGCACGTCTCGCCGGCCGCCAGGGGACGCGTCGTGTCGGGCGCGACGGGCGCGCACCCGTCGGCGCCCTTGGTGAAGGCGGACGTCGTGGGCGCGCCCGAGCCGCCTGGCCCGACAAGTGTGCCGGCGCCGGTCACGGTCACCGGCGCGAGCGCGGTGAGGACGACTGTCTGCTTCGGATGGCCGGCATCGAAGGCGAGGCTGGTGGAGCCGTTGGCGAGCGCAAACGAAACGTTCGACGCCATCGCGGGCGCGCTCGTGGCGCCCAGCAGCGCGAAGGCGCTTCCCACAGCGAGGATCGCCCGTCGTCTGACCGTCCCTGCCGGGCTGTTGCGCATCAGTTGAGTTCCCTTCGCCTTGCCGATGATCCGCGGCGCTGCCGTCGCCGGCCGTGCCCACGGTGTGGGGTTCTTCGCTGCTCATCTGCGACGACCTCCGTCGGAGGCCACCGGCAGCGAGCTCCGGCCGCGACGCGATACGTGCGGCAAGATCTTCGCCGTGGACGACTCTGGCAAGCGCGTCTCCTTCGTCGAGCTCTACCTCGATCTCGTCTTCGTGCTCGCCGTCGGGCAGTTGGCTCGGCTCGTCGTCGAGCACCCTGAGATGCACAGTGTGTGGGTCGCCCTTGGGCTGTTCGTGACGCTGTGGTGGACCTGGGTCGGCTTCACGGTGCTCTACAGCCGCCACGGTGACGACGAGTCCCACCAGCGGCTGCTCATCCTGGCCGGGAGCGTGCCGGCAGGAGTGGCCGCGGTTGCGATCCAGCCGGCGTCGGTCGGGCACAGCACGGTGTTCGCGCTCAGCCTCGCCGCCACGAGGTTCGTGCTGGCGGGTGCGCATGCCGTCGACGGCGGTCACAGGGACCTGCTGCGCAAGCGGATCACGCGGGCGTGCCTGATCTCGGCGCTGTTATTCGTCGTGTCGACGATGGTGCCGGAGCCATATCGCTACATCCTGTGGGCGATCGCGATCGTCGTCGAGTCCCGCGAGATGCTCGCCGACGACCGCGCGGCTGCGTCTCGGGCGCGCCGCGAACGGGACCTGTCGGCGTTCGCTCCGGCCGATCCCGCCGATGCGCTCGACGCGCACCACTTCTCCGAGCGCTTCGGGCTGTTCGTGATCATCCTGCTCGGCGAGGTCGTCGTGCAGGCTGGCGAGGCGTCGGTCGACGGCCACGTCGCGACGGCGGCGGGCTGGGGTGCGCTCGTCGCGGCGATGCTGCTGGCGGCGGGGCTGTGGTGGCAGTACTTCGACTCCGCGGTGCGCATCAACCTCAAGGTGCTCGAGCTCTCCGGTGGCTCGCCGACGATGGCGAAGGCGATCTTCGCGGTCGGGCACATGCTGCCGTCGTTCGCGCTGCTCATCACCGCTGCCGGCGTGGGCCTGCTGCTCGGCGAGGACCCGCCGCGGATCGCGTACGTCCTGGCGTGCGTCGGCATCGGCATCTATCTCGGCGGCACCCGGGTCTTCATGGCGGCGAAGGGCCGGGCGGCGCACGCGGTGCGGATCGTCGTACTTGTCGTGACGTTCCAGCTCGCGCGGCTGCGCCCCGACCTGTCGCCGCACGCCTACCTGTGGCTGCTTGCTGCCTGGGTCGCGATGTGTGCAGTGCTGACGACGCGCGGGAAGGACGCGTCGGCCGACGAGGACGCGCTCGCGCGCTACACCCGCCGGCACGAAAGAGGCACGGCGCCGGAATAGCCGACCCCGCGCGCCCGCGCTCGATCATCCGTCCAGCTGCCTCCGCCGGCCCTCAGCCGGCTTGCCGCGCGACACGATGAGTGGACATGATGATTCTTCTCGCAGGAACGATGATTACGTGGCTCGCGGTGTGTGCGTTCGTGGTCGCGCTCTGCGTCGTCGCCAAGCAGGGCGACGCTGCGACGGTCGGCGCCGAGGTCGTGGCGGAGAAGCCGCTGCCGGAGGCCGGTCGCAGCGCCGCCGCGACCGGCATGGCGCGTCCACTGCACCTCGTCTGATCCGGCCTACAACGACGACCGGCCCCGCCGCGTGGCGGGGCCGGTCGTCCGCTTCGGCCTACGCGTGTGACCTGAACGGACCAGGCCACACGGGAGACCGTCAGTGCTTCTTGGACTTGACGATGAACGTCGTCGTCTTGGACATCGCGCGGCCGAGGCTGTTCGTCGCGGAGATCGTCGCGCGATACGTGCCCTTCGGCAGCGCGTGGCCCCCGAACTTGCCCTTGAAGGCCGTCGAGTTCTTGCCGAGCCTGGCCGAGGCGACGGTCAGCGTGCCGCGGTGCTGGTACTTGACCTTCTTGCCCGGCAGCCGGCGGTCGATCTTGATCGTCAAGCGGCCGGCGGCGGCCAGCGTGTACTTGAAGCTGCCCTTGCCGCCGATCGTGATCGACTTCGGCGAGAACGTGAATCCGGTGACGGACGGCTTCTTGCCAACCGACGACGTGCCCGGGCTCGTTCCCGGACCGATGTTCGTGCCGGGCAGCTGCGACGGAGGTGCTACCGCGCGCGCCGTCGCCGTGCCGTTGACCGTGACCGTCGGGCCGGGGATCGGGTCATCGCTCGTGATCTTCAACGTTCCCGGGAAGGACCCGGCGGCAGTCGGGTTGAACGTCACGATGATCGAGCAGTGGAAATTGGGTCCGAGCGGTGCGCTGCAGCCGCTCGCGTCAGCCGTATACGGACCCGTCGCGACGACCCCGATGTTGCTCAGATTTGTCGCGCCGGACGTTCCGTTTTTGATCTCGAACGTCTGCACCTGTGGCGTGCCGGCGACGCTTGAGAACGTCAGCATGCCCTTGGTGGCACAGGACGGGGTGCAGACCGTCGACTTCCCCGAGTAGGCACGCAGCAGAACACCCTTGGTGCCGTCGGCGGTGTTGATGTTCAGGGCCGCGCCGGCCGGCGGTGCGGTGGGACCGGTGTACGAGACGCTGACCGTGCAGGTCCCGCTGGCGGCGATCGACTTGGGAGCCCCGGGCGTGGCGCCCGCTCCGCAGCCGTCGCTGTTGATCGCGAAGCCTGCTGGGGCCGGCCCAGATCCTGCTGGGCCGACGAGGGTCGCGGGGCCTGTCACGCTGACGGGGCCGTCGGCCCCCGCGGTGAACGTGACCGGCTGGGCCGTTGTGTTCTCGAAGAGGAAGCTCGAACTGTTGGGTGTGAAGGTCGCCGCCAGCGCCTGGGCGCTCGTCGCCCCGAGGGCGGTCACGGCGATCGCCGCGATCGAGATCGTCCTCCGTCGGAAGGTATGTGCCGGTCTGCTCTCGCGCATCGGATCCCCTTGCATGCTTGCCAAATGTCCAGGCGCACCGAAGCGGGCGCCGCGTTCCATCCCTGACCGATGCTAACCCACCCCCAGACGATTCGATTCGGTGTCAGCGGAGCACCAGCCGCGCCCGCAGCGACGTGCCCCTACGCGACGTCGATGACGAACGTGGCCAGGTGCAGCCGGCCGCCCGTCTTGAACTGCAGGAACAGCCGGTAGCGTCCCGCGGAGGCGAAGTCGACCGTGAAGTCGAGGTCCGGGCCGCCGTGTGCGGGGCTGCCCGCCGGCATGAACGGATGCATGTGCTGGTAGGCGAGCTGGTGGGCCTTGAACGCCGTCATGTGCGCGAACGTGCCGAGGTACGTCTGGAGGTCGTCGACCGGATGCCCGTCCCGCGTGATGTGAAACGACAGCGGCGTCTCGCGCCCCGCCTTGGGGGTGCCCTTGAGCGCGACGGTGTACCCGTCGACGGCGATCGTCGTGCTCGGCGCGGGCAGCGCGATGGGGTGATAGGAGCCACGGACATGCAGGCGCCGGCTGAGCACGAGCGCATGCTGCTTGCCTGCGCCGTCCCGTGCGATGAAGTCCGCGTAGACGCGGTAGGGGCCGGCCGCAGCGAAGTGCAGCGCGATCCGCCAGATGCCGTCGCGCCCGAGCGTCGGATGGACGTGCTGATAGCCCGTGAGATCCTCGCGCACGAGGTAGAAATGCAGCCGCTTGGTCTGATCGAGCACGTACGACGTCTGGGGGCGGCCGTCCGGCGCGACGATCTCGAAGCGCACCAGGGAAATCCCGGTCGTGGCAGCGCTCGTCGTCAGCAGCTTCAGGCGGTATCCCTGCTCGCTTGACGCGAGGCCTCCGTGGGGGTCGGTCATGTGCATCCCGGTCATCGGCGACATTGCCGCGGGGGGTGTCGCCATCGCGGGCGGGTGCTTGGCGTTCGGCATCGAATGCTTCGACATTGATGTCGGGTGCTTGGACATCGACATCGGGTGCTTGGACATCGACATCGGACGCTTCGACATCGTGGCGCCCGCCTGGCCGGCGGTCACACCGAACGTGGTGACGGTGGCGATGGCTGCCAGCGCGCAGGCGGCACGTGCGGCGGTGTGGCGGAATCTGGGCGACACGTCGACGTGCTCCTCGCTGTGATGGCTGGGACCGTGAGGACCCGACGGCCGCCGACGATAGACCGCCTGTGGAGGCCACGTCAATTGGCGGAAATGCCTGTGTTGCGTTTGGCCCCGACCTGCCACGATCTCGACGTGAGACCGGCGCCGCGGGCGGTGGTTCACCCAGGAAGGGGCACACATCGTGCGCAGGCGCTGGAGCATCATCGCGGGCTATGCCCTCGTCGCGGCGGCGACACAAATGCTGTGGTTGACCTATGCAGCCATCACGACTGACGCGGCCCACGCCTACGGAGTTTCGGAGAGTGCGATCGGCTGGTTGTCGGAGATCTTCCCGCTGCTCTACGTCGTCCTGGCCATCGCCGCCGGGATGCTGCTCGACCGCTGGTTTGCACCCGTGCTGGCGACCGGGGCGGTGCTCGTCGCGGCCGGCGGGCTCATACGACTGGGCGGCCTCACGTTCGGCTGGGCGCTGGTCGGCCAGGTCGTCGTGGCCGTTGCGCAGCCAGTCGTGCTGAGCGCCGTCGGCAAGCTCGCGGCGGAGGTGCTGCCGGCGCCGCAACGGGCGACGGGGATCGCGATCGGCTCGGCGGGAAGCTTCGTCGGGATGCTGGCCGCGGTCCTGCTCGGGCCGCCACTCGGTGCGCACGGTCATCTCGATCGGCTGCTCGCGATCGAAGCCGGGCTCGCCGCGATTGCGGCATTGCTGCTCGTGGTGCCACTGCTCGCGTGGCGCGCGCACGAGACCGGAACTGAGTGCGACGCGACGTACGACGGGCAGCCCGTCGGGCATCTGGGGTCCGTCCGTGCGTTGTGGGCGTCACAGCAGATGCGGACGCTGTGCGGCCTCGTCTTCATCGGCTTTGGCGTCTTCGTCGCGCTCGCGACCTGGCTTCAGGCGCTCCTGCACCCTGACGGCGTGTCCGACGCGGCCGCGGGTGCTCTGCTCGTCTTGATGATCATCGCCGGGGTCCTCGGCTGCACGGTCCTGCCGGCACGTGTCGCGCGTGATCAATCGGAGCCCGGCTACATGGCGGCGGCGGTCGCCGCCAGCGCCATCGGCTGCGCCGCCCTCGGTGTGGTGCCGTGGATCGGCGGACGCGGCGCGATCCTCGTCATCGTCGGAGCCTTGCTGCTGCCCGCGCTGCCGATCGTGCTCACCGCCGCGGAGCAACTCGCCGGGCCGGCCGCGGGCACCGCCGGCGCAATCGTCTGGATGGCCGGCAACCTCGGCGGGCTCGTCGTCGCGCTGATCGTGCAGATCCTCCTGCATCACCCCGCCGCCGCGTTCGTCGCGATGGGCCTTGTGTCATTGCTCGGCGTCCCGCTGGTCGGGCGCATGCGGGCGGCGAACACTGCGCTCGACGGGATCTCGTGATCCCTGGCGACGCTTGCTCGCGCACCGCGCCCGCCGAGATCAGCGCACGACGATCGTCCCCCGCATCAGTTGCGGATGGAACGTGCAAAGGTAGTAAACGGTGCCCTTGGAATGAAAGGTCACGGTCTGCGACTTGCCATGTGACAGCGGACGGGGCTTGATCAGCTTGCTGCGGATCGTGCCGCTCTTCGTCGAGTCGGCGACGGTGTGCTGGATCTTGCCGATGTTCACGAAGCGGACGCGATCGCCGACGTGGATCGTCAGCCGCTTGGGGCGATAGAAGTACTCGCCGAACTTCACGACGTGGACCTGAGCGGCACTGGCTGGGCTGGCGCCGAGCTGGGCCAGGGCGAAGCCGCCGCCGGCCACGAGCATCGCCCCGGTCGCGACCGGGGCGAACAGCAGTCGCTTGCGCATGTGCGTGTCGCTCCTCTCGTCCGAATCAGCCGTGTCCCGGGAACCCCACCCGGGACACAGCGCGACCGGCTACTTGACGGTGAACGTCAGCGACTTCGTCGCTGCCTTGTTCGGGTACATCGCGTGATTGTTGCGCGCGAGGTAGACGACCACCGTGTGCTTGCCCTTCGGCAGGCCGGTGTACGTGACCTTGTTGGTCACCGACGGGGAGTACTTGCCCTGGACCCCGAGCTTCTTGGCGAGCGTGCCGTTCGGACCCGAGTACTTCGGATAGTCGTACTTGCCGTGGTCCATCGCGAAGTGCTCGTGACCCTTGCCGGCGATCGGCTTCTTGCCGACGTCCTTCGCGTCGATCGTGAAGTACTTCGTCTTGACGGTGATGGTGACGTGCTTGCCGCTGACGGTCTCCTTCACCGACGTGATCGTCGGAGCACTGGCCGCGGCCGCACTTGTTGCGAAGGCGGCAGTGATGCCCAGCGTTGCGAAGCCGACGGCCCTGACACGACGATGCGTCATATGCAAATCTCCTTGAACGGAAATGAGACGTGAGCCAAGTGGCTCGCGCCGATCCTCGCAGCAAAGGTGGTGTCACATTGCGCCAGGTCCGCACCTTAACCGCGGCGCAATGTGGGCTCAGGCGAAGCGCCGCAGTCCCGCGCGCGCAGCGGCGCCGAACACGACGATCAGCGCCGCGAGATGGGCGAGCGCCTGGCCGATGCCCGGCGACGAGCCGTTGACCGCTGCGTCGATCGCCTGCAGCGCCGGCTTGAAGGGGAAGACGGCGGAGATCACGCGGATGACGTCATAGAGCGCGGGGGAGACGCCGCCGCTCGGCACGAGCGCGAGGAAGGCGAGCGGCAGCGAGAGGCCGAACGCCAGCAGCGAGGCGACCCGCACCTCGCGCGCCAGGCAGCCGATCGCGACGCCGAGCGTTGCGAACGCGAGCGCTGCGCCCCCGAGCGCCAGCAGCCACAGCCCTACCCGCGCCATGTCCAACGGCACGAAGATGCTGACTCCGAGCAGCATCACGAGCGTCACGGCGAACGAGCATGCCGCCGCCAGCACGACCTTCTCGATCAGCAGATGGCCGCGCCGCACGAGCCCGCGCGCGAGCCGCGAGAACGTGTTCTCCTCGCGCTCGAGCGCCAGCAGGCCAGATGCGAGCAGGACGCAGACGAACATCAGCGAGACCGTCACGGCGACGGCCACCGCGAACGTGTCGAGCGGCGTGCGGCGCCCGCTCAGCACGGTCTGCTGCACCTCGACCGGGCGCTGGACGGTCTGCAGCACGGCGGTCGCGCGGTCGGAGTTGGCGAGCGCAAGATGGGCGAACTTCTGCACAGGCGCCAGCCGGCGCCTGTTCGCCGCCGTTGGATGATCTGCGAGCACCTCGTCGATCCGCTGCGTGGATTCCTTCAGGCCGAGGATCGGGAAGTGCGTGCCGAGCACGTCGATCGCGCCGCCGTTGAGCAGGACGTCGATGTAGCCCGACGCCAGCCGCGTGACCTGGCTCGACAGGGCGGCGTCGGCGAGCGCGAGCTTCGAGGTGATCGTCGAGTTCACGAACGACTGTTTGAGCGCGTCGCCGTTGTAGATGACCTGGATGCTCGCGCGCGAAAAGCCGCCGTCGGACAGCTTCTGCGCGAAGTCGGGCGGGATGATCAACGCGGCCAGCACCGCTCCGGAGCGGACCTTCTGGATCGCTTGGTCGCGGTTGAGGACCGGTACCTGCTCGATCGCGCTCAGCAGTTGGCTCGTGTACGCGCGGATGTTGATCTTCTGCTTGCCGAGGCTGATCGTCGCCCGGTTCGGGGGCACCTGGTTGAGATAGGCGACGCGCGGCTTGTCGGGCCCGCTGGACAGCGCGAAGCCCATCAGCGTGGCGATCGCGATGGGATAGATGATCAGCAGCCCGACGAGCAGCTTCGAGCGGCGCAGGATCTGCAGGTCCTTGAGCAATAGCCAGCGCATCTCAGTGTCCCTTCGTCCGCAGGAAGTTGACGAACGCTTGCTCGAGGTCCTCGCGGTCGCTCGCCGCCGCCTGTGCCTTGAGGGTCGCGGGGGTGCCGTCGAACAAAAGCTCTCCGTCGGCCAGGACGAGCAGGCGGTCGCCGTGACGCTCGGCCTCGCTGATGTCGTGCGTGCAGAAGACGACGCTCGTCCCGCGCTCCGTCAGCCCGCGGATGAAGCCCCAGAGGCGCTTGCGCTGGCGCGGGTCGAGCGCGCCCGAGGGCTCGTCGAGCAGCAGCACGGGCGGGTCGGCGAGCAGGCCCGCGGCGATGTTGACGCGCTGGCGATTGCCGCCGGACAGGCTGCCGAGCTCGTCGTTCGCGCGCTCCTTCAGCCCGGTCTGGTCGAGCATCCGCTCGACGGTCGCGGCAGGGTCGGGAACCTTCTCGAGGCGCGCGAACAGGCGCAGGTTCTGCGCCACCGTGAGCTTCGCGTAGATGGCCGTCTGCTGTGGCACCCACCCGATCCGCTTGTCGGCGTTGGGTCCCTGCTGGCGGACCGTCCCGCTGTCGGCCTCGCGCACGCCGCCGAGGATCGACAGCAGCGTGGTCTTGCCGGCGCCGTTGGGCCCGATGATCGCCAGCAGCTCGCCGCGCGCGACCTGGAAGCTGACGTCGCGCACCGCCTGCCGGTCGCCGAAGCGCTTGTTGACGGCGTCGACGACGAGCGAGGGAGCGTCGGACGCGATCGAAGCGGTGGCGCTCATCGTGCGCTCCTTTGTTGACGGCGGGCGGCCTCGGCCAGTGCCGAGAGGCTGAGCTGCAGCGAGCTGTACGGGTTCAGCTGCGTCGGCGCGATGATCGGCTGCGGATCGCCGACGTCGGAGACGTCGATCGTCGCGTCGAGCGTGGCGCTCGTGGCGCCGAGCAGGAGCCTGCGGTCGCGCTTGGCGACGACGATCGTGCCCGTCAGGTGCGCCTTGCGCAGGACGTGGTCGGATGTGCCGATCCAGACTTCGCCCTTCGCGACCGTGACGGAGCGCACGAGCGCAGCCTGCATCTTCGGCGTGAGCTCGGTCGGCAGGCCGATCGCCTGCGTCACTCGGATCAGCGTCAGGAAGTGCACGAGCCGAGCGAGATCCGCGAAGGCCCGCTCGGGCCGGACCTCTGCCGTGATCTCCTGGACCGGCTCGCCGGCTACGGTCGTGTTGCCGACGAGCCGTGCGTTGCGTTGCCAGTTCTGCGGGTTGATGTAGAACATCGCGCCCGTTTTCGTGAGCCCGTTGTGCGCGGCGGCGGCCGGCGCGACAAGCGTCTTGGAGATCGCGTCCGGCAGCTTGTAGCCGCTGTTGGCGAGCTTGATGTAGCCGGTGCCGTCGGCGACGAGGAGCGTGCCTCCGAGCGCGCCGCTGCCGAGGGCGACGTCGACGTCGACATCGACGTCGGGCACGGTGGCGCCGTCGCGCAGCTCATACCCGCCGTCGGCGGTGATCTGCGTCTTGCCGCTGAAGCGCGTGCCGCCCTTGACGTCGAGGTCGATCGTGCCGTCGATGTGCGCTGAGCTCGCCTTCGGGTTCGTGCCGATCGCCTGCGCGATGATCCGCTCGGCCGCCGCGTGCCGTGTGGCGGGGGTGGAGGTGTCGCTGCGATCGGACGAGCCGCCGCAGGCCGCGAGTGCTGCGGCCGCCCCAAGCGGCGCGAGCGCGACGAGGACTTTCACACGGATCGGCACGGGCATCGGCGAGCTCCTCCCAGCATGTGAACGGCGCGGGGTGTGTTGCACCGATCTATGTGTCATCGTACCGTGTCGCATACGAGATGGCAAGCGACTGGACGGGTATCGGAGGCCGCCCGCACACCGCGGGCGGCCTCGCGCCTACTGCCCGCGGGCCTGCTTGCGGACGGCCTCGCCGAGCGCGGAGAGGCTGAGCTGCAGCGCGCTGTAGGAGCCAAGCTGCGTCGGCGCGGTGATCGTCTGCGGATCGCCGACGTCGGACACATTGATCGTTGCGTCAAGCGCGCCGCCGGTGACGCCGGCAAGCAGCTTGCGGTCGCGCTTGGCGACGACGATCGTGCCCGTCAGGTGCGCCTTGCGCAGGACGTGGTCGGATGTGCCGATCCAGACTTCGCCCTTCGCGACCGTGACGGAGCGCACGAGTGCGGCGCGCACCTTCGGGCCGAGCACCGTCGGCAGACCGGTCGCCTGGGTCACGTGCAGCAGCGTGAGCAGGTGCGTGAGCCGGGCGATGTCGGCGAAGAAGCGGTCGGGACGGATCTTGGCAGTGATCTCCTGCACGCTCTCGCCCGCCACCGTCCCGCTGCCGACGAGATGCGCATCCTCCTGCCAGTTCTGCGGGTTGATGTAGAACATCGCCGCGGTCTTCGTCAGCCCGTTGTCGGCGTTCGCCGCCGGGGCGACGATCTTCTGGGAGATCGAGTCGGGCAGCTTGTAGCCCGTCTCGCCGAGCTTGATGTAGCCCTTGCTGTCGGCAAGCAGCAGCGTGCCGCCAATCCCGCCGCCGGCGAGCGTCAGCCCGACGTCGACCGTGAAATCCGGTACCGACGCGCCGTCGGGCAGGTTGTAGGCGCCGTCAGCGGTGACCTCGGTCGTGCCCTTGAAGCGCGGGACGCCCTTGATCTTGAGGTCGATCGTGCCGTCGATCCGGCCGGAGCTCGCCTTCGGGTTTGTGGCGATCGCCTGCGCGATGAGCTTCTGAGCGGCGGCGTGGCTGGCGGCCGGGTCGCCAGACGCCCCGCCGGAGCCAGACGACGAGCCGCCGCACGCCGCCAGTGCGGTGGTGCCGAGCAGCGCCACGAGCACAGCGGCGGGCTTGGAACGGATCCGGCGGGTCATGCCATCGCGCCGAGCAGCGACTCGGACTCGACGAGGCCCGCGTCGCTCGTGGCTTCGCCGCCGTGGATACGTGCCTGCTGGCGCTCGCGCCACTGGAGGTGTGCCTCAGACGGCTTGTCGTAGCCGTAGCGCTCGCGCGCCTGCGCGGGCGTCAGCGTCTCCTCGCGTTCCGGGACGACGTCGAGGAAGACCGGCTCCATGACGCCGCGCGTCGACGGCGACATGAGGCCGAGGACCGCGAGCTCGACATGCCGGTTGGCATGCACGAGGCGGTAGCTGACCATCATCACCGGCCGGATCAGCGCGTCCATCAGGCGCGACTGGTGGATGCCGGCCATCTTGCGCATCCAGCGCGGCAGGGTGGCGATCGTCGCGATCCGCATCGACTTGTTGATCGTCCACATCAGCGGCCGGAGGGCGCGCGGCGTCGGCGGGAACATCACCTCGCCGTTGAGCAGGAAGTCCATCATCGACTGCGCGGCCTCCGAGCCGGCGAGGCGCGGGCGCATCTGCTCGAAGTACTCGCGGATGCCGTCGCGCGTGCGGGGAACGTCGGCCGGATCGCAGGTCTGCAGTTCGGCGGCCGTGACGCAGTCCTCCCAGTAGCTCGCCTCGTCCTCGGCGGACAGCTTGCCGGGGCCGTAGCGCTCGTAGGCGTAGAGGATCGAGTGCCAGGCGGTGAGGTGGATCCAGAGCTGCGAGTGGGGGTCGTTCGCGTCGTAGCGGTTGCCACTCAGCGGCTCGATCCCGATCGCCTTCGAATGGACCTTGACGAGGATGTCGGCGGCCTTCGACGTCGAGCGGGTATCGCCGAAGGCCACCCGTGCGAAGTAGCAGAGCGTGCGGTCATAGCGCGTCCGCGGCCGTGAGCGGACGCCGCCGGAATGGTCGACGGCCGCGATCAGCGCCGGGTCGAGCTCCTCGATGACCACGGCGCGCTGGAATCCCACCGTCAGCGACGTCGGGTAGCGCCAGACGCGCCACGTCACGGAGTCCGGTCCGAAGAAGCCGTAGTCCTCGTGCGGCTCGACTGCGTTGGCCTTGCGCGATGTACGTGACATGGATCCTCGACTCCGGTCGACTGGTGATGATTCGCACAAGTAATCCTACACACGCGTAGCTTTTGCTGTCAAGGGCCCGCCGGAGTCCGCGATCGCGCTAGCGCTCCGACGGCGGGATCGCTCCGAGGAAGCCCTCCACGAACTCGGCCAGACGCTGCGCCGTGTAGCGCGCCGGGTCCTTGAGGACGAGGCGGCCCCACTGCTCGACGACGACGAGGAGGGAGTGCGACGCGAGCTCGAGGTCTGCGCTCGCCGGGCCGCCACGGCGCTCGAGCGCCCACGCCAGCAAGCCCTCGAACTGCTGTCGCACGCGGTCGCGGTCGCGTTCGATCCGCTCACGGACGACGCCCGGCGTGCCGTCCGGCGGTAGCAGCACCGGATACCAGGTGTCGGGATCGTTGGCGACGACCTCGACCATCGAGCGGACGAACCCAACGACGAACTCGCCGGGATCCTGCTCGCCCGGCGCCGCCGGCAGGGCGGCGCTGAGCTGGGCGAGCGCGCGCCGCTCCTGGCGATCGAGTAGCGCGCCGAGGAGGTCGCCGAGACCCTCGAAGACGCCGTAGATGACAGGTCGCGAGACATCGGCCTCACGGGCGATCGTCTCGATCGACACGGCGCCGTAGCCGTCGCGGATGATGATGCGAAGTGCGGCGTCAAGCAGCTGCCGGCGCCGGTCGACCGGCGGCATGCGAGCGGCGTAGGGGCGGCGCGACGGTGCGGTCACGACGTTCAGCCTCGCAGACGCGCGCGCGGGTGACGCGCGCGGCGCGTCAGCCCCGGGCCAGCGCGAGGAACTCGCTGCGCGTGCGCGCGTCGTCGCGCAGCAGTCCCAGCAGGGCCGAGGTCGTCGTCAGCGTGACCGGTTCGCCGCAGAGCAGCTCGGCGAAGGCGGCGGCCACGCGTCGCCGCGTTTCGCGCAGCCCTGGATCGCTCACGTCGCGGCCGAGCGCGACGAGCAGATCGTGGATCGCGCGCTCGGCCCCGGCGCCGTCGACCGGCGCGGTGGTGCTCCAGGGACATCTGTGTCGGGCCGCGGGACGCTCACGGTTTTTGACTGCCCGTAGGCAAGCCATGGGTCATACGGGCGCTCCGCTGCGCTCGGGGACGAGACACCAGCCCGTGACGGGCCTGCTTTGCTGTCAACCATGAGCACAACCACACGAGTCATGCAGGTCTCCGGTCCCGGCGCGGGGCTCGAACTGGTCGAACGCGAGCTGCGCCAGCCAGGCCGCGGCGAGGTCCTCGTCCGCGTCGAGGCATGCGGCGTCTGCCATTCCGACGCCTTCACGGTCGATTACGGCATGCCGGGGCTCGAGTACCCGCGGGTGCCGGGGCACGAGATCGCGGGCCGCATCGAGGTGGTCGGCGCGGACGTCTTCCCGTGGGAGATCGGGCAGCGCGTCGGCGTCGGCTGGTTCGGCGGCAACTGCGGGCACTGTGATCCGTGCCGCCGCGGTGATCTCATCAGCTGCGCGAACGGGCTCGTGCCCGGCATCGCCTACGACGGCGGGTACGCCGATCACGTGATCGTGCCGCAGGCCGCGCTCGCGCTGATTCCTGACGAGCTTTCCGCCGAGGACGCCGCGCCACTGCTGTGCGCGGGCATCACCACGTACAACGCGCTGCGCGAGAGCGGTGCCCGTCCAGGCGATGTCGTCGCGATCCTCGGCGTCGGCGGCCTCGGTCACCTGGGGGTCCAGTTCGCCCGCCGGATGGGCTTCGAGACCGTCGCGATCGCCCGCGGGACCGGCAAGCGCGAGCAGGCGCTTGCACTCGGCGCGCACCACTACATCGACTCCACCGCCGAAAACGTCAGCGCGGAGCTGCAGGCGCTCGGCGGCGCCGCAACGATCGTCGCGACGGTCACCGCGCCGGACGCGATGAGCTCGGTCATCGGCGGCCTGCGTCCGCGCGGTCGGATGATCGTCGTCGGAGCCTCGCCGGATCCGATGAAGATCCCGCCGTTCGCGCTCATCCCCGGGAGCACCGGGGTTATCGGTCACGCATCCGGGACGTCCAAGGACTCGGAGGACACGATGCGCTTCAGCGTCCTGCAGGACGTGCGCCCGTTGATCCAGACCTATCCACTCGAGCGCGCATCCGAGGGCTATGCGCACATGATGAGCGGCGACGCCCGCTTCCGAGTAGTGCTCACCACCGGCGCGTAGTCGGGACTCCGGGACCCGCAGTCTTCGGCAGGCGTGACGAACGTCGACGTTGCACCACGCCATCACGTCGCGGACCCACCGGTCAGCTCACATGGAATCGGTGGGTGGCGACGAGAAGTCCGGCGAAGTCGGTGCCGGGGGTTTGGTAGCCGATGCGGGCCGTGAAGGTGCCGGGGCACCATGTGTCGCGCTGCTCGCCTGCGTAGCGGGGCGACACGACGAAGGTCACCGCTTCACCGCGCGCGATGTCGCGCGTCGTCGCAGGTCCGCCCTTGGGGATCGCTCGCGCGCAGTCGGGGCCGCTGGGTCCGGTGACCGTCAGGGTGTAGTGGCGGTCGGCGCGGCGGATGGCGACAGGCGCGTCCACGCGCAGGCGGAACGCCGATCGGCTGCCATCGGCCAAGCGGGTGACGGTCAGCGGCGCGCGCACCGAGCTGGCAGGAGCGCTACGGCGCGGTGTCACGCCGGGCAGCGGATCTGGGCTGCGGCCTCTGCCGGCGACGCGGATGTTCGCGCCGTTGGCGAAGCCGGCGACGATGGTTTCGCTGACGCGAAGCGTGGATGTCACGGATCGGAGGCGGCGAGCGTCGCGCGTGGCGTTGCGGATTGCCTGCTGCGGTGGGACGCCGCGTCGCTGTGCGTCGGCGAGCGTTCGCTGCACGATGTCGCCAAGCCGTCGTTGCCGCTCGTCGCGAAGCCGGAATGGGATTGGGTCGGTCGCGGTCACGAAGAGATAGGCCCCGCCGGTGTCGGCACGGATCTTCATGCGGCGCAGGACCGTGCCGTCCGCGGCGACGTATCGGGCTGTGCGGGCCTGGGGGCCGAGCAGCCCATAGCGCAGGATCCGGACGGCGGTGATCGGGCAGTCGCCGTGTGGCTTGTGGGAGGGGCAGCGGTGCGGGTCGCTGGCGCCACCGGTGATCACGACCTGTCGCAGGCCGCGTATGACGGCCAGACCGTCGCGCGAGACTCCGCTGCACAGGCTGTTGACGCCAGGCACGGCGCGCAGTTCGCGAAACGCGACGTGGTCTGGCTCACCAACGGTGGCTGTGACGAGGCCGAAGCGTCCGGCCTGGACGCGGCCGAACTGGACGCAGTCCAAACCGCGGGTGCTGCGAAAGGTGCGAAGCGCCCACGGCGGACCGCCTTCCGGGTCGGCCGCTCGGAGGGGAAGAATCCGCGCATGACCCTCGACGACCCCGGGCCCAGTCGTCGGAGTGTTGTGAGCGTCGTACTCGGGCACGGGGCTGCCGGACGGCACGAGACCAGTCGCGGCCAACGCGCCGCCGCTGACAAGCAGCGTGGCCGTGAGGACTAGAGCACTGCCGCGGCGCGCTCGTCGCGGCCGCCGACCGGCCTTGAGACGCACTGCTGTGGCCAGATCGCGCTCCAGATCGTCGAACACGTCGGTCATCGAGCCGCCTCGAGCCGGGCCCGCAGCCGGCTGAGCGCACGATGCACCCGCTGCCGCACCAGCTGCGGCGAGCATGCAAGCTCAGCCGCGATGTCTTGATACTCGCGCTCCTCAACGACGCGCGCGAGTAGCGCGCGACGCGTCGCTTCGGGCAGCTGCGCCAGCGCGGCGTCCAATACCGGGTCGCCTGCAGCGGCCCGGTTGTCCACCTGGGCGAGGTCCGCATCGTCGACGACGAGCGGCTCCAGCGCCAGCTGCCGACGAGCGCCGTCTTCGACTCGTCCTCGCCGCAGGCTCTCTCGCAGCTTGTTGCGGGCGATCCCATACACCCACGCCGTCGCCGGGCCATCACCCGTCCACCGGCCCGCATCGACGACGACAGCGGCAAACGTCTCCGCCGCCAGGTCGACTGCAAGCTCCGGATCGCGGACCCGGCGGCGCAAGTACGCCACCACGGAGTCGAGATGGCGCCTGTAGAAAACCGTAAACGCACGATCGTCGCCCATCGCCATCCGTCGCAGGAGCACGCCGTCTTCGTCCGCATCGCTTGCCATCAGTTGTCATGTTGCGCGACGAACACCGGATGTGACACAAACGGGTCCGGCCAGTCCTCCAGCGGAGCCGATAGGGGCAGTCCGGCCGCGTCTACTTCACGACTACGCGTGTGCTGCCGACCTCGTATCCCGGATAGGCGAGGCTTCCTGTGAGGCGCGGCCGGGGCGGCTGGACGCGATAGGAGACGTCGACGCGGTAGACGCCCGGGCGTAGGGCCGGTCGGTGATGCCTGCCGATGTTCGGAACGTCGATCGTCGTACGGATCTGCTCTCCGGCCGCGACGTTGCGGTCGAGCTGGGTGCCGAAGCTCTCAGCGGAGCACGTCTTGCCGGCGAACCGCGCACGCTCGGCAGGCGGCAGGTGCTGCACCGGGCAGGGAGGACCCGGGAACGTGATCATGACGCTGTAGGCGCTGCGCCCGTCGTTGACGGCGGCCCGCGCTCGGAAGCGCAGCCGGATACCGCGCCGGTTGGGCGCGGCGAACGCGTGAATCGTCGTGCGCACGGCCTCCGTGGTCGGCTGGGGAATGAGCGCGAAGCCCGGCGGGTCGGGGCAGGCGCCCCGCGGACTCGTCGTGGCATGGACCTCGCACGGTTGCGCGTCGCGGTAGGCAACCTTCGTGATCACCGCCGACGCGGGAGTGAGGGCGATCGGCGTCTCGGCCGCGAGCTTGACGATCCGCCGTCCGAACATGCGCGATCGTGTCACCGGCATGACTGGTCGTTGAACGATGAGATACCCACCGACGTTGCCGAGCGTCCTGCTGGTGCGGGCCTTGCCGTCGAGACGAAACGCGATCGACTCGGCCCGCGGCCCCAGCAACCCGGCGTCGATCGTGCGAACGTCGTGGCCGACGCACATCGGCGCCCCGGCCCCGGGCACCCCGAAGAAGCAGCTGGCGGGCACCGCGTCGGTCGTCGCCAGCAGGTGCAGGGCGACGAACGTATGGCCACCGCCGTCGAGCGGCAGGCAGGTGGTCCCCTGTGAGAGCACGCCGGGCCGCAGCTCGTGGAATTCGCCGCGACCGGCGAGGCTCGAGCTGCCTCGTCGTACGAGTGCCAGCACCCCGAGCTTGCCCTCCTGCACCCGGCCGACCTGGATGCAGCCAAAGCCGCGCGTCGTCGTGAAGGCCCGCATGCCCCACGGGAGGCCACCGTCGGGATCGTGCACGTCGTCGGCGAGCAGTTTGATGCTGCTCGCGACCGTGGTCCCGTAGTGGCGATCCGGCGACGGCGGTGCCGCGTAACGGAAGGCGACGGGACTGCCGTTCAACAGCAGCGAGCCGCCCGCCCAGGCGGCCGCGCTGATCCCCAGCACGGCCCCCAGCGTCGCAAGTGCGATCCGGCGACGCGGACGGCCTGTCGGGCGACGCATAGTGACCTGACGGCGCGCGGCGTCGGTGAGCTCGTGCCGCAAGACGTCGAAGGGGTGGTCAGTCACTAGGAGCCCCCTGAAGCCGCGTGCGCAGCACGCGCAATCCACGGCTGACGCGCTGGCGCACGACGCTCTCCGAGCAGCGCACGCGCTGGGCGATCTCGGCGTACTCGAGCTCGTCGATGTGACGTGCGCGAACGGCCTCGCGCTGCTCCGTTGGCAGCTCGTCGAGCGCCGCAAGCGCGGTGTGAGCCTGGTCGCGCTCGAGAAGCTCGGCCTCTTCGTCGTCGAGGACGATCGGCTGCATCTCGAGCGCACGCCGGGCCTTGTCGTCTGCGACGCCGTGGCGGCGCGACTCCGACATGACGTTGTGGGCGATCGCGAACAGCCAGGCGCGCGCGGGCTCCGGACGGGGCTCGTAGCGGCCGACCGATTGCAGTGCCGCTGCGAACGTCTCGGCGGTCAGGTCGAACGCGCTCTCCACAGATCCGGCGCGACGGCGAAAGTACCCGTAGACGGCGCGCACGTGGCGGTCATAGAACAAGCCGAACGCATCCGCGTCCGTGCGTGCGCTGACAAGCAGCTCCTGATCGGTTGGGCGATGCATCCAATCCCTTGTATGACAAACGGGCGCGTTCTGTGACAGCGGACACGCGTGTCTAGGTGTGCGACGGGACGATCGGCGGGAACGCTGCGAGGTGGGCATTGCGTTGGCGCTGACCGGGCGATGTCGTGCCCGGCCCCTCTGCACCCGTCAAACGCCCTTTACGGCACCATCGTTGTGGGTGCCGTGTGATGACCGTGAGCATTGTCAGCCAAGTCCCCGAGATGATCCACCCCGCCGTGACGTCGCTCGGGTTGTGGACGCCGAGATAGATGCGCGACAGGCCGATCAGCACGACCAACGCCGCGCCGGCCGCGATCAGGGCGCGTAGCACCCGCCGGCTCTCGTGACCACGCTCGCGGCGATCAGCCAGCGCGAGGATCAGGAGTGCGCCATAGAGCGCCAGCGTGCTGCTCGCGTGTCCGGATGGCCAGCTTGGGCCGTGGGCCGAGACGAGGTGCGTGCCGGCCGGACGTGGGCGGTCGACGAGTTGTTTGAGAAGTCGCTCGAGGAGCACGGCTCCTGAGCTTGCGAGGGCGAGGAAGCGAACGTCTTGGACGCGCCTTTGGACCAGCAGGAACGTGATCACGGAGATGAAGACGGTGTCGAGGACGACAGGCGAGCCGAGGGCGCTGATCGCCTGCATGGCGTGCGTGAGTGGTGTGCCGCGGGTCCCGTGGATCGCAGCGCCGATGCGGGCGTCCCAGGCCGGGGCGGCGTCGGTGACGAGGCGACCGGCGACGTAGCCGGCCAGCAGTAGCAGTAGCCAGCCGGCGACGAGCAGGGCGACCGCTGGGATCTGCGACCGGCGGGCAATCTGGATGAAGCGCGTGGTGAGCACCCGCCGAGGACGCTACGTGTACAGGCGCCATTCAGGTTCGGTGCGCGATGGTGCCTCGACATGACTTCTGAGATGTGCGACCTGCGCCGTGTCCGATGTGCGACCTTGGGAGCAGTGTGCGTGCCCCAGGTCGGTCCCTTCGACGCATGGTCAAGCGCGGCGGCGAGGCGGATGATCGGGACATGATCGAAGTCGAGCACGTGACGAAGCGCTATGGCGAGAAGCTGGCCGTCGATGACGTGAGCTTCGTCGTGCGGCCCGGAACCGTGACCGGCTTTCTGGGGCCCAACGGTGCCGGCAAGTCGACGACGATGCGCATGATCGTCGGCCTGGACGCGCCGACGAGCGGGACAACGCGCGTCAACGGTCGTGCGTACCACGATCTCGAAGCGCCGTTGCATGAGGTCGGCGCAATGCTCGAGGCCCGCGCGATCCACACCGGTCGCTCGGCGTTCAACCATCTGCTGGCGATGGCGCAGACGCACGGGATCGGCCGTGACCGTGTGCAGGAGGTGATCGATCTCGTCGGGCTGGCGGAGGTCGCGAGCAAACGCGTCGGCGCCTTCTCGCTGGGGATGGGTCAGCGTCTCGGGATCGCGGCGGCGTTGCTCGGCGATCCGCAGATCGTGATCCTCGACGAGCCGTCCAACGGCCTGGATCCGGAGGGCATCCTGTGGATCCGGACGCTGCTCCGGCGGCTCGCCGCGGAGGGTCGCACGGTGTTCTTGTCGTCGCATCTGATGAGTGAGATCGCGCAGACCGCTGAGCACCTCGTGATTGTCGGACGCGGGCGGCTGATCGCCGACACGACTGTCGAGGACGTCGTCGCGAAGGCATCCGCCGACGCGGCGGTGCGCGTGCGCTCGCCGCAGGTCGTCGCGTTGCGCCAGGCGCTCGCTGGC
Organism: Solirubrobacteraceae bacterium; assembly: GCA_036271655.1. GTDB lineage: Bacteria > Actinomycetota > Thermoleophilia > Solirubrobacterales > Solirubrobacteraceae > CADCVQ01. Next base: position 62,501 of record DATBAE010000009.1, read on the forward strand.
GACGGGGTGCGCATCCACAGCGCCGAGAGCGATGTGCTCGAGGTGCACGGCGTGCCGTCGGCGCGGATCGGTGAGCTGGCTGCTGCGAATGGGCTGATCCTGCATGAGCTGATTCCGCTGCGGGCCTCGCTGGAGGACGCGTACATGGATCTCACGGGAGATGCGGTCGAGTACCGCACACAAGCCGAGCCGCCGGCTGCCGACGAGCTGGAGCTGGCGGCGTGAGTACGACGACGATCAGCGCCCCGGCGGCATTTCGCGGAACCGTCACGCAGTCTCGTGTCGCGCGGTCGGAGTGGACGAAGCTGTGGTCGCTGCGCTCGACGCGCTGGTCGCTGCTTGCCGCGTTCGCTGCGATGGTCGCGCTCGGCATCATCATCTCCAGCGTCCAGATGGGGCGCTGGACGCACATGAGCCTGCACGACCGGGCGATCTATGACTCGATCGACACGGGTGTCGGCGGCTATCACCTCGCCCAGCTTGCGATCGGCGTGCTCGGCGTGCTGATCATCTCTGGCGAGTACGCGACGGGGATGATCCGCTCGAGCGCGATGGCCGTGCCGCGACGCCTGCCGGTGCTGTGGGCGAAGCTCGGCGTGTTCGCGGCGGTCACGTTCGTGCTGATGCTTGTCGCGACGTTCATCTCGTTCTTCGCGGTACAGGCGATCGTCGCCTCACATCACGTCGATCATGCGATCGGCGATCCGCACGCGCTGCGTGCGGTCATCGGTACGGCGCTGTTTTTGACCGTGCTCGGCGCGCTCGGCGTCGGCCTCGGTGCGCTCGTGCGCAACACCGCGGGCGGGATCGCGGCGCTCGTCGGGCTGCTGTTCGTCCTGCCGGGCATCACTGCGCTGCTGCCGTCGAGCATCGGCGATGCGATCAGCCCGTACCTGCCGCTCAACGCGGGCTTTACCGTCACGACGAGCACGTTCGAGGACCCCCACCACCTCTCGACTTGGGTCGGCTTCGCGGTCTTCTGCGGCTACGCCGCGCTTGTCATCGCGGCCGCTGCGGTCCAGCTCGCCCGCCGCGACGTCTGACGCAGACTTGAGCCGGCTGTCGCGCACGATGATTGACGTCCTGCAGCGTGTGCTGGCGCTGCTGCGACGCCGCCCGCTCGTCGGCGACGTCGTGCTCGTCGCCGTGATGCTGTTGCCGGTCTTCGCCTCGCGGATCGGCGATCTGCCAACGACCTCCGGCGCGCGGGCGTTCAGCGTCGCGCTGGTGCTGCCGTTGCTACTTCGCCGTCGCTGGCCGATCCAGGTGTTCGGCGTGATCGCGCTCGTCGCGTTTGCGCAATGGCAGCTCGATGTGCGGGCGTTCGGCGATGCGGCGCTGCTCGTCGCGCTCTACACCGTCGCGGTGTCGCAGCCGACGAGCATCGCGCTCCTTGCCGCCTCGGTCGTCGAGGGCGGCGTCGTGCTCGCGCTCGCACGCTGGGGCGCGGGCAACGACGTGCGGGCCTTCGTCGGCCTGTCCGGCCTCGCGACTGCAGCGACCGTGCTCGGGATGAGCACGCGCAATCGGCGGGCGCTCGTCGCGACGCTCGAGGAGCGCGCGGCGCGCCTGGAGCATGAGCGAGACCAACAGGGCAGGCTGTCGGCGGCCTTCGAGCGGGCGCGGATCGCGCGCGAGATGCACGACATCGTCGCTCACAACGTGTCGGTGATGATCGCGCTCGCCGATGGCGCCGGGTACGCGGTGCGCGACGACCCGGACCGTGCCGAGGAGGCGATGGGCAACCTCGCGCGCACGGGGCGTCAGGCGCTGACCGAGATGCGGCGGCTGCTCGGGGTGCTGCGCGAGGAGGACGACAACGGCGACCGCTCGCCGCAGCCTGGGCTCGGCGAGCTCGACGCGCTCGTCGCGCAGGTCCGCTCAGCCGGGCTGTCGGTCGGCTATGAGATCTCTGGTGCGCCGCAGGCACCGCCGCCGCCGGGACTGCAGCTCGCGATCTACCGCATCGTCCAGGAGGCGCTGACAAACACGATCAAGCACGCCGGGCCCGGCGCCACGGCGAAGCTCACCGTGCGTCATACGGCCACCGCGCTCGAGGTCCACATAACCGACCGCGGCGGTGCTCCCAGCGATGCCGGCGGCAGCACGGGCGCCGGGCTGCGTGGGATGCGTGAGCGCGCGGCCGTCTACGACGGTGAGATCGAAGCCGGCCCGCGGCCGGGTGGTGGCTGGCGCGTTCGTCTCGTTGTGCCGCTCAGCGAAGCGCTGGTGTCCGCGTGAGCACGCGAATTCTGCTGGCCGACGACCAGGAGTTGTTGCGGATGGGCTTTCGCATGGTGCTCGACGCGCAGCCCGACCTCGCTGTCGTCGGTGAGGCATCCGACGGTGCCGAGGCCGTCGCACTCGCGGGGATCCTCGAGCCGGACGTGATCCTGATGGACGTCCGGATGCCGGTCATGGACGGGGTGCAGGCCACCCGCGTCCTCGTCGGTGGCGGCAGCAACGCGCACGTGATCATCCTCACGACGTTTGACCTCGATGAGTACGCACATGCGGCGTTGCGCGCCGGCGCGAGCGGCTTCCTGCTCAAGGACGCCCAGCCGTCGGACCTGCTGTCGGCGATCCGCGCGGTCGCCAGCGGTGACGCGGTCGTTGCCCCGAGCACGACCCGCCGGCTCCTGGCGACGATCGCTCATCAGCTCCCGGCGGCGCAGGGAGCCGCGGACAGGCGTCTGCAGCATCTGACGCCGCGTGAGAACGAGGTGCTGCTGGCGGTCGCGCGCGGGCTTTCGAACGCCGAGATCGCCGACGAGCTCGTGCTTTCCGAGGCCACCGTCAAGACCCACGTCGGGCGCGTCTTGGCCAAGCTCGACCTGCGCGACCGGGTCCAGATCGTCATCTATGCCTACGACCAAGGGCTCGTAGCGCCCAACGCCGAGAGCTAGCGGATGGTTCGTGGCGAATCTCGCCGCATGCGCTCAGCGTGTTGTTCCCCCGAGCTGAGCCATCGCGGCTGTCTTCGTTGAGAAGGAAGGATGCAATTGTTTCGTTTTTCTGTTGTGAAGGCTGAGGGTCTCGAGCCGCTGGCCGCGAAGGTCCCGGAGATCACCGCGATGTTCTGGGTCATCAAGATCCTGACGACTGGGATGGGTGAGGCGATGTCCGACGCGCTTGGGCAGCGCAGCGTCCCGTTGGCGGGTGCGGTTGGTGTGTTTGGGTTGGCGTTTGCGTTGTGGTTGCAGTTTCGTGTTCGTGTGTATCGCGCGCCGGTGTATTGGTTTGCGGTGATGATGGTCGCGGTGTTTGGCACGATGGTTGCTGATGGGTTGCGTGATGGTGCGAGCTTGTCGTATTCGGTCACGACGCCGTTTTTTGCGATCGTTGTCGCTGTGGTGTTTTGGTGTTGGCATCGGCGTGAGGGGACGCTGTCGATCCATAGCATCGTGACGCGGCGTCGCGAGACGTTGTATTGGGCGGCGGTGCTCGCGACGTTTGCGCTTGGTACTGCTGCGGGTGATCTCACCGCGATTCAGTTCAACCTTGGGTTTTTCTCGTCGGTCGTTTTGTTCGCGGTTGTGATTGCGGTTCCGGCGTTGGCTTGGTGGCGTTCGGCGCTGAATCCGGTCCTGGCGTTTTGGTCTGCGTATGTCGTGACGCGGCCGCTGGGCGCGTCGTTTGCTGATTGGTTTGGCAAGCCGCATGCGCAGACGGGCCTTGGCCTTGGTGACGGGACGGTCAGCCTGATCGCGCTTGCTGTGTTTGTCGGGCTCGTTGGGTATGTCGCGGTCACGAAGAACGACATTCAGGAGATGGCTGTCGCGTATTCCCATTGCGAGCAGCAGCGTCTCGCTGCTCCGCAGATCGAGGGTCAGCCACAGATCGCGGAGAGTTGAGTC